>CAXSGJ010000071.1:0-24592 GCA_964236865.1 uncultured Polyangiaceae bacterium
CGCCCGCGGCTTCGCCGCGCGCGGGCTGTTCAGATTTCGACGCAAAGTGGTGCTCACCAACACCCATTGCTGATGCAGGCGGCTGAGCGTAAGGCGCCGGTCAGTAACCGGCCCCCAGCCGGTGTCGAGCGACACCGCTTGCGTCGAGCGTCATGACTCGTGCGCAGGGTGGCTACCGTGGAGCCCCAGCTACCGAGTGCGGATCCTGAAGCGGCATTGTCGAATATCCGCCGGGTGTGAGCCGGCGCGGGCCGAGCCCAAGGTGTCCGCCCAGCGCGACCTCTCCTAACCACGAGCGCCCGCGCGGCAAATGGCTTGAATGCGCCGTTTGGGAGGTACATCATCCCGGGGAACGCCGTCGCCTCAGGGATCGGTGGAGGTGAACATGGGCTTGGTCGTAGATTTGCAAGGTAGTCGCATCGACGTTCTGGACAACCCTTCGGCCCCCGCGATGTACGCCGTCGCGAATGAGGTTGCCTGCAAGCTCGCTAATTTCCAAACACGCTTCGCGTTCCGATTCGAAGCCTCCCGGAAGGGCGATCCCGAGCGCACACGAGTCGAGTCTTGGCGCGTTGGCGTGATTCAGAACGTCTTGTTCGAGAAGAATAGATTCCAGTGGGATGACGGGACGGAACATCACGTTACCTGGGAAAAGCCCGTAATTGATTCAAGCAGTCTATATGGTTTCCCGTTCTATCAGGATGATCCCGATTCGTCACAGCTGCGTGACCCGCTCGTTCAGAACCCATACCGCGACATCTACTATGGGGCGCAGGGATTTGGTGAGCTGATGGATCCGTGGGCGAAAGCGCCGAACAACGTTGTGCTGAAGCCGGATTGGTGGGTCACTTCTGCAGATCGTCCGCAGTTTGGTTGCTCCTTGCGAACACGTCGGGGGGGCTTACTGGTGCACGCCGAACAAGTGATCACGTTTGGTATTTGGCTCGTCGCGATCGCGACCGAAGGCCAGCATGCTCCACAGGTGTTAGCCCATGCGCCGCCATTCACCATGGTCTATTCAACGACGCCCAGGCCTGCGCATCGCTGCGGGGCCCGGCCCGCGCGCGCCCGTTCTCAAGGGGCAAACTGCCAACACGAGGGAGCGACAGTGGGCGCAGGGGACAATTCTTGCAGTTTAAAAGCGGCCTCGCTGGCGCGTTCCTGGCGGCGACCGTGGTCTCTTGCGGGCACGCCACACTGTCGCCTCGCGTGTCCCAGCCGGTAGCAAGGTCATCGGCTGGTGCAGCGCGTGTCGCGAGCGAAAGAGTGAACCGCTGCTTTGCCAGCGGCAGAGTTCCGCAGATCGTCGCCGGGCCGATCAAGATTGGCTCGGTACCCGCGCGGTTTGACTGCCGCCCGCTCGATGACGCGAAGATGCGCCAAGCGGAGGCCGCCGTGCGCCGCCGATATCAGCAGCAATATCGGCCATCGCGAATCTTCGTAAGCTTTGAGTGTGATCGCGTCCTCTTGGTGGACCGGGTCGAATGGCTTTTCGGCTCGGCCCGCGAGCAGCGGCTGAACATCGCGGAACTCACACCGATCGGCGGCGCCGGAGGACGGGAGTATGACTGGGTAAGCCTGCAGGCAGAACGGACGGGCGGCGGAAGTCAGTCCGGGGCGGTTCAGGTAGGCTGGCATCATCAGCGTCTATCCGCCTCGAAGGTCGATCTGGAAATGGTTCGGACCACGATGGCCACAACCATTCGGGAGCTGGCGCTTGCGGGGACGCTCGGTATCAGCTCGGGTTGGGCCAGTGCCAGTGGAGAGCAGCGGATAGAGACAATAGGAGTTTTCGGAGCGGCGACGACGCCTTCCGACCGCACCGCTGATCTGGCCAATCGAAATCGACCGTTGCTGGTCGCCGAGTTTTTCGAGCGCGCCTATCTGGGTAGCCGCGCCTCCCGGGAGCAGCCTGAATTCATACCCCTCGAGCTGGCTTTTGAGTCGTTGCCCTCGGTTCCGAGCGGCGCCGCCGACGGCAGCCCCGATCCCCAGCAGCGAGCTCTTTTCGTGCGCCAATTCGAAGCGCGTTACCCCGGCTCGGAGGGTTGGTTTCGCGAACTGGAGCTGGCGCTTGCGGCTCGCCTGGGCGGTCCCGAGCTGATCTCGTGGCTGGTGAATATTGCGAGCAACGGAAGCGAGACTGAACAGGGCCTCGCGGTCGCTGCGCTCGTCGCCATCACCGGCTGGGACGCTCGGCGCGACGCCGCTGGCAACCCGCAATCAACCGCGCGCGCGGCCCAGTCCTACGCCGCGGAATGCCGACGTTAAAGGCGCCGAGATGAATCGCCGGGCGCCGTCCGGCCCGGGCTCCGTGCGATCGGGATCCGACGCCGGCTTCTTCGAACCATCAACCACGAGCCGCCCAAGCGCTTTGCGTCGCCGAGGACGCCGCCGGGCATTCGTCCGCAGCTCTCGAAAATCACCGAGGCCGCAGGTCGCTCGGTCAGGCTACCCATAAATTCTCCAGGCGCACCTCCGCTGCTTCAAAGGGCGCGGCTCGAAGTGTCTCGTTGCCCCCGTGCGTGGAGAGCAAACGCCAGTGCTCAGCGTGAAGCTGATACACTTCTATGATGTGGACCAGGGGGTCGATTAGCCAAAGGTGGAGCACCCCGATGCGCGCATAGATCGGGAGTTTTTTGGTTCGGTCGTGACGGCTGGTGGAGGGCGACAGGACCTCGCACACCCAGTCCGGTGGCTGCGTGATGAAATCATCGTTCGGTATCTGAGGCATCCGCTCGTGTCGCCAGCCCGCAAGATCCGGAACCAGTACATCGTCGTTGAGGTGAAGCTCGGGGGCATCTAAAATCCACCAACCGCCGGGGCCATAGGCGCCGCCGAGCTGAAACGGCGGAAGCAACGCGCCGCCCAACGCCGACGCGCAAACAATTTGTGGGATCGCCGGTCGCGGACTAACGATGAGCTCGCCATCGATGATCTCGCCGAGGACGTGCTCCGGCAGTGCCAGAACAGCCGCAGCAGTTGCCTGTCGGCGTTCCGGCACCGTCATAGTCCGACTCTATCACTTCGGCCCCAAACCCCCCATCACCCCCAACCCTCATCACCCTCCAAACACCGCCAACTCCTCCGGCAAATCAAAGCCGCCATCCGCGCGACACGGAAAATCAATCACCGCCGGGATGGCGTCTAAAGGAATCGGCCCGTAGCAATGCGGGAAAGAGTCGCCATCCGCGGCTTCATAGCGCAGTAGCGCTCCCAGGCGCGCTGCGGCGATGCAGAGCAGCACCAAGCCGCTTTGGCCGGCGTAGAAGCGGCCGGCGCTGCGGCTTACTTGGGCCTGCGTGGAGCAGTGGATGAAGCCTTCGCGCTGTAAGCTGTCGGCTTCGTACGCGCCGTTCTCGAGCGCGCTGGAGAAGGCGCTGCGTTGGGTGATGTGAAAGACGTGTGCGGGCGCCCCCTCGGCTAGCACCCGCTCACTCCGCCGCCGATACCTCGGGCTTGGTGCGCAGTTGCACGAGCCGCTGCTCTTGAATTTGTTGCGCGGTCTGGGGCTCGACCAAGTCCGAGTGGCAAGAGGCTTTGCTGCTCTCGGCGCCCACCGCTTTGCGGGTCTTCGAGGCCAAGCGGTGGATCTCTTCCGGGCTGAGCACGCCGCGTTTTTCGAGGATTTCCCGCTGCTCCTGCGTGAGCGCGGCGGATTGAATCACCTTGTCGCGCTCGAAGCCTTCGGCTTTGCCGCTGGCGAACTCCACGATCTCTTTGGAGATGCGCACCGAGCACCAATCGTGGCCGCACATCGCGCAAAAGTCGGTGTCCACGTCCAGGTCTTCATCGTGGAAGGCGCGCGCGGTGTCCCCGTCGAAGGCCAGCTCGAAGTGTTTTTCCCAGTTCAAGGCCGCGCGCGCCTTGGTCAGCGAATCATCCCAGTCGCGCGTGCCGGGGATGCCCAGCGCCACATCCGCGGCGTGCGCCGCGATTTTGTAGGCGATGCAGCCTTGCTTCACGTCGTCTTTCTTCGGTAGGCCCACGTGCTCTTTGGGCGTCACGTAGCAGAGCATGCTGGCGCCGTGATACGCGGCCGCCGTCGCGCCGATGCAGGAGGTGATGTGGTCGTAGCCGGGGAACACGTCGGTCACGAGCGGGCCCAGCACATAGAAGGGCGCGCCGTGACACAGGCTGCGCTCGAGCTTCATGTTGTATTCGATCTGGTCGAACGGCACGTGCCCCGGCCCCTCGATCATGACCTGCACGCCCCTCTTCCACGCGCGCTCGGTGAGCTCGCCCAAGGTCTCGAGCTCACGCAGCTGCGCGTCGTCGCTGGCATCCGCCAAGCCGCCCGGGCGCAAGCCGTCCCCCAGCGAGAAGGAAACGTCGTATTCCCGCATGATGTCGCAAATTTCGTCAAAGTGCGTGTACATCGGATTCTGCTTACCGTGCACGAGCATCCACTTGGCGAGCAAGGAACCGCCGCGGCTCACGATGCCGATCAAGCGCCGCGTGACGAAGGGCAAGTGCTCGCGCAAGACGCCCGCGTGCACGGTGAAGTAATCCACCCCCTGCTTGGCCTGATGCAACAGGCCCTCCATGATCACTTTCTCTGTCAGGTCTTCGATCTTGCGCCCGATGATCATCGAATAAATCGGCACGGTGCCGATCGGCACGCGGGAGTTTTCGATGATCGCCTGACGGCATTCGTCGATGTTGCCGCCGGTCGACAGATCCATGACCGTGTCCGCGCCCCAGCGTTCGGCCCACTTCAGCTTCTCGACCTCTTCCAACGTGCTGGAAGAAACGGGCGACGCGCCCATGTTGGCGTTGATCTTGGTCTTGCTCGCGCGGCCGATGCACATCGGCTCGAGCGCGTGCTTCAAGTGCTGGGTATTGGCCGGAATGATCATCCGCCCGCTGGCGACCTCGCTCCGCACTTGCTCAGCCGTCAGGTGCGGCTCGCGCTCCGCCACCCGCCGCATCTCCGGCGTGACCGTGCCCAGCCGTGCGTGCTCCAGTTGCGTCACGGGCGTGAAGCCCGCGGGCGCGATCAGCCGCCCGTGCTCGAGCCGGAAGCCCGCAGGCAAGAAATCCCACGCGGTCTTTTCGCTGGGCAGTGGCATCCCCGGCGTGTCTGGCGAGGAGAAGGTGAGCGCGCCACCCAAGTTCGGCGCATTCGCAAACGAGCCCGGATTGGTTCCATCACGTAGGCTGGAAGGGTTTGCGGCACCGCGCAGCGGTAGGCTTCTGGTCGACATCGTCTCTCCTCATGGGGCGAAGGACGAACGCCGAAGCATCGGCGCGCTTCCCTCCGCCGGTACAAACCGGATCAGGTTCTACGGGTGCTTCTCAGCGGTTCTGGACCGCGCCCCGAGCGTGCGCCGAGTGTATCCGAAGGACCCCGAAGGGCAAGCCGCGACCGCCACCGCGACGCTTTTGCACGCGTCCGCTGCGAAGCGACGCGCCTCGGGGATTTGTTGATGGTCGCCCTTCACGTCGCACCGCGTCTTAGCCTTCGGCGGCAGGTGGCGTTGCCGCGCGCGGCCGCCCCGAGACGCCGAAGGCTGGGCCGAGCTCCGCCGCGCCGCGTGACCATCCCCCCTAAGCCACTCGGGTTGGGAGTTTCCTACTGTCGACACGGCGGGCCAGCGTCCGCACGAGGCCCTCGCCACGGCGGGCCAGGTGCGCAAGGCCCTCGCCACGGCGGGCCAACGTGCACACGAGGCCGTCGCCCTTCGCTGGTCAGGTCTCCGGCTCAGGCTCGCCGCGCCGCTTCTTTAGCTTGCCCGCTTCGAACTCGGATTCCACATCCGGATCGGGACTCGTCGATTTCTTGGTCGGAACGATTTCTTCGTCGCCCTCGTCCTCGTCCTCGCTGTCTAGGTCTTCGTCGTCGCCGTCTAACTCCTGCGTCTCAACCGTGGGCTTGCGGCCGCCGCTTGCGGCCTGGGAGCGCGCCGCTGACCGCGATCGGCGCGGGACGTCTTCGTCGTCCTCCTCTTCTTCCTCGTCTTCGAGCTGGTCGTC
This sequence comes from uncultured Polyangiaceae bacterium, assembly GCA_964236865.1. Taxonomy (GTDB): domain Bacteria; phylum Myxococcota_A; class Polyangia; order Polyangiales; family Polyangiaceae; genus PMG-095. The sequence continues at coordinate 5,977 of CAXSGJ010000071.1, forward strand.
CGGTGCGTGCATTGTGCTGTCATCGGTCCAGCCCACGGGCTCGCGGCGCTTCAGGGCCCAGTACACGCCGTACCAGCCGAGCAACGCGGGCAAGATGCTCAGGTACTGGCCCATGCTGATCGCGGAATCGAGGGGAGCCTCGATCTCTTTGTAGTTTTCGGTGAAGAGGCGGCCCGTGAAGTAGATCGCGAAGAACCAGGCGATCATGGCGCCGCGCGGTCGCTTTTCTTTGCCCATCACCCGGTCGGCGATCAGCAGGCCGACGAACACGGCCGTGCCCAGCGCTATCTCATACAGCTGACTCGGGTAGCGGAGCGGGATGGTATCTAGGGCGTGATCGGGGCCGTTGCGCGGGAAACGCATGCCCCAGCTTTGGTCCGGCACGATGCGGCCCACGATCTCGGAGTTGAACAGGTTTCCGATGCGGACGACGGTCGCGCCGAGCGCAGCCGAAAACGAGAAGCGGTCCGCGCCCTCCAAGAAGGGCACGCCACGGCTCTTGGTGAACAGGTACATGACGAAAATCAAACCCGCCACCGCGCCGTGGCTGGCAAGACCGCCCGTCCAAATCTTGAAGATCCAGATTGGATCTTCGAGCGCGTGATCCAAGTCGTAGAAGAGCACGTGCCCCAGGCGCGCGCCGATCAAGACCCCGAGCACGCCGTACACGATGAAGTCTCCCGCGACCTCGGGTCCGCCGCCGCCGCGCTTGATCTGCCAGTTGAGTAGCGCATGGCCGCCCAAGAAGACGACGACGAAGAGCAAGCTGTAGTAGCGAAGCTCCACCGTCGGGCTCATGAACTGAAGGATCAAGAGCGCCGCCGCCCCGAAGACTAGCCCCGTGATCAGCTGCTCCCGCTCTTTTTTGACGAGCCCGTAGAGGACCATCAAGAGGCCCAGGGCACCGAGGGTCGCCGCCACGCCGGTGCGCGGAAGGCGCCAAAAAACAGGGTCTACGTTCCAGGTGTAACTAGGCAGGAGCAGCATGGATTTCGGGGCGGAGCCTAGTGCGCGAGCGGGAGGCCCGCAAACTGTGTTGTGAAGTCGCCGGGTGCGGCAAAGCGCGGTTAAAGCGCACCGAGCGCCCGCAATTCTTGCTCGGCGATGGCCGCCCAGCCGCGGTTTGCCTTCGGGCTCGCCGGGCTGGGATGGAGCACAGTGCCGATCTTACCCGCGAAGTTCGGCAGTGCACGCCGCGCGCGATCCTGCGCGAACGCGCCCACACCGATCACGAACTCTGGCTGCAACTGGGCGACGGTTTGTTGCAGCGCTTCGTCGCAGGCCAGGAAGAGCGGTACCTGCTCCGCTTTCGGCAACTTGTCGGGCGTGAGATTGCGCCCGCCTTCGTCCATGAACACGAGCGGGCAGTAGTTCGCGACGAAGAATGCTTCGAAGAAACGCGCGGCGGTCTGAAAGCGGCTTTGCGCAAAGCCCCAGAGCCGGCTGCCGCTTACTTCAGAGCGCGTGCACTCGAAGCCGGTGATGGCGCGCTTCGGGTGCTCGCGCGCGGGCTTGCCGACCGCGCCGGCCACGCTCAAGAAGTCTCGCACCATCGTCACGTCGCCGAACGGCACGCCCGTCTGCGCCATGCCGAAGGGCCCCGGGTTCATGCCCAGGAGCAGCGCGCGTTTCGGTGATTTTCCGTAGCGCTTCAGATACGCTTCGTGCGGCGCGCGCGCGTACTCGAGCGGGTTATAAACGTAAGCAACGGGGCTCTGGAACGCGAGCGCCGAGACCCGCTCTGAAAGGGTGCGGCTCACCTGAACGAGGGTCATCGTCTGCCGAGCCTGCCATGCCAGAATACGAATCGGCCACGCAGCTGATATTCGCAGCCAGGCCCTTGGCATTTGTGCCGCAGCGTTCTAGGCTGGTTTTCGCGAGGCATTTTCGCTTATCGTATGAATTGGGCTGTTCTTGAGTACAGTGCGCACAAGATCTGTTAACTCAGGCGCTTATCCGAAACCGACTTAGAGAAGAAGAGCCAATCAGGTTCGAAGGGTATTTCATGTCAAAGTATATGACACGTTGGATTGTGTGGGGGCTGAGTGCGACTGCGGCGAGTCATGCATTCGCGCAGACCGCCACTACGCCAGAGGCATCTGGCTCCGTATCGCTGTCTACCAGTGACGGCGCAAAGAGCGACGGCTCTGCAACCGCGGGCGCTCCGGCGCCGGCATCAACCACAGAGGGGTACGAACCTTACGCCGCCGGCTCGCCGCCGGAGAACAACCTTTTAGAGCTTGGCATATTCGGCGGTCTGATCTTTCCGAGTAACAGCCACAACCTACGTTACGAAGCCTATCCACAACGGGAGTACACGACCGGCGGCGAGTTCGGCGCGCGCCTCGGTTACTACCCTCTCTCGTTCCTCGGGGCGGAAGCGGAAGCCATGGCGGCCGCGAGCAAGATTCGGCAGACCGAATCCGCAGCTGCCTTGTACGCCGGTCGCGTGCAACTCGTACTTCAGGCGCCGCTGCCGTATGTCACGCCGTTCATCCTCGGCGGCATCGGCCGTCTCGGTGCCATCAGCCGCTTGATGGCCAATGACAGCGATCCGGAATGGCACTTGGGCGTCGGCGCTAAGGTGCCGTTCAGCCACGACTTCGGGATGCGCGTCGATCTCCGTGACACGCTGACCGAGAAGACCGAGCAAGACGGCCAAGCCCAGACCTTCGAGATCCTGGTCAGCTTGACCAGCACCATCGGTCACAAGATGAAGGATCCGCCCGGGCCAGCACCGGACTCGGACCACGACGGCTTTGTCGACAGCGCCGATCAATGCCCGAACGACCCGGGCGTGGCGCCCAATGGTTGCCCGGCCGACACCGACAACGACGGCGTCTTGGACAAGGACGACTACTGCCCGCGCGAAGCCGGCCCGGCTCCGAAGGGCTGCCCGATCATCGACTTGGATCCGGACAAGGACGGCGTGCCAGTGCCGTGCGACCAATGCCCGACCGAGGCCGGCGTGAAGCCGCTCGGCTGCCCGATCCGCGATACGGACGGCGACGGCATCCCGGACGACAAGGACAAGTGCCCGAAAGAGCCCGAGACCAAGAACGGTTACGAGGATCAAGATGGCTGCCCCGACACCATCCCGGAGCAGGTCAAGAAGTTCACTGGCGTGATCCAGGGCATCTTCTTCGACAAGAACAAGGCCACGATTCGGCCCGAGTCCAAGCGCGTCTTGGGTAATGCTCAGAAGGTTCTGCAGACGTACCCGAGCGTCAACCTCGAGATTTCAGGGCACACGTCCAGCGAAGGTGAACCCGAGTTCAACCAGCGCCTATCGCAAGACCGCGCCGATTCAGTCAAGCAATGGCTGGTCGAGGCGGGCGTCCCGCCAGAACGCCTGGCCACGCGCGGCGCAGGGCCGTCGGAGCCAATCGCGGACAACAAGACCGCGGCCGGCCGCGAGAAGAATCGCCGCATCGAGTTCAAGGTGCTGCTGCATTGAGTGATTGAAAATCGGGCAGCCGCCTGTTGCGGCTGCCCGGTGTCGCCTGGCCGCGGCGCCACGCGCGTTATGCGTGACGCCGTCGGCGGCCAGGGTGACCCAGGCGAGCCTGAATCAGTGGACTGATTCAGTGTGCCAAGCAGATCACGGGACGCGGCGTGATCAGTGACAAGCGCGGGTGATCGGGATCGAAGATCGCCGGATCGCGAGGCGACAAGCGTGGGTGCCGCTTCAGTGCGGCGACCAATGCATCGCGAAACGAGCGCCCCGCCTCGACGTGAACGCGCTCCGGCGCGAGCTTGAGGACGTTGAAGAGCCCGTCGCCCCCCGTAGCCAGGTAGTCGCTCATCGCGACTTGCAGAACGTCTTGGTCGTTGATCAGGCGGCCGTCGCTGCGCGTGAGGGTGATCTCTAGGCCGGTCTTTGCGCAGCGCGTGCTCAGCTTGAGCCCGCTGATCGAGACCAAGCCGTGCGCATTGTGGGTCAGGTGCACCGCGAGCGCCGCCCTGAGCTCGGCGCCCGTCATGCGCATGCGCGCGATCAAGTTGTCGAACGGGATCACCTCGTACAGCTGGCCGTATTCGAGCGGGCCTGCCGGCAAATCCGCGCGCAAGGCGCCGCCGTTGACGATCGCGATGTCCGAGCCGGGTACCGCTTCACGAGTCAAGTCGGCCAATAAGTTGCCGAGCGGGGACTCCTCGGCGTGCTCACCGCGAAACGCCTCGCTCAGCGCGCAGCCAACGGGCATCTGGCAGCGGTCCGCGGCCAAAGCCAGGGCCGGCGCAATGGCGCTGGCCAGGGCAGGGTCTGGGAGGGTCGCATGGCCCTCGTACTCACTCAGCGGACAACGGCCGCTCGCCAGGTCCGGACACAAGTCGTGCGGCGGAAACACGTGCACCGCGAGCACGCGATGCGTTTGGCCATCGAGCCGCAGGTCGATGCGCGAGAACGAGTGACCGTACGCGTACGCCTCCACGATCGGGATGCCGTTCACGATGTGCGCGATCCCGGTGTGCGAGTGACCCGCGAAGATTGCATCCACTAGCCCCGGCGGCATGGCGCGCGCGACGTCGAAGATCTCGTCATCCGCCCCACAGCTGCTCAAATTGTTCGGGTCGGAAAAGTCTTTGCAATCGGCCCCTGCGTGGGCCACCGCGACCACCAGCTCCGCGCCGGCCGCGCGCAGGGCCTTGGCTTCCGTGAGCAAAGCGGGGGCGAGCGGTTCCACGTCCAAGCCCACGAAGGCCGAACCCATGACGATGCTGGGCGTTTCCGCGGTGAGCAGGCCGACGAATCCCACCCGCACGCCGTCGACCTTCAGCAACGCCGAGCGCCGGAGCCGATCCCACTTGGGTGAGCCGTGGCTGCCCTTGGTGACCAAGTTGGCCGACAAGATCGGAAACGGCGCCTCCGCGATGCGCGCGCGAATCGCACCCTGCGGATCGCCGACGGTCGTCTCACCCACCGGCCCAAAATCGAACTCGTGATTGCCCAGCGTCGCGACGGACATGCCCAGCACGCCGTAGGCGGTGATCACCGAGGCGCCCTCGGTCAGGTTCGATTCGAGCGTGCCCTGGAACATGTCGCCCGCATCGACCAACACCACGGCGCCGCCATCTGCTTCGCGCGCGCGCCGCACGTTGCCCACGTAGCCGGCGAAGCCCGGCAAGGCGCGCAAACGACCGTGCAGGTCATTTAGGCCCATGAAGCTGAGCATGCGATCGGGCGGCGCGCTCTGCGGCCTCTGCGGGCTTGTGGCGGCTCGTGCCGAGCCCTGGCCTCTCACGGCCGCAGTGGGTCGGCTGCTACAACCCGTCGCCGAAAAGCCCGACGCAGTCGCCCAAGCGACGAGCCAGTTGATGGCAGAACGAGAGCGCGGAAGATGCATGCGGATTAGATGACGAGCTAGCTTTGTTCGAGCAAGCCGCGCAGGCGCGCCGGCGCAATCCGAAAGTCCCGCTTGCAGTACTCGCAGGCGATCTCCAAGACCTCGTTCGTCGACAGCAGGTGCTCCAGGTCGCCGCGCCCCAAGCTGGCCAACGCCGAGACCACGCGCACCTCATCGCACCAACACTCGAAGCGCACCGGGCTCTCGCCCAGCTTCGTGAAGGGCATTCCGTAGAGCAGCTCATCCAGCAACCAGGCGGGGGTGAACGCGCTGTCTTGGAGCTGTGGGTCGACCGACTCGAAGTCGCGCAGGCGCTCGGTCATCACCATCAGCGGGCCGCGGCCCATCTCGGGTAAGAGCTGAACCAAATAGCCGCCGGCGCTCACCACCTGGTCGCCATCGAAAATGGTGCCGACGGCGAGCATCGAAAATACCTGCTCCGAGGTCTGCATGTAGGCCATGAAGGCGTGCGATATACCGCCATCCTTCGGGACCTCGACGATGCCCTGGTTGATTCGGCCGTTGGGCAGGCTGCGCATCAACTGCAGCACCGCGCCTTGGCCGAGCTCGACTTCCTGGGCGCCCGCCTTGAGCTGGATCAGGCCGCGGGTTTGCCCAGATGGATTCGAATCCGCGATCAGGCTGCCGCTGTTGCCGGCGCCTTTCAGGATTCCCTGCACACGCATGTTGGGCGCCATGGTCTCACGAAAGAGGATGGAGCCGGTCAGAAGATCCCCGAAGTGGCGAGCCGTGTGGCCCGTGATGCCCTGCGCCTCGACCGCGCCGCGCACGGTCTGGGTCGTGCGCGCGGTGATCACGCGGAACGCGCCATCATCGGTGATGCCGCGGAGTACGCTGTCGGTGGGCTCGTTCACCGTCTAAATCTAATGCCTGATTCCAATAGGGTCTAGGGGGGCGGGCGACACTCCGCGGTTCCAAGCTATAAGCGCGAAGGATGATTGCCGAAGCGTCCGAACGCGCCACCCTGCTCGTGTCCTGCCCCGACCGGCGCGGGATCGTCGCGGCCTTGGCGCAAGTGCTGTACGGGCACGGGGCAAATATCTTCGACTCGGTCCAACACACCGATCCGCTCGCCGCGCAGTTTTTTCAACGCCTGCACTTCGACCTCACGGACCTGCAGACCGACCGCGCCACGCTCGAACGGGCCATCTCGGAGGTCGCCGAGCGCTTCGGGATGCGTTACGAGCTCCGTTTTCAGAGACAAGCCAAGCGCGTCGCGCTGTTCGTTTCGCGCTACGACCACTGCCTGTACGATCTGTTGCTCCGACACCGAAGCGGGGAGCTGCGCTGCGAGCTGCCGCTGATCATCAGCAACCATCCCGAGCTCGTGCCGGTGGCGCGGCAGTTCGGGGTTGAATTCAAAGTCGTGTCCGTGTCAACCGATGCAAAAGCTGCGGCCGAGGCCGAGGAGCTCGCGCTGCTCGCCGAGCGCGGCATCGAGCTCGTGGTGCTGGCCCGCTACATGCAGATCCTGAGCGCTGATTTCATCGGCCAGTTTCCGGGCAAGATCATCAATATTCATCACTCGTTTTTACCGGCATTCGTGGGCGGCAAGCCGTACCACCAAGCCTACCAGCGGGGCGTCAAGTTGATCGGCGCGACCGCGCACTATGCCAGCGCCGTGCTCGACGAGGGCCCGATCATCGAGCAAGACGTCATCCGTTGCTCGCATCGCGACACCATCGACGACTTGGTGCGCAAGGGGCGCGACTTGGAGAAGGTCGTCTTGGCGCGCGCCGTCCGCTTGCACCTCGAGGACCGGCTGCTCGTGTTCGGCAATAAGACCGTTGTCTTCGAGTGACTAACGGCCGCGCACCACCGACGGCCTACGCTTCGGATTCGAAGCTCGCTCGCAGGCGAGCCACCGCGCGGTCGACGTCTGCCCAAGTCACCACTTGCTGCAGCCGCGGATCATTGAGCGCAATTTTACGGGCATTTCTTCCCCCAAGCCAGACCGGCATGTCGGCCGGCAGGGTGCTCAGCAAGCGCCGCAGGTGGCCCTCCGTGACCTCGATATCGGAGCTAGAGGAGACGGTGACGCCGACCACCTGCACCGCGAGCGCGACGGCTGCTTCTGCGACTTGGTCAGGCGGCGTGTTCACGCCCAGCAGCCGCGGCGTAATTCCTTCCAACGCCAAGTAGAGAGCCACCATGTGTAAGCCCAGGCCGTGCTGCTCGTCGGTGAAGCCGGCCAGGAGCACCACGGGCCCGGACAGGCGATCGTCGTAGGCTGAGGCGAGCAGCCGCAATTGGCTCGACAACACCTCCGACAAGAGGTGCTCGTGACGCACGGCGATGCGGCCTGCCGCCCACGCTTCGCCCACGCGCTCGACAAGCGGTGCCGCTACATCGATCAAAAATTGGCGTGGACCAAGCAGCGCCACGCTGCGCCGGAGCTCGTCGCGCAAGCCATCCGGATCGTCCGCGATCAGGCGAGCGAGCAGGGAATCGATGTTCGGCGTGCGCTGTTCATTCTCCGTCTCGATGCGCGCGGAGTTGGCCAAGACACTGCGCAGCTCCTCGACGCTGCGGTGAATGACCTCACCCGCGCGGAAGCCGGCCTTCAAGGCGCGCGAGATCAGCACTAGCCGCTCGATGTCCGCATCGGTGTACACGCGCACCTTCGAACCGTTGCGCACGGGCTTTGGAAACCCGTAGCGGCGTTCCCACATGCGCAGCGTGTCGGACGAGACACCGGTCAACCGTGACGCGACCCGAATGGAGTACCCCCGCGGAGCTTCGGGGTCCTCGCGACGCGGCATGTTTGGCTAAGGGTGTGTCCTGGACAAGAGTACGTCAAGCCAACAGTGTGGGCGCCCAGTGCCAATAAATCGCCGAAATTAAAGCGGTTTTGCGGAGCGCGCGGCCTCGATCGCCTGATCGAGCGCCAGGGGACTAAAGCCCACCAAAATCTGCCCCATCAAATCAATCACCGGAATGCTGGAGCCCGTGCGCCCGGCGCGCGCCAGCTTTTGGCGCATTTCTGCGGCCGCGACCTCGTTCTCCTCGATGTCCTTGTCGATCACGGTGACGCCGCGCTGCTTCAGGTAGCGCGCGGTATCGTGGCAAGGCTTGCACCATGAGGCGCCGTAAATGGTGGCGCTGACCCCGGTCGCGATTGGCTTCTTGGGTGCACCAGCGATGTCCGAGCCAGGGTTGGGGGGCGCCGAATCGGCCGGGGGAGCGACGGCGCTGGGCGCCAGAGCCTCCAAGCGTGCCTTGCGTTTGCCCGCGCCGAGCTCGTCCCAAGCCGCACGGGTCAAGGTCTTCACGCGGTAACTGCCGGTCGGCGTGACCTCATTCAGGTTCGAGACGTACACGAGCTTGCCCGTGCCCTCTTCGCGCGTCGTGATCACGACGCGCACCGGATCGCGGCTCTCTTTAGGTACATCCGCGGGCTTCTGCACCACGTGGAAGTCGCCCTTGTCGTCGATCCAGGTCAAAAGCAGGTTGGGCGTGTCGTCCTTGACCTCCAACGGCGGAAGCTGGCCCAGCTCCGGCACGGCGCCGGTTTCATCGCTGGGCTGAGGCGCGGGTTGCTTGTGACAGCCCGCCCACAGTGCGGCCAAGGCCAGCACCCAGCACCAGTCGGAGCGGAGCGCCCGGCTCATGACCGGCGCGCCATGACTTCTAGATTTTCTTTCGACCGCGCGAGCCACTGCTCAATCATGAATCATGCCCTCTTTTTGGACTTTGGCCGGCTGGACTCGGTGCTCCGACTCCTGGCCTGGGCCTCGGCCTGCAACTGTAGCTCGGCGGCTTGTTTTCGGAGCCGCGCGTCCGAGTAATCCTTGAACCCACCGTCGTACAGATCGACGCCGCCCTTGCCAAAGCTCGCCGTGCGCGTGGTGACGGTCTCCAGAAAGCGCCGATCGTGGGAGACCAACACGACCGTGCCTTCGAAGCCGACCAGCGCTTCTTCCAAAATCTCGGCTGCGGGAATGTCCAAGTGGTTGGTCGGCTCGTCCAGGAACAACACGTTGCGCGGCTCCAACAGCAATTTGGCGAGCGCCAGGCGCGTGCTCTCGCCGCCGGAGAGGCTGCTGACTTTGCGCAAAGGGTCGTCGCCGTAAAAGCGAAAGCGCGCCAGGTACTGGCGCGCGCCGTCCGCATTCAAATCACCGCGCACACTGCGCACCTCGTCAACGCCCGTCTTTTTCGGGTCGAGGGAGCCCAAGTGCTGATCGAAGTAGCCTTCGTACAGGTTGGTGCCGCATTTGATGTCACCGCGATCACTGGCCTCCCCGCGCCCCGCCAAGAGCTTCATCAAGGTCGACTTGCCGCAGCCGTTTGGGCCCACGATGCCCAGCCGATCCCCACGGCGGAGGAGCAGATTGAAGCCGGAGAACAGCTCGGCTCCGCCGCGCACCCCGGCTAGGCCCTTCGCGTCGAGCACGATGTCGCCGCTCCGCGGCACTTCCGCAAACCGAAACCGTACTCGCTCCGCGCGTGCCCACACGTCCTCCGGGCCGTCGACGCGGTCGAGCTTATCCAGCATGCGGCGGCGCGACTGCGCTTGCTTCGTGTTCGAACCAGCGATGTTCTTGCGAATGAAGTCTTCGGTCTTGGCGATGAAGGTCGCTTGCTCTTCGGCGAGCCTGCGCTCCCGTTCGATGTCCTCGGCCCGCTCTTGATAATACCGCGTATAGGGCAGGGGATAGCTGCGGAACGTGGTGCGCCCGAGCTCCATCGTGATGGGGCAGGTGGCGTCCAAGAAGGCGCGGTCGTGCGAAACCACCAACACGGCCCCACGAAAGCCCACGAGATACGCGGACAACCATTCGATGGTCTCCAAGTCCAAGTGATTCGTGGGCTCGTCCAAGAACAAGACATCGTGCTCGCCGGCCAGCACCACGCCCAGCGAAAGCCGACCGCGCTCGCCGCCGGATAGGGTGCGCACGTCACGTTCCAAATCGCGCGGCGTGAAGCCGAGGCGCATGGCGATCATTTCCACGCGCCGCTCGAGCTGGTCAGCGCCCGCGTGTTGATAACGATCCATCGCGGTCGACAGGCGCTCGAGCGCGGCCTCTTCGCCGCTCGCCGCCGCTTCTTGGGCGTGCGTCAGCTCGTGGCGAAGCTTCAGCAAGTCTCCGAAACCGGCCAACAGGTTATCCATCACGCTGCCCTCGGCGCGGGTCTCATGGCCCTGCCGGTAGTAGCCGAGAGTCGAGCCCTTTTTGAGCGTGACCGTGCCCTCGTCCGCGTCGAGCTCGCCCGCGATGACACGAAGCAGAGTGCTCTTACCGGCCCCGTTCGGCGCTACCAGGCCCGCGCGCTCGCCCAGCTCCAAGCGGAACCCGACGCCCTGAAAGAGGCGCTGATTGCTGTACCCAAAACCCAGATTGGCGACTTCCAGCACGGACAAGACGCCGAGGGTCTAGCATGGCTCGGCCGTGCGCGAGAAACCTCTACGGACGGCGGCACGTAGAGCCTGCCATGCAAGCGACGCGCGAAACAGTCCCCCAAAGCAACATCCACCCCAGCATCCTGCAAAAGATCGCCGACTATAAGAAGGAGGAAGTGGACGCGGTCAAGCGCTTGGTTCACGACCACCGCGTGGTCGTGGTGGGCATGGCACAAAATCCGTTTCCGAAGAAAGCCCGCAAGCTCCTAGACGCGAAGGGCATCGCCTACGAGTACCTCGGCATCGGCAGCTACTTCAGTGAATGGCGGCGCCGCCTAGCATTGAAGATGTGGACCGGCTGGCCCACGTTCCCCATCATCTTCGTGGACGGCGCCCTCGTTGGCGGCTTCCAAGATCTCGAGCGCCTAGTAGAAAGCGGCGAACTGACGAGCACCCTCAGCGCGCCGCGCCCTGCCTGATCGCGGTGGCCGGCTGACGCTTCACGACGCGTCCCCGAAGGCGTCTGGTTTTGAAGGGCCTCCGGTGCTCGCCAAATCCTCGCCAAAAAGCCCGAGCTTACCGAGCGAGCATTTTGTATCGGGCGAGAATGGACCAGCTCATGTTTGACGCAATCAGAACCGCTTTGAGTTTTGCTCTTTGCTCCAACTGTCGCCTCTAATACGGGGCTCAGACTCGCGCGCGCCGTCGCAACCCTTAGTTGCGATCCGCGCAAAGCGTGCGGCGGGGCGCCCCAAGATCTCGGAGCTTTGGCAGAGCTCGAAGCGCTCCTCGCCGAAACTGCTAGGGGCACATAGCGCCGGTCGCGATCGATCAGCTCGTCACCCAGATCGACGCACCGATCTCAGCGCATTGCTAGCCACCGATCAACGGTGTCATGGCCGCGCGGGCGGTGGGGCGCGCTATCGCCGGTGATCTTGCTGCCGAGACAGCGTGCCTACTGATTCGTAGAAACTTCGGGCACCCCGGTCCTGCGGGTCAAACTGTTTTAACGAAATCTCTACTTGCGGGGTCTCGGAAGAGCGGGCAAATGGGATTGGTAATCTCGGCTGGCAGCCTCGGTCATGCCGCGCCTCATGCTCTAATAAGGATAGCGTCATGACCACCTCGCGCCTTCATCCGCATGCGTTTTTAGCGGTTCTCCCGCTGCTCTGTACGACGGTTGCGGGCAGCGCGAGCGGCGCGGCAATCAGTGTCGTGACGCCGGGCGAACAGAACACTCAAAGCGGAGAAAACGGCTGCGCGGCAATGCCCTGCGCGAACGGCCACTGGCTTCACTACCCGGAGCTAATGCAAGCGGCGCTCGGCGCCAATTACACCGTGCACAACAACGGAGATGGCGGCGCGGTGTTGGGCTGCGACGCGGGTTCAGCGACCATTGCCGGCGGTGACTCGTTTTGCAAGAGCGGGAAGTACACCGCGAGCCTGACCCCCTCGCCCGGCATCGCCATCATCGGTCCCTTCGGCGAGCACGATCAGCGGATCATCGTCAAGGCTCCAGCGAATCACACCGCCTTGTACAACGCGTCCGCCTTTGAAGCCGCCTATGAGGGCCTGGTCCAAAATTACCTCAAGGTCGGCGCCAAAGTTTACATGATGACGCCCATCGATCTGAAGTGGAACGCAGGCGCGCTCCCGGCCGGTGAAGACATCGTGAAAGATTTGATGCTCCCGGCCTCGAAGAAGGTCGCGGCGGCGCATCAGCTCACGGTCATCGACACTTATACCGAGATCACCGGGACTCCGGCGCTGGTCACCCTATACAATGGCAATGACGGCCAAGTGAACGCTGCGGGCCAGCAGAAGATGGCACAGTTGATCGAGGCCGCTTTGGCCAGTAGCAGCGGTGGCGCAGGCGGTGTGGGCGGTGCTGGCGGAGCCGGTGGCGGCAGTGCGGCGGGCGCGGGCGGCGGTGCGGTCACCGCTGGGGGAGGCGGGGTGGGCGGTGCAGCGATGGGCGGTGCAGCAATGGGCGGCGCAGCAATGGGCGGTGCAGCAATGGGCGGCGCAGCAGGAAGCGGTGAAGCCGGGGCCCTCGCCGGCGCTGGCGCGGCCGGTGCTGTGGGCGCGGCCGGTGCTGTGGGCGCGGCCGGTGCTGTGGGCGCGGCCGGTGCTGTGAATGGTGTGGGTGGTTCTGCGGGCGCTCTCGCAGTTGCTGGCGCGGCCAGCACCGTCTCTCCGTCGAGCGGCGGTGATTCTTCCGACTCGGGCTGCGCAGTCGCTTCGGGCGGCAAAGGCGCAGCGAATGCGGGGCTGCTCTTGGCTTTGGCCGGCGTTCTCGGCATCGCGCGGCGCCGCCGTCAGCGTTAACGGCGCGCTCTCGGGCAGCGCGGTGCGTGCGTTCGCATTCCGGAGGAGACGGAGAAAGGAACAGCCTGTTTGGTGGCTCGGTATCGTCCTCGTCGATCGACACGCGCAAACGCTTTATCACCCAGCTCGCCGCGCGTCGTATGGCGTGGTGGAATCTCGACTCGCTCGCCCGCGCATCCCTTCAAACAGCTTGAATTATCAAGCTCGGCGCGCGGTGGCACCGACGTGCTGAAATAGCCTAGGCCTGCGCCCGTTTGCTGACGTGGGCCGCGCACTCAGTTAGTAGACGACTGCGCATAGGACTGGAGCTCGAGATCACCGCCCCGGCGACGCACTCAGGTCTTACCAAGGCGGGATCCGATAATAGCGGCGCCACAACACCTCTAGCGACTGGGTACGTGGGGCGGGCCGGGGATCGCGGCGACGAATTGGGTGCCTTTGGGCAGCACGCTCACTTCGAGCCCGGGCGCGGCCAATAGGTTTTGTGTTTCCAGGAGCTCGAACAGGGCATCGGAGATTTGGGCATCTTTCGCGATCTCACTCAGCGCGGCGCCGACGATTTGCGGTCGCGTGGCGGCGGCTTGGGCGAAGGCCACCGCGGCTTGCCGCTCGGCGGTCGAGCGGATCACATTCACGCGGTTGGTGCCGTCTTGCTGAATCGCAGCCGTCACTTGGCGCAGCCGATTCACGACTTTTTGCTCGATCTGTTGAATCATTCCGAGGTCTCGGAAATGCACTTTGCGAATGTAGGTGCTGCCCAGCATGTAGCCCCACTCGCGCGATTTGAGCGATACCTCTTCACGCACGACTTGGCTCATCGCGTGCCGGGTCTCGAGCATTTCCGAGAGCTTCATGTTGCTCAAGCAACGCACGGTGGCATTCGATACGTTGGCGCGGAGCGAGCCCACTGGATCCCAATTTTTATAGAGGTACGCGAGCGGGTCACTCACGAACATTTCGCACCAGACTCCGATGCCCATGGGGGCGCCTTCTTCCGAGTTCACGGGTTGGCTGCGCAGGTAGGTCTGATCGAGCCGCAGATCCACCACGCGCTTCTTGCCGAAGAACGACACCAGCGGCGCAAACACGCCCATGCGCAGCCAGGGGAAGTGGATACCGGGTTGGTTCTCGACGAGCCGAACTTTGCCGAACAGCTCGAAGACGACGCATTGTCGCTCGGCGACGACGACATAGACGCCGAGCAACCGCACCAGGAACAAGAAGAGCGGCACGCCAAACAAGCAAACCGCGAACGTGATGCCGACCGTGGTGAGAAAGACCATCAGCGCGTCTCCTGACCCGGCGTGAGCACCAATTGCCGAGTCTTGCGCCGAAGGCCAAGCTTGGCGTTTCGTACGTACGCGCCGAGCGCGGCTTCACCGCTCGCACGGAGAGAGCGCAGCTGCGCGGCGAGCGTCAAGAGTGGTTCCACCTCTGCTTGGGCATTGAGCGTCTCGATCTCCACGGCGCGCCGCGACTGAACGATCTTTTGATCCGCGGCGGCCTGCGCCAAGCTGATCTCGCTCGAGACGTGGTTGTGCGCGGTGTTGATGGCCGCGAGCGCGGAGTCCACGTCCAGGGGGGGATCGATGCCGGTGATCAGCGCCGCGTCCAAACTGATGCCGTAACGCGCCGAAGCGGAAGAGCAGTCTTCGGCCATGTGGTCGTTCAGATCCCGCAGGTTTTTACGCAAGTCGTTGATTGAGATGCCTTGCACGCTAGCTCCCACCTCTCCGCCCGCCTCAGCGCCCGCCAAAATGCCTTGCGCCTCGGGCGCCTCGAAATTGGCGATGCGATCCCGCAGCACCGACACGAAGTAGCCCATGATGTGCGCGACCGGATTTTTGACGCCGAAAATGTAGGCATACAAGTTGCGCTCGGAAATCGTGAAGCGCAGTTGCCCGTTCAAGCCGGTATTCAGCTGATCCTTGGTGACCGCGTCCAAGATCTGCCCGTTCGAGTTCGCGCTCAGGTTTTCGGGGTCGTACGCGATGGAGACGGTGTTTGTGGCGACCGAAACTTTGTGCGCGCTCTGCCAAGGCAACTTCCAATAAAAGCCCGGCCCAATCAAACGCACCTGCGGATAAGCGTAGCGTTCCCGCTCGTCCGGCCGCAGCGTCGCCGCCAACGGCTCTTCGAGCGTGCTCGTGCCGGTGCGTTGGGCACGCCCGAAGGTGCTGATCACGGCGCGCTCGTTCGGCCCCACCGTATAGAACCCGCCCACGCCGTAGCGCACGAAAAACCAGAGCAAGAACCCAATCGGAATGCCAAACAGGACTTCGAACATGGCGCCGATGATTACATGTTTCGACGACCCGGTCCGCATCTACCGCGCAGTAGCCGGTGGCCCATGGGCCACGCCTACGCGTGCTCTGTGCCGCCGAAGGCTGAGTGCGCTCCGCCGCTCCGCATGACCATCACCCAGGATGCCGTTGATGGATGGCGGATGGGTAGGACTGGGGTATTCGATGAGTGGGTGGGATGGATGGTCACGCGTGCGCTCGCGGCCCGTCGAAGCCTTCGGCGGCGCGGGCGGAGCCGCCGGGCTCGCTCTCAGTGCGCGACTGGCGGTACCGAATTGCGCTCGTCCAAGCCGCGCAGGCGGCGCGCCAAGACGCGGAGCGTCTCTACCAGGCCGATGAACACGTACATGCTGAGCAGCCAGATCAGGACGAACTGTGGTTTGAATTGCTGCCAGACGAACACGCTGGAGCCGATCGTGAAGAGCACGAACAGCAACGTGGCCGTGTTGAGCTTGAGCTCTTTGAACGAGCGGAAGCGAACATTGGACACCATCAGCAAACCCAAGGCGATGGTGACGCAGAAAAGCAGTAGCGTGTATCGCTCATCACCCAGCGCGCCGCCGACGCCGTGGTTGGCGACCATCAGCGAGATCAAGATGCCGGCGGCGGGCGGGCTCGGCAGGCCGAGGATGTACTTGCCCGGCTTACTGGGCGCGCCGGTCGAGCTCGAACTCAACACGTTGAAGCGCGCGAGCCGAATCGCCGCGCACGACACGAACACGAACGAAGTCAGGATGCCGGGGATTGGCGCGCGGTGAAGCACCCATTTGTAAACGAGCAGGGCCGGCGCGACGCCGAAGGAGATGATGTCGGCCAGCGAGTCGAGCTGCAGCCCAAAGGCGCTCTGAGTCTTCGTCATGCGCGCGACCCGGCCGTCCATCATGTCGAACAGCATGGCGAAGATGAGTAGGATGGCCGCGCGGTACACATCGATTTCGGCCGGCTGGTCCTTGGACACCAAGCGGATCGCGTTGAAGCCGCAGAACACGCTGCCCAGCGTGATCAGATTCGGCAAAACGAAGAGCGTCTTCCGCAGGTCGAGCTTTGGCCTGGGGCGATTCGAATTGCGGCGGGGACGGCGGAACGCCACGGGTCGGACCTTAGGAGGCGATCGGACAGGCGTCCAGTAACTGCGCTCAACTTGGTGTTCTCCCTCGGAAAATTACGGTGCGATGGGCGAGAGGGCGGCCTCTAGCGACGGGTCTTTTGGCCCGCTGCCCGCGAACGCCTTACGATTCGCGGCGATGCGTTGTCCACCCCCCTCCTTCGGCCTTTTGGCACTGCTTCTGGCCAGTTGTGCCGTCAGCGCCTGTGCCGGCAATCACGACGACCTGTCCAAGCGCTTGGCCGCCGTGCAGACCGATCTGACCCGATTACAGAACCACAGCGACCGCTTGGAGGAGCGTCTGGAGGCCTTGGAGGTGCGGAGAGACGCGCCGGCGCTGGTGAAGCCGGCCAACGATGTCGGCCCAACCCTGGAGCGGCCACGCTTGATGATCGTCAAGCTCGAGCCAGGCGATGACAGCCACGACGTGCCCACGGACGCGCCCACGGCGGAGCTCAGGCCGGAAGATTCCGCGGCCGACCAGAGCCCGCGTCCGGTGATCCGCGTGCACGGTTCCCACGCGGACGGCGACTCAGACGGCTCCGGCAGCCCCCGACACAAGCGGTGAGAAGAACATGAAGCGAGCACTCTCTACGGGCGCGTTCAGCGGCTTGTTTCTGCTGGGCGCTTTGGCTCGCGCGCAGGCGGTGCCGGGCTTTGGTCCGGACACGGCCACCCCCACCGTGCCCGCCGACAGCGGCGGCTCGGTGGTGATCGCGCCGCAAAACAACGGGACGACCACCTATTCGCCGGCCAACCTCGGCGAGGGCTCGAACGCGGGTCCGACCAACGTCACCGTCACGAACCCGGGCCCGACGGACGCGGGCTCGCATGGCACGAATGGAGTTCTGCCCGGCGACGCGGGTTCAGGCCCCGAATCCATCCCCGACATCCACCTGGTCCGCCGCGGCGATACGCTGTGGGATCTGTGTAACCACTATTATCAAAACCCCTGGGCGTGGCCCAAGGTGTGGAGTTACAACCCGCAGATCGCCAATCCGCACTGGATTTACCCGGGTGATCAAGTACGCATCACCAGCGCGACGGGTGACCCACAGGCGCTGTCATTGGGAAAACGTCTGTCTTCCACGATTGGCGGCGCAGGGTCATTGATCAATCGCCGGCCCCTCGTACCACGGGACACCGTGTTCCTGCGCGACCAGGGCTATCTCGGCGACCCCAAGCGCGATGTGTGGGGCGAGCTCGTCGGCTCGGACGAGGAGCAGATGATGCTCGCCGAGGGCAATCACGTGGTGCTCATTTTTCGGCCGGGAGTGACCGTGAGCAAGGGTCAAGAGCTGACCGTGTTCAACTCCGTTCGCCAGCCGGAGCACGTCGCTGGCGCGCGTACGCCACCGGGGGAAATCGTCGCGGTGCGCGGCACGGTGAAGGTCTTGGAGTTCGACCCCAACACGCGCGTCGCCAAGGCGATCCTCACCGAGTCGGTCGACGTCGTTGAACGCGGGGCGAAGATCGGTCCCGTGGGTCGGCGCTTCGACATCGTGCCGCCGCTGAAGACGCGAGCTAAAATCGCGACGCGCGTGCTGACCAGCATTTACCCGAATGTGTACATCGCTCGAGACCAAATCGCATTCTTGGATAAGGGTAGCCAGGACGGGCTCCAGCCCGGCACGAATCTGTTCGTGGTTCGCAAGGGGGATACCTGGCGAGACGGCCTGACGTCCCACTCGCCCTTCGACAAGACCCGGATGCTGATCAATTCCCCGGAGTGGGCGGGCGCCGAGCAAACGCCGACTGATGGCGACGAAAAGACCTTCCCGGAAGACACCATCGCCGAGCTGAGGGTGCTGCGTACCGAGAAATTCAGCGCAATCGCGATTGTGACCCAATCCAAGCGCGAGCTCGTGTCCGGCGACCTAGCCGTGACGCGTCCTGGAGAGTAAGCTCTCGGCCCCGAGCTCGTGGCTCAGAGTCCCCGATGAGTAAGAACCGCGTCTTCTTCCCCCAAGAAGCGCTCGACCGTTGGCTGGTGAACGGAGACGTCGAGCTCGCTCAGGGCTTGCTCACGATCCGAACCGAGCGGCGACGCTACCGGCTAGTGGAGGGGGCACGGATCGTGGCCGAGGTCAGCGGCGCACCGGACCCGCACGAGGTCATGGGCAAGGTCAAGACGATCGGTTTCTTGAGTGAGCTGGGCGCCTCCTTACTT
>CAXSGJ010000072.1:0-24559 GCA_964236865.1 uncultured Polyangiaceae bacterium
CCCATCGCCGTTCAAGCCGGTCTGGCCACCCTCGCCCTGCTCGACGAGCCCGCCTACGAGCGCCTGGAAGCACTCGGCTCACGACTGCAGACGGGCCTCGAGCGAGCGCTTCGCGAGACCGACACGCCCGGCGTCGTGCAGCGCGTAGGCTCAATGCTCACCGTCTTCTTTCATCGCGGTCCCGTACGCTCGTGGTTGGACGCCGCCGCCTCCGACACGCAGCGCTTCGGCAGCTGGCACCGGGGGCTCGTGACACGCGGAGTGTATTGGCCGCCCTCGCAATTCGAGGCCGCATTCATTTCCCTCGCCCACACGGAAGAAGACATTGATGCGACCGTCGAGGCCGCGCTGGGCGCGCTCGCCGAGTAAAGGCACTTCCGTCATACGTCGACACGTCGACCATCACCAAGGGTACGGGCGCGAACGCAAAGCGAGGCCGCATTTGTGCCTACGGCAGCACTTCGACCCGCCCGCCCGCCGTTCTGACGCCTCTGCACCGCGTCGGACGTACGAATGCCTCGCACTTGAAGCAATCTCGAAAGAGATGAAGAAGGCGGTGCTGGCGCGCGCACACGAGGCCTTGCAGACCGACGTCGCGACCGGCGTATAAGGTGTGCCCAAGGATGATCTCGCAGCCGTGTATCATCGCGTGGAGCAGCGCAGGGCGGTCCACACTCCAAGCTAGGGACAAGGAGCCTCGACCTCCGTCACGTTGCGGCCGCCGTGAAGCGGTCGGTGCGGGCGTTCGTGACCGGAGACGACCGTCAGGCAACGCTCGCTTCCGCTTATCGCTGGCACGTAGTCCTGCTCGGAGATAGCGCGTAGCGCGCAGGGCTTCACCGCGCGTCAACGCGGAACCGCCTATGAACGATACGACCGGATTAGCCCCTTCCGCTGCCCACCGAGCGGGTTTTCAGGGAGACAATTTATCCCGGCGCGGATTCCGTTTGCGTTTCTGACAAGATCTCGTAGCTCTCCCGCGTCTGACTAATTTAGGAGTGTTGCCACCGTGAGCTCAAAGAAACAAAAAGTCGCGATCCTGACTGCTGGCGGCCTCGCGCCGTGTTTGTCTTCCGCCGTGGGCGGGTTGATTGGGCGGTATTCCGAGCTCGCGCCAGAGCTCGAAATCATCGGCTATCTCGGCGGGTACAAGGGCTTACTGCTCGGCGCGAGCGTGCCAGTGACGGCAGAGGTGCGCGCCGGCGCGCATGTCTTGCACAAGCACGGGGGCAGCCCGATCGGCAACAGCCGCGTGAAGCTCACCAACGCCAAGGATTGCGTGAAGCGCGGCTTGGTTCAAGAAGGTCAAAATCCGCTAGAAGTGGCGGCCCAGCAGCTCACCAAAGACGGCGTCACGATCTTGCACACCGTCGGCGGTGACGACACCAACACGACCGCGGCGGACTTAGCGGCCTTCTTGAAGACGCATGACTACGATCTCACCGTCGTCGGCTTGCCGAAGACGATCGACAATGACGTGTATCCGATTCGTCAATCCCTGGGCGCGTGGACCGCAGCGGAGCAGGGCGCAATCTACTTCGAGAACATCGTCAACGAGCACTCCGCGAACCCCCGCATGTTGATCGTGCACGAAGTCATGGGCCGGAACTGCGGCTGGCTCACCGCCTACACCGCGAAGGTGTATCGGCAGCGCTTGAACGCCCCGGATTTTCTGCCGAGCTTCAACCTGGCTCGCGCACACAAAGACATCGATGCCGTGTACATCCCGGAGATGGACTTCGACTTGGAAGGCGAGGCCAAGCGCTTGCGCGCAGTGATGGATGATCAGGATTGCGTCAATCTGTTCGTGTCCGAGGGCGCATGTGTGAACGAGATCGTCAAAGAGATGAGCTCCAAGGGCGAAGAAGTGCCGCGCGACGCCTTCGGCCACTACAAGCTTGACGCCGTGAACGTCGGCAACTGGTTCAGTAAGCAATTTGCCAAGTTGCTCGGCGCCGAAAAAACACTGGTCCAAAAATCCGGCTACTTTGCCCGTGCGGCAGCCGCCAACGTGGACGATCTACGCCTCATCCAAAGCATGGTCGACCACGCGGTCGAGTGCGGCCTGCGCGGCGAATCCGGGGTGATCGGCCACGACGAGGACAACGGCGGACGCCTGCGTGCGATCGAATTCCCGCGCATCGCGGGCGGCAAACCCTTCGACCCCAACCAACCCTGGTTCGACGACCTGCTGAAAGACATCCGCCAACCCAAAGGGCGCACCCTCGCCGTCGACCACGATCACGCTGAAGAACAGCCGTCGATCCCGCCCGCCGGAGCGTAAGCGACGGCGTCTCTCCGGAGCGCAAGCGACGGCGTCTCTCCGGAGCGCAAGCGACGGCGTCTCGTCTCTTCCGAGAGCGCAAAGCGACGGCGTCTCGCCGGAGAGCGCAAAACGTCGGCGTCTCGTCTCGCCGGAGCGCAAGCGACCGGCGTCTCCCCCGCGACATCCGCCGACGAACGCCTACCTGACGCGTCAAATCACCGAGCGGGTACGGCCACGCCCCCGTGTGCGGGCGACTTCCGGCGTTGTGGCCGCACGCCTGCCTCGCACTGTGCAGATTGTCACGTGACCTGACGCAACCCTGCCGCCACAACTGTCGAGGCAAAACCTATACAATGGCACCGCATTCATAGGAGGCGCGGCATCCGCTGAGTCCATCCGCATTAATTCGGACAGCGCCGACTCAAGACTATCACCGCACCGTTGAGGGTCGGGCAAGCGCACACGGAAAACTCCGAGCCTCTCTGTTTCACAGCCGCCGGCTGGCACGAACGCTGCACACCCAAGCCGTTTATCATGGAATCGCGAAACGAATTGCTGTCCGAGCTAGTGTTGATCGATCGTCAACTTCAGGCATCGGACGAGTCTACTTCAGACCTGATCGACGCCCTCGTGGACGTGACCCGGGCGTTGAAGCTTCCCACCGACGAACTCGGGGAAGACACTCACCGCTTCCTTCATGGCGATGAATCGCTGACATCCGCGACCTGGGCTCAATGTGGAGGACTCGTCTTCGCACTGGTCGAACGCCAAGTGGTCGATGAGCGAGCGTTTGCCGCGCGCGTGGCGCGCCGAATCTACGAGCTGGCGCCGACGCACTCCTGAACCTTCGCGAAGGCACTGACAACGAGCGAGCGAGTTCTCAAACACGCCCAAGTCCTAAGCCTTGGCTGCCGATCGCGCCGCCTCCGAACGCGAGCGACTTCACTCTCGACTCCCCGATCTGGCCTGCCCGCATTCAGCGGCCGAATGCTCCGTGCCGGCGAAACGCTACGAATTCGTGACCTGCGCTGCTTGAGTGTGGCCGCAATCGTCAGCCAAGTCCTGAAAGATCTCCGACACGGTCGCGGTCGTCAACCTGAGCTTCCTAGCGCGCGGGCGTGTCGTCGAGCCGGTTCGACCCGGCGGGCGGCGGAGACCACGTCGGCTGAATGACGCGTTCCGTTGTCTCCGCAGAAACAGCCCGGTCTTTGCGCTCGGCTTTCGGATGTTCATTAAGCGCCACCAACGCCCCCGGCGCCACCGAGGCGAATTCGCGATACGCGCCGCTCCTAACGCCGACGGGCTCAGCGATTGCGCGCCCCGATACACCGTCGGCGCCGAGCAACACGGTCGCGTCCGTCGCACATGGCCCGCGTTCGCCGAACGGCGCGCCAGCAGACGTTCCAGTGCTTTGCGCTGAGCCGCACTCAACCGAAGTTCGCGCATGCCTCGACAGACGAAGCCTGCACTAGAAAATTCACCCATCTCACGTGCGCTGCACTAAGTGTTCGGCAAGGCAGACCCCGTTTTATACCGCCACTTTGGCGCGCCGGCTGCTGGTTTGGTCTGTGCGGCGGCGGTCTGCGACTCTTCGCACCCGCCATCCGGAGCCGGCAGCGCCCGACTTCTCACCTCACATGCGCTGCGTTAGGTGTTCGGCAAGGCATACCCCCATTTTAAACCGTCACGCTCTTCGCACCCACCCTCCGGCGCCGGCGGCTTCCGACTCAGGCGAGTTGGTGGCAGGCCTTGTTGTGAACTATGTCGATTAGGGCGTCATGGGAACGTACACCGGCACCCGCCGTCCCCATTCTCTCTAAAACCAAGCCCTGACTTCGTCGATTCGAGCAGCGTAGTGACCCGGAACCCAACGAACATAACCCGATCGGAACAATCCGGTCGACGTAGCCCAGTTGGTGACCTCGGCCGGGTACGGCGAGACCGAGTCACTCGGGCAACACTGCAACTGCCCAATCAGTCGCCGACGTCCTCGGCGCACGCGAAGCGCACCCGTCTGCGGACCGCATTCTAAAACCATGGCTCACTTGCGGTGACTGCGAATCCGACAGCGGGCGAGCGACGCCAGCCAACATTACCCAGCCACGTGCGCGCAGGGACGACGGGGACATGCTCCAGAAGTTCCGGAGGCGGCACGCCGCGCGGTGTGAGCAGAAAGACAGAGCTCGACGGCAGCTGGCAAGGCGCGAGCCCAGCCAGGCCGCGGAACCCAGCAAAGTAGGGTGCGGAAGAATAAGGATCGATCCGAGATATACCCGCGGCACCGTGCTTACGGAAGTTATTCAGCACATACGCGAGCGCGTTACGCACCACGCGCGGCGACTTGAGCTCACGCGAAAAAAAGCGATCAGCCCAAAGCTTACCGCGACGGGACACCAGAGCATTGACGCGGCGAGCGATTCGAATCGCCAGACCCCGCATTCCACGTGAGAGTGCTTGTTTGCTGTCCGCCTCGACAATCAAGTGCAAGTGATCGCCCTGGCACTGAGAACTGAGTGACACGGAAATTCGCGTGCGCGCGCGCCGCCTTCGCCAAGGCCAGGCGAATGGTCGGAAAGACGAACTGACTGCGTAAAGGCCGAAACCTGCTGCGCAAAACGACATGCACCGGGTGCGAGGACACATGCTCCTCACGCCTTCGATGCCGAACCGACCGCCGACCCGCGCCCGGCCTCCGCCCACGCGGCTTTGCGCTCGGCGGCCGCAGCCCGGCTAGCGGCAGAGCCAACTGCACGGCGCGACGAGCTCTGCGTGCACGCTTGGCCATATGGCAGACCCACCCTACTCTCAATTAGGGCAGTAATCAATTAGAATGCTCTTGTCACGCGGGCCCCCGCTGAGTGTCAGTGCGCGGACACGGCGGTCCGTGTTTTTTCGCGGCGCTGAGCGCGGCGGTCGCTATCAAGGCGAGAACAGACTTGGTGGCCGCGAACTTGTGAGCAAGCGCGTAACTGCGGACCGTGCGCCTCGACTGATCGCGGGGATCATGTGGGGGGATGGTCACTCATCCTAGCAAGGACGGCGGAGCCTTCGGCGTCGTAGACGGCCGCCGCGCAGCAGCGTGAAGCGCATCACAGTCGACGGGTCGACCGCCGTCCTCACGGGTCGACCGCCGTCCTCACGGGTCCGACCGCCGTCATCACGGGGCGCGGTGGGCTAGGCTTTTACGAGTAAGTTGAAGTTGGCGAAGCGGGAGCAGGCGGTGTGGGTTTCGCGCATGAGGCGGAGGCGGTTGTTTCGGAGCGGCAGGTCTTCGACCATGACGAAGATGTCTTCGAAGAATTGAGCCAACACGGGCGCGAAGGTGGCGATGGCGGTGAGCGCGCGTTCGTAGTCGCCGGCGGTGGTGCCTCCGCCGAGGGCCGCTCTCAGGGTCTGGTAGGCGTCGAAGACACGTTGTTCGGTCGGGTGCACCTCAACCTGTACCGACACGGGCGGCGCAAGCTCCCCGGGCGGCGCGTTTGAAGACCTCACCGGCTTTGGTGCGCACGCTTTCTTCGATTTTGCCCAGGGCGGCGGCTCGCAATTGCACATCGTACGGGTCGTCCGCAGAGGCGGCCACGCAGGCGTCGATCACATCCCCGGGTTCCGTGAGTACGCCGCGCAGGCGTTGGCGCAAAAACCCGCCGAGCTTGTCGGCAGTGGCGCCTGCGTCGAGATCGAGCTTCACGCCCACGAAACCTGAGTAGGCGGTGTGAATGGCTTCGGACAGACCGATGCGCCATTGCTTGTGCAAGAGCGTACGCAACAGGCCGATGGCCGCGCGCCGCAAGGCGAGCGGGTCGGCCGCGCCCGTGGGCAACAGGCCGATCGCGAAGCAGCCAACTAAAGTGTCGAGGCGATCGACCAAGGCCACGAGCGCGCTGGCGTCGCGGGTGGCCGGTGGGTCGTCCGCGCCGCGCGGCTGATAGTGCTCGGCAATCACGGCTGCCACCTCGGGACGTAACCCTTGCGCGAGGCCGTACGCCGTGCCCATTTCACCCTGGAGCTCGGGCAACTCTCGCACCATCAGGGAGACCAAGTCGCACTTCGCCAAGTGCGCGCCTTCACTGGCCGCTGCAATGACCTCCGCGCCCAGACCGAGCCGTTCCCCCAGCACGGGCACGAGCGCGCCCATGCGCCGCACCTTGTCCCCGACGCTGCCGAGCCGCTTGTGAAAGAGGATGCCGTCGAGCTCCGGGATGCGCTGAGCGAGCGAGACTTTCAAATCCTCATCGTAGAAAAACTTTGCGTCTGCCATGCGCGCGCGCATCACGCGGTCGTTTCCGAGCTGGATGATCGACGGTTTGAGCGCGGTGCCGACCACGGCCAGATACTTGGGCAGGAGACGGCCGTCGCCATCGCGCACACCGAAGTAACGTTGATGGCCCTTGGCTACGTCCAAGATCACACGCTCGGGTAGGGCCAAGAATTTCTCTTCGAAGTTGCCGACCAATACTTGCGGTTCTTCCACGAGTGAGGCGTTCTCCGCGACCAAGAACTCGTCCTCGATCAATGTGCCTTGAATGCTGCGAGCGGCTTCGGCCAAGCGCTCGACCATCACATGTTTGCGCTCGGCGGGGTCGACGAGCACGTGAGCGGCGCGTAACGCCGCGACGTAACCACCGGCGTTATCAATCTTCAACGCGGCTGGCGCCAAAAAACGATGCCCATACGAGACCCGCCCAGAGCGGACCGCGGCGAATTGAAAGCTCAATTCATCATCGCCGAAGAGCCCGATTAGCCAGCGCACCGGGCGACCGAACGCAGTGTCCCCGTCCGACCAGCGCATCGATTTACGAAACGGAATCTTACTGCACACCTCCGCCAGCACCGCTGGCAGCAGCGTGGCCGCGGGGGCGCCCTGCTCCACGCGCCGCCCGGCGACATACTCCCCCTTGTCCGTCGCCTTGCGAAAGAGAGCGTCCGGGGCGACGCCGATCTTGCTCGCGAAGCTATGCGCGGCCTTGGTCGGCTTGCCATCCGCGTCGAAGGCGACGCGCGCGGGCGGGCCGAGCACTTCTTCGTCGAGATCCGGTTGAGCGCGGGCCACGCGCTCGGCGATCAGAGCCAGGCGGCGCGGCGTGCCCAGCGCTCGGACCTGACCGTGACTCAATCGCAACTCGCGCAAGCGCGCTTCCAACAAGCCCGGCAACGCCGCCACAGCGTCTGCCACGAACGAGGCCGGGAGCTCTTCCACACCGATTTCTAACAACAGATCCGAAGACATGAGCGGGCGCGCAACTTACCCTAGAACGCCGCGCCTGGGCAGCCAAAGCGGCGATTTGGCGCTATGGTCTAGGCGTGCGCATTCAATGCCCCATCTGCAAAACCGTGCTCGAAAACGCGCCCGACGATTTTGGGCCGCGACCCTTCTGCTCCGCGCGCTGCAAGCTAGTAGACCTGGGAAATTGGTTCAACGAATCGTACCGCATCCCCACTAGCGAACGGCCGGAGGATAAAGACGAGTTCGGCCCAAGCTGAGGGCGGTGTGGCGCGCTCGTGCCGCTTCTACGATCGACGCGCCCTACCCATGCACCGGCGACGATAGGACATATGGGTCCTCCGTCGATAACCGTTTAGATACACGATATCGCGGCGGAGTGCTGGGACACCGTAAACACCGAGGTTTGCGAAGCAATACGCGACCTAGGGCTCACGACAGCTAGCGCGCGGGCCGCCGCGTTGTGCCGATCCAGGTCGAAGTTCGCTCGCCGTCGTTGCCGCAGTCCGCGGCTGCCTAAATGGGCTTGGAGCGCGCGCCCACAGGAGGACCCAGAAACACGTGGATCACGACGATTGGATGACGGCGCGGAGGGCGTCTCGGGCGGTGGGGTAGCGGAAAGAGAAGCCGGCTTTTTCGAGGGCGCGGGGGACGGCGAATTGGCCGCCGAGGAGTGGTTCGGCGCCTTCGCCGAAGAGCGCTCGGAGGGCGAATTGCGGCGCTTTGAGAAAGTGCGGTCGGCCGAGGAGCTCGCCGATCACCACGCTGAGGTCGGCGTTGGAGATGGGCTCGGGGCCGCATACGTTGATGGGGCCGGACAGTTTCGGGTCGTCGATGCAGGCGATCAGCGCGGCGACCAAATCATCCAGGTGGATCCAGGGGAAACCTTGCTTGCCGGTGCCGATCGGGCCGCCGACGAACATCTTGAAGGGGCGAAGTAAGGACTCGACCGCGCCGCCGCGTTCACTCAGCACGGGCGCGATGCGCGCGCTGACCACGCGCACGCCGCTGCCTTCGGCGCGGCGTGCCGCAGCTTCCCAGGCCACGCACACGCGAGCCAAGAAGTCACGGCCAGGGGGCGCGCCCTCGTCGACGCGTTGGGTCTCTAGCGTGGAGCCGTAGAAGCCGGTGCCCGAGGCGCACACAAACACCGCTGGCTTGTGCTCCGCGCGTTCGATGGCGCGCACGAGCCAGTCGGTACTCTCGACGCGGCTCTTCAAGATGCCGCGCTTCACGTCTTCCGTATAACGCACGCCCACCGCTGGTTCACCCGACAGGTTGACGACCGCGTCGTACACTTCCCGCAAGGCCGCGCTGGATTGGACGCTGGGTTGCCAATGTTGGTAGTGCTGCCCATCTCGCACGCCAGCCTCAGCGCGCGTGAGTACAGTCACGAGATCGCCGCGGGCCACCAGCTTGGAGACCAGCGCCCGGCCGATGAAGCCACTACCGCCAGCCACGAGAACGTTAGGCATATATTGGTATTTACTCTGATTTCGGGCCGCGCGCCGGTTCGGACGGACTTGGCACCGGCGCTGAACGGATCTACGAGCGTTCATGCCGAAAACTTCGACGCTTGCCCTCGCCGCTGCGGCGACCATCGCGACCCTGGCCGGGTGCGCGAGCACCCCCGCCGCCCCCTTCGACCAGCTCAAAACCGCCAACCTGACCGCGTACCGGCTGCAGAACTACGAGGTGCCCGCCGCGACCGCGGCCACCGCGACCCCCGGAGCTCCCGGATTTGCGATCCCCGGGTTGCCCGCTGAAGTGCAGTCTTGGATTCAGCAGGGTGCGGCTGGCCTGTCGCAGTTAATCCCGCCGGGACTCTTGCCGGGCGGAGCGGCCTCGGTGCTGCCGGCGGCCGACACTACGCCGCGCTTTCATGATTTTCGCATCTTGAGTCAGACGCAAGTCATCGACGGGGATCTGAAAGAGACCTTGGGCAAATTGCTGGGCGACAAAGACAGCTTCGACAACGCGGACGCGCGCTGCGCACCGAACGTATTTTACGCGGAGATGGGCCTGAGCTTCACGTCTACCGCGGGCATGGTGCCGAACGATTTGCTGGTCTCCTTCTCGTGCAACCAGGTGGTGTCGCGCAGCTTTGCCTGGCCGCACCCGGCCACGGGCATGAAGGCGGACACGGTGAAGAAGCTGTCGGCGATCGTGCAGAAGATCTGGCCGCAAGGCACGTGATCTCCGGCTCGAAACCTGCGCCGCTGATTGCCCTCGCGGGCATGCTCGGCGCAGGTTTGCTGATCGGCGCGCTGTGCATGAAGAGCTGCGGCGGGCCGCATTTGCCGGTGATTCCGCCGATGAGCTCGAGCGTGACGGTGCTCCGCGCGACGCCCAATGTGCTCGTGGCGGTGCAGGATTTGGCGCGCCTCGAGAGCGCCGCCTTTCACATGGAGCGCGTGATCGACCTCACCGACAAGCAATCGCGCTTGTTCGGCTTGGTCGAGACGGAGGACGCCATTTTGCTGGTCGCGGTGGCAGATGTGAGCGCGGGCGTCGATCTACAGAAGCTGAGCCACGACGACATCCACGTGGACGAAGCGAAGAACAGCGTGACGCTCACCCTGCCCGCGCCTGAGCTATTCCACGCCGAGCTCGACAACGCGCGTACGTACGTGCACACACGGCGTACGGGCGCGCTCGCCAATCGCCAAGAGAACTTGGAGACGCGAGCGCGCCAGGAAGCGGAACGCACACTGGTGGACGCAGCGTTGCAAGCGGGGCTAATGAAACGCGCGAGTGAAAACGCGAAGCACGCGGTGGAGGCGTTGGTGCGCGGGCTCGGGTATGAGCGCGCGGAGATCGGCGTGCGGGAGGCGAGTGCCGCACCTGCGGCGGCGGTGGGGAGCGGCGAGGAAAAGCCGCGCTAGCGGCGGGCAACTCGCGTTTCGCGCGCAGCGCTTCGGTGGCGTGCGTCTCTGTCCCGTGTTCGCCAAACCGCGGAAGAGCTCCGAACTCACCAAGCGTGCGGTCCTCGGGGTTCAACTCTTCGACCGGGCCGGGTCACGCGTCTCTTGCGCACGTGGGAGTTCGATCTGGTCCAAATTGTTGGAGAGCGGCCAGAATTAGGTGGACGGCCCGCATATGCGCGTCTATGCATATGCATGATGGTGTATGGGGACGTGTTCCAGACCTTGGCCGACCCGGCCCGGCTTCAAATTGTGGAAGCTCTGCTTGGCGGCGAACTCGCGGTGAATGACATCGTGGAGCGCGTGTCGATTCATCAATCGGGCGTGTCGCGGCACCTGCGGATTTTGAACGAGGCGGGCTTCGTGAAGATGCGGCCGGACGGCGCGCGGCGTTTCTACTCGCTGCGCGCCGAGCCCTTTCGCGAGCTCGATGCCTGGGTCAGCCGCTACCGGAATTTGTGGGAACGGCGCCTTGACCGCTTCGGTGAAGCGCTCGAACGAAAGCAACGCGATAAAAAACGAAAGCAGAACGAGCCATGACGACTTCGGAAAACTCCGCTCGAAAACGCAAAATTATGCTTGAGCGCAGCTATCAGGCTTCGCTCGAGGAGGTTTGGGAGATGTGGACCACGAAGGAGGGCCTCGAGGCGTGGTGGGGCCCGGACGGCTTTGCGGTGACCGTCCAGAAGCTCGAGCTCGTGGTGGGCGGTGACCTGCATTACACGATGACGGCGGTCGCGCCGCCGCAGATCGAGTACATGAAGCAGCACAACATGCCGCTCTCCACGCCGTGCCGCGTGAAATACGTCGAAGTGTCAGCGCCGCGCCGGCTCGTGTACTCGAGCCTTGTCGATTTCGCGCCGGGCACGGCCGCCTACGACGTGGACACCGTGCTCGAGCTGCGCGCCGAGGGCGACACCGTCCACCTGAAGCTCATCCTCGACGCGATGCACGACGAGGGTTGGACCAGCGCGATGGTCGAGGGCTGGGTCGAGTCCCTGCGCAAGCTTCCCGCGGCAAGCGTTTAGCAGTTCGGAGCGGAAGCGCGCGTTCGACCGACGGTTTTACCTCGGTTCGCCGGGGGTTGGGCGGGGCGCTAGGCTGGGAGCATGATCGTTGGTGTACCGAAAGAGGTGAAGTCGCACGAGTACCGGGTTGCGTTGTTGCCGGTGGGGGCAGACGAGATGCGGCGGGCGGGCAACCAGGTGTTGGTCGAGCGGGGTGCCGGGCTTGGGAGCGGCATTCGCGATGAAGACTATCAACGGGCGGGCGCGACGATCATCGCGGATCGGGCGGAGATTTGGAGTCGGGCGGAGTTGATCATCAAAGTCAAGGAACCGCAGCCGAAGGAGCTGCCGCTGATCGGTGAGCAGCAGATCGTGTTCACGTATTTTCACTTTGCGGCGGACGAAACGTTGACGCGGCGGTTCTTGGCAACGGGCGCGACGGCGGTGGCTTACGAGACGCTGCAAGACCGGCAGGGACGCTTGCCGCTGCTCACACCGATGAGTGAAGTCGCCGGGCGCATGAGCATTCAGGAGGGCGCGAAATACTTGGAGCGGCCACAAGAAGGGCGCGGGATTTTGCTGGGCGGTGTGCCCGGGGTGGAGCCCGCGCACGTGGTGATTTTAGGCGGCGGCATCGTAGGCACCAACGCAGCCAAAGTCGCGGCAGGCTTTGGCGCCAACGTCACGATTTTGGACAACAACGTGGATCGGCTGCGATACTTGGACGACATCCTACCCACGGTGACCACTCTGTTCAGCGATCGGCACACGATTCGCGACCAATTGCGGCTCGCGGACTTGGTGATCGGGGCGGTGCTGATCCGAGGCGCACGCGCGCCGAGGCTGGTAGAGCGCGCGGATTTGAAGACGATGAAATCCGGAGCGGTGATCGTGGATGTAGCGGTGGATCAGGGCGGCTGTGTGGAGACCACGCGGCCCACGACGCACGAGGCGCCTACGTTCATCGTGGATGAAGTCGTGCACTATTGCGTGGCCAACATGCCGGGCGCGGTCGGTCGCACCAGCACCTACGCCCTGTGCAACGTGACCGGTCCGTACGCGGTGCGCATTGCGAGCTTGGGTTTAGCGGGCGCGTGCCGCGAAGACCCGTGCTTGCCGAGCGCAGTGAACATCCACCAGCACACCGTGACGGATCTAGCGGTGGCGAAGACGTTTGGGTTGGATTTTCATCCGTATGTGCCGTGAGGGTTGAGCCACGCGTCGAAGACTCCCGCAGCGGATTCACGTGTTACGGGCTCCGACAAGTGCCGAGTCCAAGAGCTTCGCGGCGCGCTCGCGGAGTCATATCGCCCCCACCAGCGGCACAGCCGTTACGCGCACGCCGAACTGCGGGTTGCTACAATAGCTGAAAGCGCGTGAAAGCTCCTGGCTATACAGCAACGGGAGCTTCCACTCCGCCCGTGCGCGGCTTGCTGGAGATCACGGGAACGTCAGTTCTGCGTGCCTGGACATCGAGACTGAGCTAGCCGACGCGCCAGTGGAGCGGGCAAACTTGAAGACGATGAAAGCCGGAGCGGCGATCGTGGATGTCGCGGTGCATCAGGAGCCTGCGTGGATACCCACGCGGCCCACATTCAGTCGGCGCCGACGTTCATTACCGATGCGGTCGAGCACCATGCGTCGCAACGTGCCAAGCGCGGTCGGCGTACGGGCACTGGCGCGCAATGCATGCCCTGCGGACAGCACGTGTCCATGCGCTCAGCGCCGTGTTGTTGGGCTTCGCCGTCCAGCACTCGGCTCGGTGATCATCAAGCCCAATCCAACGACTCGTTCCCCATGGGCCAGCGGCCCTTTTATTGCAAAGGGCCACAGTTGACGCTTTGGGTCATCGCAGAGCCCTGATGGTAGACGGCGTCACTTGTTAGGTAGATGGGTGAGGGTCCCGCAGCACCTAGCGCTACGACGTTCGTGGCTCCGTAGTTGGCAGCGTACGTGGCGAATTTTGCCGATGTGCTCCAGCACCACACGGTATGATCGCTACGCAGCGCACAAAAGGCCGGCCCATACCCGTAGAAACCAGCCAATAATCCCACCGCGCGCAAATCAACGATCTGATCGAGAACGGCGTTGCTCTGCAACTTGACCAGGGTGGGCGCGGCCACTGTCTCCGTGGCGGCGTTTATGCCCGCGGTGCCGAAGGAGTTATCGCCCCAACACCGAACCTGTCCGCCATCGAGTGCACACGAGGTCGCACGGTTTCCGCCGTTTTCCGCCGAGTCGACGATTACGACTTTGCTCGGATTCGTAAGTCCGAGGACCTTGGTTGGGTATTGCCGATTCACCGCATCGCCTTGCCCAAGGTTGTACGAGTTATTGAAGCCCCAGCAGCGCACTTCATGATCGGCAGTGCCGGTCTGAATGACGGCACACGCAGACCGTCCGGCACCCAGACTCGCCTGCACGACGCCCGTCAGTGCATTCAAGCCGTCGGTCGTGATCACCTGTGCGTAGGGTGAAAGCAATGCAGTACCGTTATTTACTAGCCAACTCAGATTGCCCCAACAGTAGAGTCGTCCCGAGGTAGTCACGGCACACGAGGCATCCCTGCTGCCATAGTAGTTCCAGGACCACTCGGCCAGGCCCGAGACATTGCCGAGCGGCGTGTTGGCCGAGACTAACACCTTCGACGCGCGATACACGGGGCCCGCAACACCTGCGGTGCCATTGCCGAGTTGTCCGTCTTGGTTGCCCGAATCGTCGGTTGGCCAACACCAAGCGGAGCCCGATTTGTACGAGCAACCGTGGTGTCGCCCGTCGCTGAGCCCAAGCATTTGCGTCAGCGGCAACGCTGTCGTTGCGTCCGCAACCGCCGTCTTGCCGTCGGACTGCAGTATCGCGCCGTCGACTCGTAGCGTGTATCCGGCAACGAGCTGGCTCACACAACTGCACGTAGTCGCCGCAAGGCAATTCAGATTCGCGCTGCACGCCGCGCCAGTTCTACAACATTGTCCACCCGCGTCGCCGCACGCGGCGCCTAGACCGCCGGTGCCCTGCAGCCCGCCCATCCCCGAACTACCGCCGAGGCCGGTGGCACCGCCGCCAGCTGCCCCAAACATCGCACCAGCAGCGGAGCCGCCCGCGCCCCCGCCTCCGGGTCCGGCGTTGCCCCCTGCGGAACCGGCGGAGGAGCCTCCAACGGAACTGGTCCCCAGGGACTCGTCGCCGGCCGCGCCGCCCGGCTCATCGATCGCGCCCGCGTCAGCCCCGCTGGTGCCGCCGCTGGCCTTCCCGCCGCTGCTGATACCCGCACTGCCGCTTTTGCCTGCGTGGCCGTTGCCGCCGTTGGCACCCGTGACTGTCGTGTCTGATGACTGACACGATAGGGGCAGGAGAGGAACTGAAGCAACAACGATGAATGCGACGGGTTTGAACATGACAATGCTCTCAACGATTTAGTGGGTTATCGCGCGCAGCCGAGCGTCAACGTGATCGGATTACCTGGTTCGTCTGAGGCGAACTTAGCGTTCACGGCGAACTGCCAGGGCCCTGGCGAACAGTGCCGTGCCAGTGAGTGCAGCATCCCTTTGAAGGACTAAAACTGCAACGCGGCCCCGAGCCGAAGATCGTAGTTCCCGACTTCCGCCCGTAGTGCCACAGCGTCCAGCTTATAGATCACGCCTGCACCGCCTTCGAACCCGAGCCCTCCGTAATCGATCGAGTTAGCGAACACGTCACTGCCTGACACTTTCCCAAAGCGGTAACCGATCTCGGTTTTTGGATAAAGCG
Source organism: uncultured Polyangiaceae bacterium (assembly GCA_964236865.1). Taxonomy (GTDB): domain Bacteria; phylum Myxococcota_A; class Polyangia; order Polyangiales; family Polyangiaceae; genus PMG-095. The sequence continues at coordinate 15,166 of CAXSGJ010000072.1, forward strand.
CGAGACGGTCGTTCAGCCAGAAGTTCCAGACAATGCCGACGAACAATGACACCTCATTGTAAGAAAAATTGTAATTATAGTACGAGAAGCTGTAGTGCGAAAAGCCCGGGCCGAACTCAATGCCAATGTCGTCGTGGATCGTGGGATGGTGGCTGATTGCCACGCGGTCAGCCAAGGTCTTTTGATAGCGTGCGGCGATACCAAAGCCTGTGCCCGCGCCTGAATACGCGTATCCCAACGTACCGAACAAGGTGAGCGCATTGTTTATGTTGCCGGCATTGCCCGGCGTGCCGGTTGTGGCGGAGTCGCTGGGTGCGCCGCTGGCAACCGCGTTATCCGCCGGGCCCGCCGGGGCAGGTGTCGCCGCCGGCGCCGGATCAGCTGCCGGTGCGGGGGCCGCTTGCGCCGGCGCGGCTTCGACTGACGCGACGACGAAGGAGCCGATTGAAAGAGCGATGCAGGCTTTGTTCATATTTGTATTCCTAGGTTAACCCAACGCTAATGGCGGACGTTCTCGTTGATGGGAGTGCAAGGCGACAAGGCGACAAACGGATACATGCACGCGTCAGCACAAGCCGGGCTCGCTCAAGGTACGGTGTATGTACTTGAATATACGCCGCCGCCCGCCGCACAGCTCGCTGCCGCATTTGAACTGGCGGGTCCGTAGTTGACTTCTACGGCGCGAGTGGCGCCCGGCAAGTTGCTGCTCTTCAACTGGCACGTGCCTGAAGCGGTGCCGTCGTTTGGGCACGGGCTACGAACACCGTGTGCCGAACTCACGAAGGCGTCAGTAAAGTCACCGTAGTAGTTCGTGCATTCGAGGAGCTTGTCATTTGCACTCAGCTGAACGCTGAAGCCTTGAAAGCTGCCGGAGCTGCTGCTGGCATCGACCGGCACGCAGCCCGTATGGGCTTCCGCCTCGCCCACAGTCACGAGCGATGCCATACCGGGCGGGCTCTCATACACGCCTCCTGCATGCTCGCAGTCGTACTCGTAGGTATTCGCGAAAGCCGCTGAGTACTCGAAAATTTTCGACACTACAGCATCACTTCCACTGGTGACGGTGTTCGAGCAACTGCCTATCGAACCCTGAACCGGGCAGGGGCCATTGAACGATTTGCCCTTGAGAGCTTCACAAAGCGGCTGAAACGAGCTCGCCGGAACGTTCCCATAATACTCAGTGCACTGGCGAAGACCGAAGAAAGAGGAGTCACATGTATAGATGTATGCGGCCCCGCCCGGGCCGGGAGGACACGTGCCCCCGCCCTGCCCGTCGCTCGAGGAGCAGGCGACCAAGAAGCACAATGCCGCTATTGGCGTAATCAGGTTTTGCAACAGTCTTCCCCTAAGGCGTTTGATAGTTAGAACCGGGATTGATCAACATTGATGCTTGTCAGGCAAAGCGCTCGCCACGTGCCGCTGGTCGATTAAAAATTTCTAGGCGTACACCGGGGCCGGCGGAGCCGTTTAGTGGGCCGCCTGTCGGAATCTTGGAGTTCGGGTGCTCGAACGTCTCTGGCTCGAGCGCGGAAGGGTCAAAAACCGACGACCCCGCCATGCTGACCGCCGCCACGACCGGCGCTCCACTGCCCGTGTCTTTTGGTGACACGTCGAGGCCCAAGTCGGCCGCAATTAGTCACGGTTGAACGCTGAACATCATCAAAATCCATTCTCGAAGCAAGACGGTCCGACGCTGAGGAACGAGCGGCGTTGACAGCCCGGTCCTCGGAGAGATAGCTTTTTTGCTTGCGGCAATTTTCGGGCGCTGACCGCGCCTAACGCGACGACCGTTCACTGAAGCATTGCGCAAAGCGCTGACGAAACCCGTCATGACCTCTTCGAAAAAATTCAGCGCCACCCGCGCCGGCGTTGGTGACCCGCTCGACTTGGGGGATCTTGCCCTCGTTCACGGCGATGAGGTCGCTTTGGCCCAGCTCTTCAGCGCCACTTATGAGGAGCTGCGACGCTTGGCGGCAAGCGTCCGGCGTCGAGACCCGAACGCCACGCTTAGCCCGACCGACCTGGTGCATGAGGCCTGGCTGAAGCTCTCCAAATCGCCAGGGTTCGAGGCAACGTCCAAGCTGCACTTCAAACGCATCGCCGCTCGCGCCATGCGCCAGGTACTGATTGAGGCGGCCCGCCGTCGTTCTGCCCAGAAGCGAGGCGGCCCCGAGGCGACCATCGTGCTCAGCGCGGACGCGGAGAGGTCGGAAGTGAGCCATGAGCAAGTGTTGGCCCTCGATTCGGCTCTCTCTGAACTGGGGCGAGTCGACCCACAGCAAGCGAAGCTGGTTGAGGGTCGCTTCTTTGGCGGCCTGGACGTGGCCGAGACCGCGGAGCTACTCGGAGTCTCCGAGAGCAAGGTGCTTCGCGATTGGCGAGCGGCCAAAGCCTGGCTGGCGGCAGAGCTGCGCTGAAGCGAGCCGGTTCTTGAGTTTCTGCTGAACGTCGAACACGGGGGATTTTTGGACAGCAGTAGATGGCAACGCATTCAGGCACTGTTTCACGAAGCAACCGCTCTACCGGCGTCCGAGCGCGCGCCCTTTCTGGCCGGCGCCTGTGCGGGTGACGAAACACTGCGTCTCAAGGTCTCGAGCATGCTGCGGGAAGACGAGCTCGGTGCCTGCGTGCTCGACCGCGAGCTCGCAGAGGTAGCGCACGCCGTGCTGGAAGACGCCGATCCGTTGCTCGGTCACGCCCGCCGCGTCGGGCGCTATCGGATCGAGCGCAAGCTGGGAGAGGGCGGGATGGGTGTTGTGTACCTGGCTGAGCGCGAAGATTTGGGCGGGATGGTCGCCCTCAAAGTGTTGCGTGATTCGTGGGTGTCTGCGGAGCGTCGGTTACGCTTTTCGAAAGAACAACAGTTTTTGGCCAGCCTCGATCATGCTTCGATTGCACGGCTGTACGACGCGGACACGCTGCCCGACGGCACGCCTTACTTCGTCATGGAATACGTGCAAGGCACGCCGCTCGTCGAGCATTGCGAACGGCGCGAGGCTTCGCTGACCGAGCGGCTCGCGCTATTTCGCGCGGTGTGCGAGGCGGTGCAATACGCGCATGGCTTGGCGCTCATCCACCGCGACTTGAAGCCCTCCAATATTTTGGTCAAGTCCGACGGCAGCGTGCGCTTACTCGATTTTGGCATCGCAAAACAATTGATAAGCGCTGAAGCCGGGCTGTCCGAGGAAAAGACTCAAGGGTTGAGCTTCATGACACCGGCTTACGCCGCGCCCGAACAGCTGCGGGGGGCCGCCGTCGGCCTCTATACCGACATCTACTCGCTGGGCGTCATTCTATATCAGTTACTCACCGGCAGCGTGCCCTTCACCACGGCGCGGCAATCGCCAAGCAAGGCGGCGGCAAATCCGGCTCAGCACGAGCCGCCCGAGCCCCCGCTGAAGGCGTTGGAGCGAAAACAGAGCGGTCTCGCGGGCCCCAACCTGTCCGCCAGCCGTGCCGCATGGGCGGATCTCGATGTGTTGGTGTCATCTGCCATGCACGACGAACCCGCGCGTCGCTACCGTTCGGTGGACGCGCTGATCCGCGATATCGATCACTTTTCGAAGAACGAGCCGCTCGAGGCGCGCCCCGATTCACTGAGTTACCGGCTGGGCAAATTCGCGCGCCGCAATCGCACGGCGCTGACGCTCGCGTCCGTCGCATCCGCGGCAGTGATCGGCATGGTCGTCTTTTTTACCGTACGGCTGACGCACGCTCGCAACGCGGCCTTGGCAGAGGTCGCGCGCACCCAGCGTATCGAGCGCTTCATGACGCGCTTGTTCAAAGGAGGTGAGGAAGACGTCGGCCCACCGGAGGACCTGCGCGTGCTCACGCTGGTCGACCGCGGCGTCCGTGAAGCGCGCGCTCTAGATGGCGATCCACCCGTGCAAGCGCAGCTCTTTCAAACCCTGGGTACGCTGTACGGCGATCTCGGCCGCTTCGACGGGGCGGATCGGCTGCTCCAGGATGCGCTCGCCAAAAGAACATCCGTGTTCGGGGCGGACAGCCCAGAAGCCGCAGAAAGCCTGGTTGCGGTCGGTCAGCTGCGCGTGGCGCAAGCACGGTGGAAGGACGCCGAGGCGCTGGTGCGGAAAGCGGTCGCCATCGATCGGCGTACTCTCCCCGCCGATCACCCCGCGCTCGGCCACGCGCTCTCGGCATTGGGACATGTGTTGGTCGAGGCCAGCAACTATCCGGCCTCGATTGCAATCCTGAATGAAGCCACGCGCCTACTGGAGGCGCGTGGCGACCAGCCACTGGAGCTTCGCTTCGCGCTCTCTGATCTGGCCAATGCTCAATATTACCTGGGCAACTATCAGGAATCGCGCTCGCAGAACCTGCGTCTCTTGGCGATGGATCGAAAAAACCTGGGCGAAACGCATGCCAACGTCGCAGACGACCTGATTAATCTGGGCGCAATCGAGCAAGACTTGGGGCACTACTCGGAAGCCGAGAAACTACACCGACAAGCCCTGGTGATCACCGAGGGTTGGTTCGGACCGGATCACTATGCGACGGCGTCGAATCTACTGCAGCTCGCTCGCGCGCTCGACCACGAAGGCAAGGATCGCGAGGCGGAGCCACTGTTGCGTCGCGCGTTGGCCATCAACGAGCGCGTCTACCCCCCGATGAATCCAAATATCGCGTCTACCCTGAATGATCTCGGGATAGTGGCCCGTAATCAACAGAAGTTCGACGAGGCAGAGGCGGACTTTCAACGCATGCTGACGATCCAACGGGCGCTCCATGGGAACAAGCACCCCTACGTCGGAGTTGCGCTCTCTAACCTGGCAAGCGTCGCCATGGCGCGAGGGGATTTTAGCAAGGCCGAGCCCATGCTGCGCGAAACGCTCGCCATCTACGCGGAGAGCGGTCGCCCTGACGCCGTGCGGGTGGGCTATGCTCGCATCAGTCTAGGTCACGCGCTGGTCGGTCAGCGCCGTTACGCAGAAGCGGAACACGAAAGCCGAGCCGGGTATGACATCTTGGTTCGGCGAGCCAGCTCCCAAGTCAGTGCGTTGCCGCAGGCCCGTCAGGATCTGGCCGAGGCCTACGCCGCGCTGGGTAACGCCCAGGAAGCCGCGCGGTTCCGTGCCGAGGCGGAAGCGGGCGCCACTCAGCATCCATAGCCTTCGAGCTTCCGACCGGGTTACGAAGCGGAGCTTGATCCAGACTCGGTACCAAATGCGGACCACCGAGGGTTTGGCTGATCGGCAAGGCGGCTCGACCGCGCAGTGTGGGTACAGTGCGCGTTACGAGGTGCGCTGCTGGATCGCGATCGCCCCCCCGTTCCGGGTTGCAGGAGTTCATTGGGCCAGTACCTCCAGCGCGCTTTAGGCGTCTTTCGGGGGCCGTCAGTGAGAACGCGGTTGGCGCGATGTGATGAAGCATTGGCGCGATCGGATGTGCGGCAGCGCACGAGGCGCCTGACTCTATGACTCGAAAAGGAGGCGAATCATGGCAAAAGTATGGCTGATTACCGGGAGCTCGCGGGGTATCGGGCGGAAGTTGTGGAGGCGGTGCTGGCCGCCGGGGATCAGCTCGTGGCCACGGCCAGGGATCCCGAATCGTTGCGCGGGCTGGTCGCGGCCCACCCCGATCGCGTGCTGACCGTCGCGCTGGATGTTCGGAGCGCGGCCTCGGCGCGTGACGCCGTGGCTGCGGCGGTGGCTCGCTTCGGCCGACTCGACGTCGTGGTCAACAACGCGGGCTACGCCAACATCAGCTCGGTCGAGGACGCGCCGGAAGCGGACTTCCGCGAACAGATCGGAACCAACTTCTTCGGAGTGCTGAACGTCACGCGCGCGGCGCTGCCCGTGCTGCGCGAGCAGGGCTCGGGCCACGTGATCCAGATCTCGTCGCTCGGCGGTCGTCTGGCCAGCCCCGGCCTCTCCGCTTATCAATCGGCGAAGTGGGCCGTGGGCGGCTTTTCCGAGGTGCTCGCCCAAGAAGTTGGGCCGCTCGGCATTCACGTGACGGTCGTGGAGCCGGGCGGGGTACGCACCGACTGGGCCGGGTCGTCCATGCGCGTCGACCGGTTTCACGATGCCTACCAGCCAACCGTTGGCGCGATGTCCGCTTATCTTCAGCTCCCGGACGCGCCGCGCGGCGACCCCGCGAAAGTCGCCGCCGCGATCGTGAAGCTCGCGGCGTTGGCGAAACCGCCTCTTCGCCTGTTGCTCGGTTCGGACGCCGTGTTCCTTGCCAGCCTCGCGCTCGAACGCCGCGCGGCGGAAGATGCGGCGTGGCGGGAGCTGAGCCGGTCCACCGACTTTGACGGCCTTTCGGATTTCGCCGACACTCCCTTGGCCAAGATGGTGGCCGGCAGGAGCTGAAAGATGCGGGTCGACTTGGTGCCGGTGGCGAGCGTGTTGTTCGCGCGCCTGAGCGCGCTGGGCGTCGATGTCGACCACATGCTGCGCGCCGCAGGCCTGCCGCGCGCGCGGTTCAACGAGCCGCGCACCCGCGTCAGCACCAGTGAATTTTTTGAGCTTTGGCACGCGCTAGCGCAAGTAGCGGACGCTCCGGACATCGGGTTGCGGCTGGGCGCGAGCGCGGTCACCCATCAATACGATGTCGTGTCGGCCGCCGCACTGCATTCAGCGACGCTCGGTGAAGCGCTCCGCAAGCTCGCGCGCTACAAGCGCTTGGTTTGTCCCGAATCGGTAAACATCGAGATTGTCGCGGGCGAGGCGCGGCTGCAATTCGTCTGGGAGCTCGCAAAGAGCAAGCCGCCCGAGCTCCTGATCGACGCGACGTTCACCAGCACGCTCCGCCTCGCCGCGCACGGCACAGGTCGCCCGACCACCCCGAAACGCATCGAGCTTACGCGCCCTCGCGCAAACGAAGCGCTGATCGAGCAGTTCGTCGGTTGCCCAGTGCGCTTCGATGCGCCAGCCAATTTACTTGTGTTTCACGAGGCCGCGCTGGCGGAACCCTTCGTTACGCATAACTCGGATCTGTTCTCGATACTGGTGCCCGGTCTCGAAGGCGAGCTCGAGCGGCATGCCAGCCGGCGCTCATTGAGGGACGACGTCCGCGCCGAGCTGCAGCGCAGCCTGGCGGGCGCGCGACCTAGTGTGGAAAGAACCGCCAAGGCCCTCGGTATGAGCGCGCGCACTTTGCAGCGCCGCCTAGAAGCGGAAGGCTCGACCTACCAAGGCCTGCTCGACGAAGTGAGACGCACGGCCGCGCTCGCGCTCCTGTTGCGGACCGACATCGACGTAGAAGAAGTGGCGTTCTTGCTCGGCTTCGAAGAAATGAACTCCTTCAGCCGCGCCTTCCAAGGCTGGCAACACGCCACCCCCAAGCAATGGCGGGCCAGGGAGAGGAGCTCGCCGACGCGGCTCTGAGCGGCCGCGCGGGTCCGCGTGTGCCAACGCTGAGGCTAGGGTGCCATCGAAGCGCCAAACCCCAACCGTTGAATCGCGCGCCTCGAGTTCGCGGCGGCGGGACATCGCGTCAAGCGTGATTCGCGAGGTCGCGTGATTCGCGAGTCACGTGATCCGGTCGGCCACTTCTGTGCTGCTCGCGGATCCTCGCAACAGATTGGCGCCCAGCTCCCGGAGCGCGCGACGCAGCACCGCGACTTCGGTCGTGCCCAGCTCGCGACTCAACTGTACAAGCAAACGGGAGTCGTCCGCGCTGAAGCGGAAGCTGCGCAGGCGACTTGGCACCGTGCCCGAACGCCCGAGCCGAGGCAGCCAGCGCGCCAAGTCGGCGCCGGGAATGCCACGAAACTCAGCGGGGACTTCGCCGCGACGGAGCGCTCGCACCACGTTCGCAAGATCCTCCGGGAGCGCGGCCTTGTCCGCGAAGAAGGCCGGCTTCTTGAACAAAAGCGCGGGCAATAACTCTAGGATCCTGGGTTCCAGCTCACCCGCCCACAGCGCGTCCGTTACAGAAACGGCAGCGCGGTGGGGCGTCGTGCGGTCGTTGGTGCTCAGCAACCCGGCAGCAACGAAGCGACCCATCACACGTCGATAGCGCGGATCGCGGCGCCGACGCTCGATCTTGGCGTAACGAGATCGAGCGCGCTCCACTAGCTCTCGAGCCATGGGACTCACAGGAACTGCTCCAGGTCCAGCCGGTACTGATGAGCGAGTTCCAAAAACCGCACGGACGGATCGCGCGCGAGGTACTCGGTTAATAGCGGTTGCTTTTTTGCGCGGAGCCTTGAGCCCCTTGGAAACCAGAACCGATTCAGCGTCGGCAACCCGTAGCTCGACGAAGCCCCAACGAACAGCGGCTGATACGTCGTCTCCTTGGGCATCCACACCTCACCGCCCAGCGAATCGAGCTCACAACCTCTTGCCGCTAAGAGTCGGCGAAACTCGTGCTCGATCGCGAAGTCGTAGTCGGCGTAAACGTCCACGTCTTTCGTGGCGGCCAGGGTCAGCGGCAATTTGGCCTCGAGCAGGGCCGCCTGACCGAGCAGCTTGATGACGCACGGTCGGAGCGCCAGCACCCCTTACCTTCGCTTTCAGGTTCTGCCGCACCACGAAGCTTTCGAGCTGCTCCGCGATCTCGATCAGCACTCAAAAACCTTGGCACAAGACTGTATTCACAGCCACCCGACAAACTGTACCAACGACAAATCCCTTAGCAACATCGGTGGTTAACCCGTTATCGTGGCCCGCGGAACCAAGCCCGCCGAGAAAAGGTGTACTCAGTCAGCGGGGCTCATGAACTTCCCCGCGGCGACGGTTCATGAACCTTTTTCGTACGGGCGGTGGACCAGAGCGGGTGCGAAGCCACCGAGAACATCGATGCTGCGGCTAGCCGGCGGGTGCCGCGCAGACCCTAGCTTGCGAGCGCCGTGACATCCAACACCGCACCCTGACGGACATGGCGAGGGCGAGGACGTTTGGCTTGGATTTTCATCTTGCCTGCTCTGAGCCTTGACCCGCCCTTAAAAATCCTTATCTTGCCCCTACCCATACCCCTTCGGGGGCGATCGGTTTCGACGTGGGGACTGAAGGATAATCTGCGTGTAAGCGGCTCCCATCCCGCTTCATCAAATGGGCCGTATAATTGCGAACGACAACGCAATCGCTCTCGCAGCCTGAAAAACTGACGATAGCCGTCCGACCGTGAGATAGCTTTTGTAACGGAAGGGCGTCAGCACTAAAGCTGGGTGGCCGAGCGCGTCTCGGGTTCGGCCGCCGAGAAACACCGAGGCTAGGTCGTGGCCGAATCCACGAACTCCTGCCGGCGGGGGCAACCACCGGCTACGCACGTGAACGAAGATTATCTCGATGCCTCGCGGACCCGGGTTCAATTCCCGGCGCCTCCACTACAAAAAGGCTTGAAACAAGCCACTTCAGAAACGACCTTCAAGATTTTACTCAAGAACTTGAAGGCGTTTCTGAAGATTTGAGAGCCAGAAACAGGC
>CAXSGJ010000073.1:0-2366 GCA_964236865.1 uncultured Polyangiaceae bacterium
GCGCCGTCGCTGATGCTCGAGGCGTTGGCAGCCGTGATCGTGCCGCCCTCGCCGAACGCCGGCTTGAGCTTGGCAAACTTACTGGCGTCACCGCGGCCGGGCTCTTCGTCCACGCTCATCAGAGTGGCGTCGCCCTTGCGCTGCGCCACGCTGACTGGCGTAATTTCCTCGGCAAACGCGCCGCCTTCGCTGGCGGCGCGCGCACGCCGATAGCTCTCTGCGGCAAACGCGTCCTGGGCTTCCCGGCTGAGCGCGTACTGACCCGCGCATAGCTCACCGGCCGTACCCATGTGAAAATCGTGGTACGGGTCCCACAAGCCGTCGCAGATCATGCCGTCGACCAGCTTGCCATCGCCTAGGCGGTAGCCGGTGCGTGCCTCTCGCAGGTAGTAGGGCACGTTCGACATCGACTCCATGCCGCCCGCGACCACTACTTGCGCGTCGCCGAGCAGCACGGCGCGCGCGCCGAATACCACCGCCTGCAGCCCCGAGCCGCACACCTTACTCACCGTGGTAGCCGGCACGCGATCGGCTAAACCAGCGTAAATTGCCGCTTGCCGCGCGGGGGCTTGGCCGATGCCGGCCGACAGCACGTTGCCCATGAACACTTCTTCGACCGCTGAGGGCGGCAGTCCGGAGCGTTCGACGGCGGCTCGAATGGCGGCCGCGCCCAGGCGCGGCGCGCTGACGCTGGCAAGCGCGCCTAGGTAAGATCCGATCGGCGTGCGCGCCGCCGAGGCGATGTAGACCGCGGGTCGTCCGTTACTCATCACGTGCCGGACGCCGACAGGCCGGCTGCGGCGAGGTTTTTCGACATGCGCTCGCTCGGCTCTTCCAAATTCGGAACGAAAGGAGTGCCGGTGATCGCGTCGACCGCCTCGATGTAACGGCGGGTCGCCTCGACGCGCACACCGTCTGGAATGACGGGGATTACGCCTTCGCCGCGGTAGCCTTGATCGACCAAGTAACGGCGCACGTATTCCTTGTCGAAGCTCTCTGGGTCTTGCCCCGCTTCGAAGCGCGCTTCATAGCTGGCCGAGTACCAAAAGCGGGACGAATCCGGGGTGTGGATCTCGTCGATGACGACGATCTGCCCGTCCGGTGTCTTGCCGAACTCGTACTTGGTGTCCACCAAGATCAGGCCGCGCTCGGCGCACACGCGTTGGCCTTCGCGGAACAGCGCCACGGCGAGCTCCGCCGCGACGTCGAAGTCGTGGGCCGGCATGCCGGACAGCGCCAGGATTTCCGCGCGCGACGCCGAGATGTCGTGAGCGCCTTGCGGCGCCTTGGTGCTGGGCGTCAAGAGTGGCGCCGGCAAGCGCGCGTGCTTCTTCAGGCCTTCCGGTAGCGTATGCCCACAGAATTCGCGCGCGCCGCGCTCGTAATGGACCCAGATGCTGGTCGACGTGGTGCCCGTCAAGTACGCGCGCACCACCATCTCGACGGGCAGTGGCGTGCACTCTTTGGCGATCAGGACGTTTGGGTCCGGCACTGACAGCACGTGATTGGGAGCCACGTGCGCCGTTTTTGCGAACCAGAAGGCCGCGGCGTGGTTCAACACTTGGCCCTTCAAGGGCAGCGTACCGAGCACGTGATCGAAGGCGCTGATCCGGTCCGTGACCACGATCACGCGCCGGCCGTCGGGGGTGCTGTAGTTGTCGCGCACTTTGCCCTCGTACTTCACGCCCAGCGCGGGAAAATCGCTGCGTTCGAGAGGATGCGCGAGAGCGGCTTGGATCAGAGAAACGTCCACCAAAGTGCTGAAAAGCTAACACCATCCGGAGAGATGGGTAGTCGCGGACCTCGTGCCGCCCCGGGCGATTGGTGATAGTAGCCAAATTCGTTCTGTTTTCGAGAGCGGCGCGCGGCACGCATGCAAACCTTAGCCTTTGGAACTCCGCGCAAATTGCCGCGAGCGAGCAGCGTGCGCGGCCGCGTGGCGGTGCTCGACATCGCCTTCGCGGGCGGGGCCAGCGGCGGTGGGTTTCCAAAGATCACGCGGCCCTTCATCGACGGCTTGGGAGAGCGGCTCAGGGCTTGGGTCGATCACCACGATCACGAGCTTCACGCGAGCTACGCCGCCGATCCGCGCTTCGTGCTGGCGACGAAAGCGGAGCACGGCGCGTGTCCGGAGATGATCACGGAGGAGCTCGTGGCTCGCGTAGGATTGATCGACACCATCGTTTGCCACACTGATTTCGACGGCCTGGCCAGCGCGGCGAAGTGGATGCGTCGCGGCATCGAGGCTTACCCGGGCTGCGACGACGACGCGCGCGCGATCGATACGCGCTTGGGCACGCCGAGCGCCGTCGCCAACCGCTTCGACCGTGCGCTCCGGGCCAGGCCGCGCGACGAGGGCCTGTTCG
>CAXSGJ010000073.1:2376-24138 GCA_964236865.1 uncultured Polyangiaceae bacterium
GAGCACGCCGCCCGCATGCAAGACGTCATGCTCGCCGAGATGGCCGCCCGCAAGGCCCGCCACCCGTCGATCCGGGACTATCGCGCGCTCGGCCTGTTCGGCCTGGTCGTGCGCCATCTGTCGACCGGTTTGAGCGATGCATCGTTGTGGGATCCGATCGATCGGGCCGCTGAGGATCTGATTCCCATTGAGCGTGAAACGCGGCGTGCTGCCGAGCGTTACCGGCGCCTGCCGCCCGGCGTCGCGCTGCTCGAGCTGACGGCGGACTTCAACCGCGTAGACAAAACTCTGCTGCTGCTACTGGGACAGGAGCGCGAGCCGGTGAGCGTGGTCGTCGATCGCGACAACGTGAGCGTGGCTGCGCGCTTCGACAGTGGGCTCAATTTCGTGAGCCTGCTCGATCTGGGCGGCGGCATGCCGACGCGCATCTCGGTACCGCGCACGCGTTTGCTGGAGGTGCTGCGTGCGTTGGGGGTCGATCCGGCGACAGCGGGCGTCGCTTGAGGCGACGGCATTGGCCAGTATGGGCCGCGCTGTGCGCCGCTGCCGCACTCCGTGCACCGCACGCGCGGGCGGCATCGCAAGTGGTGGCGTTCGCGGCGCCCGGGCCGGGGCAAACTGGTCTGGGGGTTGGGTTCGACGCAGCCGGCGTGTTGCGTGCAGCAACGTGCCTGACGTCCCAGTGCAGTATCGAGCGCGGGACGGAGGTGGCATTCCCCGCGGAGCTCGGGGCCGCTATACCGAGCGCGCGCTTTTCGGTCGTGGGCATCGGCTCCGGCCGGCGGGCCATCGTCGTCTCACTGAGCGACGCAAAGGGCGCACGCGCCTGGTCAGCGGTGCTCGTGGCTCCGCTCGGCGGCGGCCCTCCCAGTCTAGTCTTTGCCGGCTTTACCGGGCTCAGCGCGGGCGAAGAAGGCACAAGGCGCGGGCAGCGGGTCGACATTTCGGAGCCGGATGAGAGCGGCGCGCGGCGCATCATCGTGGGTGAGCTTCGGGAGGATCTTTCGCTGTGCGGTCGCTCAGCGCTGCTCGCTCCCCAACTGCTCGCGAGCTTCGACCTGAAGCTTCATCCCGCAAAGCTCCAACGGCTGAGCGCCGAGGAGCGCGCTTCGGCGCGCCAGGTCGGCGCGGTGCGCGTGCCGGCGGGCGAAACGCCCGCCGGCACGGGCCTGCTGCGCGCCGTTGCTGCGAGCAGCGCCGTCGGCAGCCCCGGCGCACTCACCGATGGCAATCCCGAAACGACCTGGGCTGAGAATCGCGGCGGCGCGGGCCGCGGCGAGTTCGTGGTGCTGGACGCGCCGCCAGAGTTGCCGCTCTCGGGTTTAGAATTCGTGATTCGGCCCGTCGCGGCTGAGGTGCAGGACGGCGTCGCCCCCCGCGCATTTTGGCTGGCCTCGAGCCACGCACTGGTCGAGGTCACGATGCCCGAGGATGCCTGGAAGCATCCCGGAGCGCGCTACGCGGTGAAGCTCGATCCGCCGCTGCAAGGCGACTGTCTGGCCTTGGTCAGCGAAAGCGCCTTCGATGAGACCGCACCCGCGCGCGTGACGTTTGCGGAGTTGGCCGCGAGGAGCGAATTCGACGGCGCCCCCGTGTCGGCGCTGGTTGCGGCTTTGGCGGGCGGCGGAGAGCGGGCGCAAGCCGCTGAAGCCGTACTGCGCGTCTCCGGGCCGCCGGGCTTCGACGCGGTGGCGCGCGGCTTCGACGGCTTGGACGAAGGCGGGCGCCGGGTCGCTCTCGAGCTCTTGGACCAGGCTCCTTGTGCCCTGAGCTTGCCCGTCTATGTCACGGCGCTCGTGGGCGCTTCCGAAGGTCAGCGCATCCATGCGCGGGATCACATCCGGCGCTGCGGCAAGGCGGCGGCGCCGTATCTGGCGCTCGCGGCGAAGAAAGCGCAGGGCTCGCGGCAGCTCGATCTGCTGGGGGAGCTGTTGCTCGCCGATCCGGCCGGCTGTGTCGACTTGATTGCCTCGCTCATGGATGTGGACTCGCGGCCGCGCCGCGCGGCGCTCCGCGTAGCGCTGGCGCGCGCCAGCTTGGCGCCCGAGGCCAGACCGCGGGTGGTCGCGCTGCTCGCCGATCCCAAAACCAGCCCGCGCTCGTCGCTCGAAGTGCTGCGCGCGCTCGGTGACCGAATCGCCGCGTTTGAACCGGAAGCGGGAGCCGCGCTAGCGCGGCTGCAAAGTCCCGAAGCGGATTTTCGCACGCGCTATTTGACGCTCGAGCCGAGCGCCGGGCTGGCCGCTCGAGACCCGGCCTTCAAGGCCGCCCTCGGCCGCACCGTGGCGTCCGACCCCGACCCGCGCTTGCGCGCCCGCGCCTTGGCCGTGCTCAAAAATCCGACGGAATTTGCCCTGGAAGTGCGGCGCTCGTTGAGCGACGGAGAGGTGCGCGTGCGGGAGGCCGCCGTGCGTGCGAGCGCCCACCTGCCAGATGCGGCGCCGGCGCTCATGGAGCGGCTGGCTCGAGATCCGTGGCCACTCGTGCGCATGGCCGCCGCCGATGCCTTGGCGGAGGCGACGCCGTCAGCGGCTACGGATCCGGCGCTGGCCCGCGCGCTCGAACGAGACGAATCGCCGCACGTGCGCGCGAGCGTGGTGCGAGCGCTCGGAGCGCACCGAGCGCTCGCCGAGCTGCCGAAGATCCGCGAGCGTTTGGCGGACCCGGACGAGTGGCCCCTGGTGCGGGCGGCGTCGGCTCAGGCGCTCGCTGCGATGTGCGACGCGAGCTCAGTGATTCCGCTCACCGGCTACGCGCAAAAGCTCGCCGAACCAATGGCGGACGCCGGCGAGCATCTTTTGGGCGCGGCTGCGCTGCTTGCGCTGGGTGAGCTCCGTCCAGCCGATTTGCCGGCGCGCCTCGAGCCGCTGCGCAAACCGGGCGCGCCTCCGCAGGCCCGCCAAGCCGCCGAGGCGGTTCTACTGCGCCGGGGCGCGTGTGGCAGGAGCATCCCCCCAAAAGAACCCGCCAAAACGTCGCGGCCTGCGAGCTGACGCAGCCGCAGGCAGGTGGTAGGAGGCCCGCATGCAACCGTGTACGCTGGTGACGGGGGCGACCGGTTTTCTCGGATCGCAGTTGGTACGAACACTCATTGCCCGCGGTGAGTACGTAAAAGCGTTCGTTCGGCCTGGCTCCAACCTGGCTGCGCTCGAGGGGCTGCCCCAGGGCCGCTTCAAGCTGGCGGTGGGTGACGTGCGGATCGAACCAAGCGTGTTCGCGGCGCTCGCGGGTTGCACGCGGATGTATCACGTCGCAGCGAACTTCAAGCTGTGGGACGCGAAGCCAGGGCGGCTGATTGCGCCCGCCGTCGAGGGCATGCGCGCCACGCTGGGCGCGGCGCGCGCGCGGAAGCTGACGAAGATCGTCGTCACCAGTAGTTCGGGCGTCCTCGGCACGACCAGCGAGGCGCAACCGATGGACGAACATCACGCCTTCAATCTCCAGGACCCCGAAGCCTATTTCGCGGCGAAGCTGGCGGCTGAGCAGGTGTGCAACGAATTTCGCGATGCGGGGCTACCGATCGTGAGCGTGCTGCCCGCGTCCATCGCGGGGCCGGGAGATTGGAAGCCCACCCCAAACGGGCGGCTGCTGCTGGATTATCTAAACACACCGCCCACCAGCCACTTCCCAGTTTCTGGCGGCGGCCTGAGCGTGGTCGATGTCGAGGATGTCGCCGACGGCCACTTGCTGGCCATGGAGCATGGCGTAACGGGCGAGCGTTACATCTTGGGCGGCGAGAACCTCACCTTCAGCCAGGTCTTCGAGACCCTTTGCGATCTGACGGGGTTGTCTGAGCCAACATCACCAAAGAGCAAGAGCACCATGCAATGGGCGGGCAAGTTGTACGAGCTCCGGGCGCGCCTGCGCGGCGGTGAGCCCCGCATCACCTCGCGCATGGCGCGAGACTACGTCGACTCCTTCTCTTGGCTGAGCAGCGAGAAGGCGGAAGCGAAGCTCGGATATCGCCATCGCCCGGCGCGCGCGGCCCTGGCGCGCTCGGTGCGTTGGTTTTTGGCGCACGGTTACTTGTCGTCCGAGGCGGCGAGCCGAGTGCGTTTGGAGCTTCGGCCGACTTGACGCGCCGCGCTGCGTTTTTGATGGGTCTGATCGCGGCCGCGCTCGCCGCTTGGCCCGCCGCCCGTCGCTTCGAGCACGCGTTAGTCTGGCAAGCGTTCATCGTGTGTACGGCAGGCTGCGCGCTCATCACTGCGCCGCTGGCGGCGGCCCTGGCAGAAGCGGGGCCCACGCGGCCGTTCCGGCGGGCACTGGCAGTCGGGCTGCTTCTGGCGGCCGTTCCGCTGTTGCCGTTTGCCACCCTGTTACGGACCGCGACCCATCACCGGCCTCTGGGCGGCGTGACGTTCGCGGTCTGCGCCGGTGTCGTCCTCGTGGGAGCGTGCGCGTTTGGCGCGCGACTCATCACCTGGGCGGGTGCGCAGCGTCCCCCGCTCCGCGCCTGGGCGCGTTTCGGGGTCGTGGTGCTGGCGGCCCTCGGCGCCGCGTCGATACTGCTCGCAGTGCTGCAGGGGTTGCAGGGCGGTGGTCAGTTTCGCACAGGATTTTACGATGCACTGCGCGTGCTGGGCTGGGCGACCTTGGCGGCGCGCGTGCCCCTGCCGGTCGCCGTCGAGCGGCGCGCCCGCGGCTTCGGGCTTGCGGCATGGATTGCGGTGGTTACCGTCGGTGTGTGTCTTGGCCGCGCTCCCGTCATGCAGGCCGAGCTCGCCGCCCGTTGTCCGGTGCTGCATTGGCCGCTGCTGTGGCTTGGCGGCTGAGAAACGGTGCGCCATATTTCGGTCAGTGATGGGCAGCGCTGCTCTTCGGCTAATCGCTCTGCTGCTGCTCTTTTTGAGCACACCGGTGTGGGCCGCGGGGGACGTGCCACCAATCCCCCCCGTGCGAGAGGGTACCACGCAGCTGGATGCGCCGCGTGCCGGCGCCACCGCGCCAGACGAGCTGCCGGCACCTCTGGCGGCGCCGCTGCCTTCTTCCGTCGCTGACGCGCCTAGGCTCGCCGCGGGGGCGCTGCGCATGCCGCCCTCCCCGCCCGGCTTCAACACCTTCGACGGAGGCTGGCTGACCTTCGTTTATCATCCGTCCAGCCGTGAACGTGTGCAGCCCTTGATTGCGAGTGCGGATCGCGTCCGCGCGGAGCTGAGCGCGCGCTTGGGGTTTCCGGTGCTGACCGGTGTGCGCGTCGAGATCGCGCGGACTCCTGGCGAGATGGCGACCTTCGCCCCTTCAGGGGCGCCGTACCCAGAGTACGCCGCGGGCGTTGCTTATCCTGACCTGAGCTTGGTGCTGCTCTCGCTACTACCGGTGCATGCGGCTACGGAACAAGACCTGAGCGAGGTATT
This sequence comes from uncultured Polyangiaceae bacterium, assembly GCA_964236865.1. Taxonomy (GTDB): domain Bacteria; phylum Myxococcota_A; class Polyangia; order Polyangiales; family Polyangiaceae; genus PMG-095. Next base: position 7,734 of record CAXSGJ010000073.1, read on the forward strand.
TCGGCACGAGCTTTCGCACGTGGCGTTGGCTGACGCGCTGAACGGGCGGCCCGTGCCGCGCTGGTTCAATGAAGGGTTCGCCGTCTTTGCCTCGGGCGAGACGTCCTTCGTACGCATGAAGACGTTGAGCATGGCGACCGTTGGCGGATCGCTCATTGCCTTGCACGACATCGAGCGCTCCTTCCCCAGCGACGAAACGCAGGCGCTGGTTGCGTACGCTGAAGCCGTGGATGTGGTGCGCTTCTTGGTGCGGCGCGAAGACGCGCATCGTTTTCGGGCGCTGATCGCCGAACTTCGCAACGGAAACGCGTTCGAGCAATCGGTGCTCGATGCCTATGGTGTCGATCTGGCGACGCTCGAGCTCGAGTGGCGGGACGACGTGTCGCGGCGCTACACGTTCTGGCCAATCCTACTCAGCGGAACGTTCTTCTGGGTGATCGCGCTCGGCGTGTTCATCTGGGGTTGGCGGCGTCGCAAGCGTCGAGATCAGGTGACGCTCCAGAAATGGGCCCGCCAGGAGGCAGCCGAGGACATGCTCCGTGCTCGCCTCGCCCTCCGCAACGAGGCGGCGCGCGTGCACATCGTGCTGGCGACGGGCACGGAAGTGCCCGTCGGTCAATTGCCGCCGCCCCCGAGCGAGATCGAGGTCCCGACCGTGGAGCACGACGGGCAAACCCACACGCTGCACTGAGCGGCTCTCACGGCCCGCGTTTGGCGATGCTGTGCTGCTCGATGCGCCGGGATTCGTCGATTAGACGCTCGAAAATGCGGCGCACCGTGTCGCCGTCGAGCGGCGCGGGCGCCTGGCTGCACAGGCGCTCGAGCATCTTTCGCTCGCGCTCCGGATCGTACACCGCGATCTCGTGGTCCCGTTTGTATTGGCCCACGGCGAGCACGACCTTCACGCGCTCGGCGACGAGCGCGAGGATACGATTGTCCAAGTCGTCGATGCTGCGGCGTAGCGCTTCCAGCTCCGGAGCAGGCTTCACGACGAGAACCGTAACATCAGATAGCGGGGCCGTCAGCGCACTACTGTGGGACAGCCCGCCCGGACTTGGACGTTCAGAACATCGCCGGAGCCGAGTTCGGAGCAGGCGGCGCCGGTAAATTGGATGCTCTTTTCGCCGGTATAGTGCCAGCCGTTCCGGTCACTCGCCGGCACCAAGCGGTCGTCGAAATAGACGTTCACTAAGCCCGGATCGCCCGGCGCTTCTTCGAGCGGAAGGTCACAGGTGATCGCGACCTCAGCGCCGATCCGAAGTAACGCGAGGCTGAGCTCGCTGGTGTCGGAAACGTCGTAGTACGGCGTGTCGCCGGGCCGCGCGGTGTTGCCCGCGACGGCCAGGCGGCTGAGCAGCGTGCGGTACGCCTCGCTGCCCGGCATACCGACCACGTAAGTGTCGACGCCCCGGGCTTCGTACTCGGCCACTGACTTCTCGGTCGCGTCGGCATCGACGCAATAGCCGACGCCCGTTTCCCCAACCTGCTTCGGATCGCAGCAGTTGACCCGAGCGTCGCAGTCCGTACCCGAGATTGATTCGTGCTCGATATTCGGAATGCACGCGTCCGTACCGCAGGTCAGCTCGAGGTTACAGTTGGGAGCGCCGTCGGTCATCAGCACCACGTAGGTCTTCTTGCCCTTTAGGGCCACGATGGTCGGCTCTAGGTCGCGCAAGGTGGCGGCGGTGGGCGTGCCTCCATTGGGCACTAGGCTGCCAAGCTTGCTCAGAAGCCGAGCCAAGACTGGCCCATTTTGGCCTTTGGCCGCGAAGCTCGGGGGATCCCCGGCTTGCGTCGGGAACACCTGGAGGCCAGGAGCGCAACCGTCATGGTTGAGCAGCGCGGGATAAACGGCCGCCCCGTACTGCACGCGGTGACCGACGGCCCGCAACATGACGCTGATGGCGATGCGCGCGTTTTCATACTTGCTGTACGGGCTACCTGGCAAAATATCGAGCATGCTGCCCGAGCGGTCGACGACGAAATACAGGTTCGGGGGGTCACTGACGGCTTTGATTTCTTGGCTGCCGCAAAGCGCGGACTCCATTCCGCCTTCGCTCAGCGTTAGACCGCCGTTGCCTGGAATGTCATCACCGACTGCGCTGCCGCCGCCCGCTGGCAGCTCGAACACGGGCGGATGATCGGCGCCCTCCCCGCAGCTCATGGTGCTCGTGCCGAGCCCGAGACCGAGCAGAAGCCATCGACTGCGGGACACTGCTCCGATCATAGCATTCGCGCTGAAGCCGGCGGAGTCCGTCCGCGTTATGGTGGCTCGCCGTGACGCGCCCCCGGAGAACCAGCGAGCTCTTGACCACCGCGCTCGCGGTAGTGGCTTGTTTTGCGTTCGTGCTCGGCCTCCGCGACGTTGCCTTGCCCCTTGGAAGGCTTCACTCAACCGCCTCCAAAGGGGCGGAACTGGTTCGTATTTCGGGGTTGGAACGCAGGGGTTCGGTTCGCGCCACGGTGCTCTCCGAACGCGGCGCGGGCATCCCGGGCGCAACCGTGCAGGTGTTTTGGGAGCATGAAGGCCGTTACTTTCGGGCGGGCGCAGAGGCCACGGACGATCTCGGAACGGCGGTCCTGCGCGGACTGCCTGAGGGAAGGGCGTGGCTGCTGGCGGAGGCGCCGGGGTTTGCGCGTAGCTCGAGCGCATTGCTGCTCGGAACCGAGCCGCGCGCGGTGCGACTCACGTTGCAGCCTGCTCACGCGCTCGAGGTCAGCGTACGGGACGAGGCCGGCCTGCCTGTCGCGCACGCGACGGTCTTGGTAGAGGGGTCCGATCTTCTGCCGTTTGGCGCATTGAGTGACGATCGGGGCGTCGCGCGTTTGACCCGCCTGGGCCCACCTCCGTGGTCGGTCAAGGTGTCCGCCGCAGGGTACGAAACGGTCTCGCAGAGCGGTGTACGCGGCGCCTTGACGCTCAGCCTGCGTCGCTTGGCCTCGCTAGAGGTGACGGTCTTCGGCCTCGACGGACGCCCGGCGGCGGGCGCGACGTTGATGATCGCCGGGGCCACCCTGTGGCCAGCTCGCAGTGCGACCGCTGACGCGCTCGGCAAGGCGCGCGTGGCCGGTCTGTTGGCGGGCAGCTACGATCTTCGGGCCATCCTGGGCGGCGCGGTCTCTCAGACGCTGCTCGGCTTCGAGCTGGCGCGCGGTGCGAACGAAGAGCTCATTTTACGCCTCGAGGCCGGGCGCACGGTGGTGGCCCTAGTGACGGATGGCGAGGGTGCGAGCCCCTTGGTCGTGGCGAACGCCGACGTGGTCCTGACAGAAGGTGGGCTGAGCTCGTTTCCCATTCGCGGTCGCACCGGCGCAGACGGTAAGGTCTCGCTCGGGCCGATTGCCTCCGGGCCTGCGACACTCGGCGCTCGCGCCGCAGACTTCGTCGGCAGCGCGCTCGTGGCCGTGCCTGAAGTACTGAGCGACGCCGTCCGCATCCCACTCCTGCGGGGGGCCACGCTTCGCGGCGAGGTCAGCGACGGGCGTGGCTTTCCGGTCGACGGCGCGACGATCGAAGTCGTGGGCAGCGACGCGAGCGGCCTGCCGATTGCTGAGACTCCGGCCCTAGTCGGCTTCCGGCGAAATCATTTTGCTTGGTCGCTGCCTGGGCCGCTGCCGTTGCTGCCCGCCGGCGAGCTGGGCGTCATGCCCGGGCCCGTCCCTCCCATCCCGAAGCCGGGCGCGGAGCCGGCGCTGACGGCGAATGCCAGCGGTTTCAGCGAGCCCATCGTGGACCTAGCGCCCTGGCTGAGCGATCGCGGCGGCCATTTCACGGCTCGGCCGATCACGCCCGGGCGGGTGCGCGTGCTCGTGCGTCACCCGGACTTCGTCGAAGGGGCGAGCGAGCTCGTGACGGTCGCGCCGGGCGGAGAAGCAATGCTTAGAGTTGTCTTGGCGAAAGGTGGTTCGCTCGAGGGTCGGGTCGCCGATGAGCGCGATCAGTCGTTAGCTGGCGTCTCGATCGAGCTGAGCTCGCCGAGCGCGACGCGCACCGAGCTTTCGACCAGCGCGAGCGACGGCAGCTTTGCGTTTGCCGCCGTGCCTTCCGAAGTGACGCTATCGTTGGCGAGGCCCGGCGATCCGTCGCGCGTGGTATTGCGAAAATCGCTGCACGTCGCGGAAGGCGAGAAGGTCAATCTGTCGCTGGTCTTGCCGGCCGCGCGCGACCCGCTACGCATCATCGTGCTCGACGAAGACGGTCGACCGATCGAGCTGGTCGAGGTCGCCACGACCTCACTCGAGCCCACGCGCCCGATGCGACTCACGCGCTTCACCGACGCCGAGGGAGCGGTGACGATCGACGACGCGGCGGGGGAGAATTTGCGCGTCGTGGCGGAGGCGCCCGGCTTCGCCCGCGGAGTCGCCACACTGCCGGCGGCGCCCCAGGAGCTCAAGCTGACCCTCAAACGAGGCGTGATCGTCGAAGGACGGGTGACGGCGGCGCGCGGGGGCGCGCTCGGCGGCGCGGTCGTCACTTTGCACCAAGAAGGGCTTCGAAAAATCGCGACCAGCGATGCGGATGGAGTCTTTCGGTTACGCGACATCGCGCCCGGAGAGGTCCGCCTGCGCGTCGAGCACCCGCAATTCGCCGAAGAAGAGCGCGCGCTGCGCGTCGAGGCGACCGGCCGCGCCGATCGCGCCTTTGCATTGCCCGACATCGAGCTATCGGAGGCCGGTGAAGTCGAGGGCGAGGTCGTCGACCAGCAGGGTGACCGCGTGGCGGGCGCGAGCGTAACCGTCGGTGAGGCCCCGAGTTACCTGCCGGCGGGGCGGCCTGCGCGCGGGGTCGTGCTCAGCGATGGCGATGGCCACTTTGTATTGACCGGCGTTCACCCCGGCACGGCCTTGGTTTCCGCGCGTTCTGCCGCCGGGCGCGGCAGCGCGCGGGCGCTCGACGTGAGCTCGGGGCGCACCACCCGCGGCCTGCGGATTCAGTTGGCGACTGCGCCCAGCGACGACTCGTCGCTCGCGCCGGGCAACGTGGCGATCGCGCTCGGCGAGCGGGGCGCGGCGCCCGATCTCGAAGTCGTTGTGATCAGCGTCGCGGAAGCCAGCGAGGCCGAGCGTGCAGGCTTGCGCGCGGGAGACGTGCTGAGCGCCCTCGACGGTGAGCGCCCGAGCTCGATGGGCGCGGCGCGCGCTCGGCTGTCTGGGCAGCCCGGTACGGATCTCGTGCTGGAGGTGCGGCGTGGCGACAAAACGGCGCGCTTCCGTGTGCTGCGCGAGGCGACCCGGCGTTAGTGCCTTGTGTCACTTTGCGTTCGCAATGAAGTCGATGTTCAGCGGAGCCTGCTGGGCAACCTTGCCCTTCAGGTTACTGCTCAGCGCCTCGGTCACGGACTTGACGAACTTGCCCGCGTCGTCACGCGGATTCACTTCGAACTCTTCCAACCCAATATTCAAGGGCTTGGTCGTCTGCACGTGGATGGATTGGGCTCGGTCCCCTTGGTAGTTGACGGTGATCTCGAGCTCTACCGTTTTTCCCAGCTTGCGACCGTGCAATCTGAAGTCGCCATTGGCCGTCGCGCTGAGCTTGCGCTCCGGGCCCGAGGCGGCAGCGACGTTCGTCAGCGACGCGTGCTCGAGCTTTTCGACTCTGAGCTCCGCCCAGCGGTTCGCGTCCGCCTGTTCGGGCGTGACCTCACCCTCCCGCGCCACGATCTGCAGCCAATTGCGCGCGTGGTTGTTCTGAAGGTCGCTCTTCTTGCGTTCGCTGTAGCCGGCCTTGTCACCGTCGCGCTTCTGTTGATAAAGGACGAGCTGTTGCAGGTCGACTTTGACGAGCGCAGTCGACTTCGAGATGTCCGATAGATCCACGAACAGATCGCCCTGCAGGGCCCCGGACGCATCACCGTCGATTTTCTCGAGCGGTGAATCCATCAAGAATGTGACTTTACTCGAGCTGGGAACGACGCTGAACTGTGTCGCACTGGGGGCCGAAGGGGCCGCTTCGAGCGCAGACGCGGCCGGGGCAAGCGTCACCTGTGGCTTGTCTTTGCAACCGCTGATCGCGACTGCGGCGCACAGTGCGCCTGTTAGAGTCCAATTCAGTCCGTCACGCATCTGCGGATCTCTCCCTCGCGGCCAAGTGGATTCCCGCTTGGTACGGCTTGGTACGGCGCTCCCCGGCGTCGGTTTCGGACCGCGGTGACTTTGTGCACGGCCGGCGCGGGGCCTACTGAGCGTCGCCGTCGAAGCTTTCGCCCGGCTCCTTCCGAGCGCCCGGCGCAAGCAAGAACAGGAATGGCACGACGCCCATCGCACCGAGCAAGGTGCCGACGATTTTCAATAGCGTGACGAGACCGGGTTCGGGCATGGCGCGCTGACGTTACCCGGCTTGCGCCGGCAGGCAAGCGGTCGGATGAGCCGCCTAGACCCCTCGCTTAACCGGGGCCGAACCGTCCATGTGGGCATAGGTGGGCACGGCCCGGCTTTTGCACCTCCGGCCGGCATGCCGCCGAGCGACCCACCGCCCCTATCGGGTGCCGCACTGCGTCGTCCTCGCATCTTACTGGTCGACGACGATCCGAGCGTGCTGCGAGGCTTGTGGCGGATGCTCAAGAATTCGCGACCAGATTTCAAAATTAACGCCGCGTCCAGTGCTTCCCAGGCGCTAGAGGTGCTTTCGGAGCTTAGCTACGACGCGGTGATCACCGACTTGCAGATGCCGGGCGGCGGGGAAACAGTGCTCGAGGCACTCCGAAAGAGCTATCCCGGCACCGCGCGCATCGTGCACTCGTCTCGGCTTGAGTCGCTCGAGACCGGGCAGATTCGCAAATTGGCACACGCGGTGCTCGCCAAGCCCGCCTCAGAAGCCGATATCGTGGCGGCGGTCGAAGCCGCGCTGCTGCATGTGGCCGCTCGCCGTAACCCGGCTCGCTCTGGCTGACCGCCGGGCACCGCCGGCTCTTGCTAGACCAACAGCTTGGCGATGGTCGACAGCTGCATGTTACTCGTCCCCTCGTAAATTTTGCCGATCTTGGCGTCGCGATAAAATTTCTCCGCTGGACACTCCCGGGTGAAGCCCAGGCCGCCGAAGAACTCGACGCATAAGGAGGCGGTGCGCTCCGCGACCTCGGAGGCAAACAGCTTGGCCATGGCGGCCTCCTTGACGAACGGCTTGCCGGCATCCTTGAGGCGGGCCGCATTATAGACGAGCAAGCGCGCCGCCTCGATTTCCATGGCCAGCCGTGCGTATTGAAACTGCATGCCCTGAAACTCCGAGATCACCTTGCCGAATTGCACCCGCTCGTTCATGTAGCGCAAGGCTTGGGCGAACGCGCCTTCGGCCAACCCCAGCATTTGCGCGCCAATGCCGATCCGCCCTTCGTTGAGTGACTCGATGGCAATCTTGTAGCCGCGGCCGACCTCGCCGAGCACGTTTGCCGCCGGCACTTCGCAGTCGTCGAGCAAGAGCTCGCACGTGCTGGAGGCGCGAATGCCGAGCTTGTCTTCCTTCCTGCCCACGGAAAAGCCTGGGAACTCGCGTTCCACGAGGAACGCGGTGATGCCTTTGTAGCCCTGGCTCAAATCCACGCTCGCGAACACGACGAACAGCGAGCTCTCGGCGGCGTTGGTGATCCAGAGCTTCCGGCCATTGAGCACGTAGCGGTCGCCGCGCGGCTCGGCGCGCGTTTTTAGGGCAAATGCGTCCGATCCGGAGCTGGCTTCGCTGAGCGCGTAGGAGCCGACCCAGGTGCTGGCGAGCTTCGGGCAATAGCGCGCCTTCTGCTCGTCGTTGCCCCAACGCAAGAGGGTATTGGCGACCAGAGTATTTTGAACGTCGACCAACACCGCGACGCTCGGATCGACCTGCGCCAAGGCCTGCACGGCGAGCACCGCGTTGAAGAAGCTGCTGCCGGCGCCGCCATATTCCGTGGGGATCTCGATGCCCATCACTCCGAGCTCGAACAGCTGCCGCACGAGCTCTGGATCGAGCGCGGCCGTTTCGTCCATTTCTCGAACTTTTGCCGACACGCGCTCGCGCGCAAAGCCGAGCGCGGTGTCGAAGAACAGCCGCTCGTCATCCCGCAGATCCGTGAGTGCTGTCATGGTACGCGGTAAAATGCCCGGTCACCGTCAGCGCTGCAACTGGTACACTGCCGCTTAGAATGGCAGGGAACAGCATCGGTCAGGCATTCCGGATCACCACCGCGGGTGAATCACACGGGCCGGGCAATGTGGTGATCATCGATGGCTGCCCCTCGGGCATCGCCTTGTCCGTGGACGATCTGTTGCTCGATTTGAACCGCCGCCGGCCCGGGCAGAGCCACTTGGTGACTCAGCGACAGGAGGCGGACGCGCCAGAGATCTTGGCGGGCGTCTTCGAAGGCCGAACCACCGGCACGAGCCTAGCCATTTTGGTCCGCAATGAGGACCAGCGCAGCCGGGACTACAACGAGATCAAGGACAAGTACCGGCCGGGTCACGCGGATTACACCTATGACGCCAAGTACGGCTTTCGGGATTACCGCGGGGGCGGCCGCTCGAGCGCGCGCGAGACAGTCGCGCGCGTGGCGGCAGGCGTGGTCGCCAAAAAGCTGATCGCCGAAGCCTTCGACGGAAAGGTCGTGGGCTACGTGAAGCAGGTCGGGCCGATCGTCGCCCGGGTAGACGAACCCGAGCGGGTGACGCTGGCGGAGGTCGAGGCGTTCCCCGATGGCACGCCCAATATCGTGCGTTGTCCCGACGTGCCGCGCGCGCAGGAGATGATCGAGCTGATCGAGCGCGTTCGCAAAGACCAGGATTCGATCGGAGGCGTCAGCGAAATCGTAGCCAGCAACGTGCCGGCCGGTCTCGGTGAGCCGGTGTTCGACAAACTAAAGGCCGACCTCGCCAAGGCCCTGTTCAGCCTACCGGCGGTGCTCGGCGTCGAATACGGGGTGGGCTTCGCGTGTGCCACGCAGCGCGGCAGCGAGCACAACGACGAATTTTTCGCAGAAGAAAGCGATACCGGCGTACGCCGCATCCTCACTCGCAGTAACCGCCACGGCGGCATGCTGGGGGGCATTTCCTCCGCCATGCCCATCGTGCTGCGCGCCGCGATCAAGCCGACCAGCAGCCTGTCCCGCGAGCAACGCACCGTGACGAGCGCGGGCGAAGAAGCGACCATTCGCACGAAGGGGCGTCACGATCCGTGCCTTCTGCCGCGCTTCGTGCCAATCGGCGAGGCCATGGTGGCGATTGTGTTAGCTGATCATTATTTGCGGTTTCGCGGCTCGCGCCCCGCTTGAGGAAGACATGGAGAGCGACGTTTTTTCGGGCACCTTCGCCTTAGTCACGGGTGCTTCGTCAGGCTTGGGAGAGGAATTCGCGCGGCAGCTTGCGCACCGCGGCTGTAACCTCGTGTTGACGGGCCGCTCGCGGGAAAAGCTCGAGACCTTGGCGTCCGACTTGGCGCGCATCAACGGCGTAGCGACGCGCGTGGTCACGGCGGATCTCGCCCAGCCCGGCGGGGCAGAGCAACTCGCACTGATCGTGGACGACTTGGGGGTCACCATCGACCACCTGATCAACAATGCGGGGTTCGGTTCTGCCGGCACTTTCGCCGAGAGCAATGCCGCGCGCCAGACCGACATGGTCCGCGTCAATGTCGAATCGGCGGTGTGCCTGGCCGGCCACTTTTTGCCGGGTATGCTGCGTCGCAACCGCGGCGGCATCATCAACGTCGGGTCCACTGCGGCCTATCAGCCGACGCCTTATATGGCCACGTACGGCGCCAGCAAGGCGTTCATCGTTAGTTTTTCGGCCGCGCTGTCATCCGAGCTTCAGGGTAGCGACGTGCGCGTTCTGGCCTGCTGCCCTGGGCCCGTTCCGACGGGTTTTCAAGCGGCCGCCGGCATACCGGAGAACAGTGTGCTGAAGGTCGCGAAGCTAGAGCCAAACGACGTCGTACAGAGCACGCTCGAGGCGTACGCGGCGGGGCGAGTCGTGTACGTGCCCGGCAAGGTCAACGCCATGCAGGCCACGCTCTCCAAGCTCTTGCCGCGGGCGGTGGTGGTGCGCGCCGCCAAGTACACCATGCGCCGTCTGGGCCGCGCCTAGCGGCCTGCGCTCAGGCGGGCGCGTCTTTCAAACACTTGGCGAGTTCGCTGAGCATACGATCGGCAAGCGTCAGGCCGTCGCTGATCGCCTCTGCTTCGCTGGCTCGGCGCGTCAGGCGGCCATCGGGCCTCAATTGGTACAAGGATTTCTTACCGCCGACGAGAGCGCTGATCTTTCGGGGATCGAGCGGCGTGTCTTCTAGGAGATGCAAAGTGGCTGACTTGGCGCTGGCCTCACAGCCCACCGCGCGCAGCCGACGAAGCTCGGTCTTCAGACGCATCAGCTCGATCAAGCGGCGCGCGGCGAGGGGCGGCGGACCGAAGCGATCCTCCATTTCACGCGCCAAATCGTTGACTTCGGCCTCGTCACCCGCGCTCGACAAGCGCTTATACAAGGTCAGGCGCACGCCCACTTCATCGATGTAGTCATCGGGCAAGAGCGCCTCGACATCGAAGCTCAAGTCGGGATCGACCTCATGACGCACCGGTTCGCCGCGCAGCTCGTGCGTGGCGTCCTCGAGCATCTTACAGAACAGGTCGAAGCCGACGCTCTCCACAAAGCCGCTCTGGTCCGCGCCCAGCAGATCGCCGCCGCCTCGCAGCTCCATGTCCAACGTGGCGATATGAAAGCCAGAGCCGAGCTCGGTGTAACGCTCGAGCGCTTCGATGCGCGCCCGCGCTTCGTCACTCAGTTGACTCGCGGGCGGCACGAGCAAATAGGCGTAAGCGCGCTCATTGGCGCGCCCAACCCGCCCCCGCAGTTGATAAAGCTGGGCCAGCCCGAATAGATCGGCGCGATCGACGATGATGGTATTGGCGCGCGGAATGTCGAGCCCACTTTCGATGATCGCGGTGGCCACCAAGACGTCGTACTCCCCTTGCACGAAATCGAGCATGGTCTGTTCGAGGGCGGTCTCGCCCATTTGGCCATGACCCACCGCCACCCGCGCGCTCGGTAAGAGCTCCTTGATGCGCTGCGCGCGCTCGTAGATGCCGTCGACGCGGTTATAGACGTAGAACACTTGACCGCCACGGCCGAGTTCGCGTTCGATGGCCTCTTTGATCAGCCCCGGATCGTATTGGGATACCACGGTGCGGATGGCGCGCCGATCGACCGGCGCAGTGGTGATGATCGACATGTCGCGGAGACCGCCGACCGCAAGCTGCAACGTGCGCGGGATGGGCGTGGCGCTCAAGGTGAGCACGTCCACCGACATGCGCATCTGCTTGATGCGTTCCTTGTGCGTCACGCCGAAGCGCTGCTCTTCGTCGACCACGAGCAGGCCCAGGCGTTTGAAGTGAACGTCCTTGGAGAGCAGCCGGTGCGTGCCGATGACCACGTCCACGCTGCCCTCTTTCAGGCCCTTCAGGGTATTTTGGTGTTCGGTCTTGGACTCGAAGCGGCTGAGCGCGCGGACGCTCAACGGGTAGCCGGAAAACCGCGCCGAGAAGGTGTTGAAGTGCTGTTGCGCGAGCACGGTGGTCGGGCACAAAAGCGCGACTTGGCGACCGCCCATGGCGTTGAAAAAAGCCGCGCGCAACGCGACTTCGGTCTTACCGAAGCCGACGTCTCCGCAGACCAGGCGATCCATCACCCGGTCGCTTTGGATGTCTTTCAAGACCTCGAAGATGGCCGCGGCTTGATCGCGCGTTTCTTCGAACGGAAAGCTTGCCTCGAACGCCTTGTACTCGTCGTCCGGCGCGCGTAGCGGGTCTTTCTTGAGTGCGGCCCGTTCGGCGTAGAGCTTGAGCAGCTCGTCGGCCATTTGCCGTACGCGCCGCTCGACGCGGGCCTTGGTTTTGCCGAAGGTCTGGCCGCCCAGGCGATCCAGGCGGGGCGCGGTGTCGCCGCCGGCGAACTTCTCGATTTGATTGAGCCGGTAGACGGGGAGATAGAGCTTGTCGCCGCCGGCATACTCGACTGCGAGCAAGTCCACGTGTACCGAGCCGATCGCGCGCCGTTCGAGGCCCAGGTATCTGCCCACCCCGTGGTCCACGTGCACCACGAAGTCGCCCACGGCCAATGCCCGCAGATCCTGCAGCAGAGCTCGCGCCGAGCGCTTTTTCTCCGCCGGGCGGTGCGCGCGCGGACCAAAAATCTCTTCTTCCGTGAGCAGCACGAAGCCGTCGGCACGCGCCAGCACACCCCGGCTGAGGGGCGCCGTGACGATGTGAGCTCGCTCGCCGGGCGTCGGGTCCCGATCCCTTTTGAAGACGCTGACCGTCACGCCGCGGTGCGATAGCAGGGCCGCCAGACGCTCGGCTTGAGTTTCCGTGCGCGCGCAGATCACGACTTCGAGCCCGGCTTCTTCGTAAGCGCGGAGGCGCTCCACGAGTGGCTCGAGGGCGCCCTGCTTACCCTGTGCGTTGCGTGCATTCTTGATCGAGCGCGCTAAATCCGAGAGATCCGAGCAAGCCAAGCTCGGCGCATCCACCGCGGCGGACTCCAAACTTTCGAGCACGCTGGAGTTGCTGGGTCCCGCGACCGACGTGCGATGCAAAGCGACCAAAGATCGCCCCAACAAGCCTCGTTCGAGCTCGGCTTGGTCCAGGTACAAGGCGCTCACTGGGAAGTGCGGGCTGCCGCGGCGCGCGGCCTCGCCGGCTAACCCGCGCTCGAGCTCGACCCGCAGAGCGCGCACCACGGCGCTCGGATCTTCGATCACGAACATCGCGTCCGGCGCTAAATAGTCGAACAGGGTTTCCAGCGGGTAGAACGCGGGCAAATAGCCGTCACTGCCGAAGAACGCGCGCCCCGTCGCTACGTCGTCGATCAGCGCGCGCGTTTTTGTAGAAGGATAATCCACCGCGTCGCACAAGCGACGGAGCTCAGCGCGCGCGCGCGCTTCGCTTTCGTCGGTCGAGATTGCTTCGCGGGCGGGCGGCGCGACCACGCGCTGGATGGCGTCGAGCGTGCGCTGGTCTTCGGGATCGAAACGGCGCAGCGACGCGATCGTGTCGCCGAACATCTCCACGCGTACCGGAGCGCTTAGTTGCCCCGGCCACAGATCGAGGATTCCGCCGCGTAATGCGTAGCTCCCCGGATCCTCGACCACGGGGGCGCGCAGGTAGCCGGATGCGGTCAGCTTCTGCGAGAGCGCGACTAGGTCCAGCACCTGCTCTACTCGCAGATCGACCGTTGCCTTGCGTAGCGCGTGGCGCGGCGGGACGCGCCGCAGCAGCGCGCCCGCCGTGACGACGATCGGCGAACGCTCGGGGTTTGATACGAGCTCGTGCAGGGCGGCGCTGCGCAACATGCTCGCTCGGCGATCGCTGTGCACCTCTGCATAGGGCGTCGAGTCCGAAGGCGACAAGACGAGCGGTGCCGCGAGCAGCGCACGTGGCAGGCGAGGAAGGGGCAGACCCCCAACCAGGGCGGCCAAGTCACCCGCGGCGCGCAGCGCGGTCTCTCCACTATCGACCAAGTGCACCACTTGCCGGGAGCCGGACGCCAACGCCGCCAACGCGTGACTCACCAGCGCTGCGCCCGCGCCCTCGACACCGACGAATGCTCCGGAGCCGCTCGCGAGCACTTGGCGCGCGGCCTCGACGCTGCCGATGACCCGGCGGTCTTCCGGTAGCCGTGGCAGTAAGGCGCTGCCTTCTGAGCTCACGTCCAGCGCTGGCATGGGGCGCGCATTCTTACTCCGGACCGGCGCCTTGCAGGGTGTAGATCAGATAGTTTCGTGCGAGGAGCGCATAGGGCCCTGAGTCGCTTTTGCCCAGCTGCGCGCGGTACGATGAAGCGGCCGCTTCTAGCCGACCTAAGCGAAAATACAGATAACCCTTGGCGAAGGCCTCGGGATAGTCCGGATCCTTGTGAGCGAGCGCGGTAACCCACTTCAAACGCGCCTCATCATCCAGGCCGGGGCCGAGTCCGATCGGCAGACGTTCGGGGTGCAGGATCTGAAAGCGATAATAAATACGCCAATCATTCAGCGATGGTGAAAAGGGGAACAGCCGGCGCTTGTCGATCAGCTCCGCCCAGCGCAACTGATACAACACGCGCAGCGTGCTGCTATCGGCCAAGCTGCGGTTTGCGCTGGACAGCCAGCCGCTTTCCCGGGCTCGGGTCAAGAAATCTCCGCCCAGCTCGCTGAGCTCGGCGTTTGGCTTGCCCGTCGCTTCGAATTGCTTGAGCGCGGCCAAAAAAAAGCGCGTTTGCACAGCGCGTAGACGTAGCAACAAGGGCAGTTTGCCCTGAGCCGCCACCGCGGCCACGCGCTCCAAGATCTCGCGCCGTTCCGGCTCAGCATCGAAGCCTTGTGCTCGTGTAGACCCAAACTTCCGAATTGCCTCCCCCACCGCGCGCACCTCGAACGGTAACGGCTCGCGTTCTGCGCTGGCAGCGAGATCGTCTTCGCGCGCGTCGTTCCGGCGCGCCTCGGCGCGATCGACGTGCGGGAGCGGCAATGTCTCGGGCACGCTCGCACGCGGCACCGCCAAGAGCGTGAACGTGAGGACTATCGCCACCGTCAGCAGGCCGAGCTCATAGCCCTGCAAATGACGCCGAAAGTCGCGACGCGGCGCAGGCCCGCGCGCGCCCGAGGTGAGCGTCTTGACAAGCTCCGGCTCCCGTTTCAACTGTGTGCTCTGGGCGTCTTCAGGAGCGTTTGGCATGTCTCCCGCCCGTGGAGCCCGTCGTGCAAGACAAGCGAATACATCCTCGAGTCACCGTCGACACCGCGGTGTCGTGTGAGCGGCGCGGGGGCGTGCCGCTCTTGGGGATGGCACGGGACATCAGCATCGGCGGCATGTTCATCGAGGCCCTGGAGATTTTGCCCTTCGGCGCGGAGATTACCATCGTCGGCCGCTTTCCCGGGGCCAAAGCCGAGCTGCGCTTGCCGGCCATCGTTCGTTGGGCGAAGCCCGATGGCTTCGGGGTCCAATTCGGCGCATTGGGCGCGCGCGAGACGCACGCCATCAGCGAGCTACTCAAGCGATGAGCAATCCGACCGCCATGAACCCCGTGCCCTCGTCTCCGGCCTCGTTCTTTACGCAGTACATCCCCGCACGGTTCGCCGCCTTGACTGGCTTCGAGGGCGTCTCCTCGTTCGGCAGCATCGTCTTTGCGGTACCTGGGGTCGGCGAGTGGGCGTTCCGCTTACGCGGTGGGCAACTGCTCCTGGAGGAAGGCCTGGCGGCGGACGCGGTCGTGCGGGTCAGCGTCCCCGCCGAGAGCTTCGTGCCGATCGTCGTCCAGGGTACGGAGCGCATGGCTTCGCTCGACCTATCACTCGAGCGGCAGATGATCGCATTCAAGGCGCTCACGCTGGACGCAGAACGCGTGGCGATGATCCGAGCCGTGCTCGGCTCTGTCGCCTTCGCGGTCCTCGATGGCGCAAGCACTCACCGCGTGTACGTGACGCCCGGCGGGCGCGAGCCGAACATGGCGAACCCGGAGTGTGAGGTGTCGTGCGAGGCCGACGCGTTCTGGGGGCTCCAGACCGGCACCACCAACCCGCTCGAGCTCCTGATGAGCGGCAAGTTGCGCATCTCGGGGGACGCGCAGATCCCGATGGCGCTGAGCAGCTTGTTCGTTTGAGCTCAGGGCGCGCCGACGGCGGCCGGCAGCGCGGCCCAATTGAGGCTCTCACCCTCCTGGGTAGACACCTGCTGCGCTTTCCAGCTCTTGAGGGACATGAGCCAGATGCCCGGCGTCTTTTGGCGCGTGGAAAAGAACGCCACGAGGCGCCCGTCGGGGCTGCAGGCGGGGTAGCTGTTGGAGCCTTGATTCTGGGTCAAGCGGGCCATATTTTGGCCTTTTTCAGCGGCGATGATCAGGTCTTGGTGATTGTTGCCGGTCGCTACGGAGTACACGAGCTTCACGCCGTCCTCGGTGTCGCAGAAGGTTGGTGAGGCGGCGGTGAAGCCAGCGGGCGAGACCGGCTTGCCGTCGACCCAGATCCGCTGCGAACCTTGGCTCGGATCGCCGCCGACCCACGCGAGCTTTCCAGAAGGACTCCAGGCCGGGCGCGTCGCAAGCTCGCTCGTCGACACCTTCTTCATGTCGCTCCCGTCGGCGTTGCCAACGTAAATGACGCTGCGCGAGTTTTCACTCACCGCCACCGCCAGCTTCGTGCGCTCTTTGTTGAAGGCCAAGCTGTAAACCGAGGTCGTGAAGGGCAAACGGACCGGTTTGCTCGTTGTGCCGAAATGCTCCATCACCGCGAACGGGGAATACTCGTGACTCACCGAGTACAGGATGTGACCGGGCAGCCCGAAGTTTGGGGCGATCGCGGTGTCCGAAGAGTCGGTCAGTGCGAGCAGCGCGTTACCATCCGCGTCCATGCGAAAGATACGGCGATTTTGGGCCCATTTGCCGGAGAAGGTGAGCTCGCTCGCAAAGCTACCGGGGCGCC
>CAXSGJ010000074.1:0-16709 GCA_964236865.1 uncultured Polyangiaceae bacterium
CGCGCTCCCACAGCCCGGCCGCGCGCTCCCATAGCCCGGCCGCTCCGATCTCGGCGCACGCCGGCCCTCGATCGGCACCGGCGGACGCCGCGCCGCCCGAGGCCCCCGAGCTGGCGGCCTTCAAAGCCGAGATCCGCCAGCGGGCGGCCAACGGAGGCGCCGACTATTACGAGTTGCTCGGCGTCGCGCCCGACGCGATGCCCTCGGTGATTCAAGCCTGCTTTTTCCAGCTCGCGAAGAAATGGCACCCCGACCGGCTTGGTCCGGACTTGGCGGATGTGCGCGACTTGGCGACCAAGGTCTTCGCGCGGATGAGCGAGGCGCATCAGATCCTGGCCGATTCCGTGCGGCGCAAAGAGTACGACGAGCTCAGGAAAAACGGCGCGGGCAGCGCGGAAGAGCAAGAGCAGGTTCAACGCGTGATCCGCGCGGCTACGGCGTACCAAAAGGCTGAGGTCCTGATGCGGCGGAACAACCACCGCGCCGCACTGGACGAAGCACGCCGCGCTGTGGAGCTGGATCCTAGCCAGGCGGACTACATCGCACTTTTGGCATGGGTGGAGTCCGGCCAAACGAACGCAAATCTCGAAGACATTTTGGCAAGCATCGAGAAAGCGCTGCGCCTCGAGCCGAACAACACGCGCATCCGCTGGTACCGGGGCTCGATCCTCAAGCGCCTTGGCAAAACGGGCAAGGCGGTCGGGGATTTTCGGTTCGTGGTCGAAAATGATCCGCGTCACGTCGACGCGCAACGCGAGATTCGGCTGTACGAGATGCGCAAAGCGGAGCAAAAGCGGACCGGTTACAAGAGCCCGAGTGACCGACCGAGTGGCCAGATGGCCGCTACTTCGAGCACGCCGCCGGTCGCTGCCAAGCCGAATGAGAGCGGGCGCTTTGGGAAGTGGTTCAAACGCTGACGTGCTCAGCCGCCGCGCGTGACCACGATTCGCGTGACTTCTACCTGGCCTAATGCGCTGCCGCAGACCCCGAGCGGCAGGCGGCCCGCGCCGAGCTCGCAGCGGCTCTCGGCTCCAGAAATCGTCAGCAGCACGTGGCCCTCTCTCCGTACGATGTGGACGCTCCCGGGGCCGCTGCCCTGGGCGGGCAGCGCGCAGCTGCCGCGCTTCGAAGTGTCGAGATCAGTGATCCGTTCAGCGCCGAGCGCGAGCGTTGGCGCTGCGTCCGACGAAAAGTCGATCGTCGCGGCGAAGCTCGCGTAGTCCGCGTCGCTGATCCAGACGCAGGGGGTCGCGGCGTGGGGCTTCAGCCGCGCGAATCGCAGGGCCGCCCGGGCGCTGTCGTACTGTACGGTTCGGTCAGACGGCAGGAAGTCAGGCACTAGGTGGGCGGGGCGCGTGGCGTCGTCGGCGTCCCGCTGGCTCACGAGCGCGATATCGTTCGCATACGCCGAGCGAGTCCCATTCCGGACGCCGCTCAACGCCGGCTCGGCTCTCGCGTCGCCGAACCAGGCGAACGCGTCTGGCCCCGTGGCCACGAACCGCGCCGCTTCCGACATCGACGAGCCGAGGTCCAAATCCGAGATCAGGAAGACCCGCTTCCATGGGTCGAATCGGTATACGGCATAGCCGCCTGTCTGGGGCTGCCCCGATGCATCGACTCCCGCCGTGACGAGATAGGGCCGTCCGTCGTTGCCAGGGAGCAAGCTGGGTCGCGCCGCGCTGAACGGAAAATCGAGAGCAGAAACGCTGCCGTCGGGCGCCAACCAAAATGCGTCGTAGCGTTGTTTCGTCGCTGCGCTCGGAGTCGGCGGACAGCCGCGCGCGCACCAGATCGAGCAGTCCTCGTCGACCATGGCACGGCGGTCCTCGCAGCCGCCGACGGCCAGCGCCGCGCCCCCCGAGAGCGCGATGAACGCGCGATTGAAGCGCGGCGGCAGGCTGGTACTAACGCCTTCTGCGGCCCGCAGTTGCCCAGCGTCGGCGTCGCGCCACTCCAAGTCGCCGAGCGGACGGCTGGCCGCATCGAGTCCGCCCGCCACCAGGATCCGGCCGTCCCCCAACTGAATGGCCTGGGGATCGCGCCGGCCCACGCTCAAATTTCCCACGAGCTTCGAAACACGCGTGCTGGGCGACAGGACTTCGACGAAGCTCGAAGCCTCGGAATCCTCCGCACGGCCCCCGAACAATGCAACCTCCCCGCTATCCAGGGTCAACGCGGCGTGGCGAGCGCGCGGGACCGCGAGCGCGAGCAAGTCAATCTCGAAGCTGCGTGTAGCTGGATCGTAGAGCTCGGCGGTGCCGCGCAGCACGCTCGCTTCGAGCGATGCATCATGGATCGGATTTTCGCCGCCTGCGACCAGGATTCGGTCGCCGAAATCGCTCACGCTCGCAAAGGCTCGCGGCTCGCGCAGCACGGCGCGCAGCCGGGGGTCCACGACATGGCTTTCGCCAGTGCGCGTGTCGAACGTCAGCGCACCGACGATGGCTGCGCTCGTCGCGTCGTTGCTGCCGGCGACCATGATGAGTCCGCTATTTCGCGCGTAGCCAATGCCTTCGCCACCCAGCCTGCCCGGATAGGAATCACCGGCGGAGCGCTGAAATAACGGACAAGCGCTGCCCTCCGGCCAAAGTAAGAAGTCGAGATGGTCGGCGTGCCGCTCGCTATAGGCAATGAATCGTCGCTCCGAATCTGGCAGCTCTGCCGTGGCCTCGACGGCCAATGTGGCCGCCGGAATGCCGAGCTCCGCTCCCGCGCTCTGGAGTGAGAGCGACTCGCTCGTGCGATTACTGGTCGGGAATTCACCCAACGCCGCGAGATCCAAGCGCGCTTGTCCGGTAACTGGGCACTCGGGCAATTGATGAGAGACCATGGCCAGGCTCAGCTTGTGGCTGGCCGGCGCGGCGCAACTGAAAAGCAGGCAGCAGAGCGCCGTGGCGCTAACATGGCGCGCAGGGATGTTTCCGCAGATTTTCGGCAAATACGTGCTCGAGCGCGAGATCGCTGCGGGGGGCATGGCGCGCGTGTACCTCGCCACTTTACGCGGTGCCGTCGGCTTCGAGAAGCGATTGGTAGTGAAGCAGATCCGCACTGAGCTCGCTTCGGACGAGGCGTTCGTGACCCGTTTCGTGGAGGAGGCCAAGACCGCCGTCGAGCTCAACCACCCGAACATCGTGCCGGTTTACGAGCTAGGAGTCGAGCAGGGCGTCTATTACATCGCGATGGAGCTCTGTGAAGGGCTCACTCTGTCGGAGGTGCTGGCGGAGACCGGGCCGCTCGGGCCGGCAGAAGGCGCGTATGTGGGCGCGGAGATCTGCCGTGCCCTCGACTACGCGCATCGGCGAGCGCGAATCGTGCATCGTGACGTGACACCGCGCAACGTACTCATCGACGATGAAGGCGCGGTGCGCCTGATCGACTTCGGCATCGCAGCGCCAGTCACACGCGCCGAGGATCCGGCTCGCACCGAGGTGTTCGGCTCTCCCGGGCACATGCCGCCCGAGCAGCTGAACGGAGCCGAGCTCAGCCCCGCCACGGACGTGTTTGCGGTCGGTGTGCTCCTGATCGAGGCGTGGACGGGTTATCCGCCGTTTCGACGGGCCACCGCCAAGGAAAGCGAGCACGCGTTATTCGTGGCGCCCGCCCCGGTCGAGCGCACTCAGCCTGAGCTTTTGCCGATCAGCGCGCTGATCGAGCGCAGTGTAGCCCTGGACGCGCGCGATCGGCCGGCGGCGGCAGAACAATTAGCGCGTCCGCTACGCGAGTTCCTGAAGAGCGAGGACAGCGGAGATATTGCGCGGCGGCTCGGCGCGCGCGTGCGCCGCGCGCGCGCGCGGTCGCGCTCGTCCAATCCATGGTTACCGGGCGAGTCGAGTGAGCGACTCGGACCGCACACCAAGCCCTTGGGCGCCGAGCCCGCGCCGAGTCAGGCGCCGGGTTCGGCTAGCTCACCCGTGACGCGGACCTTCGCGGCTCGTGAGGATTTGGAGCTCTTTACCCGCAAATTATCCAGCGCTCCAGCGGCTTCGCTCGAGACCCCGCCGGCGACGCCGCGCTCGCGGCGCCTCGTGCAGCAGACAAAGCTCCACGATGACGGCGATGGCGGGCGCGACCCGTCGGGACCCTCATCGAGTCAGCGGAACCGAGCCTCGAGCGGAAACGCCGGCTGGGCGCTGCTCGGGGCATGTGCGACCGCGTTCGTCGCGGCCGCGTTCGCCTTCGGCCCGCGCCCCTTCGAAGTTCGTAGGCGGGGGGCGCCTTCGCTGGCGCCCCCCGCGCCGAGCGCAGGGCTAGCGCCGCCGTCACCCCACCTGAGCCGCGCCCAAGAGCCATTCGGGCCGTTGCCTCACGCCTTGCGTCGCGCCCCGTCGCCAGCCCCAAAACTCGACCCTGGCGCTCGCGTACGCGGCATGGCGACCGAAGCGAGCGCGGAGCAATCGGTCGGTACGCTGAGAATAACCGCGGATCCGCAGGCGAACGTCGAGATCGACGGCGCTCATCTGCACCAAGTCGGCCAAACGCCGCTGTTCGGGCTCGAGCTACCGGCGGGCGGCTATCAGGTGCTATTCCGCAACGCCACGTTCGGAACGCCGCTCAGGGCTCAGGTGACCGTCGTAGCGGGCGGCCATCACAGTGTGCACGCGGACTTTCGCCAGGCGGAGCCGACTCTGAGCGTGCATTGAGCGGGCTTACGCCAAAGCCAAGGCGCCGTTTTGGCGGAGCGCCTCGTACACGGCGATCGAGCACGAATTGGCGAGGTTGTGTGAGCGCACGTGCCCCGGCATGGGGATGCCAATCACCTGATCGGACCGCTCCTCCAACAAGGTCGGCGGCAATCCGACGCTCTCTTTGCCGAAGACCAAGGCGTCGCCGAGCTCGAATTTCACGTCTAGATAACTGCGCCGCGCGTGTCCGCTGAAAAGCCACGTGCTCGGCGCTCGCTGTGGGTTGAACGAAGCCACGCGTGCTTCTGCTTCGAGCAGTGTCTCGTGTTGAATGACCTCGACCAAGTGCCAATAATCCAGGCCCGCGCGGCGCACCGCGTGCTCGTCGATTCGAAAGCCAAGCTTGCCGACCAGGTGCAGTGGACACAAGGTGGCGGCGCAGAGCCGCGCGACATTGCCGGTGTTGGGCGGGATTTCGGGCTCCACCAGCACGATGTGAAAAGGGCGCGGCACGGCGCGCGTGCGTAGGTAAAATTCGGCGTTGGGCAGTGCGTCGGGCAAAGTGGCGCGAGTCTAGCGCCCGGTTCAGGGGACTGTCGCGCCGGCCCCTCTCCTTGACGCAAATCCCGCATGACCGTTAGCTTCGCCGAGCGGCTTCGACCGTTGATCATGAGCGCTCGCTTAGCTGGCATCGCCGTCGGGTCGTGGCTGTTCTCCGCGGCGCTTACGGCGCGTGCGGATCCCATGGATCTGGCGCTCGAGCGCCTGGTTTCGAACGCGAGCAGCTGCCTCAGCCTAGACGGCGCGGGGCGATTCCAACCGGCGAGCGCGATCACGCGCTGTCAACCCGACCAAGTGGCGTTCAAGCGCTTGGCCAATCAGCTGGGCTTTGCGCTGGCCCCGAGCGCGATGCACTCAGCGCGCACCACCGGCCTCGGCGGCTTCAACCTCGCGCTGGAGGCGACCTTTACCAGCATCAGCGGCGACGCGGAGTATTGGAGGCGCGGCACGCAAGGGGCGCCGGAGCCTGCGGCGTCCGTGCTTCAACAATACTCGCTGAAGCTGCGTAAAGGCTTCGGCTTTGGTTTGGAAGTCAGTGGCGTGGTCGGCTTTTTACCGCGGACGAGCTTGATCAATGGCGGGGGCGACGTGCGGCTGGCCGTGCTCGAAGGGTTCAGGAATGGGCTCTTGGGCGATCTGCCAGATATTTCGGTCGGCGCCGGCGTACGCACCGTCACCGGCACTCCAGAACTTCAGCTCACGACGGTGGGCATCGACACACACATTTCCAAAGCGTTCACGATCCGAGACTCCTCCGTGCTTACGCCTTGGCTCGGCTATCAATACGTGTGGATTTTCGCTGATTCTGGCCAGATCGATCTGACGCCAGGCACGAGCGCGATTGGCGCGTGCGGCGACTCCAGTCAGAACGTACCGGGTAACGCCGACCCGAAGAAGAGGTTCACGGACGCCGCCGGCCAGGTGCACGACGTCTACGACGGGCAGCCCGTCTGCAGCGGCGGGTCGGACCGGGATTTCGACAACGACGTGGTCTTCAGTCCCGTGCGCGTGCATCGGCAACGGTTGATCTTCGGGCTCAACTATCGGTACGAAATGCTGACGGTCGGCGCGCAATTCTTGACCGATCTGTTGAATCCGTCGGACGCCAATTCCGGCTCGAACAAGACCGATCTCGAAGGCGAGGCGCGGCAATGGACCCTGGCGTTCGAGCTTGGCGCGACCTGGTGAGTGGCCTGACCCTCAGCGGAGCGCGAGCGACACCAGGAGGGCGCCCGCGGACAGCACGGTAAGCAGCGGTACGGCGGTGAAATAGGCGGCCCTGCGCGCGGCAAGGCGCGCGGTCTCCGGCGCTAGGCCGTGGAGGCCGGTGAGGTACGCTTCAGCGGCTTGCAATGGGGCGGTCAAGCCGAGGGGCGCCGCTCGTCGGGCGGCGCCCAAGCCTTCCACCAACGCCGTCGTCAACAGCCCAAAGGGCAGCGTGATCAAGTCCCAGCCGCAAGCATACAGCCCGAAGCGCAGCCCGCGGCCCGCGCACCGGCTGCCGTAACGGCGCGCTGCGATGTCGAGGGCGATGCCATGAGCGGCGTGCACGCTGACCATGGCAAACATCAGCACGCTGATGCCCGAGACGGTACCGCGCACGACCAGCCGGCGGAGCTCGGGGTCCTCCAGCATCGAGTGCGGCAAGCTCGGCAGAAAAATGAGCGCCAACAGCGCGCTGGCGATTCCCAGGCCGGTCACCGCGAAGGTTTCGCAGACGAGGGCGAACGCGAGGGCGGGCGAAACGTCCCCGTCCGGGAGCGCGCCGAAAAAGGTTCGCGCGTGAACCGTAGCCAAGGTCGATGTTTGCCAAAGCCGGCGAAAGAAACCGAGGCCGGGCCGCTCCCAGGGAATGATCGCCACGACGCCGGAGGCATGCGTGCGCTCGTCCAGGGCGCAGCCAGCGCAGCCCGGATCTCCGCAGGTGGCGCACACGACCGTCGCCGGCACTTCGACGAAGTCGAACAGGGAGTCGTCGCGCGGCGGACGCTCTGAAGGCCGAACGTCGGCGCTGGAGCGCTTGACCATCCCGTTTGGGGTAGCACGGCGCTCTCGTCACGGCGAACCCAGAAGCTCAGTGTAGGGTTTCGCCGGAGCTCGTCTCGGTCGGATCCGGACTCGCGATATCGGTGACAATGCGCGGTAAATTGGCGAGCTTCCCCCCCAGACGAAGCGCGCCCAGCACGCCCAGCACGCTCAGCGCTAGACTCGCAAAAAGCCCCCAGCGCCAGGCAAACTCGAGCGGCATGTGGTGCTGCGCGCGCGGCGGGATGGTGAGCAGCATGCAGACCTCGATCGACGTCGTCGCCGCAAACAGCGCACTCACAAACCGCACCCCGCGCAAGCGCTCGACCGTTCGCCGCGTCCACACCAAAGGCATAAGCACTAACCACGCAGCAGCGCCGCCCCATAGCCACCCAGCGCGACCGCGTGCCAGATCGAACCCCGACCGGACTGATTGCTCAGGCATGCGCAGTTCAACCCAAGGCGCAAAGAAGGCGGCGATGCCCAATATGGCGATCACGAGCAGCGCGCCACGACCGCGGCCGAAGTAGTTCCAAGGCAAGCGGCGCTGCTCGGGCAGGACGATCTCACCGGCTTCGAGCTCATCCGCCGCGACGTCCAGGGAGTCCGGTAGGCTCTCCATGTCCACGAGGTTGATGCCGCAATCCGGACATTGCGCTGCTTCTCCGCTCGGAAAAAGCGAGCGGCAGAAGGGGCAGGCGTTGAGCCGCAGCACTCAAAGAGCTTAGCGCATGGCAAATCCCCGCGGTCGCACGCCCCAAAAAATTATTAATGCGTCGCGTCAAATGGCGATATGTCGTCCGATCGCGCCATCCGCTAGCCTGAAGGGCAATAGCTGCACGAATGACTGAACGTATCGCAGAGCTCCTCGGGCTACCCGCAGAAGCGCCGCATTTGGAAGAGGCGCTCACTCACCCGAGCTTTGCCAATGAGCAGCGCAGCACGCGCCACAACCAGCGGCTCGAATTTTTGGGCGACTCAGTGCTCGGGTTCTGCGTGAGTGAGCTGCTGTGCGCGCGGTTTCCTGAAGCGGACGAAGGCGCTCTGACACGCATGCGCGCTCAACTCGTCAACGCCGAGGCGCTGTCGGCCTGGGCGCGCAAGGAGGAGCTCGCGCAGGATCTGCGTCTGGGGCGCGGGGCGGGCGCGGCTGGCCTCCGCGAAAGCACCAATGTGCTGGCGGATGCGGTCGAGGCGTTGATCGCTGCCGTGTATCTGGATGTGGGTCTGGATGGCGCGCGCATGGCTTGTCAGCGCGTGGTCGGCGACGAGCTGCAGGCGTTGGAGCGCGACGGCACGCGCGATCCGAAGAGTGAGCTGCAAGAGCGGCTGCAAGCGATCGGCGGAGACGCCCCCACCTACGAGCTGATCGAAGCCGGCGGACCGGCACACCAGCGCTGGTTCCGTGTGGGCGTCATTCAAGGCGCACGCCCACTAGCGGAGGGCACCGGTCGCTCGAAGCGCGCGGCAGAACGCGCGGCGGCGACCGCCGCTCTCGAGCGGCCTGATTTGCTCGACGAGCCCCTGGACGTGCCATGAGCGGGCCAAGCCGTCGGGCGTTGGTTGGGTTGTTGGGGGCATGGCTGTTCGGTGCACGCTCGGCGTGGGCCGGCACGTATTTAAACAGCGCCGCCCTGCTGCTCGCCCAAGCCAGCACCGAGGGCGACTACCTGCGCGCGCGCGTCAACGACAAGGAGCTCGCCGAGTTGATTCACGAGCTCGCAAACGCGCGTCTAGAGGCAGCAAAAAACATCCTCGTGCCAAAAGAAGTCGTGCAAGCGCACCCGCACCTGCTCTTGGTGCTCGAGAATTACGAGCGAGCCGCCGACGCAGCTACGCGCGGCGCCGCCGAGAAGTTTTTGGTTTATCAACAGCGCGCTCGCGACGAGGACCGCACCTTTCGCGGTGTGCTCAAACAATTCGGCTACGTGCTACCGGAGCCCAAGGCTTGATACGAGGCTCAGCGCGTGCCGCGTTCGCTGGGCTCGGGGATGCTCGAGCCAGCGGCGGCAGCGTGGCCTGGCCGCACCGGCAGCTCGCGAGACGGTAGCCCCTCCGCATCGAAGCGCAAATTTTCGAGCGCGGCGTCGTTCACTTGAGCCACATAGCTCGCGCGCAACCGCTCGAGTAGCTCCACGCGCGCCTGCTCGACGCGCTGCCGCTCGAGCACTTGCCGAATCGAGCCTTGCTCTTGATCGACCGTGCGTTCGATTGCTTTCATGCTGCCCCGCCGCCAGATGACGGCCCAATGCGCGCCCTCTTTGACCGGCTCGGCCGCTAGCTCGCCGTCGCCGAGCGCTTCGGCCGCGGCAAACAGCGTTGGATCGACGCGCAAAGTGGGAGTGTCGGTGTTGCCGTCCGCGTGCACGAAGCCTAGGTCGCCGTTCCGAAGGTGGGTCGCTTTGTCGAGCGAGCTGTCGCGCGCGTACTGGCTCCAGCGCTGCACGCCGTCCGTGGCCCTAGCGTCGGCGATCATTTTTTTAGCTAAAGCCTGATCGTCCGTCAAAATTCGCCACAGACGGAGGCGCCGCGGGGTCTCGAAGCGCGCTCTGTTGGCGTCGAAATAAGCCTGAACGTCTTGGGCCGTGACGGGCGTGCGGGCGCTGCTTTCCCGACGCAGCTCGCGGTCCATCGCGCCCCGCAATAACTCGCGCATCCTGCTCTGCAGCGAAGGCCGCTCGCTGAGCTTGAGGCGGTCGGCTTCTTGGGCGTAGAGCAAGTCCGGAACGACCAAGGTCTCGAGGACGCGGCGCTTGAGCGCGCCTTCGTCCGCCGCCAGCGCCTCACGCTGAAAGCCGGGTAGCGTGGCGATCCGACGTGCCAATGCCTCGGCGCTGACCGTTTGGTTGCCCACGCGAGCCACGGGCTGTTGGTCAGCGGCGAATAACGCGGGCGCGCATAACGCAATCAAGGCCGCGGCCGTCCCCGCGCATGAGCTTCGAAGAGTCACGCAGCGAGCTTAACGGTTTTCGCCCTCCGCTGCCGCCGTCGCCACCGGCGGCCGCTCAGGCGACCTGTAGCTTGTTGCTCGAGCGTGGCGCGAGCGGGCGCTTGACCTTCGGCCCGTCCACCGTGGCCTGGCCCGGGGCCAGGCCGAGCGCCTCCAGCCGCTGGCGAGCGATCTTGAGCGCCGCCGGGTTGGCGTCGATGCCGGTACCGAGGCGACCTAGGCGCGCTGCAACCGAGAGCGCTGTGCCGCTACCGAGGTAAGGGTCGAGGATCGCGTCTCCGGGCTCGGTGCATGCCTCGAGCAAACGCTGCAGCAGCGCCTCTGGCTTTTGGGTGGGGTAGCCTGTTCGCTCCCGGGCGACGGGAGCCACGATGCTGATTTCCCACACGTCGCCCATGGGGGCGCCGGCCGTCTTGACCAGGGTCCTGCTCGAGCAGCGTCTGCGCCCGTCGGCGCCCAGCACGGCGCGCTGCTTCTTGTCGCCCCAGGTTGCGAGCGTGGACGGCGCCAATGGCTCGTACAGCTGGCAAAAGCGCGGCTCGGCGTCGGGATTTTTGAGGTAGCGCAGCAAAACGTCGTGCACGCGCTGAAAATTCTTGGTCTTGGCGGGCCAGCGTCGATACCGCCAGACGATCTCGCTGGCAAAGGCGCGCGGGCCGAAGATCTCGTCGCACAAAACCTTGGCGTAGTGGCTGGTCTTGGGGTCGACGTGAAGCACGAGGCAGCCATCGTCCGTGAGCAACTCGCGAGCCGCAGCGATGCGGTCGCCGAGCGCGGTCAAATAAGACTCGAGACTGTCCCAGCGATCGTCGAAGGCCGGAGTCAGGGTGCGCACCAAGTGGCCCGCGCCGTCGCGTTCGCGGCCAACCTGCACGTGTTCCCGTCCGGTGAGAAACGGCGGATCGAGGTAGGCCAACGCAAAGCGGCGCGCGCGGCAGGCGAGCGCCTGCAGGGCGCACAGGTTGTCCCCGGCGATCAGCTCGAAGCCTTGTTTGGATGGTTTCTCCGAGCGTAGGCTCGCGCTGCTGGTTCGAGCCGGTTCGCGCTTGCCCGGCCACGAAAGTCGCACCTGGCTCGTCTCGCTTCGCATCGTTTTCGGATCGTAACTGGGGGCTGCGGACGTGGGCCAAATTCGCGCCCTTGCCGTCGCCCGCGCCGCCGGGTACGTGAAGCCGTCATGAGCGACCGCCCGCGCATCTTTTCGGGCATGCAGCCGACCGGCGGACTGCATGTTGGCAACTACTCCGGCGCCTTGAGGGGCTGGGTCCAACTGCTCGACCAGGGCAGCTACGAAGCGCTGTTCTGTGTGGTGGACGCGCACGCGGTGACCATCGAGTACGACGTCAAGAAGATGCCGTCGCGGATCGTCGAGACGGCCATTGCTTACATCGCCGCAGGCCTGGACCCGGCACGCTGCACGATCTTCATTCAGAGTGACGTGCCCGAGCACATGGAGCTTTCGTGGTACCTCGGGTCCGTCACGCCCATGGGGGACCTGGGCCGCATGACGCAATTTAAGGAAAAAAGCGAGCAGCACCAACAGAACGTGAACGCGGGCATCTTTACATACCCGATCTTGATGGCGGCGGACGTGCTCCTGTACAAGGCCACCGTCGTCCCGGTCGGAGACGATCAGGTTCAACATCTGGAGTTGGCGCGCGAAATCTGCCGGAAGTTCAATGCGCGCTATGGTCCCGTGTTTCCGGAGCCCAAGCCCCTGCTCTCGACGACGCCGCGGATCCTGGGTATCGACGGAAAATCGAAGATGAGCAAATCGCGTGGCAACGCGATCGAGCTCGAAGACGAGCCGAAAGTGGTCGAAAAGAAGCTCAAAAGCGCGTTCACCGACCCGCTGAAAGTGAAGCTCGGCGACCCTGGGCGACCGGAGATCTGCAACATCTTCACCATGCACAAGGCATTCACTGCGCCGCCGGCGGTGGCGCAAATCGACGTAACGTGCCGCACGGGGGAGCTCGGTTGCGGGGAGTGCAAGATGCGGCTGCGCGACGCCATCGTCGGCGAGCTCGCTCCCTTTCGCGAGAGAGCCGCCGAGCTCCGCCAGGATCCGAAGCGCGTGTTGCGGGTTCTTCGAGACGGTGCCGAGCGCGCGCGGAGCATTGCCCAAGACACGCTTCGTGAAGTGCACGGCGCCATGGGTCTCACCAGCCGTTCGATCGGCTGAACCGAGGGCCGTGGCGCGCCAACAGCGAACGTGCCGGCGTTGGGTGAGCCTACTGGGGCTATGCCTGCTGCAGCTGGCCTGCGAGTCAGAAGCCTACGACTCCACGCCGGAGCGAGTGGTTCAAGAATTCATGGACCGCATGCAACGCGTGCACGGGGACGCGCACGCCGCGCGCCTGGCCTATGAGCTATTGTGGGCGGACGCGCGCCGCAATCTGGCTGAACGAGCCAAGCGCGCCAGCGCGGTCGCCGGCCGCGAGATCGCACCCGAAGAGATGATCGCGCCGTCGCATTTTTCGCTCGCGTATCGGCCGAAGAAACTCAGCGCGCGCGCCGACGGCGATTGGGCAGAAGTCACGGTGTTCGGGGAGTCGGGGGCGATACCGCCGCGCACTGTGAAGTGCGTGCGCGAGGACGGCCGTTGGCGAGTTGTTTTGGAGCTGCCCCTGATGCCGCCGATTCAGCGCCGGGTGGACGGCGGGATCTGACGGGCGAAATGACGAAACGCGCGGCCCCGGTAGGGGTCGCGCGTTTCGATCGAGCGATTCCGCGTCAGTTCGCGAAAAAGATCGATTCGATTTCGTTCCTTACGTTCTCTTCTGTCTGGGCACGAGCGATGGCGATCTCTTTCACGATCAGCGTGCGCGCCGTGTCGAGCATGCGGCGCTCCCCGAACGACAGTTGCTTATTGGCCTTGAGCCGGTACAAGTCACGCAAAACCTCGGCCACGTCGTAGATCGACCCAGTCTTGATCTTGTCCATGAAGCCGCGGTAACGGCGGTTCCAGGTCTGAGTGTCGAAGCCGATCGTGCGCTCCTTCAAGATGTCGAAGATCTCGCGAATCTCTTGCTCGCTGATGACCTGACGGAGGCCCACGGCATTCGCATTCGACACGGGAACCATAATCTTGCGATCAGTGTCCAAGATGCGGAGCACGTAGAAACGTTGCCGCGTACCAGCGATGTCTTTCTCATCGATGCTGATCACTTCAGCGACACCCTGCGCGGGGTACACTGCTTTGTCGCCGACCTTGAACTCAACTTCCGGGCTGGACTGCATGAACGTCTCCTTTGACGCTGACTTACCGGGCGGCGCGCTCGCACTTGGAGCACGCCACCACGCAACCGATTGAACAGAAAGCTCGTGTCTCTTAAGCAGCTACGCTCCACTCCGTTATCGCGCGGGATGGGGTTTGACGCGGACTGAACGGATTGGGCATGAACTTCATTCCAGCGTGGTATACGCGAAGCTGGGTAACGCGAGCGTTTCCAACTCCGGACTACCTATTCCTCACCAAAGTTAGGAATCGCCAGGCGCGGCACTCTAGATTGCAGAACTCGATCTGTCAAGAAATCCGAGTAAGGCTCGTTGCTTCCAGTGGCCGGCCGTCTTCTTGCGCAACCGACCGGGCTTACGCTGGTTGTGACCGCGTTCCGCCGGTATCGGAAACCAAGTCATGAATCGGCAAGTGTTTCGGCGAGCTCTTCCGCCAAGCCCCAGCGAACGCCGCGGTCGGTGGCAATGAGCGACTCTTTTCCCGACCAGCGTAGCACCGCGCGGGCGATCACGCTCCCGGTGGCCAGTACGTCGGCGCGTTCGGGGTTCATCCCGGGCAGCGCGCGACGCTCCGCAAGGCTCAGCGTCGCTAAGCGATCCGCCCAATACTCGACTGCGCTTCGCGTGAGCTTGCCTCCGTCGCATGCCGCCGTGCGCGCGTGGGGCTCACGCTCGAGCTCTAGCGCTGCTAGCTGCGTGATGGTCCCGGCGACGCCGATCAAGGATCCGCTGGGTTCAGCGTCGGGCGCGCGCGACAGCGCCTGCGCGATGTCGCGTTCGATGCACTGCAAGTCGTTCCCGCTCGGGGGATCACTACGTACGTGTCGCTCGAACAGGCGAACGCTGCCGACATCGAGGCTAATCGCGGACGTGATCCTCGCTCCGCGCGCGTCGTTTTCGCCGATGACGACCTCGGTGCTACCCCCACCGATGTCGAAGACAGCCAGTTTTCCGGTGACATGCAAGCCGGAGAGCGCGCCCCGAAAGGTCAGACGGGCTTCCTCTTGCCCATCGATGACCCGGGGCACGATGCCGAGCAGCGATTGTGCGCGCCTCATGAGCTCAACCCCGCCGGCCGCGTCGCGCAGCGCGCTCGTGCCGACCGCGTCCAAATGGGACACACCGAGCTCGCGCAGTGTGCGGGCATAATCAGCGAGGCAGGCCAACGTCCGTGCGCACGCATTGGGTAAGAGGCGCCGGTTGCGATCGACGCCCTCACCCAAACGCGTGACCGTGCTGCGGTCGAGGATCGGCACCAGCACCCCGCCGACGCGCTCGGCGACCAGCAAGAGAACGGTGTTGGTTCCGATGTCGATCGCCGCGATGCGCATCGAAGATGGGCGAAACGCGCCTCGACGCTACTTGGCGAGGCTCTTGAGATTCAACATCTCTTCCACGTCCGGCTGCACCACGAGCTCCACGCGCCGGTTTTTCTTGCGGCCTTCGTCCGTGTCGTTGCTGGCGACCGGATCCGTATCGGCGTAGCCCGCCGCGCTCCAGTTGGCGGGGCTCAGCCCACCACCGGCGCCCGCCTTGTCCGGCGGCGAAGTGAGCAGCAGCAGCACGCTGCGGGCGCGCATCGTGGATAGCCCCCAGTTGTCTTTGAATGCGCCGCCTGCGAGCGGTTTGGAATCTGTGTGACCCGCCACCTGAAAGCGCCGCTTCGACAAGTCGGCATCCTTGCCGATCACGTCGGCGACCTGCATCAAGATCTTGGTGCCCTCGGCCTTCAGGTGGTCTTGTCCGGAGTCGAACAGCACGTCGCCCGGTAGCTGGATCAGCATGCGGTTGTTGCGCACCTCCACCTTCAAGCCGAGCTGCGTCAACTTTTGAAGTTTGGTCTGCAGGACCTCGAACCGCTTACGGATCTGGTCAAGCTGCTCGGTGCGCCGCGCGTACTCTTCGAGAGCCTTACGCTGCTCGACCAAGCTCTGGTTCAAGTTGTCGAGGTTCGCGCCGCGGTCGGCGAGCTGCTTTTTTAGCGTGTCGACTTCTTGCACCGCTTCTTCGTAGTCGGCCTGACTCTTCTTGTGCGCGTCCGTTTGAGCCTTCAGTTGGTTGTTCAGGCTCTCGTTCTCACGGATCTTCTGATCCCATTCCTCTTGCGAGTAGCCGCATGCGCCGAGGGCGCACGACAAAAATAAAACCGAACTCAAGGGTCGAAGCGGGCTCGAAAACTTCATTGGGTCTCGCAGGACGGCGGCGCGAATCAGCGCCCGGTTTGCAAGCAACTAGGCGCGGCGCTGCGTCGCGTCAAGTACCCGAGCTGCAAAGGTTTTTCGCAGGCCAGCCGACCGACAGACGCGACTTTATAGGCACTTGGTAAAGCACTATACAAGTGCGCTCTCCGCAACGCCTGCAGCCTCATAAGCCCGTGTTCTTCCGCCGGTCGTAGATCGCAAGTGAATTTTTTTCGTTGACACATCACAATAGGTGGCAATATACGTCTTGCAACATACCCTCGGCGCAACGGGCCAATTCCGGCCCGCGCTCCGAATGCTGGGAGGCAAACGAACATGGCTGCTAAAAAGACCCGTACCAAGTCCGCCAAGAAACCCGCTGCCAAAAAGGCGCCGAAAGTCGCTAAGAAGCGCGTCGCCAAGCGCAAGGTCGCCAAAAAAGGCGCCAAGAAGCGCAAGAAGGCCGCCAAGAAGGCGTGAGCCTTCGCGGGTCGGTAAGCCGACGTCAGCGCAGCGTGCGCCTGACACGGCCAACGGCCCAGCGGGTACTCGAGCGTGCCCAGAAATGAGCGCGCTCGAGCCAAAGCGCTCCGCCCGAGTTGCGGGCGAAGTCACTCAGGCCGCGGCTTGAGATCGAGCACGTCGACGGGAGCCTAGAGCCCGTCACGTGCTCGAGCGGTTTTGTTTTGTTAGTCAGGAGCGCGTGCGCCCGACGCTCTGTCACGCGCCAAGTCGCTACTCTCCGAGGTACAGCCTGAGCGCGCTCGCGGCCGCCCTTCGGTCAAAGGCGATGCCCGCGAGCTCGTCGCGCTTCGAGATGTCCTCGAAGAGGTGGAGCAAAAAGCCGTGAAAGGCCATGCACTCGTCGATCGCCGCCTCCAGACGCGCGGGGTCCACGAGATCCGTATCTTCGAGCCCCGACATCGCCGCCATGAAGGCGTCGAAGCGCGGGTAGTCTGTGGACCGCAGCAGCGGGTAGCCCATGGCGCGGAAGTAGGCCAGGAACTCGCGTACGTATTGGAAGTCGTGCACGGCCGCCCAACGATCTTCGGAAGGCGAATGCTGAGCTTTGCTGGAGAACGCGCGCACGATCTGCGCGAACATCCAGACGTCGCGCCGCAACCGTTCGCTGGT
>CAXSGJ010000074.1:16719-23947 GCA_964236865.1 uncultured Polyangiaceae bacterium
GCTCGCGAAGCTGGTCTGGCGGCGCGCGGCTCGGTCGTCGAACACGCTGCCGTCTTCGAGACTAGCCCCCAGCGCCTTACCCAAAAAGAGCACGGCATTTTGCAGAGCTGGGCGCAGATTTTCTACGCACACGTCCACCTGAGCGCGTAAATCACTGGCGCGCGTGCCCGCGTCCAACGCCGGCAAGTCGTGCTGAAACGCGCGCCTCATCTCGAGCCGTACGCTCCCGGCGATGCCGTGCAACGCGCTGCGGATCCCGATCAGCCGGTGCCCACCCGCGCGCAGCGTGGCGGACCGGGCGCGGATCTGGGCGGCGTCCAAGCTCATCACGTCCCGCTCGAAACCTTCTGCCAGGAGCGCGCCGGAGTTTTGCCGCAGGTAGTCGCTCAGCGCGCGCGCATCGGAGCGCAGGACACTCAGTACCAAATAGGTGCTGCCGACCTGCTGCCGTCGTCGCTCTACGTCTTCGCCGATGCGCGTCAACAGGGTCAGGTAACGAAGCATACGAAATAGCGACAGAAACGTGAGCGCCACCAGCCGGTGCGCCTCGCTGCCCGGCACGCTGCGAATTAACTCCAACACCTGGGCAGACTTGATGCGATCGAACTCTGGCCGAAACTCCAGCGCGTTCAGCGGATTGAAGAACGCGCTGCGGTCGATTTCTCGGTACACCGTCGCCAAGAGGGCGTGAAAGAGCCGGAACGACACCCGCGGAGTGCGCAGCATACCCTCCAACACCTCATTGCTGGAGGTGAGCCCATGCCGCAGCAGCACGAGGCTTTCTTGCGGGGTGTTCTGCGAAGCCCCTTGCGTCAGCAGCCGGGAGCGCGCGTTGTCCTCGGGCAGCATCGTCTCCAAGTAACGGTGAAAGACAAAGCGCCGGTCGACCGAGCCAAGGAGCTGTCGGGCGAGCTGGATCGCGCGCTCGAGGCCGTCATGATAGGTCTGAAGGGCGAAGCGATAGTCTTGGGTGACGATCAGTGAGCGGCGCGGCGGGCCCGGATGATTGCGGGGGTTGGAAAAGCACGCCGTCGCCTTGAGCAGCACCTCGAGCTCGAACAGCACGTCGTCTTTGTTTTCGAGGGCCAGCTCCTCGAGCCAGCTCTCGCGCAGCACGCGGTGCTCGCGGTGAATCGCGCGTGTCCCGCTGAGCAACGCGCTGTAAGGGTCCTCGCCCAGTGCCGGCGGAAGCAAGCTTCGCCTTGGGAAAGCGGTTACCACGGCCTTCTTCGAAGCGATCTCAGTGGACGCCGGGGCTCACGGCGTGAAGTTGAACGGGTAATTGGCGCTAGTCTCCATCGCACGCGACGACCGCGGGAAGTCGATACCCTTGATCACCCCGACCACACAGTCGACTACGGCCGGTGCGTTCAGTGTCGACCGCTCTCGATTCAATTCGGCGAGCTTCACTTTGCCTTCGGGATCGAGCACGAAGTGAATCACCACGTCGCCCTGCAGGTCCTTTGCGTCTTTGCGCGCGTCCTCATAACACTTGCGCGCCGCCTTGCGGTTGGCCACGACGCGGGCCCGGATCACATCCATGGTGCGCGTCTCCGGTGGTTTGTCGTTCGAGCTCGGAGCGCCGTATGCGGGCGGGTCGTGAGCCGGGCCGTAGTCCGAGGCGTGGTCGGCGCTCTTCTCCTCGCCGGCCCAGCCGGTCTCGCCGTTGCCCGCGCGCGCGCGGGGGGGCGTGACTGCAGATGGAGCCGAGGGCGAGTCCGAGGGCCCTTCATGGACGAGCGAGGCCTCCGGCGTGGTCGGCGCCGGGGGCGGATCGCCCGCGCAGGCGGTGACACAAATTAGAGCCGCGATCAGTAGAGACGAGCCTGGGTGTAGAGCGCGCATGGCCGAGGCATATTACCGGTTCGGCTCACGGTCTGCGCGCGTTTCGACCAGCCTCGAAAAGGGGGTCGCGCCCACCCCTAGCTCGGAGCGCTTCACTCGCGGGGCGCCGCGCTCAGCCGGCCTTCAAGAACGGCTGCCACTCTTCGAATGGCTCGCGCATCACCATCAGGATCTGCTTGGCCGTGGACCAGCGCGGCCGTTTCGGCTCGCACAGCAACTTCATGCCCGCTTCGGCGGGGGTTCGCCTGCCCTTCTTCAGGTTGCAGCTGCGGCACGAGATGACGAGGTTGGTCCACGAGTCTTCACCGCCGCGCGAACGGGGCAGCACGTGGTCCACGTTCAGCTCCCGATGGCCGGGCCGACGTGAGCAGTACTGGCACTGGTACTCATCCCTCAGCATGAGGTTGGCGCGGGTTAGACGCACCGCGGCGCGCGGCGTGCGCTCGTAGCGGAGCAGATGCAGCACGCGTGGCACCCGCAGCGTCCCGCCAACGATGGGTAGCGCGTCGTCGGCTACGCGCACCGGTAGAGTGCGCCAGAGCGAGAAGTCGTAAGTGTCGCCGGCGGTGTCGACCGCATGGCCCACGCCGCCGTACAGAAGCACGAGTGCGCGCCGAGCGGTGGTGACGCTCACCGGCGCGAAGAAGCGATTCAACAGCAGGACCGGCAGGTTGAGGATGTCGCGCCGGCCCTCGACGTGACTGGTGACGGCTCGTTCCAAAGCGTCCACTGGTGGTCAGGCTAGCATAAAAAAGCCAGGTTTGTGACCCGAGCGCGCTCGACGGCGTACAGATAGTGGGCTATCTCCGGCTGGCCTTTGGCTTGGCCCGCCGCCGCGGGGGCACAGGTTCGGCTCCAAATATCGATGTCCAGATTTGCTTTGAGTTCGGTGCGGCGCGTCCGCTTCGCGGCCGTGATGGGTGCGTCGGTCGTTGCCTTGGGTTGCGGCGCTGCTGGTCAACAAGACGCGGACTGGCCGCCGATTTCCAAGCGCTGGTTTGACCGCGGGGATGTGAGCTTTCGGCAAGGCGACCTAGAGGACGCGGAGACGGCTTCGGAGAATGCGCTCCGTGTCACCCCAGATCGCGAGGAGGTGCGCTTGCTGGCGGGCCGCATCGCCCTCGCCAAGCTCGAGTTCGCGCGCACGATTCAGGTCCTGAAGGGGCTGGATTCGAACGAAGCCCGCTCCTTACGTGGCCGCGCCTATTGGTACGCCGGCGACGTGGACCATGCTGCCGATGAGCTCGAAAAATTGGTTGCTGATCCGGAGGTTCGCGATCCGTGGGCGACCGAAATCGCGAAGCTCGCGCGGCGCGGATCCGGCCGAAAGCCGTTCGAGATGTCCGGCGGGGAGGTCGGCGTCACCGACATGCCACGGACCGGCTCGACCGCGATGATCGTGCCGCTGGAGGTGAACGGCGAGCCCGGGCTCGGTCTGATCGCGACGGGCACGGCCGAGGCCGTGGTCGATTCCAGCAGCGGCGCGCAGGCCAGCTGGGTTTCGCTGCGCTTTGGTGAACGGGTGCAGGTGCGCGACGTTCCGGCCCTGGCCAAGGATTTATCCGGCATATCGCGGCAGGTGAACGCGCCGATCAAGATCCTGCTGGGGGTGAACCTGCTCCGTCACCTGCATCCCACGTTCGACCTGATCGGCGGGCAGTTCGTGGTGCGCCGTTACGAGCCCCCGCCACCGCCCGTCGCCACCACCGTGAAGCTCAATTATGTGCGCGGCGGGGGCATGCTGATTCGCGGTGCATTCGGCGCCGATGCCGCCGCCGCGCCGTGTTCGCTCTTGGTCGACACGTCGATCGTGTACCCCGTGGCGTTGGACAGCGGCGGTTGGAAAAAGGCCGGCGTCGCGCCGTCGAACCTGCGCAGCGTGCCCAATGGGGGCTCGCTGAAGCAAGGCACTGTGCCGCTGTTGAAGCTCGGGGCCTTCGAGCTGCCGAGCGTGCCCGCCTTGTCCGGCGATCAGCCGGTCAAGGAACGTGAGGACGGCCTGGGCATCGAGCTCGACGGGCTGATCGGTTCTGGGCTACTCGCCAACTTCCGCGTTACGTTGGCCGATGGCGGCCGTACCATGTGGCTCGAGGACATGCCGCGCGAAGCGTTTGCTCCCTCCGACCTGAAGTTGCCGGACGTTCCCGACGACGCGCCCGGCGACGCCGCGGATGCGTCGGACGAAGAAGAGGTACTGCCCGCCAAGCCGAACGCGGGTAAACCGGCGGGCGCGAAACCAGTGGCTCCGCCGAGCAAGCCGGCACCAAAGGCTCCCGCCAAACCATGACCGCGACCACCCAGATCGCCGTTTACGCGGGCAGCTTCGATCCGCCCACGTTCGGTCATTGGGATCTGGTCGACCGCGCTTCCAAGCTGTTTCCTCGGGTGGTCGTGGCGATAGGCGTACATCCCACGCGGCTCCCACTATTTTCCCTGGAAGAGCGTCTGGAGCTGATGCAGACGATCTGCGCGCCCTTCGTTAACGTGGAGGTCGCTTCATTTCGCGGCTTGCTGGTCGACTATGGCAAGAGCATCGGCGCGCGCGTGATCGTGCGCGGGTTGCGGCAAGGAACGGATTTCGAGTACGAGCTGCAAATCGCGCACGCCAACGCCGATCTGCGGCCCGAGATCGACACCGTCTTTTTGCCGACCAGAACCAATTACGGGTTCATCTCCGCGACCCTGGTGCGCGAGATCGCAAGCTACGGTGGGGATGTGAGCCGTTACGCGCCCCCGGCCGTTTGTGCGGCGTTGCAGCGCAAGTTCGGCGCCGTCACGGCTTGAGCGCGCGGCGCTAATACAGTGCTTGCGGGGTGGGCATGAAGAGCAGCGCGAACATCACCAGACACAGCCAAGCCACCCAACGCCGGCCGCGGCCAAGCTCTCCCGGCTCGAATGGCGGGTGATCGGCGCCGCCAGAAACGTGCCCGATGAGGCCCGTGACGCCGTACCAGATCAGCCAAAAAAACGAGTTCGAAATGGCGAAGCCGAGGCCCAGCGAGCTCTTATGCTGGAGCACGGGCAGGCAAAACTTGAGCAGGTTGTACGCGAATAAGACGAGCAGGGAGGCACGCACTGCGCGCGCGACCCGGTGCTGGCGCTCGCCCAACAAGGCGTAGGCCACATGCCCGCCGTCGAGCTGTCCCCAAGGCAGCATGTTGATCATCGTCACGAGCAGCCCCACCCAGCCCGCGTCAGCCGTAGGGTGCAGCTGGACATCCATCCCCGCCGGGATCGGCCCCACGAAGACGCGCTTCATGAACCAGTACAAGAGGCTTTGGCCCTCTTGAATGTAATGTTCGGGGTTCGGACCGATGCTCGAACGGGTCAGCCCAAAGGCCAAGACCGGCAGCGCCACCGCCATGCCCGCCAGCGGTCCGGCGGCGCCGATATCGAGCAGAGCGATGCGTGAGCGGATGCGCCCACTCATGCCTATCACCGCGCCCATCGTGCCAAACGGGCTCAATTTAGGCAGCGGAATGAAATACGGCAAAGACGCGGGGACGCCGTGCAGGCGCGCCGCGATGTAGTGACCAGACTCATGCGCGATCAAGATCGACAAGAGAGGCACCGCGAATGGCCAGCCGCGCCAGATCTCGAGCAGCCGTCGCGGGTCGAGGGACTCAGCAAGTGTCGAGCCGGGCATTAAAGCGGCCCCCGTCCAAAACACGCTGATCGAGGTGAGCACGAAGAGCACGAGATTCAGGCCGTACTTGGGCGGGCCCGCGTCTTCGAGCGGTTGCCCGGGCTGGCTGTGTAGGCGCTGGCTATCGGTCATGAGCTAAGGACTCGCGCAGTTTGAGCGATAGGCGCTCGAGCTGAGGTGAGAGCTCCGCATCCAACACACCGATCTCGGTCTCGATGCGTAAATTGCCGCGTGCTCGTGCGGAGTCGGGCCGCACCTGCGCGGTGTGCGGGTCGAGGCCCAGTGCGGGCAAGGAGTTGGCCAGAAGTGCCGCGTCGTCGGGATGAGCGACGACGACGATGCGGCGCGCTCCGTGCGCTTCCATGAGCGCTTGACGGGCCAGGGCAACCACTTGCTCGGGCGCCACGCGCAGACTTTCGCCGAGCAAGCGCTCGGCAAGCAGGCGCGCGAGCTCCACGCTTCGGTTCAGCGCGCGCTCATCGGAGCGGGCTTCGTAGTGACGGAGAGCGATGGCGCGCGCAGCGATCTGCGCGGCCGCGTCGGCGCGACCTTCGGCCTCGGCGCGCAGACGCAGCTCTGCGGTCGCGCGCTCCGCATCCTGGACGATGCAGCGCGCGCGCTCTTCTGCGGCGGCGATCAGCCGTTCGGCGCGATCGGCGGCCTCGAGCACTTCTCGGCGGAGGAGCTGACCGCGCGGTAATGTTTGCCCAGAAACCCGCAGAGATACCGTGATTTCTCCGGACACCGCCTCGGCCTTGAGTACCCGGCCCACGGCCACTTTCATTTCAAGCTCCTTGCATCCAAGGCGCTCGCTAAGCGAGAGAGTTCGCGCGCCAGCGCCTCTGCGCGCCGCTGGCGCTCTGGATGCCCCAAGCGCCGCACGAAGCTTCGCGCGTCCTCGCTGGGCGCCGCGAGCGGCGCGAGCAAGTCCGCGTCGCGGCGCCCGAGCAGGTAAGCCATGGCCACGAAGGCGCGCTGAAAGTCGGGGCTGTGGTTAACCAACGGCTCAGACCGCTTCCACCACGACCGCCACGGCCTCACCGCCGCCGATGCACAACGTGGCCAAGCCGCGCCGCGCGTTTCGGCGCCGGAGCGCGTGGATCAAGGTGACCAAGATGCGCGCCCCCGACGCACCGATTGGGTGGCCAAGGGCGACGGCGCCGCCGTGCACGTTCACGCGCTCCGGGTCCACCCCAACCAACTTGGCGCAGGCCATGGGGACACAGGAAAATGCCTCATTGATCTCCCACAGATCGATGTCGGACACGCTCAGGCCGAGCTTTTGGAGCGTGACGGCGATGGCGGCCGCCGGCGCGGTGGTGAACCACTCCGGGGCCTGCGCAGCGCCGCCGTAACCAACGAGCCGCGCCAACGGCGCGAGCTGGTGCTCGGTCATCGCTTGCTCGCTCACGAGCACCATCGCGGCCGCGCCAGAGCCGAGGGTCAGCGTCGCGAACTGAAGCTTCAGGTCCTCGGCGGTGGCGTCGTCGGCAGCGAGGCGTTCGAGCGTGCTCGACTGCAACCCGCGCAGGCCTTCGGCGTCGACGAGCAGGGCGTAGTCGACCTGGCCGGCGTCGATCAGCGAGCCCGCGAGCTGGATGCCGTTGAGGAAGCCGAGGCAGGCGTTCGTGACGTCGAAGTTGAGGCAGCTGGTCGACAGCCCCAGCTGGTCGTGGACGCCGACGGCGTTCGCCGGCTCGATCCCGGTCCGGCACACCGAGGTGTTGATCAGCAGCC
>CAXSGJ010000075.1:0-3971 GCA_964236865.1 uncultured Polyangiaceae bacterium
TCGACGGAGCAATTTTGGACGAGGGATCTAGTCGAAGTACCGAGCATGCCACACCTCAGCGTTCTGTAACGCGCGCGACCGGAGCCGCATGGCCGCTCGTGTTCGACGCGGCCGACGCAAATGTTGCCGCATTTTTCCATCCGCCCGCAGCCGGTCAGGCGCGCGACGCGGCCGTTTTGATTTGCAACCCCATTGGCTGGGAGGCCGTTGCGGCGCATCGCGCGCTCCGACGTTTGTCCGAACAGCTGGCGAGCGCGGGCTTTCCGGTGCTCCGGTTCGACTATCCCGGCACCGGCGATTCGAGTGGGGACGACACCGATCCCGGGCGCGTGCGTGCCTGGCTGTGCGGGCTAGCGGCGGCGATCGACGAGCTGCGCCGGCTCGCCCAGCGCCCGAAGCTGGCGTTGATCGGCTTTCACCTTGGCGGCACGCTCGCGGTGCTCGGCGCGCGTGCGGCGGGCGGGGTCGACAGCCTGGTTCTCTGGTCGCCGTACACCAAGGGCCGGGTGTTCGTGCGCGAGGCAAAAGCCTACCAAGCGCTCAACAGCGGAAACGCTGAGCACGAAAGCGATCAGCGCGGTGGCCTCGAGGCGGCCGGATTTTTGATTTCTACCTCGACGCTTGCGGAGCTCGGCGATCTGGATTTGCTCGCCGACCGCCGGCGCGCAGCCCACGATCTGCTGCTGCTCGAACGCGAAGAAAAGCCGACCGGGCCCGCGCTCGTGTCGCAGCTCGAAGAAAGCGGCGCCCGTGTCGAACGTGTCCGCGCCGCGGGCTACCTGGACATGATGCAGGAGCCGCGGAAATCAGTGGTTCCCGAGTCCGCCTTCGCCACTATCTGCGCGTATTTGGATCGAGTGCATCCCGTGGTCGGCAGCGCGCCGCCTAACCCCGAACCTACGCCGGCGCGCCCATTGGATACTTACGCGCCGGGCACCCTCGCGGTCGTCGAGGAGGCCATCACCTTTGGCCCTGGCGGACAGTTCTTCGGGATCCTCAGCGAGCCGCGAGATCCGGCGCTGCGCGTCGCAACTCGGCCTGCTGTCCTGTTTCTGACCACCGCCTCCCATCATCGTATCGGACCGAACCGCATGTACGTCGCCATGGCGCGCGACCTGGCGCGGCTCGGCTTCACCTCGCTGCGCTTCGATCTAACCGGCGTTGGTGACACGAAGGCCACGCCCGGCGTCATCGAGGGTCACGCCTACGCCGCCTCCTTCGTGAACGACGTGCAGGCCGCCATGGATCACGTACAAAGAGTGTGCGGGTTTCAAAGCTTCGTTACGGTTGGACTATGCTCTGGAGCGTATTTGGGTTTTCACGCCAGTCTGGCCGATGCCCGCGTGGCTGGCGCCGTCTTGATCAACCCGCAAACCTTCAACTGGCGGGAGGGCGATTCGCTCGAGATCAATCGCCGCGTCACGTTCATGTCGACCCGCCATTACCAACGCGCCGCTTTGGATCCGAAAGTCTGGTGGCGAACGTTGCGCGGCGACGTGAACCTGCGCGGCATCGGTCACGCCATGCTCGAACGCTGGCAAAAGCGCGCTCAAGTCGAGCTCAAGAGGATCATGCGCCGTTTGGGTCGGGAGGATCCCGACGGCCGCGTCGACGTCGCGGACGCCTTCTCCGCATTGCTCCGACGCGGCGCTGACATCTTGATGATCTACAGCGGGAGCGACGAGGGCCTCGACTATTTGACCGCAGAAGTGGGCAGCCGCATGCGCCGGTTGAAACGTCGCTCGTCCTTTCGGCTGGAGGTTATTGATGGGCCGGATCACACCTTTACTCAGCTGTGGGCGCAAGCGCGGCTGAGGAAGGTCGTGCTCGACCACATGCAGCGACGGTTCTCGTAGCTAGTGGTCCGCCCCTTTGGCGGTTCAGATTTAGCGCGTGCGCAACGGCGTGACGCGCGCCCGCAGAAAGTGCATGACGTCCTGCGCAGCGGATGGGCTCATCGAGAACAGTTGGAATACCGCGGCGTCCAGCCGCTCGCTCCGCGCGGCTTCCACTCCGAGGCGTGTTAGCTCGGAGGCGATGTTTGCAATCTGCGCGTGCAGAGCAGAACATTCGGGTGGCTGTGGCAACGCCCGCAGGTGCGCAATCTTGACCTGGGGAAATACCGCCTGACGAGCGTCACGCCGCAAAGCCAGGTGGAGCGCGCGATACAACGAGCTATTTAGCAGCCCGACCATCAAGTCGGGGGGGAGCCCGTCCACTTCGAAGCCCGCGAGGAGCGAATTTCGGAATGGCAACCCGCGATGCAAGGCCGCGATTGGATAGCGGGCGGTCTGGCGAATCACGAAGCGCACCCGCCGGTAATCATCGCGATCGCGCAGACGACAGCGTGCCGCCGCCAACGCCTCGCGATCTGGCGCTAGAAAGAGGCGCGGCTCACCCTCGGCAAATTCACGCACGTCGCGCCCTTCGAGCAATGGGTACACATGGCGCGCGTCGGGCGCGTCCGCCCTCAGCAGCAAGCTCGCGGTGACCCCGCCCGTGGTCTGAAAGCCCATTTCGCCGAACAGCTCGCGCGGAAAAGGGGCGAGGGCTGCGACTTCGCGCAACACCTCAGGCGGCTCGACTTCGGCGGCTCGCGCCCCTGCGCGTTGGCGCTCGGCGAGCCGGAAGGGCAGCGCACTTTCGGCGTCCGTGGCCGCGCTGCCCGTGCTGGCTTCCGCTATCAACGCGAAGCAGGGCTGTGTCACCGACTGGAATGCGTCTTGCCCGAACTCGAGCATTGGCTCGCATGGCGTATGGGTCGCGCGTAC
This sequence comes from uncultured Polyangiaceae bacterium, assembly GCA_964236865.1. Classification (GTDB taxonomy): domain Bacteria; phylum Myxococcota_A; class Polyangia; order Polyangiales; family Polyangiaceae; genus PMG-095. Next base: position 2,772 of record CAXSGJ010000075.1, read on the forward strand.
CGCTCGACGCACGGCGCGATAGCCATCCAGATCGGCAATAGGGCTCGGCAGGACGAGCGCCACGGTCCCTTGAGGAGCGATGCGCAACGCCCGCTCGACGAACAACCCGTGCAGGGTGGGGTAACCTTTGAGCGTGGTGTAGTGAGCTGCTAGGTACGCTTTGCGTGACGGCGCGAGGGGCTTTGCGGCGCGGCCCGCGTAAGCCACCCAAGGCGGGTTGCCGATCACCAAATCGAAGCCTCCGTGCTCGAACACCTCCGGGAAGGCTAGCGGGAAGTCGAGCTCGGGGCCCTGAGCTCCGAGTTGAGGCAACCGCATGCGGGCCCCGACGGACGCGAATGGCGCGCCGATGAGCGCATCGCCGACGCGTAAGTTTCGGCCCGCCTCGTGCAGTGGCAAGCGCGAGTCAGCGGCGAACAGATAGAGGGCCGCCTCTGCCACGGCAACCGCGGTGGGGTTGATGTCCACGCCATGCACGACGCGCGTCACGATCGCGCACCGCCTTGCGCTGCCTCCCTGCGCGCCGTTGCGTGCAGCGAGGGCGCGCGCGACCTCGACCAAGAAGGCTCCTCCCCCTGCCGCCGGATCGCAGACGCGAAATGCGCCCACGAAGTCGTGCGCGCGGTGCGACGAGCCGCGAATTCGGCGTTCGAGCGGCTCGAGCGCGCGAGCGACGACGACTTCCGTCAGGGCCCGCGGCGTGAAGAATGTGCCCGTCTGCTTCCGTTTCGTGACCGCGCACAGCTCGAACACATTGCGCTCGTTGCGCCGCAGCCCTTCGCCCAAGAGCAACTCGTAAAGGTTCCCCACGAGCTCCGCTGGGCACGCCGCGAGATCCACTCCGTCGCGGCTCAGTCCCTCCGTGAGCTCGACTCGGAACGCGGCTTCCGCTCCGGGCAGCAGAGCCGGGAACCTCCAAGTTGAGCCCCCCGGCAAATGCTGGAGCTCTAGCTCGGGGCTCTTCACGACGAAGAGCCGACCTTGCGCGAAATCATCGGGGCGCGTGAAGAGGCCGCGTGCGCGGCCGAGCGAGAAGACCACGAAGCGCAGCACCGAAACCGTCAGCGCCTCGTGCAGTGCCTCGGGCTCGAGCCTCTGTCGGCGTTTTATGGCGGGCCTGGCGTGCTCATCCAATGATGCCAGCGCGCCGACCAGCGCGCGCCGCGCGCGCCGATGAAAGCAGAGCGCGAGCTCGGACTC
>CAXSGJ010000075.1:3981-22747 GCA_964236865.1 uncultured Polyangiaceae bacterium
GGTGCTCGCCATCAACGACTCGAAAGCAGACGGCGCCCGAGCTCCATCGCCGCGCGCATGCCACCTGCGTCGGCGATGCCGCGCCAAGCAATGTCGTAGGCGGTGCCGTGGTCTACGCTCGTACGCACTATCGACAAGCCCATGGTCACGTTCACCGCATCCCCGAACGCGACGAGCTTCATCGGGATCGTCGCCTGATCGTGGTACATCGCTACCACGCCCTGATACTGGCCCGCTGCCGCTTTGCGGTATGCCGTCTCCGCGCCGAGCGGCCCAATCAAGCGCACGCGACGGCCAAGACGCCGCTCGGCCAAGCGGATCCCAGGCACGATCGCGCGCCGTTCTTCGTGGCCGAGCAGCTCACTTTCGCCAGCGTGCGGATTGAGCGAGCACACGGCGACGGTGGGCCGCTTCTTACCCAGCGCAAGGAGCAGGGCGCCGAGCTGGAAGGTGGCGTCACTCACCGCCACGGGGGTGAGTGCTCCCGGCACATTCGCGATTGGCAGATGTGTCGTCACCAGGCTGGTCACGAGTGGGCCGGCGGCGAAGCACATCACGCTCAACGCGGCGTGGTCGAGATCGCGCAGCCACTCGGTATGACCCAAAAACCGCCGAGCGCCTGGTACGCCTGAGTGAGCGATGGCCGCTTTACTCACCGGGCCGGTGACGAGGGCGCGCCGCGGGCCGGCCTTCGTGAGCCGGTAGGCCTCGTCTATGTAAGAGAGCTGAGCGGCGCCGGATGCCGCGTTCGGCTTGCCGGGCTTCCGGTCGCGGCGGCCGAGCTTCGGGCCCACACTGTGCACGTAAATGGCTCGCCGGTCCGCCACGTGGCCGTCGAACCTCACCAGCCGCGCCCGTGGCACTCGCACGAGCTCGGCGGCCTCTTGCAACATCTCGAAGTCACCGACGAGCACGGTGCCCGTCACCTTCGAAGCGGCCTGCACCGAGACCTCGGGGCCGATACCGCACGGACAGCCCACCGACACCACGAGCCAGTCTGGGTTCGAAGCAGTAAGGACGCGCGGCATGACCGGCTCCGACTAACAGAGGCCCTGCGGCGCGCAAAGCCGTGCTCAAAAAGAACGTCCGAATTGCTCGATGAGGGGCTCATCGGCGGCGTGAATGAAGAGTTGACCCGGCCTCGCCGCTTTGCGCCGGCCCGATCAATGGAGCAGCGCCGACAGCCACGCGGGCGTGAAGCGAGCCGCCACCGCGATCTGGCCGATGATCGCGACGCTGGTAAGGCGCTTCCGATCTTTCAAAGCGAACTTAACCGGATCTTCCTGCATCTGACCGCGGCCCGCCAAGAGCCAGATGCGGCCGAGCCAGTAGAGCAGCGCTGGCAGCACCAGCCAGAGCAGCGCTGGTTCGCGATAAGCCGCTCGCACCGCCGTGCTGTCCACGTACAGCATGAAGACCAAGGCGGCGATGTAGCCGCTGGCCGTGCCCATGCTCGTGACCATCGGCAAATCAGTGCGGAAGTATCCGCGGTTTTTGACGCGCTCGTCGCTAGTGAGCGCGTGCAGCTCCACGTAACGCTTAGCGAAGGCCAAGCTCGTGAACAGAAACATCGAAAACCCGAGCAGCCATGCGCTCACCTTGACGCCCGTCGCGATGCCGCCGGATAAAATCCGGTGGGTGTACAGGCCGGCGAGCACCAAGACGTCGAGCAGCAGCAAGCGTTTGAGGAACAAGGAGTAAGAGAGCGTGCCGATGAAGTAAAGCGCGAGCATCGCCACAAACGCGCGGGGCAAGAGGGCGATAGCCAGCGAAAAGCTCACGAGGAGCAGGCCCAAGAAGAGCGGCAACCCAAGCACGATGGGTAGCGCACCGCTGGCAAAGGGCCGCTTGGCCTTCGAGACGTGAACGCGGTCGGCGTCCAGATCGAGCAGATCGTTGAACACGTAACCTGCGGATGCACAGAGTGAGAACGTGGCCGCCGCCAGCACGCCCTCCACGAAGGACCACGGTGGGAGGGCAACCGGGGCCAACAGCACTGGCAACACGACGAGAGCGTTTTTCGCCCATTGATGCGGCCTGAGCTCGCTGATGAGCGCGCGCAAGATGCTGGGCCGATGCGAGATGACCAGGACCTGTTTCAACGAACGCGTCGCCGAAACCGCACCCGGAGGCGCTCCCACTAGGTAGCCCTGCGTCGCGACCGCCAGCAGCGGCGCATCTGCGCCGGAGTGACCCACGTAATCGAAGCCGGCAGGGAACGAGCTCTGCAGGGTCTCCGTGAGCTTGGCCGGCTTCGACTGAGCGCTGGAGTTGGCGAACACGGCATCGAACAAGCCCAAGTGCTTGGCGACTAGCTCTGCCTCGTTCAGATCCGTGGCGGTCGCGAGCACGACCTGGCGGCCACTCTCGCGCGCCAGCTTGAGGGCTGCCAGGAGCGGCTTGCGGTAAGGCAAAGTAGCGGGATCGAGGTGAGTGCTGCGCGCCACGCGCTGGCGAAAACTGGAGGCGCCGCCCATGATCCAAAAGGGCATGGCCCCCGCGAGCCACGGTTGGCGCCGAAAGAGCAGCGCAACGCGCTCCCACAAGAGCCGCGTCGTGATCACGGTTCCGTCCAAGCCAACGCACAGCGGGCGCGCGATGACGCCCGGCTCACGTAGAACGTCATCCAAGGAGACTTCGCTAGGCATTCGCCGGCAACATTACGCGGGGGCAGGCGAAAACGAAACCTAACTTGAGCTCAACGGCTCAGCCCGCTTCTTCTTCGACCTGCTCCTCACTGTCCGCTCGCTCCGGCCGCTCCGTGCGCTCACTGTTGGCGCCTCGGCCCTTATTGTCCTCCGTGTCGGGTGCGCGCAGCTTGTAGCCCGAGCCGCGCAGCGTCTCGAGCGGGAGCGCGTCCCCCAGCTTGGCGCGCAAGCGCCGCACGTGGATATCGACCGTGCGGGGACCGCCCTCATAGCGATTCCCCCAGACGCGCGCCAACAAATGCTCGCGCGACAGCACCTTGCCGCGGCGCTCGCAGAGGTAGGCGAGCAGCGCGAACTCCTTGGCCGTCAGTGAGATCGGACGACCGTCCACGTAGACCTCGTGGCCCGCCTTGTCGACCACGATGCCGGCAACCTTGTGCCGCTCCTCCGTCGCGAACTCGCTTCGGCGCCACTCCAGTGCGCGAATGCGGCCATAGAGCTCCTCCGGAACGTAGGGGTGTAAGCAGAAGTCATCGAAACCGCTCGATGGATCGATGCGCGCAATTTGGCCAACGGTCACCGCGATCAACGCTCCGACATTGTCGAAGTAAGGCTCCTTGCGCACGGCGCGTAGCGCCGCCACGGCCAAGTCGGGGCGATCCAACGCCTCGAACACCAGCGCCCGCGGACGGATTTCGAGCTCGTCGTCATCGTCGCCGATGAGCTCGACGGGATCGTCCCAAAGGTCGAGGGTCCGCACCGTTGCGCCGAGTTGCCTCAGCGTTGACGAAGCGCCCTCTTCCCGTTCGAGCATCGGACCGTGCCCGATGACCGCCACGAAGCTTTTCGCTCGACTAGGGGAAAACTCAGGAGATTTCGGTGCCACCAACGGTTATCCGCGCAATCTTGATAGTTGGGCAGCCCACGCCGACGGGGACACTCTGGCCGTCCTTGCCACAGGTCCAAATTCCATCGGAGATGGCCACGTCATTACCAAGCATAGTTACATCGCGTAGTGTTTCGGGACCGTTACCAATCAGATTCACGCCTTTCAACGGCGCAGTTAGTTTTCCGTCCTCGACCAGGTAGCTCTCGGTCAGTGAAAAGACGAAGTCGCCGTTCGAAATGTCGACTTGGCCGCCGCCGAAGGTCTTGGCGTAAATCCCCCGTTTTACGGTCTTAAGCATCTCTTCCGGGTCGTGGGGCCCAGCCAACAACACGGTATTGGTCATGCGCGGCATGGGGGCGCAGGCGAAGCTTTCTCGCCGTCCGTTTCCTGTGAAACCTACCCCGAAATGTTTGGCTGAGAGCCGGTCTTGGAGATATCCCCGAAGCACTCCATTTTCGATCAGGACACTCTTCTTGGGCTCCACGCCCTCGTCGTCCACATTGATCGAGCCTCGGCTTTGCAGGAAAGTGGGGTCGTCGACCACCGTGCATAGGTCGCTAGCGACGGATTTGCCGACCTGCCCAGTGTAGTTGCTCGTTCCCTTGCGGTTGAAATCGGCCTCCAGCCCGTGACCCACCGCTTCGTGAAGCAGGATGCCGCTGTCACCGGGGGCCAGGATGACTTCCATCTGCCCAGCGGGCGCGGGCCGCGCGTCGAGCAGGATCAGCGCTTGTTTGGCGGCCTGCTCAGCATGCCACTCCGGAGAAAACCCGTCGAAATAGCCCAAGGTCATGCGACCACCGCCCCCGCTGCGACCGGACTCGCGCTTGCCGCTCTGCTCGGCGATAGCGCGGATCCCGAAGCGCAACAGCGGCTGCACGTCGTGCACCAGGCGGCCGTCGCTGGTGGCGATCAAGATCTCGCGTACTTCCTCGGCAAAGGAGGCCTCGGCTTTGATGATGCGCGAGTCATGAGACAACGCGGCGCGGCTGGCTCGCTCGAGCAGCGAACGCTTGTCGACACCCGGCACGTCGATCGACGGGCGATCGAGCTCGTAGCGAGACGGGGTGGACATGCGCTCGATGGCGACCGGCGTGATCGTCTTTCCGCCCTGAGCGATACGCGCCGCGGTCTCCGCCGCGCGTTTCATGGCGTCCCAGCTCAGGTCCTCGACGTGCGCATAGCCCGTGGCGTCGCCCTTTTGGACGCGTACTCCAAGGCCCATGCTCACGCCGCGTGAGGCGCTGCGGGTGATCCCCTCTTCGAAGCTAATCGACCCGCCGGCGCGATACTCGAAAAACAAATCCGCGTAATCTCCGCCGCGGCTGAGGGCGAGGGTGAGCAGCTTGCGAGCAACCTCCGCGTCGATGCTGCCGTCGCCCCCAGGGCCGAAAGGGGCTTGATAAGACGCGCTCTGTGTCATCCCATCATCATGGCGCTCGGGGGCAGTGCTGGCAATGGGACTAACGAGAGCTCCGGACCCATATTCCGAGCTAGGAACCCGCCGGCCGAAGCATCTCCGCAGCGCGACCTAGCGCAAACGGAGGCTAGCGCTCGCTTAGGACGATGATACCTTGCGGCCCGTGCATCCACTTCACGATATCTTGGTACCTGAGAGCCTCGAAGACTTCATTCCCGCCGTGATCGAGATCCCGCGCGGATCCAAGCTCAAGTACGAACTCGACAAACGAACCGGTCTCTTGATGCTAGACCGAGTGCTCTATTCGTCCGTCCACTATCCCGCCAATTACGGCTTCGTGCCGCAATCGCACGCCGACGACGGGGATCCATTGGACATCTTGGTTCTGATGCAGGAGCCCGTCGTGCCGCTCACCATCGTCCGGGCTCGGCCGATCGGCGGTTTCTCGATGACCGACGACAAAGGCATCGACGACAAGATCGTGGCCGTCGCCGTCGACGACCCCGCGTTTTCTCACTTACATGACGTGCACGAGTTGCCTTCGCACATCACGACCGAAATCCAACGCTTCTTCGAAGACTACAAAGCGCTCGAGCACAAGATGAGCGTGGTCGAAGGAATGTACGGCCGTGATCGGTCCCTGGAGGTCGTGCGGCAGGCCCTGGCTACGTATCGGTCCGCCAGCGCATGGAGCAAAGGCTAATTGCCCTCGAGCTCGAGGCTCGCGCCTGATGCGGTGACACCGAAGGGCGCCGGAGCCAGCCGTAATTTCTGCTAAGTTCGCGCCGCCATGAGCGACGCGAACAGCCACGAGCCATCGCCAGAGAAGCCCGAGCTCGGAACGGGTTACCAACCGGCAGAGGTCGAGCCCAAGTGGTACGCCTTTTGGCTGGAGCATGGCGTCTTCGAGGCGAGCGCGGATCCGAACGACACCCGCGTGCCGTACACCATCACGCTGCCGCCGCCGAACGTGACGGGGTCCTTGCACATGGGGCACGCGCTGGTCGTAACGATCGAAGACGTGCTCATTCGGCACAAGCGGATGCAGGGGAGAAACACCCTTTGGCAGCCGGGCATCGATCACGCGGGGATCGCGACGCAGCTGGTCGTCGAGCGACAATTGGCGCGCGAGGGCAAATCGCGCCACGACCTCGGCCGCGCCCAATTCATCGAGCGAGTCTGGGCCTGGAAGGCGCACAGCGGCGGGCGGATTGCCGAGCAAATGCAGGTGCTGGGCGCCTCGGCCGACTGGAAGCGATCGAAGTTCACGATGGATCCGGAGCTCCAGACCGCGGTCCGCGAAGCCTTCGTGCGCCTACACGGCGAAGGATTGATCTATCGCGCGACGCGCTTGATCAACTGGTGCACCAGCTGCCGCACCGCGCTCAGTGACGTCGAAGTAGAGAACGAGGAAGCCAACGGCGAGCTGTACGAGTTCGCCTACCCGGTGATCGACGCCGATAGCGGCGCGGGCGCGAGCGAGCTCGTCGTCGCCACCACGCGGCCCGAGACCATGCTGGGCGACACCGCGGTCGCCGTGCACCCGGACGACCCACGCTACCGACATTTGCACGGCAAGAAGCTCAAGCACCCGTTCGTCGACCGCGCGATCCCCATCATCACGGACGCCATCTTGGTCGACATGGCTTTCGGCACGGGGGCCGTCAAAGTAACGCCAGGCCACGACTTCAACGATTTCGCGACCGGCAAGCGTCATCAATTGGAGGAGATCAACATCCTCAATCTCGATGGCACGCTGAACGAGCGCGGCGCGCAGTTTCAAGGGTTGAACGTGAAGCAAGCGCGCGCAGCCGTGAAAAAGGCGCTCGCCGACGCCGGCCTGGAGCGGGGCATGAAAGCGCACAAGCTGCAGCTGCCTCGCTGCACGCGCTCGAGTACGGTGGTCGAGCCGATCATCTCCACTCAGTGGTTCGTAGACATGAAACCGCTCGCCGAGCCCGCCTTGACGGCGGTGCGTGACAAGCGCACGGAAATCATCCCGATCGAATGGGAGAAGACCTACGAGCACTTTCTCACGAACATCCAAGACTGGTGCATCTCGCGCCAACTCTGGTGGGGTCATCAAATCCCGGCGTTCCACTGCCAAGACTGCGGCCACATCACCGTCACGCGCGAGGATCATCCGGGCGTGTGTGAGAAGTGCTTGAAGGCCAACCTGGTTCAAGACCCGGACGTGCTGGACACTTGGTTCTCGAGTGGGCTGTGGCCATTCTCGACCTTGGGCTGGCCCAAAGCGACCGCAGAGCTCGAGCGCTTTTACCCAACGAGCGATCTAGAGACGGGCTACGACATCCTGTTTTTCTGGGTCGCGCGCATGATGATGATGGGCCTTCATTTCATGGGCGAGGTGCCCTTCAAGCGCGTCTTGTTGCACGGCATGATCGTCGATGAAACCGGCGACAAAATGGGCAAGTTGAAGGGCAATACCCTCGATCCCGTCGATCTCATCTACGGCGCCGAATTCTCGGCCATCGTGCAAAAGACCATGCCCGACGCGCCCGTCGAAGACGCGCTCGCCAAGTTTCGAAAGGCCTACCCGTCCTCGGCTCAAATGGGCAAAGGGTTCTCGGCGAGCGGCGCGGACGCGCTCCGCTTTACTTTGTGCAGCTACTCACCGCAGGCCAAGCGCATCGCGCTCTCCCCGGCGCGCGTGGACGGCTACCGCAAGTTCTGCAACAAGATCTACAACGCGACCCGCTTCTCGCTGACTTATCTGGAGGGCCAGGGCATCACGGCTGAAGATACGCCCCCGCCTGCGACGCTGCTCGTGAACCGCTGGATCCTGTCGCGCCTGGCGCACGCCGTCGAGGCCAGTACTCGGGGCATCGAAGACTACCGCCTCGACGACGGCTCGAGCGCCCTCTACCATTTCTTCTGGGACGAGTTTTGCGCCTGGTTCGTGGAGATGACCAAGCCCATATTCCTGCACGGCACCGGGCTGGAGCAGGCTGAAACACGCCGCGTATTGGCGCACGTGCTCGAATCCGCCCTGCGCGGCCTACACCCCTACGCGCCCTTCATCACCGAGGACCTATGGCAGCGTATCCCGCGCCCTGCGTCGCGTCCCGTGTCCATTGCCCTCGCGCCCTATCCGACCGGGGACGACGGCCGCGTCGATCTGCAAGCCGAACGCGACATGGTCGCGTTGATGGCGGTGATCGGCGCCGCGCGCACCGTGCGCAGTGAGCACGAGATCGGGCCGAGCGATGCCGTAAAGCTCGAGCTCCGTGCGCAAGATCCGACGCTAAGGGAGCTGCTCGAAGAACAAAGCCGCTTCATCTCGTTCTTGGTCCGCACTGCCGGCGCACCGGCCATCGCGCCGTCCGGCGGGGAGCGCCCGAAGGGCGCCGTACTCACCGTGGCCGGTGAGGTGGACGTGCTCGTGAACCTGCGGGGCTTGGTCGACCCCGCCAAAGAGACGGAGCGCGTCGAACGCAAGCTGAAGAAGATCCAGAAGGATTTGGACATCATGGCCAAGCGTCTTGGTAACGCGAGCTTCTTGAAGAACGCCCCGCCCGAAGTCGTGCTGGAGGCGAACGCCCAAAAAGCGACGCTCGAGCGCGAGCAAGCCAACTTGAGGGAGAGCTTGAATTGGGTCGACGAGCTGAAAGACTGAGCGCGTCAGTCGGCTGAGAAGCGCGGCAGACCAATCGCCAGGAACGCCGGATCGAAGCTCAGCAGCGGCTCGAGCCCGCGCTCGAGAGAGAAACGAAAGCCGGCGTCGAACGCGCCGCTCGGTAGCGCGCCGCGCAGGAGCACGGCGCTTGCCGAAGCGCCCAACTCTGCATCCAAGCGCCGCCGAGTATCATGGCGGAGGGTCAGCGCGGCGCGGCACACCGTCAGCTTTTTCTGCGCGCAGGTTTGCTCGGCGTCTAGCGCTTCGAGCTCTCGAGCCCAGAGCTCGAACCAAACCGTGGCCGCTTCGCCCTTTGACGCTGCGGCCAAGGTCGCCAGCTCTGCGCGCGCCTTCGGCAGGGTGTCGGGGCTCGCGCCGTGCACGCCGAGCACTGCCTGATAGCCCCGAATCAAGTTGAGCAGGTCCGCGGCCCGCCTCAGCTCGGGCGGCAACTTTGCGTCCGCGGCGCCGGCCAGGATCTTTCGCGCCTGATCGAAACGTTCTCCGTGAGCCAGCGCGCCGGACGCGTCGAGCACCGCGCGCAGCGCCAAATCCGGCGGGATATTGTCGCTCAGCAATTGGCCGGCGACGCGCGACAATAATTGGTAGGCGCGCGGAGAAGAATCGAAGAGCGCGTCGGCCTCGGTGACGCCGAGCACGAGCCGGGCGCGGTCCAGAGAGGAGCCCGGCAAGGACGTCATGGTGTCCGCGAGCTCGGTTCGCGCCGCGTCCATACGCCAGGACTTGCCGGTGGTGACGGCCGCCCACGCCTGGAGAGCGGCGTGAGGGACGCGCAGGGCCGGCACCAATTGATCTGCCGGAACCGAGTCGAGCAACGCCGATATGTCCTGTTGGTGGGACAGGGTCGCGGCCACCGCCAACACGCCGGCCTGCGTGAAGCGGTTCGAGCCCGACGCCGCGAGGGAGGAGGCGCGCGCGGCGAGGGCGCGAGCGTCTGCGTCGCTGCGCAGGCCCGAAGCCGAGCGAATTGCGCCGCTCTGCACGGTCTCCAGAAAGAGCGCCAGGCCGTGCAGCCAAGGCGCGGCCACGGCCATGCTTTGAATTTCTCGGCGGAGCGCCGAAATCCGAGCGGCGCTGGCCTCGGGACTGAGGGATCCGCGCGACAGATCAAACGCGGCATCCTGCAACCAAGGCAGCACGTGCCGTAGGGCGACATAAATCTCGATCGCTTCATCGTCACGGCCGGCCCCGGTCTGCCAGGCCGCGTCGAGCAATGCGCGGGCCGACGTCACGGCATCCGCGGATTGAAAAGACAGCGCGCAGAGCGCGGGGTTGCCCACATCGAGCGGCAGCCCGGGGCAAGCTGGGTTGTCGATCATCGTCTCGGCAAACACTGCGGCCAAGTCCAGGCGTTGCGGAGCCGCGGCCAAATCTTGCCCGAGCGCCGCGCGCGCCTCCGCCGCGCGGCCCAAACGTAACCAGGCGCGGGCCCGGAGCAGCCGCGCGTCCACGTCTTCGTTCGGGCGCGGCTGCGCGGTCGCGACGCGCGCGCTCTCGATCACCTGCTCGAGCGCGGCGAGCGCGCCGGCACGGGGCGGATGGCGCGCGTCGAGGCCGAGCTCGGCGGCAAGGCGGCCCGCACTGATCGGGTCACCGCTGCGCGCCAATTCCGTGGCGTAGTCCAAGCGATTGTCCGCGGTCGGCTCGGCGCTGGCCAAGAGCTCACGGGCCAAGAGCACGATCGCTCGGCGGTCGACCGCAACGGCGGCGCGCGCCACCAAGCGACAGATCAGTGCCGTCGCCTTGCCTGGTGTGGCTGCGTCCGCCGCTCGATCGCGCAAGAAGTCGAGGGCGGCGCGCCGGGCCAATTCGCGCACGACGGACGGCTCGAGCCCGGTGATGCCGGTCAGCTCTTCGCTGCCCGCCGACGTCGTAGCGAGCGCGAACAACGCACGGGGTGAAGTGCCGCCCGAGACTAGATGCAAAAGTGGCAAGCTCTCGACGAGCGGGCTGTCGTCGCTGTGAACGGACAGCTTGCGCTCCGCGTCCAGCGCATTGTAACGGGCGAGCAGGCGCTGCTGAACCTCCAAAGGAAGCGCCGCGAGCACGGGCTCCGGTCGGGGAATCGAACGCAGGGACTGCGCCAACCGCCCCCGCGCCGTAGCCGCCTGCGCCGGGGCGGCGCTCGGCGGGGTCGCGCGCGCCGTCTTCACGGGAACGCGTGCCGGGACGCTCGTGCAACCGAGTGTCGCCGCGAGCAGCACGGCCAGCGCGGAGCTCTGCATCAGAACCGGAATTGGCCCATGAAGCCGATGCTGCGCACATCCAACGTGCCGTCGTTTCCGAATGCATTCGGAAATTCCAGGTCAGCGCCGATCTGGATGCCCGGGCCGACCGCGAACAGGACGCCGCCTTCGAGCGGAATGGCAAAGCGATCCGAGAAATGTTCGAGCGGCCCGTTCACGCCGCCGCCGACGAATGGCACGACGACGTCCGTGGCTTGAAAGTAAAACCAGAACGGCAAACCGATGGCATTTTGGTTGCCGCTGTCCCGCCGATTGAGGCCGAAATAAAGGCTAGGGTCATACACGAAGGCGACATGTTCGGAGAAGTTCGCGCGGCCCAATACGCCCAGCTGCAAGCCGACCCAGAGGTCCGGGCTCAGCTGGTGAAATGGAACGCCAGCGTGCAGGTCAACCTCGTAGTTCGCGCCATCCCCTAGCCGGATCACGGAGCCGAAGCCGACGTCGTTGTAGGTGTCCCTAAACCTCTTGTTCTGCACGCCCGTGTTGAAGCGCGGTCCTACCGCATGGGTGATCCCGAGCATCACGTCGTCGGTCACACCCCAGAAGAAATTCACCGGGAAGGTGACCGGCTTGAACGCCGAGCCCCGCGACATGTTGATGCGCATCAAGACCGGGCGCGCGGGCTCGCCGCTGATCTCGAAGCCGCCTTTCGGCAGCAGGAAGCTTTGCCGCGTCCACTCCTGCGCAAGCGCACGGCGCGGAAGTAGGCCGAGCGTTACGAGCAGAGCAAGGCCAATCGGCTTACGCAAATTCACGGCGCAGGGAGGCTAACACCCAACCCGGCGCCTCTGGCAAGCCCGTGCTCCGCTCGCGCACGTCAACCGGGGCTGAACAGGATCGGATAACTCACGCTGACGATCCCATTTTCGGGGGTGGGAAACGAAAGCCCGTAGAATGCCTGCACCACGCACGAGACGACGGCGGCGTCCGGCAGGTCGCTGCCACCGTTTTGAACGTTGGATACGCTGCCTTCGCGGCTGATCACGAAGCGCGCGGTAACGCGCCCGGTGAGGTTCGGGTTCGAACGCAGGCCATTTTCGTAACACATGCGAAAACGGCCATAATTTTGACGCACGATGCGCTGCACGACCTCCGGCGGCAGGCGGCCGGTGACTTGGGTAGTGCCTACCGGCGTGATGTGCGGAGCGCCCGTCTTGTGCGTCCCGCCGAGGCGACCGAGATCCTTTCCAAAGCCGCTCGGCCCGCAGTGGCCCGTGCCACACGTACCGATACCATCCAGGCCGACGCCTAGACCGTGGCCACCACCGCCATTGTCGAGCCCGCCCAGCCGCAGCCCATTGCCGCCCGACTCGCCGATCTCTTCACCGAACAGGTTACCCTCGGCGTCAGCGTCATCGCGGCCGAGCGCCGGGTTGCGAGCGAACGGCGAGCTTGCTCCGCCCGCCGCGGTCGACAGCGAGCCGAGCAGATCGATCATCCCGAACGTACGAGCCGCGTCCAATACTTGCGCCCGCGAAAGCTCGGTCGTCGGGGAATCCCCGCGCACCGCCGCTCGCCGATTCGTGACCGGCGCGTTTTGCTTGCCGAGCGCCCCTTCGCGCCCCGCGGCGGCCGCCGCCGGCGCACCAGGCTCGGCGTTCTTGGCGCCCGATTCATTCTTGTCGAGCTCCTGCTCGAGGTTCCGTTCGGCGCTCGCGTTCAGGTATTGCTTCATCGTATACAGGCGCTCGGCGTCGAGATCTTCATCGTCGTTCAGTCCAAACGCGGGCAGCCAAAACGCGAAACTTGCGAGCAAGCCCGCGGCCACGGCAAAGCTCAGCCCAAATGCCGACAGCAGCGAGCGCTCCACGCCACTGAAGCCCGCGCGCGGTGTGCGCCGGGCGGCGGGCACGTTGGCGATCCGAAATTTCAGTTTCCCGAATTTCAGCTCGACCACTGTTCCGGCCAGCAAGGGAACGCTAGCCGCGTTCGTGGCGGTAAACTCAGCATCGCCCGAATGCTGAACGAGCGCGCCCGCCCGCTCCGGAATCGTGACTTGGGACACGCCGCCGCGCGTTTCGACCAGCCGCGCACGCTGCGCTCCAAGCGCGTCGGCCGACAGCTCGAAGTCGACCGGCAGCTCCGCCGAACCTTCACCGATGACGAAACTCTCCGGCAGCGACAGATGCCGCACCGACAGGACCGTGGAGCCCCATAGAGCCATGATCTCGACCGCTTCTTGCCCCGGTCGCTCGAACTCGCCGGGCTCGAGCGCTCGTTGCATCTGAAGCACGTGCGTCGGCGCGTCCGGATCGAAAGCGCGCGTGGCGTCCAGCGCGCTCGCGAAGCCGAACGGATTACGAGGTCGTGTGTCGAAGGCGTGCATAGATGGGTACGAGCTGGTCATGAATGGATTGCTCCCGATATTTCACGCGCCCGAGACGTGCGCGCGAGCCACCCGGGACGCCCTGTCGCGCAACGGTAGAAGCTCACTCACGGCGAACCCTTCGCCGCGGCAACGTCTCGTTCGGTGTCAGCCAGACAGACAGCGTCGCGCGCGCAGAAGTTCCGAAAAATCGCTCGCGGCGGGCACGCCACGATCACCGCCCTCGAGGTGCACAGCTGCGCCTACGCTGAAAACGCGCGGCCGACCGTCCCGTTCCTGCGTACACCTACGCACCCCGGCCGCTCTCGACCGAGCGCGGCGCACCTCCCGGTGGACGCCAGGCGGAAAAACGCGCGCGCCTGGCCGACGGAGCCCGCGTGCCCACCGATTGCGAACCGTGATAGCTTGGAGACTGAGGATCGAGAGTGTCCGAGGAAAAGCTGCCCTTACCGTACCTCTCCGATGATCCGGAGGAGCGCACTGCCATCGTCAGCCTCTCGGAGCTGCGCAATGCCACGCGTCGGCAGTCGAAGGATCGCCACCTCTTGGTGCGGGTCAAAGGCGCGGAGCTCGGCCGCGTCTCGCGCCTGCCGCCCGAACAGTTTCGCGTCGGCCGCAGCCAAGAGTGCGAGCTGTGGCTGGGTGACGACGGGGTTAGCCGCAAGCACGCGCGAATCGTTCAAGAGGCCGGGGCGTATCTGATCGAGGACACGGAATCGGCCAACGGCACGTTCGTGCAGGGCCTGCGCGTGACGCGTCAGCTGCTGCGCGACGGGGACGTGATTCAATTTGGCCCGACCGCGGTCTTTCGTTACACCGTCACCGACGAAAGTCAGGAAGCCCTCCTGCAGCAGCTGTACGACGCGAGCGTCACCGACGCACTCACGGGTGCGCACAATCGCGAGCATTTCGACACCCAGCTGCGTAGCGAGCTCTCCTACGCGCGGCGCCACAAAGCGGACGTGTCGTTGGCCTTCTTCGACGTCGATCATTTCAAAAAGGTCAACGATACCTACGGTCATCCTGCCGGCGATGCCGTGCTGCTCGGCCTGGCGAACGCGGTCCGAAATATGATCCGCAGTGAGGACGTGTTCGCCCGCTACGGCGGCGAAGAGTTCGCCTTGATCCTGCGCGGCATCGACCGCACTGGCGCCAGCACCGTGGGCGAGCGCTTGCGCGAACGGATCGAGGCCATGCGCGTCGTGACGGACGCGGGGCAGCTGAACGTGACGGTGAGCGTGGGCTGCTCTTCGTTCGCGGACTTGGAAGACAAGACACCCGAGTCGCTGGTCAGCACGGCGGACAAACGGCTGTACGCCGCCAAGCGCTCAGGCCGAAATCGCGTGGTCTCGGAAGGGTAACGTCGGCGGGGCGTGTGCCGCTCGTGAGTTGCCCGAACTCGAACGGTCACCGAATGTAGCCGTTTGCTAGTTGCGGGATGAAGCATTAACTCTCCGCTCCGTATGCCGTCAGCCGATGAAGCCCCTGCGGCACCCGAATCACCGGCTAGCCCGACGCTCGCCGCGGCCAACGACTCACCGGTCCAAGGGGACGAAGAGCCCGCGTCGGAAGCGCTGATTCCGAAGGGCAATCACTGGCGACCGCGCTGGTTTTGGGTGGCATTGGCTGCGCTCATCCCGCTCTTTCTGCTCATGGCGAGCGACCGGCACTTCGAGATCAGCGTGCCTCTGGGCGCGGGGGCGCTGCTGGTCGCCGGGTACGCGCTGCTCGCCGCGCTCGGCACGTTCTACGACCCCGCACCCGAATCCTCCGCCGCAGTCGCCGTGACCGCGCGGGACCTCGCGCCGCGCCTGTTCGAGCTGAGCGCGGCGCTCGTTTCGGTGGTGGTTGCGCTGCGCTGGGCGGTGGCCGGCGCTCTGCCGAGCCCCGTGCTCGCCTCCGCGCTGCTCGTCACCGGGTCTCTGATCTGGTTACTGATCGCGCTGTGCCGGCTGGCAGAGGTGCTGACGGTGTTCGAGCGCGGCAGCGCGCGCTGGTTCGCGCGTCGCGGTTTCTGGCTCGTGCTCTCCAACATCGCCTTGTACGTGCCACTGCTCGGTAGTTACTCACTGAGTGACCCGTGGGAGGCGCACTACGCCGAGGTCGCCCGTGAGATGTTGGCGCGGGACGATTGGATCTCGCTGTGGTGGGCCCAAGACGGCTGGTTCTGGTCGAAGCCAGTCTTGGACTTCTGGCTGCAAGCGCTGGGCTTTTCGCTCACTGGCGTGCACTACATGCCCGATCAGGTGCTCGCCAGCGCCGGTTCGGGCCTGAGTCCGTCGCCCGAGTGGCCCGCGCGCTTGCCCATCTTTTTGCTTACGGTACTGGCCACATACCTCTTGTACAAAGCGGTGGCGAAGGCGTTCGGTGGCCGCGCGGGCCTGCTCGCCGGGCTAGTGCTGACCACCGCGCCGTACTGGTATCTGATCGCACATCAGAGCATGACGGACATGCCGTACGTCGCGCCGCTTACGGCCGCCCTGGCCTTGGTCGTGCTGGGCATGCGCACGGATCCCGAGCAGCGCGTTCGGAGCATCAGCGTGCGGATACGGACGGGGGTGCTGCGCCTATCAGCGTTTCATCTTCTGTTCGGCGCCATCCTGCTCAGCGTTTTACCGCAACTCATTTATCTGCTGACGCGCAACGTCACGCTTCAACTCTCGCTGTCTCACTTTGGCTTTCGATGGCACCTGGACGAGTTCTTTTCCGGCTCGGGCGGGGGCAATTGCGGTCTGCCGGGCAATGAGCCCTGCCGCTGGGCGGAACCTGTCAACCGCCTGTTCGAGCCCGCGCTCGGAGCGTTGGTTTGGGGGGGCGCCCTCGGCTTGCTCTTGTTCGTAAACCGCGGCGAGCGCCGGTCGCAAAGGCTTTACTTTTTGGGCGCGTGGTATTTCACCGCGCTGTCCACGCTCGGCAAAGGTGCGCCGGGCCTCGTACTCCCGGTCGTCATCGCGCTCGTCGGGCTGGGCGCCACCCGGCGCTACAAGGACATCGCGCGGCTCGAGCTAGCCGGCTTGGCGCTGGTGCTCGCCTGTGTGTGTCTACCCTGGTACGTCCAGATGTACATGCGGCACGGCCCGCCCTTCACTGACCGGCTTTTCTTCCACGACATGTACAAGCGCGCGTTCGTGCACGTGCACGACACGAACACCGGCGACGACGTCAGCTTTCGTTACTACGTCTGGCAGCTGGGCTACGGGCTTTTCCCTTGGGTGGGATTTGGCGGGGCCGGGCTCTTGTGGTGGCTCCGCTACGCCCCTTCGGGTCTGTCGCGGGAAAACGGCGGCGAAGCCCAGCGCGCACAGGCCGAGGTCATGGCCTTCATGGCGCTCTGGTTCGCCGTCGCATTCGGCATGTTTACGATCACGCTCACCAAGTTCCACCACTACGCATTGCCCACGGTCCCGCCCATCGCCGCGGTCACGGGCGTGCTGCTCGACCGCGCCTATGGAACCGCGCCGCTCACCCGCGTGCGCTCGGATCTGCCGCGTTACCTGTTTGGTCTCGCCGCCAGCGCGCTGCTGCTGCTGTACGGTGCATCTCGCTTCTTTTCGGGCACCTTCAATGGGCGGCTAACGGGCGGCCAAACCCTGAGCCCGGCGCCGCTCTTGGCGGTCCTCTGCTTGGCCGGCGGCGGCGGCCTGGCGTGGCTCACCGTGCGGCGCGTGGGTCATCTCGGCAGCGCGAGCACCGATGCCGGTTATGAGAGCGCCGCGCTGGGCTTCCTGGGCGCCGCTTCCGCGGTGCCCATCGTCCTGGTCGGCCGGGATCTTTTCAGCACGGTTGCCGGGGATGTCGACGGACCGGCGCGCTTGATGCACCTGTTCACGTACAATTATCGCCGCACTTGGCCGGCAGATTCGCTCGATTTCTCTGGCATCCTGGCTGCCTTCACGCTCGTGTGCGCCGCGCTGTCCGTGGGCTTGGCGTGGCCGTTGATTCGCCGCCACGCGCTCACGCTCTTCGCGTTGGTCGCCGTGGCGTGGGCGGCGTGGGGCATCGACGTGTACCTGTTCACGGTTTCACCGCACTGGGGCCAGCGCGAGACCATCATCGCCTACTACGCCGCGCGGAAAGGGCCGGGGGAGCCATTCGTCGCCTACCAGATGAATTGGAAGGGCGAAAACTTCTATACCGGAAACCGGGTGCCCGCGTTCGTATCGACCGGGGCCAAGTTCAAGAGCTGGATCGCGGAACAGAAAAAGAAGGGCGTGTCCGTGATGTTCTTCACCACCGAGCACAGCCGCATTAGCTCGCTGAAGAGCGAGCTCGGAGCAGTGAAGACCTTCAAGCTACTCACAGACCGCGAGCTGAACAACAAATTCACGCTCGCGCGGGTCGAGCTATGAGGGTTCTTCGAGGGCTCGAGAGCGGGACTCAGGCTTTCATTTCGTAGTCGACCATGCGCACCCCGCGGCGCGCCTTTTCGGCCTCGGTCGCGGCCCGTAACTTCTCGTACAGCGCAACCACGTCCGTCTCGATCTCGTGCACATCCAGCTCGGGCGTGCTCTTGTCGAAAGTCTTCAGGAGCAGGTTGCCGGTACCTAGCACGCGCTGACCAAAGGGTCGGTCCACCGTGTAATCCGCGATGCGATAGAGATCGATCTGCTCGAGGCGCTTCGAGAGCACCCCGGTCTCGACGACGATACGGCGTGTCGTAACGCGATACAGCTTGGAGCCGCGGTGCCACCAGCGGGGCAAGAGCCATAGCCCAAGCGTCAAAATCGAGAGTGCCAAAACGCCAAGGCTTGGCACGAGCGCGGGGCGACCCTCGAACAGGATCTCCTCGCCTGCGTGCTCGCTCTCCGCCCCCGACGGCTGCACTGCCCGAGCCCGCCGGCTCAGGCCTGGAGCAGGCGCTTGAGCTCTTCCTTGATCATGGCCTCGGCGAGGGCCGGAACGACCTCCCACACCACTTGCTCGACCACTTCTTTCGAGAGCGCGAGCACGGCTTCGATTTGCGCCCCGCTCAGCCCCAGGTTGTCCAGCTTGCCGGCGAATTCGGCGGGCAATGCCGCCGCGGACGCCGACGGCGGCGCGGGGCTTGCGGCAGCGGGGCTCGAGCCCACGTCCACCGACGGCGCGCTGGTCATCGTGGTTCGAACCGGAGGCGGCGCGGGCGATGCGGGCGCCGCGCTCGGCGTGCCGGCTCCATACGCTAGCGTCTGCACGCGCGGCCGCCCCGCGTCCGGAAGCCGGCTCGGCGCGGCGGCCACCGCTGCGGCCTGAGCCGGAGCGACGGCCATCACCGGCGCGCTGGCCGCGCGGCGAGCGATCGTCGTAACCTTCTCGAGCAGCTGTTGCGTGTCGAACGGCTTGTCTACGAAATCGTCGGCACCAACCGCAGACCCGCGGGCGCGGTCGTACGGCTGCTGCTTGCTCGAGAGCATGACGACCGCAACGTTGGGCGCGCTGGCCTTGATCTTTTGGCACAGGTCATAGCCGGCGGAATTGTCGAGGCCCGCGTCGACCAGAGCGACCTGCGGGTTTTCCGCGAGCTTGCCCATGGCCTCGTCAGCGCTCGCGCAGAGGACGGTCCGAAAATCTTCACCAGCGAAGGTGATTTCAAGCACCTTGCG
>CAXSGJ010000076.1:0-21741 GCA_964236865.1 uncultured Polyangiaceae bacterium
GGAACACTTGGTCGCCCTCGACCCGTGCGATCCATATCGGCGCGTGCTCGCCGTCTGGCCCTTGCGTCATGAACTGCATACCTGAGGCAAGCTCGGCGTCGGCCGGAAACGACGCGCGCGGCACTACCTCTAACGGGAGATCTTCGCGCGCTCCATAACCTTCGTCCGGCTCGACTCTGATATTGCCAGTGAAGCCTACCGTCTTGCCGTTCAGCGCCTGCTCGAGACCCGGCACGATGTTGTCTGCGCCGTGTAGGTACGCCATTGGTTCATCGGCCGTGGAGGCATCGACGACGTCATCGGCGTCGGTGCGGAGGGTGTAGCTCAAGACGACCACGAGGCCATCGGCGATCAGCAGCGGTTCAGACATCGAGCGGGGACTAGCTCTACGGGGCCGCCGCTGCCAGCTCCAAATGCAGCGCTTGGCGGTCGCTTCCAACCTCCTTCGGCGGGTTCGCTCGTTGCCGGCCCTCTCCTGCGCCGGTTCGCTCTTCGTGTGATTCGACGCCGAAGGCTACGCCGCCCCGGCCTCGGCTCGTGACCATCAAAGAAAGACCGCCATGAGTGCCGCCGCTTCCGCGCAAGAGGGGCTCGGCCAAGGCGCGCAACGGCCCCGCGGTTTTGGCCCGAAAAGCGCTGCTCGCAGCCGGGGCGTCATGCGACCGGATGTCCTTGGCTGGCGACACGATTGGATCGTCGATCCTCGCGACCTGCACCCTGACCGTGATGCGATTGAACGGTTACCTCACGGTGCGGCGCGCGGAACGCTCGAGGTCGGTACCCACGGAGCCGTTCGAGGCCGTAAAGTTCACGGTAGGCACGCAACGCATGCGCCACCGTCTCCGCAATGACGCCTTGCTGCTCGAGGCGAGTGAAGCCGTCAGCCAAGTTCTTTGCGGCGGGCCAGCGCTCGTCCGCAATCAAGTGGCTTAGTACAGGCAAAGGTCCGAGCGGGCATGGAAACGATGGCCATTGCGCCCGAGGCAATCGCGCGTGCTATCGCGTTGGCCATCGAGCAACCCGAGGACGTAGACGTCGGCGAGATTGTCGTGCGGCCGACTGCAAAGCTGAGCCGCCTGCTCGCGACCGCGTCGCTAGCGCCGTGATGGGGCGGTGGCGGAGGGGCCGGGACTTCCGCGCCCCGGAACGGCTGCGGCAGCGTCGCATTTTTCCTTCCGGCGGCTGACAGACGGTTACGGAAACGCGCCGGGCGTGCCATGGTCGAGCCATCGCCGCGGACGGCAGCGCGCGGTCGAGCCAGCGATGAATCCGTATCCAGCCACGCGCATCAACGCACGCTTCGAGCTTTTACTGAGCTCGCGTTCTGCGAGCGCCGTCAGGAGCGGTCGCTCCATTCGCGAAGCAAGGTACCGGCGTCTCGGTATGCGCCAAGCTGTGCCGCGAGTTTGCGGGCATCGCAGCACTGTGCAGTCATCGCGAGATGCGATCCGGGGCACATATCTTGCGACGCTTCGCCGCCTGGGCAGAGTTTTTGAGATCTGAGCTGGAGTGAATATGTCCGAGGGGTTCACCGGGTTAATCACAGTTTACATCTGGGTGCCCGCGATCATTTTCGCATTCGGATGGCTGCGGCCGTGGCCCGCCGCCTTCGCAATCTGCGGAGTTCTCTTTCTCATCGGCCGGGGCACGCTGGCCGCGCTGCGAGGCCTGAAGAATGTGCGTTGGCGGCGCGAACTACCCGTGCTCGCCGCGCTCGGGCTGATTAGCCTGGGCTGGGTGTTCATCTCCGGGTGTGGAGGATGGGCCTTCATGAACGGAGACTACTTCAAGCACCATGGCGTATTGGGCGATCTGATTCATCGCACTTGGCCCGTTTCGTACCCGCGGACCGAGAACCCAGCGGTGACTGGGTCGTTGATCTACTACACGGGTTATTACCTGCCGGCTGCGCTCGTGGGCAAGTGGCTGGGCCACCCAGCCGGCTCGAGCTTTATCCTGCTCTGGACGTGGCTCGGGACACTCCTCAGCTTGCGAGCGTTCTCGGCGGTGGTTTCCAACGAACAGACATTTCGCCGGCACCTGTTGAATGCCGGGTTTTTCGTCATCGCGGGCGGCGCCGATTTTTTCGGGACCTATCTAGTCCGCGGCTCCCTGCCTGCGTTGGGTGAGCACATCGAGTGGTGGGGAGGCGTGTGTGAATACGCGTCGAATACGACCTCCTTGTTCTGGGTTCCGCAACACGCCCTGGCAGGGTGGCTCGCCGCAGCGGTCATCCTTTCCGGCCAGCGCGATCGTCGTTCGCTCGCGCTCGCGGTGCAAGTTGCGGCGGGCACGCTGCTTTGGTCTCCGTTCGTGACGCTCGGGCTACTACCCTTTCTTCTGTTGCGCTGCGTTCGCCTGAAAGAATGGCCGGGTTATGCGCTTTTGATCCAGGGCGCCCTGCTCGCGGTCTGGGGCTTGGTGGTGTCAGTCTTCTTGACGGCGCGGCGCGAAAAAATCCCCATGTACTGGGTCTTCGAGAACCCGAATTATTCTCGCTTACACTTGATCGAGTTCTATCTTCTCGAGTTTGGCCTGTTGGCCTTCGCCGTCTGGCGTTGCCCGGAGGTGAAGCCGGCGCGCTGGGCACTGGTCACGACGGTCATTTGCTTATTGCTCTTGCCCCTACCCACGGTCGGCGGCGCCAGCGACCTCACCATGCGCGGCTCGATTCCTGGGCTATTCTACATGTCTGTATTCGTTGCCCGGGCCCTGTTCAGCGTTCGCATGCCTCGCTTCGAACGGCGCATGCTCGAGCTGCTCGTGCTCGTCGGAAGCCTCACGGCCATGTCTGAAATCATGCGCTGCTTCAACAACTGGCCGCCCGGACGCTACGTCACCAACTCTTACACATCGGTGTTGCAGATGCCGGAAGATCAAGTTCGTCAGTACGTCGGTGCGCCGCGACACCTCGTGAGCCCCTTCTTGTTCAAGTGAGGCAGGCGCCAAGGGCGTCACGACGCCCGCGCCTACCGCCATTGAATGCCGCGCTTCGCGCCATTGACCGCGCCCGCACGAGGACCGCGCCGACGGCGCTCAGGCCACGGCTGGCCATGGCTGAGCCCAAGCCGGGATGCGCAGGAGACGGTCGAGCCAACGCAGAATGTTGGTAAACCCGGACAGCGGCATCTCCGCCTCTTTCCAGTCCGTCGCCATGGAAGCGAGTTGAAAATCCGCGATCGTGAGCCGGTTGCAGGCCACGAACTCACGACCGGCAAGGTGGTCGTCCAGCACCTTGCCGAGCTTTAGCAGGCCGTCGGCCTTGGGCTCGAGCGCGCTGCGATCAGGCAGCCCAAACCCAAACGTCGCCTTCACGATGTGCTCGAAGTAGAAATCCCCGACCGCGCGTTGCCAGTGCTGATCGTTCCAAGAAAGCCAGCGCAAGACCTCGACCTGCTCCGCCGGGCGTTGCGCCGGCCACATATCCGAGCCGGCTTTTATGCACAAATGGGCCATGATTGCCGATGATTCCCAGAACACGTCTTCGCCATCGATGAGGACCGGACACTTCATGTTGGGATTGAGCCGTGCGTACTCAGCGCTTTGCAACTCGCCCGCTCTGAGATTGGGCTCCACGAATTCGGCTTCGAGTCCGAGATGCTTGACCAGAGCAAGCACACGCCGCGGCGCCTGCGACCGAATCCAGTAAACCTTCATGAGAGGCGTTCGTTGTTCGTCCATGGCGCGAGCATGCAAGACGAGTTATTTATGTTCAACAACATATTATGAGATCCGCCAGCCTACGTGGTGCGCAACGAATTCAATGCCTTACACAGCCGAACACAAAGCCCGGACCCGCGCGCGCATCGTGCAAGCCGCAAGGCCCTTGTTCAACCGCTTCGGGTTCGAACAAGTGTCGATTGACCAGATCATGGCTCGGGCGCGCCTGACGCGCGGCGGCTTCTACAATCACTTCCGAAGCAAAGACGCCCTCTACGCAGAAGCTATCGGTAGCTTTCGCACGTGCAACCCGCTGGCGGTTCAGCTGGCAGCTTCAGAGGAACCCATGCCCGAGCCACGACGGCTCGCGCGCATGTTGGTCGAGCTCTACCTCAGCGACCGAGTGCTCGACGACCCCGATCTGCATTGTCCGCTGTACGCACTGCCGTCCGATGCCCTGCGCGCGGGCCCGACGCCCCAGCTCGCTTACACGGAGGTCATCCGCCGCATGATGCATATCTTTCGCTCCGCCCTGGGCGCTCGGCGCGACGCCGATCGCCGCGCGGAAGCCATCGTGTCCCTGTGCGTCGGTGGCATGGTACTCGCGCGGACAACCACCGACGAGCGCCTGCGGAAAACGCTGCGTGGCTCGGCGAAGCAACAAGCGCTCACGCTATTGAAAGGTCAGCGCCTCCGGCGAAACTCGCGCGGCGGTTCGCCTCGCGCCACCTAACCCAGCGGCGACACTGAGCCCATGGCGCGCGAAGTGGAAGCGCGGGGTTGCCTCTAGTTGAACGAGCCCCGTCTCGGGCTGGCCCCTCACCGGCATTGCAGCTCACAGCGGCATCGGATGCACGATCCCATTGGCGCGGCGGGCGTGCTGCCTTATGGATGAGTCGCGCGCCTCGCCGCGTCGGAAGCACAGTCATGAAATTCACGCCTTACCAGAGCTTCGTCATCGCCGTGCTGGCGTTTCTACAGTTCACGGTCGTGTTGGATTTCATGATCCTTTCGCCCTTGGGTGCATTGCTCTTGCAAGAGCTACACATCAGCACCAGGCAGTTCGGCGCCGTCGTCTCGGCCTATGCGTTCAGCGCCAGCGCAGCAGGGTTACTCGCGGCCGGCTTCGCCGATAAATTCGACCGGAAGCGGCTGCTGCTCTTTTTTTACTGCGGCTTCGTCCTCGGCACCTTCTTTTGCGGGATAGCGCCAAGCTACCCGTTCCTATTCGCCGCCCGAATGGTGACGGGCCTGTTCGGTGGAGTCATCGGGTCAATCAGCTTTGCGATCGTGGCCGATCTCTTTCCGTTCGAGGCGCGCGGGCGGGTGATGGGCTTCGTCATGACGGCATTTTCTGCCAGCCAAGTCCTCGGCATTCCAGTCGGTCTCTATCTGTCGAATCGCTGGGGCTGGCACGCGCCGTTCCTCATGATCGTGGTGATCGGCTCGGTCGTTGGAGTGGTGATCGCGGCGCGTTTGAAGCCGATCAACGAACACTTGAAGATACCGTCCGATCGCAACGCGCTCCGCCATTTGCTTGGAACGCTGGCCGAGCCTCGCCACTTTTGGGCTTTCGCGGCCACTACGCTGCTAGCCGTGGGGGGCTTCATGCTGATGCCGTTTGGCAGCACCTTCAGCGTGCACAACCTGGGCATTCCGATGAGCAAGCTGCCTATGGTTTACGTGGCGACCGGCATCGCTTCGATCATCGCGGGGCCCGTGCTGGGCCGTTGGAGCGACGCGATCGGCAAGTATAGGATGTTCTGCGGCGCTTCCTGCCTGGGCATCGGGCTCGTCGTTTACTATTGTAGCCTCGGCATCACCCCGCTCGGTGTCGTGATCGCCATCAACATGGCTCTGTTCGTCACGATCACGGCGCGCATGATCTCGGCTCAAGCGCTGTCTTCGGCAGTGCCCGCCCCCGGCGATCGCGGCGCCTTCATGGCCATCAATTCGTCCCTGCAGCAGTTGGCGGGCGGCATCGCCTCGTCGGCGGCTGGGTTCATCGTCGTTCAGACGCCCCAGGGCTCACTCGCACACTACGCGGAGCTCGGTTACGTCGTAGCGGCGGCGATGCTAACGAGCATGATCTTGATGTCCCAGGTGAACCGCACGGTACGCGCGAAGCTTGCGGCCGCTCGAGTTCCGGTCAGCGCTGCGCCGGGCGTCTGAGCGCGATCCAGATGCTGCCCAGCGCCGCGCTCTGGAGGGCTCCCGTCCAGGACGCCGAAGGCTTCGACGGGCTCGGGGGGCAACCGTGACCATCCAACCAACTCCTGCTTGAATGGGGTTGGAATGGTCACGCGGGACGGGGGAGAGCGCTCAGCCTTCGGCGGCGCGGCCGGCCTCCCGACGCCCGACATGCGCCGCGCCTTGCCTGGGACGCGCCGCGAGCGGCTGCGTCCCTCAACGAAATTTCTGCTTCGAGAAGAAACTGCCTGCTTCATGGCGATTGTGTGACTGATCGTGATCGATTCGTCGACACGAGGGACACAGGAGAGCGAGGACAGATGGGCTTAACTGGGTTTCGCGGTGGTGTGCTTTGGGCGGCTTCGTTGACGTTCGGTCTTGCGTTGTTGCAGTGCTCGTCGGCGACGGATGACGTCAGCGCGGGAGGCGCGGGTCCGAGCACCGGTCAGAGCGGCGCGCCGAGCGCCGGCTCCCCGGGTCAACTCGCTGGAGCGGGCCAGGCGGGCGCGGTGGGCGGTGGCCCGGCTGGCGCCGGCGGTGCCGGTTCCGCGGGCTCGCCGAGCGGCGGGGCGAGCGGTGGCGGTGAGGCGAACGCAGGGAGCGGTGGAAACACGGGCGGCAGCACGAGCGCGGGCGGCTTCACTAACGTGGGCGGCAGTGGCAGCGCGGGTCTGAGCGGCGGCGCGGGCATCGGCGGAAGCGGAGGAGCGGTGGATGTTTCAAAACTCGACAAGTTCAGCTTCTTCGTCACGAGCCTGGTCGCCATGCGCAGGCTCTCCGGTAGCCAAAACGGCTTTGGGGGCGACCTCACCTACGGCACCGGGGACGGCCTCAAAGGCGCGGATAAAATCTGCACGGAGATCGCGGAGTCATCTATGCCGGGCTCGGGTGCCAAGCAATGGCACGCGTTTTTGAGCACCACCAAGGTAGACGCCGCAACACGTATCGGCAGCGGCCCGTGGTGGGATCGTAGGCAGCGCCTGATCGCCAACAACTTGAGTGAGCTCTTGCAAGACCGACCGAGCACTGCGAACGCGGCGATCAAGCAGGATTTGCCGAACGAAACCGGTCTGGGCAATCATCGCCCGGATTTGACCAAACCACAGGATGACAATCACCACACGCTGACGGGTTCGAACGCGCAGGGCAAACTGTACGGCGCCACCGCCACCTGCAAAGATTGGACGACGAGCAGCACGGACAATAAAACCACGGGCCGGCCGCGCATCGGCTTTTGCTGGTCCACGCAGGGCCGTACAAATTGGATCTCGGGCCAGGACGAAGGCGGTTGTGGAGCAGGCGTGACCGGAGTCGGCACCGAAAACGGCGGATCCAATCCGAACAATCCCATCGTCGGCTCAGGCGGCGGCTACGGTGCTATCTATTGCTTCGCGATGACCCCATGAGCGAACCGAAGATCGTGGGCGCACGTTGTCTCATCTCGTGGTGCGCGGCCCTGGGCCTAGCGCTTGCTAGCGTCGGTTGCTCTTCAGATGCCTCACCGGCCGCAAGCACAGCGGGCAGTGGCGGCGCGGCCGGTGCCGCGAACAGTGCGAGCGCCGGTGGCGGCAGCACCGGGTCGAGTGGCGCCGTCGTGGGCGGCTTCGCGGTGGAGCTCGAGCCGCTGAACGGTGATACCCCGCCCTTCACGAACGTCTCCGGTGAAGTGTTCGACGGCCCGAGCCCGGCGACGCTGGTTTGGAAAAAGGAGACGGAAAGCGGCGGCTGTCAGCTGCGCGTGCCTGAAGTACCATTTTGCGACCCTGGTTGCGGAGGTAGCGCCGTGTGCGTGGCAGACGGCATGTGCCAGAGCTATCCGAGCCCACAGGACCTGGGTAAGGTCGCAGTCAGCGGCTTGGGTGATCCATTCAGCATGGCCCCGGTCGCCGCGACGTATCAAACCTCGTTGACCACGCCGTATCCAGCCGCGGCGGAGGGCGCCCCCGTTACCATTTCTGTGGCGAGCAGCCCGTTTGGTGCTTTCGAGATCAGCACGCCCATGGTCGCGCCGCTCGTGGTGCCGGCCGCGAGCCTGGAGCTCGCGCGCGGCAGCGCACTTTCGCTCGCCTGGCAGGCGCCCGGTGCCAGCGCTAGTTCGCGCATGGGTGTGAAGGTGGACATCTCGCACCATGGCGGTTCGAAGGGCGAAATCTTGTGTGATGTGCCCGACAACGGCACGCTCGAGATCTCCGCCGCGCTGGTGTCCGCGCTGATCGATCGGGGCGTAGCCGGATATCCGAATGTCACGTTGACACGCTCGACCTCGGGTTCCACGACCATCACCCCCGGCGCGGTAACCCTGCAGGCGCTCTCCGCAGTGACCGTGAGCCTGAACGTCGCCGGAGTCACGTCGTGCTCGACGGACGCGGACTGCCCGACGGCCAAACCTTGCCAGTCCGACCAAACCTGCACGAAGTGAGACCGAGCAACCGCCGCAAGCGCGCGCTCGGTTGACGTTGGCCGGCCGAGCAGGCGGGCGCGGCCCAGCCAAACGATCGAGCGGGCGCGGCGGCTCTTGAAAAAATCTTCCGTGGGCAGCATCGTCCCGTCGCGCATCGGGGAAGCGACCATGCTTCGCGCGCAAGAATGGAGCTGTGATGCAAGAACGACCGAGCACATTAAAATGGTTACGTAGTAGGGCGCCGGCCCTCGGCCTCGGCCTCGGGCTGATTGGCTTGGCGGGTGGCGGCTGCATCGCCGCCGGGCCCGCCGACGAAAGCGTGAGCGAGCAGACCGGCGCGCTCGGCCCAAGCACTTATGATTGGCTGCAATTCTTCGGAGACGGCCGTCATTTAGGCAATAACACCCTGGAAACGGAGCTGACGCAGTCCACGGTGAGCGGCCTCACTCAGCTCTTTCACGTGCACCCGGACCCAGTGAATTACTTCGAAGGCCCGCCGGTGATCTTGCGCAACGTGAGCACTGCGGCGGGCACGAAAGACCTAGCCTTCGTCGAGACGCACAAGGGCACGCTGTACGCGCTGGACGCGCGCACCGGTGCCACTGTTTGGTCGGTTACGCCGCCCAACCCTCAGACGCAGAAGTTCACCAACACGGCGCCGGCGATCGACCCGAACAAACTGTACGTGTACATGTACGGCTTCGACGGCAAGGTGCACAAATACAATGTGACGAACGGCGCAGAGATCACCAGCGGCGGCTGGCCAGAGGTGATCACACTCAAACCAGATGTCGAGAAAGGGATCACGTTCCTCACGCACGCCACCGACAGCAGTGGCGCGACTTACCTCTACATGGGCACCAGCGGTTACGGCGATTTCCTCGACTATCAAGGTCACCTGACCTCGATCAATCTGGCGACGGGCGCGCAAAAGGTGTTCAACGCCATGTGTAGCAATCAGACGGTTCACTTCGTGAACACGCCCGGCACGCCCGACTGCTCAATGGTCCACGGCGCCATTTGGGGCCGGTCTACGGTGGTGTACAACCCGGCCACGAATCGCATTTACGGCACCACGGGGGACGGCACGTTCGATCCGGTCAATCACCATTGGGGTGACACCGTGCTCGGTCTGAACCCGGACGGCTCGGGCTCGGGCGGCAACCCGGTCGATACGTACACGCCCGGCATCTTCGCGCAGCTGCAGTTGGACGACTTGGACTTGGGCGCCTCGTCCCCCACCCTGTTGCCGAACAGCGGGACGAAGTACCCGAACATTGCGCTGCAGGCGGGCAAAGACAACGTGCTCCGCATCGTCAATTTGAGCAACTTGAGCAACGACCCGAGCGGCGCTGCACCAGGGCGCACCGGAGGCGAGCTTTGGACGTCACCGAACATCGACAGCACGCTCAATGACAAAGGGCATCCGGCAGGCACGGTCGACAATGCGATCGTGGCGTGGACCAACCCGGCGGACGGCTCGACCTGGGCCTTCGTGCCGCATCAGCGCATCCTGCTCGCGTACAAGTTAGTGCTGACCGGAGGCGATCCGTCCTTGGTACTGCAATGGAGTTTGCCGAATGCGGTGTACCCGGGCAGTGCGATCCTCGTGGCCAACAACGTACTCTACCGCGCTTACGCCACGGCCAGCGGCATGCCCGGGGCGGGCATCATCGAAGCCCGCAATCCGGTTACGAATGCGCTGCTGTGGAGCAATAGCACCGGCATCGGCAGCATCCATTGGCAGAGCCCGGTCGTCGCCAACGGCATCGTGTATCTCGCGGACAACGCCGGTTACCTGACCGCATTCGCCATTCCAGCTCTCTCCAACGACCCCCTGCCGCGCGCTACCTGGGCGGTCTCGGTTGGCCCGAACACCTCAGGCGAGGCGCCCAGCAATATGCTCGATGGCGTTGCTTCAACCCGCTGGGCCACGGGCACGGCTCAAGCCAACAACGGGAACCAGTGGATCCGCATCGACATGGGCGTTGCGCAGAGCTTCAACAAGGTCACGCTCAGTGCCGGCTCGACTTCCGACTACCCGCGTGGCTACTCGCTCTCGGTGTCGACCGACGGCGCGACCTTCAACCCGGTGACGAGCGGCGTGGGGACCAGCGCCCTCACCACCATTTCGTTTCCAACTCAGAACGCGCGCTACTTCAAAGTGACCCAGACCGGCACCGTGAGTCCCAACTGGTGGTCAGTGTACGAGTTGAACGCGTACAACTCCCCTTCGGCCACGCTCACGGCCTACCCGCGCTCCGGCTGGATAGCGAGCGCCGCCTACAGCAACGGTTCGGACGTGCCCGCCAATGCGCTCGACGGCAACAGCGCGAGCCGCTGGTCCGACGGCAAAGCGCAGTCGACCACGCCGCTTCCGAACCCCGCTCCGTACTTTCAGGTGGACCTGGCCGCTTCACTCCCGTTTAGCCAAATCACCCTGGATTCTGCCGGCAGCGCGGGCGACTACTTGCGGAACTACCAGGTGCTGGCCGGGACGGTGAACCCGCCGACGACGGTCATTACATCGGGCACGGCCAGCAGCGCGCTCACGACCATCACGTTCCCCTCGGTCACGGCGCGCTATGTGCGAGTCGTGCAAAGCGCGCCCGCCCCGAGCGTCGGGAGCTGGTGGTCCGTGGCGGAGTTCAACGTCTGGCATTGACGCGCTACTCGACGGTATCGGTCTCGCGCAGGACGAAGTCCGGGTAGCCGGGCACGCCCATCTCGGGCACATCTAGTCCGCCAAGCTCCGTCTCGCGCGAGACGCGGTTGCCGCCGAAGAGCTTGCCGATGACCCAGAACAGGATCGCACCGCAGGCCACGTTCCAACCGATGCACACACCGGCTTCGATGAGCTGGGCGATGAGCTGGGTTGGGTCGCCATAGAAGAGCCCCGTGACACCGCGACCAGCCACACCC
Source organism: uncultured Polyangiaceae bacterium (assembly GCA_964236865.1). Lineage (GTDB taxonomy): Bacteria > Myxococcota_A > Polyangia > Polyangiales > Polyangiaceae > PMG-095. The sequence continues at coordinate 11,174 of CAXSGJ010000076.1, forward strand.
ATGTAGCTGTTGGCGCCTACGTTGCTCCAGCCCTGGCCATAGCTGCCATCCGAAAAGAGACCGACCGCGACCAAGCCCCAGACGCCGTTGGCGCCGTGGACACTGATGGCGCCTACCGGGTCGTCGATACCCAAGCGCTCCACGAAGAACACGCTCCAGACCACGAGCACACCGGCGACCGCCCCGATGATGAACGCGCCCATCGGGGTGACGAATGCGCATGGGGAGGTGATCGCGACCAGCCCGGCGAGCATGCTGTTGCACATCATCGTGGGGTCCGGCTTACCGTACACGTTCCACATGTAGACGACGCCGCTCAGGGTGGCCGCCATGCCGGCAACCATCGTGTTCACCGCCACCACGCCGATGCGCCCGTCCGTGCCGGCGAGCGAGCTGCCTGCGTTGAAGCCGAACCAGCCGAAGGCCAGAATGAACGTGCCGAGCTGCACCATCGGGATGTGGTGCGGCAAGATCGCCTGCGGTTGCCCGTTGACGAACTTGCCAATGCGCGGCCCCAGCATCTTCGCCGTGATGAGGGCGAGAGCACCGCCTTGCAAATGCACCACGCCCGAGCCCGCGTAATCGACCGCGCCATGGCCAAAGCCCAGGCGGTAGCCCATCTGCGCCAGCCAGCCACCGCCCCAAACCCACGATCCGAAGACCGGGTAAGTGAAGCCGCCGACGAAGATACTGAAGATGAAGAAACTCTTGAACCGCCAGCGCTCCGCACACGCGCCCGTCACGATGGTGGCGGTCGTGTCCATGAACGCCATCATGAACAGGAACAGGACGATGGCCCCAGCGTCATAACCGTTGCCACTCAGGCAGAAGCCGGTCGTACCGAACAAGCCCCAGCCGTGGTCTCCGCCGACCGAGCTGCCGATCGTGAACATGTGCGACAAGGTTGGCGTCCCGCCGAGCGTCATCGGCCCACCGATGGCCGTGCCGTTGAGGCCGCCGCACATCAATGCAAAGCCGGACACGAAGAACCCGAACATGCCCAGCGCGTAGACCAGGAAGTTCATGGACATGGTGTGGGCGGCGTTCTTGGCGCGGCACAAGCCCGTCTCCACCAGCGCGAACCCCGCCTGCATGAAGATCACCAAAAAGCCCGCGACCAACACCCACACGAAATTGAGCGCGTAGTAGTTGCGCGACGAAGACTTGGCGACCGCCTCCACTCCGCTGGCGACCTGCTCAGGCGTCATCTTTTGCGGATCGAGTGTGGTGTAGCCGGGGACCGACGCCGGGGTCGGCGTGCTCTGGAACGCGCCGGTCTTGTCCGGCACCGGTTCGGCGCCCTCCGCGTTGGGCGACCACTTCGCGAGGACGGCGATGCAACAGAGCGCAATTCCCAGCCAGCGCAGCCAACCAAAACGAGCTGTCGAACCCCGCACCATCGTCATCGGCTCCTCCATCAAATTTCTTTACCGGGCGAGCTTACAAGGCTGGAGCGGTGGTTTCGTCATAGTTTCGAAGAGACTTCTCTCGGCCTATCGGCCTCTCGACTTGAACTCTAAGCCCGCCGCGTCCCGCCTGAGTCGGCCCTGGGACGAGCGGTCGGCGAGCCGGTTGTCGTGTCAGCGAGCCGCTGAGCGAACGCCAGCCGGTACGAAGCGGCTTTGATCGAAGGTCTCTCGGGTGCCAAACGGTTGCGCGTCACAAGCACGAGTGAGCAATGTCATCGAGCCGGCGACGGATCAACTCCCGCACCGAGGCACGACTGAAAGAAAGCACGTCCGCAGACGCCTTTCGAATCTTGGCCGAAACCCACTCCCCGTCGCGGTGCTGCTCCAATAACAGCAGCTTGTTTTGTAAGTCCTCTTCATGGGGATAGGCCCACCTCATCCCAGTATGGAATAGATCGCCGCAGTCCTCTGGTCGGATCGGTGCTTCGGTGTAGCCGAGAAGAAACGAATTGTCTTCGTCCATGAATTCTAGATTCCCCGAGTAACCCGTCGCGATCACCGGCTTCTCGAACAGCATTGCGTCAGATAAGGTGAGGCCCCAGCCCTCCGCGTGGTGCGCGCTGACATAGGCCGAAGCCAGGGAATACAGAGCGTTGATTTGAGATCGGTTCATCCGACCGGGCAAGTTGATGACGCCGGCGCCGGAGCCCCAAGACACGTCCCCCGCATCGCCTACCTTCACGAGGAGCTTGGTGTTCGGCATTCGGGAGTGGACGGCCCGAAACGCCCTCACCAACGTGGCGATGTTTTTTCTTGGCCTCGCCTGCAGCGCGATGACCAAGAAATACCGGCACGCTGGGTCGTAGTTGATGCCTCTCCGCACGAGCGCGAGATCGGCCGGAGAAAACCCTGTGTTCCGTTCGATCACGTGGGGTATGCGGTGTACGTTTCGATGGTACCGCTCGAACGCCCGTCCGCTATATTGGGAGGGGGTCCAAACCTCTTGGAGGTGTGAGATTGACCGCTTGTAAGCCTCCGGCAATTCGTCGGACTCCCACACGCAGTACCCGATCACGTACTTCTTCGCCAGCGCCGGGTAGTCACGATAGAGCGCAGTGAAGTCGCGCGGCTCATGATGGAGAACGATGACATCAGCCGCTCCCAGCTCGTCGACCAGCGGGTGCATCGTTTGAATGATCTCGCGATAGGCGTTGGCGACCCGCAGGTGGCTGCCGTACTTTGAGGCGGTGTAATAGATTCTCATCGCAGTCGACCCGGGTTGCTAGAGCGTGACACCTTGGCAGAAGTGGCGCGAGCCAGCGCAATACATCGCCCATTCCACCACCCTCTGGCCTAGCCGAGTGGACGGGGCGAATTGACGCTCCTCGAGCGCGCAGCTAGTTTTCATGAGTGCTGGAATTCAACCGGGAGCATGAGCTCAACGTCGCCCTGGTGTACGATGATGACGCCTATTTGGAACACGGCGGCCAAAGCGCCACTCCAGCAGGACACAAGCAAGGGGGCCTTTTTGGTCGACATGTCGCGAACAGCGAGTTCCTCAACGCGTGGCTCAGTTTTGGTGACTGGCAGCAAATGGTTGGGGTGGTCGCGAATCAAGCGAGTGGTCAGTCATTAGCCCAGCGGTTCAGTGCGCTTTCCAACCGCAATAGTCAGCAGCGCCGGCTCGAGATCGTTGCCATTGCCAACTTTCAGCAGCGCTTCTTCCCGACGTCACCCGCTAGTGTGTTGCATCTTCCGCAGCCCATAGACACAGAATTTGCGTGGGTACGGCAGCACAAGGGCGCTCACGCTTTCGCTCTTTCGGGAGTAACTCACACTCTTTCGCTGAAAGGCGTGATGGATCGGATCCGCGAGCTCGTGACTGGCCCTTTCGAGTCGTACGACACGCTATTCTGTATCTCTGATGCCGCCGTCAACGTCGTTCGCTCGGTGGCGGACAACTACGCTGAGTTCCTGCGGCAGCGGCACGGGGGAGCTCCGCGTCTCCGAACGCGGCTGGCGCGCGTTCCGTTCGGTATCGATACGGAGCGGCTTCGCCCCGCCACGCCCGACCAAAGGGCCGCTATTCGCCGCGAGCTTGGCATCGGTACGGACGAGGTCTGTGTGCTGTTCGTCGGGCGTTTGTCGTACCACTCCAAGGTACATCCCTTTCCGATGTACCGAGCGGTGGCGGAAGCGGCCAGGACAACGGGCTGCAAAGTCCACATTGTCCTCGCGGGGCAGATCGACAACCCGAGCGTCTTGCAAAAGTTCCAGCAGGGGGCCGCTTCGATTGCGCCCGGGGTCAAGCTCACCATGGTCAAAGCCATGAGCAACGACAACTGGCTCCGCGTTTGGCGCGCCGCCGATGTGTTCACCTCCCTGAGCGACAACGTGCAGGAGACCCTTGGATTGACGATCTTAGAAGCGCAAGCGTGCGGCATCCCGGTCGTGGCTTCCGACTGGAACGGGTGTCGTGAAAGCATCACGAGCGGTGTGACCGGGTTCCTCGTAAAAACATACATGGTCCGCGGCGCCACCGCAGATGGAACGAGCCGTCACCTCACCGGGGAGACGAATTACGGCGAATTTTTGGGCGCAACGAACCAGACGGTGACCGTTGACGCACGGGAGGCGACGAATGCATTCACGGCCCTATTTGGTGACAAGGGGTTGCGCGCGCGGATGGGCGCGGCCGGTCGGGCGCGCATCCTGGAGTTGTACACTTGGCCGCTGATCATCGCTCAATACGAAGCGATCTGGCGCGAGCAGGACACGCTGCGGCGTGAGCACGTCGCCGTTAGCGAGGCGCCCACCGTGCATACGCCCGTGTCCTTTCCGGACGTGGAGCATTCGTTCTCGTGTTATCCGACGAGTTTTTTATCGGGCGAAAGTAGGTTGATCGCGGCGGAGGACGCCTCGGTCCAGCTCGATGTCGTACTTGCTCTTCCCATCACCAATTACTTGCCACAACTTCGGATCGTTGAGCGCGCCGCGTTACTGCGAGTGATAGAGGCCGCCCAGCATCCGAGCGCCCTGCACGCTCTCTCTCTCATCCTGGAGTCGCCAGAGAGCACCCGTGAACGTCAGCTGGCGACGCTCGCCTGGATGCTCAAGTATGATCTTCTCCGCTGCGTGCCTGACGTTGCGAGCACGGCACGGCCGGAGCCCGCGCTCGCGCCAAATGGCTTTACTCACTCGGGGTAGCGGGCAAAGCGCTCGAACCTGGGCCGGCTGGACGCGGACCGAAGTCGCCGCAGCCGGATGTGCTCGATTAGCCCGCCGCCCAGCAGCAACATCACGCCGCCCCACTCTACGACGTGCAACTCGCCGCGAAAATGGCCCAGCAAGACCAAGCTCGAGCCCGCCGCGGAGATCGCCATTGGCCAGAGCCGCTTGGTCTTCCAGGACCGCCAGCTGCTGATGGTGAACGACGTTGCGACCGCCACGGCCAGCAGCACCCCGTGTTGCACCGCGGTCAAACCGAAGCCCACGCCGAGAACCGATAAGATTTTTGCGTACGTGCTCAGACAGGCGGGGCATACGGCGCAGGCCAAGATTGGGACGAGGGTTTCCCAGAGGCTCCCCGCCGAAGCCGGCGCTCGATGGTGCCCCGGACAATCGCAGGAATGGTGCTCGTGACCTGCTCTAAACATGCTCGCAAGTCTTAGACCGCCCTCGAGCGTTGTGCAACTTCATTGCAACCATGAAGCGGTTTCAGGCCGGGCCTGGCCCGGCGCCGGCGGGGGCCGCTCTGCCGATTGCCCCGCGCGGCCGCCATTTAGTGGCAAAAGGTCGGACCGGCGTTGACCACATGCAACGTAATTGCATTAATGAGCTCAATGCTCTCTCCCGCACTCGACGCGCCCACGACGCCAAGCCCCCGCCTGCCCGTGACGGTGCTCTCCTGGTTTCTGGGCGCAGGTAAGACCACGCTACTGAACCACGTGCTGCAAAACCGCGAGGGCCGCCGAGTCGCGCGGCTCGACACGGTGGTGACCGTGGTGGACGCCCGCAACTTTCTGGGGGATTGGCAGAGCGAAGAGGACCTGCGGACGCGCGCGTTGGCGCTCGGCGACGAAGATGACCGTTCGATCTCGGCGCTCCTGGCGGAACAGATCGAGGCTCGCCTCCCATTTCACCCGGAGCGTTTTTGGTCACTCCTGCAAAGCAACGAAACGTGGCAGGGGGTGTTGCGCTCGAACGCAGCGCTTGCCGCCGGGCCCGTCGCTTGGGCCGACCTAGCTTACCCCTTCCCCAGTTGGACGAAGGGCGAGACCGCGTGAAGACAGCGTACTGCCTCACGCTCGCATTTCGATTGAGCGGACCTCGCTGATGGCGGGACACCATCGTCTGGCTCGCGAGCAAGATTTGCGCGGCCTCTTGAGCTCACAGGGCCTGCGCATCACCGAGCAACGCATGGTCGTCCTGAGGGAGCTCGCAACGCTGAGCATACCGGTCAGCCATCCGGAGCTCACGGAGCGACTGTCGGGAAGCAGCCTCGATCGCGCCACCATCTACCGGACTCTGATTTCCTTGAGCGACGCAGGGCTTTTGATCCGCACGCGGCTGGGCGACAGTGTTCTGCGTTACGAGTTGCCCCGTGGCGGCCAGGTCAAACACGGTACCCACCCTCATTTCGTGTGCACCGATTGCGGCGACGTGACGTGCCTCCCGGACGGCGCCGTCACGCTGCGTGGCGACGTGACCTACAATCTGGTCGCGGATGTGCAGTTACGCGGCGTGTGCGTGGGCTGCAGCAGGCTTTAGTAGGATCGCGCTGGCCTTCGACCAGCCGCCTCATATCCCAAGAGGTATCGCAGTCGGCCGGCGAAGGCCGCTTCGGTAACTTAATCATTGAATCAACGGGCATCGGCAAGCCGCTGCCCGTCGCCGCCACGTTTTCTTTCGTGATGAGCAGGGCTTCGCCCTGGAAGACGTCGCACGGCTGGCACGATGGGCACCGTAGTCGATGCGTACAGCTTCATGCGCGAATACACCTCTGCAGAGGACCTGGGTGCACGGGGCATCGCGCTCGGGCCCGAATATGAGCGTCGACGCAGTGCAAGGTAACCTTTTCCTCGGCGCAGTGCTGAACACGGGGTTGTTCGATGCTGAGAAGGCTTCCACATGCGCTGGTGGCGAAGGAGCTGGCGGGTCAGCACACCCCCGAGACCACGGAGTTTGGTATTTCGAGTTTCGTCTACCGTTCGCTGCCTGCTCACGGACGCCGAGCTTCGCGCCCGCTCCGCCCTCGGAGGAGCAACTTCAGACGCGAGGTTCATCGGCGTGACGCTCAATGCACAGGCTTTGAAGTACTTCATCACCGACCGGGGCAAGATCGTGCCGCGCCGTATTTCCGATTTGACGGCCGCTCAGCAACGCGAGCTGTCCATCGCCGTCAAGCGCGCCCGTTGCATCACGCTCCTGCCCTACACTGACGGCGAATGCCTTGCCGAATGAGGGCTGATGACGCTCATTTGCTTCCGCCATGTTTCGGACTGCTGAGCAAGCCGAACTCGACCGTACAAATGCGGCTAACCCCAAAGATAGAATAGAGTAGAATAGTTCGTCCAGGGCGAACGTCGAATGGAGCGCGTGATATCGACGACGTCGCCCACGCGCCGCTCGCCCGACGCATTCGCCTGACAACTAGCGGCAGAATTCGTCCTGGGGCGAACTTCACAACCCTAACTGTGAGTCTGTTCGGAGAGCGGCACTATTCAACCGGGAGGTCATATGAAAACGGACGTTTACATGAAGCTGACGTGCTGTGCTATGCTGGCCAGCGGACTCTGGGGCTGCAGCGGCGGATCCGACGCGGCAGGCGACGGGTAGGGGGCGGACCAGGTCACGATTGGAACAAGTGGCGAATACAGCTACCTGGTGCTGCCGACGCGTGCCCTTGTCACGCATACCAAAAGCGGTAGCGAGGGGCTCGTGGTCACCTCCTCTCGCATGCAGCAGGACATTCAGCCGACGCTCAATTACTTGGAGTGGTTTGGGCAGGTGCGCAACGACACGTCTTCGCTACGTTGTGATGTTCGCGTCGACGCCGCGTTCCAGACCGCCGACGGCTCGACGACCATCAACATGAGGGCATATGCAACGGCGCCTCCTTACGAGGTGCCTGAAAAGACGGCTTATTCGACACCGTGTCTCGAGCCGGGTGCATCGGCCTGGCTCTTCTCGAACGATCTGCCCATTAACCCCCTCGATCTCAACTCAATTAAAGGCGTGGATCTGACCGTGAGTTCTGAGCAGTACGAGGGGGCAATCCTGCACCCAATGACCCCCGCGATCAGTGACTTGACCGCCTCAGAAGGCAGCACGTCGTGGCAGGTGAACGGCACCGCTACGGGAATTGGCGGGGCGATCAACCACTTGTGGCTTGAATTTTTCGAAACCTCTGGGAGTTTTTACGAGTGGGGGGCGAAACTCGACGACCAACCGCTGCTTCCAGGCGCCACTTGGACCTTCAAATCTTTGGGCTTCAGCCCGGAGAGCAACGCACTCGGGCCCTTCTCCGCCACGCTGAGCTTTTCGGAGGGGCAGCAGCGCGCGGCAAAGCTTCATGTCGGCAACACCAGCGCAGATGGGGTCGCCGACACATAGGCCCTCTTGAGCGCACACCAAGCACAACTCCTGGCCCGCAAGGCGGCCGCACTGGGCGGCTAAGTCCACTCGACTCTTCGATGGCGCCCGCTAGGTGCTGGGAACGCAAAACACGGGACTGGTCACGTCGCGCACGCGGCGTCCAGGCGGCGGGTCATGTACAACAAAGCATCAGGCAGACCGGCCTTCCAGTGATCCAGATCCAGCGGGCCGCAAACTGATTGCTACAGGTTCCTGCACCACGCCCCGCGCTCCGCCAGCGAATGCAGAAACCTGCGCGGATCGCGGCGCGATGCAAAACGGCGTCAACCGCGCGCGCTCCAAAGCACGTCCGATGTGAAGGCTTAGCTGGCGACCCAGGCCTCCGCCTTTCGCCGGCTGCGCTCCGCTGACCGCCTCCGTTCAACCAAGCCGCCCCCTTTCGTCGACGTTTCGCCCTACCGGACTGGCCCTGACCGCGCCGCCGCCTACTGGGTCACTCGATCACCGCTACGCCGCCGGGGCGGTGGCGCGGCGCGGTGGCGCAGGCGCGTGGCGGTGGCGCAGGCGCGCAGCGCTGACCGGGTCCGGCGGGGGCGCGCACGCGCCGGTCACTCGCAGCTACTGCCCATGGCAGCGGCGGGGCAGGCGCGATGGTGCAGGCGCGATGGTGCAGGCGCGATGGTGCAGGCGCGTGGCGGTGGCGCGAGCGCGTGGCGGTGGCGCGAGCGCGTGGCGGTGGCGCAGGCGCGTGGCGGTGGCGCAGGCGCGTGGCGGTGGCGCAGGCGCCGGGCGGTGGCGCAGGCGCCGGGCGGTGGCGCAGGCGCGTGGCGGTGGCGCAGGCGCCGGGCGGTGGTGCGGGGCGCGCGCCGGGCGGTGGCGCAGGCGCCGGGCGCAGGCGCAGGCGCAGTGGCGCAGGCGCAGGCGCAGTGGCGCAGGCGCAGGCGCAGGCGCAGGCGCAGGCGCAGTGGCGCAGTGGCGCAGTGGCGCAGTGGCGCAGTGGCGCAGGCGCAGGCGCAGGCGCGGCGCGGCGCGGCGCGCGGCGCATGGCGCAGGCGCAAAACTCAGATCGCGCGAGGTGACTCTGCAAGTCTAATTCGCCCATGACGGAGCCAGCCAGCTCTTAGCAGCCAAGTTTGAGTTGCCTGGATAGGGGGCGGTCCGATGCTCCGGAAGCCCGCTGGAAGAGATTCGGCGAAGCCGTAGAACCACTCTGCCGATGACAGCGGGTCGAGGGCTGCGCCGATATTTACAACGGAGTGCTTTCGGTAATTTTGAAGTACATAAACGAGCGCATTGCGGACCTGTCGAGGCGACGTGAGCGGCTGTCCATGCCAGCGATCCGCCCAAAAGCGCCCTCGGCGGAAGAGCAACTTATTCATGCGCCGCGCCACGCGCACGGCCAGGCTGCGCATGCCCCGCGATAGCGACGCTCGATCGTCAGCCTCTACGACTAAATGCAGGTGATTGCACTGAATGGAATAATGCACGATACGGAACGGGCTGCAGTTGCTCTCGCGTAGCGCGTGCAACACTGTGTTTGACAGATGCTGACTGCGCAATGAGCGCACCGCCGCGCGCAACGTCACGTGCACCGGATGGGCCGCACGATGTACCGGCCGCGCGCGGTGCGGCGTGTGCCGCTTTCCCGAAACGCGCGGTTTTCGGCCCGCCCCGCGGCGTTTGCCGCCGCGGTGGCGCGCATTGAACGGCAACTCTGTTTGTTCCACCAGTGACCCCCTCCTCCAAAGAGCATAGCACTGAGAACCAGGTTGGCAAGCGAGATCTTATTCAATTCATCCCGCGGCGGCACTGACCTGAATCGATTGCAAGTGGATCCAGATACCGCCTGAGACTCGCTCGTTTGATTGGGCCAATTTATAATCGAAGAGGAATGGGTCGCTACAATCTGCTTTCGGTGAGTAGTCGGACGGGAGAACGAAATAGTTTCCACTGCACGCGGAGGACGGCGATCAACGGAGCGGCGTTCCAATCTAGCCTCAAGAGGTGCGCTGAGTCGATCGACTCGAATCCAACAGCGTCTGAGACGCGATCATTTGAATAGGCCAATTTGTTAAAACCCAGGGCGCGTGATGCGCTCGTAAGGGATACTCGAGTTGGCGGTAACGCTCGGTGTCGCTCAGGCCGGGGATCACCGTGAGCGTCGTCGATTGCGCCGACGCGATGCGCGCTCGGTGAGCGGTCGCACCCGCGGGCGGAATCCTTTGCACTGCCAGCGGAGGACCGCATTCAGCAGGAATGGCGTCCGTCCAAACGCGTAGCGCGTGAACAGCAAACGGCTCATCGGCGCCCTCAACGAACGAGCGTCGGCACGCAAAGCCGTAGACCACGGCCTCGGACGAGTGACTTCGCGTGCTTGTGCCGAAGCGCGCGCTCGGCGCGCGTCATGCCCACCGAGGCACTAACCACAAGTGCTGGCACTTGCCGGCACTTGCTCTACGCTCGCATACCGTCGCATACGATGGCGTCCTCACGCCACGCACCGAACTCGGCGCGTTGAGCCCCATATATCGGAGACGTAACCCCAAAGCGTCCCTGACGGCG
>CAXSGJ010000077.1:0-20812 GCA_964236865.1 uncultured Polyangiaceae bacterium
TCGAGACGACGTCTCGACCACCACGGTGACAATTGGAAGTACGCCCTGGCCCCACGGATGTATGAATTCAGGCTCTCTACGAGCTGTTTCAGCGGTTGAAACGTCCGCCGCGTTGGCTCGCGCAGCCTGCCGTGGATACGCACCTGTGACTTCGGGCTGATATCAAGGACCAGCCGCTTGCCGCTGCGACGGCGGACCCGATAGCCGAGAAAATCAAACGACTCTCGGCGCGTGTCCACGACGCGCGTCTTGCTCGGGTGGAGCGTGAGCCCCAACCGATGCAATAGCTGCTGCAGCCAAGCCAACTCCCGGTCCGGGCGCTGACGCGACAGCAACACGAAATCATCACAGTACCGCACGAGACGACCTTTCAGAGCGCCGCGCTCGGTACCTCTCCGGAAGTTTCGGTCCAACAGATGCAAATAGATGTTGGCCAGTAGTGGAGAGACCACGCCTCCCTGAGGCACACCGGCCTCTGGGCAACGCGGGCCTCCGCCTGCGCGTGGATCGATAACCGGCGCGGATAGAAACATTTTGATCAACGCCAGCATCGAGCCATCCACCACGCGTGTGGCCACCACCTTCATCAGGCGGTCGTGCGGTATCGTGTCGAAATACTGCTGGATATCCGCATCGATCGCCCAACACATCCCGTCCGCAATGCTCTCACCTACCGCCTTGAGTGCCTGATGCGCACTGCGCCGAGGTCGAAACCCATACGAATCCGACTCGAAGTCGGCCTCGAAGATGGGCTCCAGGATCAGCTTGGTCGCCATCTGCACCACGCGGTCGATGATGTTGGGGATGCCCAGCGGGCGCTCCCCCCCGTTTGCCTTCGGAATGTACACCCGTCGCACCGGACCCGGCCGATACGCCTTCTTCTGCAATTGCTCCGATACCTTGGTCAGTAACCCTTCCACGTCGGCATCATTCAGCGACGCGAAGGTCACTCCGTCAGGACCTGCTGCGCCGTCGTTCGCGCGACACCGCGCCAACGCATGAGCGAGCACATCCCGCCGAAACACCTTGTCGTACAGTGAATGAAACCGCCGCTGGGGCGACTGCTTCGCCCGTTGATAGAGCGCTCTCTGCAAGTTTCGAATTTTCTCGGGTGTGGCTAGCCTCACGGCAATCACCCTTCCTTTCTCGCTTCAAGACGCATACCGATTCGCAAGGTCCCTTTGCTCCCGCGGAATTACCCGCGCTCATCGCTACTACGAACCTCGCCGACTCCTTCGACGACCGCTCGGCCTCGGTTGCCCTTGTGCCTTGCGTTGCGGTCGCAACCCGCGCCATCGAAGGTCTCCCACGTTCCGCACTCTGCCTTCGAGAACGTGCCCTCCCTGATACCCCGGAGAAGTTCGACCGCGCTGCTGAGCCTCCGGTCGAATGCTGGCTTCGCCCTTATCCTAGAGGCTCGCCCTTCTCGTCTTCCATATCGGGGCTACATTCGGGTTCACACATGTTCGGCCCGCTCCCTCGCTCGATCTCTCGCTTCGACGGGAACCTCGCGGTTCTACGCCGGAGAGACCACTTCACGTGTTCTCAGCTTTTCACATGGTGACGTACTTCCTTTCACTGGCAGGGGTGCAGCCTCGTGGCGCACAGGACAACCAAAGGCCCATCGGCCCGCTAAGCGGTCCAGGACGTCGATCGCGTGACCGCGTTGTGCGAGGCTCAGGTTCACGTAATTATACGTTTACCTAATAGATTTTTACTCGAACAGGCTGTGTTCCGGGCGTTTGCGCCGGGCTCGGACGGGCCGCGCTGGCGGCATGGCGCCAAGAAGCAGGATCTTTCTGAGAGCGCAAAAGCCCGAGTTCGGCTTGGCCGTCACCGCCGATCCGCCGGCCGCGCTGGTCAAGGTAAGGGACCAAGGGCCCTTCGTCGTCATCGAAAATTACGGTCACAAGCCGGTCAACCGCATCGTGCTACGCGCTGAGTTTCCGATCTCAGTGTTCTGGATCGCGCTCTCCATCGCGGCGTTGCTCGGGACAATCACGGCGCTGTTGCTCAGCCATCCCGGCGCATCCAACGCGCCCTCGTCCTCGAGCGCGGCGTGAACGAAGGTCGTGACGAGCCGGATCGGCTCGTCGCCAACCGCTCGCGAGCTCAGCTCGGGGTGCAGTGTGATTTGTCGCCGACGGGGTTTTTGAAACCGCTGTCGCAGTGGCACACGCCGACCTCGTGCTCGTGTCCGTGGCCGTTACACACGGCGCCGAGCGCGATGCAATTCGTCATGTCGTAGGCATCGAGCTGATATCCGGAGTCGCAGGCGCAGGCGGCGCCCATCAGCCTGCCGTGGCCCGCGCAGTCCTTCTTTTCGACCACGGCCATCGCCTGGCCGAAGATCCAGCCGCGTTCGTCGATGCCGGTGGCGAACGGCTCGTAGTTAGCGGTGAAGGGCACGACCTCGGGCGCCTTCCCGAGTGCGCTGCCGCGCACCAGCACCCGGTACGACGTGTCCGTGGCATGAGCGGTGCCGCAGAATGCTCCCGCGTCGTTCAGGCCGGTGAGGTACATCGCCGAGTAGCCGGCGAGGACGTACTTCTGGCCGTCATAGCTGCCCCCAGGAGTAGCGCGGGCCACGAACCCGGAACCTCGTAGCTCGTCGAACCAATCGTCAGCCGTGTCGCCCCAAGCACCGACGATCGTCTTATCGCTGGTGATCGCGAACGGAAACAAGCGGTAGGCGTTGGGCGCGGTGAGCTCGTGGAACGCGCCGCCCTCGTACACGAAGCCGATCTCGCCGAAGTCGTTGAAGCCGGTGATGACTCCGGAGGAATTGATCGCGGTGAAGCCCGTATCGCTGTGACCTTCGCGACCGATCAGCTGCAGCTTGTGAGAGTCGAGATCGTAGATGAACCCGAGGCGGCGATCGTCGGACTTCGTGTCGGGGGTCTTGTTCATCAGAATCATCTTGCCGACGAGCTTCCTGCCGTTTCCGCCGCGAACGATCGACGCTCGGCTGTCGTCGAAGAGCATGTCCTTGAACTCGCCCGAGCTGAGGTCGAGAGCAAACGCGGTATCGACGCTGCCAGGGTCGTCGATGGGCTTCAGCCGATACCAGCCGTAAGCGAACTTCCCATCGTCGGCGACGAAAGAGATGGAAGTGTCCTCGGCGCCTTCCTTCTTGAATAGCCGATATTTGTCGTGGATCAACAGGAACGCGACGCTGCCGTGATCCGGGAGCTCGTCGCCGTCGATGTTGCCGACGATGCTCGGCTCGCTGTCGTTCCCACCCGCGGCACCCGCCTCTCCAGCGCTCGACTCATCCGAGCCCGCCGCACCTCCGGCCGCGCCGCCTTCGCCGATCGCGTCGCTTCCCGCCCCGGATGTGCCGGCGCCCGATCGGCCACCCACGTCGCTTGCCCCGGTGCCACCCCCGGCCAACTGAGCCGAGTCGGAATCCGAACTACAACCCGCAAATAACGCGAGGGAAAAAGCCGAGGGAAAAAGCAAAGAGCCAACGACCGATCGCACGGAAGACATAGTTTACACCCTTTTGTTTCAAGAGAAGGTCGCACAGTGACGCGCCGCCCGAGTAACGCGACGCGCAGTGAAATGCAACTTGATTGCATCAATGAACTTTGTAACCGATTGGCCGCCGATTCGGCCGTTGTGACGGTAAGAGATATTTTCGCTCAATAAGTCGACCTCGGCCCGGCGCAGCGACCACGCGGTGTGTGAAGGACAAACGCAATTTTATTGCCTCTGTCGGCAACGGGGGGGCGTAGCGGGTCGCAGCAGTCATCGAAAGTTCATTGTCACTATTCGACGATCCACCCTCCCCCCCGCCCAGTGGAAGCGGCTGATAGAGCTGATCGCTTACCGGATTATTCGGCCTCCGCCCGAAGCGCGAACGCCTCCACGCGGGTGGCCGCGACGTGCCGAGCCGGTCAAGCGACCCGGCCAGGGCGGTCCCCACGAATGTCAGGCGCGTTCGACTTGCCGAGTCAGCAAAAACCGGGGCGCGGTAGCGTAGCGTCAAAGCGGCGCAGCGCCGCATTCACGATGATAGCTCTACGAATGCTCGCTAGGCCGCGGTCACGCGGCGCTCTATACGGCTGAACCCCGGCGCGCGCCGGCGCTCGAAGCCCCTCAGTCCGAGCCTCTTATTTCCTTTTCGTGCGCTGCAAGTGGCTCTCGACGTTCTTGCGCGTCGGAGCTTCTGTTTGATGACGGTCTTCCCGAGCGGTGCCGGCAAAGCGTGCTTCTTCGCCAAGGCGTCACTTCCTGCGGTTCACTCGCTGAGACCCGGCTACGGTCAGCCCTCCGCACGTTCTTCTTGTCATCAACCATGCCTCTCCTCCGAAGATTGGTTCCCTTCGCCGTCGTACAGCCTCTTCTCGGATGGGTTCGGCGACGATGCGCTAGGCATCAAAGGTGACGCCATCGCTCGGAACAACGGCCGCAGAATGTCGCGGACTCTGGCGACTTCGCCGATTCATCGGTCGGACGCGACGTTGACGCTGTCGACCGGCGTCGCTAGCGTGGCGCATGCGTCTTGGGACACGTGGGCGATGCGTGGCGGTTCTGGGGATGGCGGCGGGGTTGGGGGTCGGCACTGCGAGTGCGGCGCCGCCAGCAGAAACTCGAGAGCCCCTCGCCGTGCCCCAGGCGCTGGCCGCAGCTCCGGAGCACCCGGAGGACGCGAACGCAAACCGTGCGGATGCAGCCCGGCTGCGCCAGGAGGCGACATTGCTCATGGAGCGCGGCATGTACCAGGAGGCGCTCGACGCGCGCTTGCGCGCAGTGAGGATTTATCTGCGCGTGTTGCCGCCGACGGACGCCGACAACGGCAGGGCGTTCAGCGAGCTGTCCGAAACGCTGATGGCCAATCACGACGTGGTCAGCGCCTTCGACGCCGGCATGACCGCGTTTCGCGTACTGCAGTACGGCGTGCCCTCAGACGACGATCGTCCACAGACGGCAGACGCCGCCGAGGCCGCTTGCCGCATCGCAGACGCGGGTCAGGGCGACCCGCTCGGCCCCGGTGGCCGCAGTGAACTGTTTGCCTATACCTGTCGGGTCGGTTTGGCGAAGCTACCGCCGGATGATCTCCGCATCGCCGAAAGCCGCTTCGTGCACGGCAAGTTCTACGAGAGCGCCGGGGCCGTGTACAGCGCCGAGACAGAGTACGACGAGGCGATTCGGATCTACCAATCGCGGCTCGGCCCGGACAATCCAAGGGTCGCAGGGGTGCTGGCTCACTTGGCCTGGGTGTACAACCAGGAGGACGACATCCCGCGTGCGTTCGACAACTTAAAGCGAGCCCTGAACACCTATTGGAAGGTCTTCGCGACGAATAACTTGGACATGGCCTAAGCCTCCAACCAGATGGGGCTGGTGCTGTTTCGCGACGGGCGCGTCGGCGAAGCCGAGCGGCTGTTCAAGAATACCGTCAACATCTACGAAAATCGGCTCGGTCGAAGCAGCCCCGAGCTCGCGCCCGTGCTCAGCAACCTGGGGCTCGTGGCGCGCTCGAAGCGCGACTACCCCAACGCCAAGTACTACTTCGATTATGCGCTCAGCGTCACGAAGAACGCTTATGGCCCCGCGCACATCAGGATTGCGGAAGCGCTCAATCAGCTGGGCCAGACCGCGGTGTTGGCGAAAGACGACGCGCACGCCGAGGATTACTATGACCAAGCCCTGCCCATCCTCACGCGCCACAACGATATCGAAGACGACGAAGCGCTAGTCGGCATGGTCGACGCCTACGAGGGGCTAGTGGGCATCCGGGAGCGCAATGGCGATCGAACGAACGCGATTCGGTTTCGCGAGGCTGCGCTCGACTTCGCCGATCGGCGGTTGCTTTCACCTGAATTTCGCGCGGCGGCAGAGGCCCAGAAGCGCGCCTTTTTCGCAACCACGGTGGCGCAGACGGACGCGGTCTTAAATAGCGACGTGCGCAGCGAGCCTCCGGTCCCAAGCATCACACGCTTGGCGCTGCAGACGCTGATCCGACGCACCAGTCGCATCGTCGATTCCAGTGCAGACATGGTCAATTACATGCGCAAGCGGTCCAAACCAGAGGATCAACCGTTCCTAGAGCGATTGCGGGCCGCGCGTTCGGAGCTGGCCACGAGCAGCTTGCTCGGCCCGAATCCCGGCGAGAGCGCGCCGAATTATGCCACCCGCTTGGCCACCCTGCGCGAGAACACGCGTCGCCGCGAGGAGGAACTCTCGCGCAAATACGGCAAGGTCGTCTATGACGAGCGCTCGATCATGCTCGACGAGGTGCAGCGCTCCCTCGGCGCTCGCCAAGCCTTCGTGGCCATCGCGCTCTATCGGGCGCAAAGCGAGCGCCGCTTCGTCGCTTACGTGCTGAAGAAGAGCCAATTGGCGCGCGTCGATCTCGGCGCGGAGGGGCCGATCGACGCCGCGGTAAATGCGCTGCGAAGTGGGCTTTCATCGAGCCGCGGTGCCTACCAGCTGCCGGCGCGCGAGCTGCACGAGCGGCTGATGTCCAAGCTCTCGCCGCTGCTGGGCGACGTGAGCGACGTTTTTCTGGCGCCTGACGGCTCGCTGGCGACCATTCCTTTTGCCGCACTGCAGGACGCCCGAGGCCGGTTTCTCGCGCAAAGCCTGCGGATTACTTACCTCACGAGCGGTCGAGACTTGTTGCGCTTTGCAGCGGTCGCGCCGTCGCGCAGCGGGCCCATAGTCTTAGCAGCCCCGGACTACGACTCGGGCGCGAACTCGACCGAGATCGGCGCCAACAGAAATCGGGGCCTGCGCTCCATCGACTTCGGCAAGGTCTGGTTTCCGCCGCTACCAGGCACGGCCGACGAAGCCGCCGCAATTTCCGAGTTGCTCACCGGCGCGACGGTGCTCACCGGGGCAAGCGCCACGAAGGAGGCCATTAACAACGTGCACGGCCCGAGCATCCTGCACGTCGCGACGCACGGCTTCTTCCTGCAAGGGCCCGACGACGGCTTTGGTGGGCGCGCGCTCGTATTGACGAAAGACGCCGCGGCGCCGCGTGTCGAGGTCTCGAGCGATCCGCTGCTGCGCGCTGGGCTTGCTTTCGCGGGGGCCAACTACCGAGGCGGGCACGGCGCGGGCATACTCACTGCGCTCGAAGCCAGCTCCCTCGATCTGCGCGGCACCAAGCTGGTGGTGCTCAGCGCCTGCGAAACGGGCATGGTCGAAGTCAAGTACGGTGACGGCGCGTACGGCCTGCGCCGCGCCCTCACGTTGTCCGGTGCCGAAGCGCAAATGACGAGCTTGTGGAAGGTGGATGACCGCGCCACTCAACAGCTGATGACCGACTACTATCAGAAGCTGATACACGGCGGCGCGCGAGGCGAGTCGCTGCGCGAGGTGCAGCTCGACATGCTCTCCCGTCCGGCGAGGTCCCATCCGTTCTACTGGGCGTCGTTCATCTTGGCTGGCGACGAGCGCACCATGGACGGCCAGTCCCCGCCTGAGGTCGTGCCTGCGCTGTGGAGCCCAGCGACCCCGGCAATTCCCCCGCCTGCGGAGCCGCCGCCCGTCGAGCCCAAACCGCACGGGTGCGGCTGCGAGACCGCCGGCCGCGCCGACGGCTCACACGACCTCCCCCTGTTTTTGATCCTTGCCGGCGCGCGCTGGCGACGGCGTGACCCGCGCGTGTCGAGTCTGTAGAGTAGGGCCCGGTCGACGATAGTCGCGCTACCGTCTACCGGCGCCCCCTCATCCCACCGGGCGTGCGGATTTCCCGCACCCGGCGGTTCGGTCGGATTCGTCAGCGAGCCCACGCAGTGTCCTGACTCCAAGGCTGCACCGGCGCCCAAGCGAGCACACCGTGCTCGCGGTGGATGCGATGCCCCGAGACGTGCGACCATCCCGGGAATTTCTGTCCGTGCTTGCGCCGAAACCAGTCGCTATCCGCTGTTCGAGACGACGTCTCGACCACCACGGTGACAATTGGAAGTACGCCCTGGCCCCACGGATGTATGAATTCAGGCTCTCTACGAGCTGTTTCAGCGGTTGAAACGTCCGCCGCGTTGGCTCGCGCAGCCTGCCGTGGATACGCACCTGTGACTTCGGGCTGATATCAAGGACCAGCCGCTTGCCGCTGCGACGGCGGACACGATAGCCGAGAAAATCAAACGACTCTCGGCGCCATCAACCAACAAAAACGGCCACCCGAGTCACCTCGAATGGCCGCACTTCACTCCGTTTACTTCCCATGTCGGAAGTAAACTCTTCACGTCACTCGTCGCCGACGGCGACGAGCTCCGCCGGAGTAACCCGCACAAACGTCGGAGGCGCATAAGTCGGACTCTTCTCGTCCAACACCACCTGCAGCCGCTTGTACGCCGGCAACCCGGTGCCCGCCGGAATCAGCCGGCCCATGATGACGTTCTCCTTGATACCGCGGAGATCGTCGGTCTTGCCGCAGATCGCGGCTTCCGTGAGCACCTTCGTCGTCTCTTGGAAGGAAGACGCGCTGATGAACGACTCGGTCGACAGCGACGCCTTCGTGATGCCGAGGAGCATGGGCTCTGCCACTGCCGGCTGACCACCGCGCTCCATGACGCGCGCGTTGTCGCGTTCGAACACGTACTTCTCGACCTGTTCGTCGACCAAGAAGTTCGTGTCGCCGACCTCTTTGATGCGCACGCGGCGTAGCATCTGGCGCACGATGGCTTCGATGTGCTTGTCGTTGATACCGACGCCCTGCAGGCGGTAAACCTGCTGGATTTCGTTCACGAGCCAAGCCGCGAGCTCCTTCTCGCCCTTCACGCGCAGGATATCGTGGGGGTTCGCGGGTCCGTCTTGCAGCGGGTCGCCAGCGCGGACGTGATCGCCCGGTTGCACTTGGATGTGCTTGCCCTTGGGGATCAAGTACTCGCGTCCTTGATCCGGAAGCAGGCTGCCGTCGATGCCGAAGGGCGTGATCACGACTTTGCGCTTGCCCTTGGTGTCTTTGCCAAACGAGACCACGCCGTCGATCTCGCTGATGATGGCGTGATCTTTGGGCTTCCGGGCTTCGAACAGCTCGGCAACGCGGGGCAAACCGCCAGTAATGTCCTGCACTTTCGTGGTGTCGCGCGGGATCTTGGCGATCGCTTCACCGGGGGTGATGTGCTCGCCTTCCATGCACACGATGTTGGCGCCGACCGGAAGTAGGTAGCGCGCGTCGAGGTCGGTGTTCGGGAGCTTCACCGGCTCGCCCGTTTCCGCATCGATGATCGCGATGCGCGGGCGGAGGTCCGCGGCGCGCGACTCGACCACGATCTTGCGGGACAGACCGGTGACTTCGTCCACCTTCTCGATCACGGTGACGCCTTCGACGAGATCGCCGAACTGCACCACACCGCCGACCTCGGTCAGAATCGGAGCCGCGAAGGGATCCCACTCGGCCACGATCTGGCCGGCTTCTACGCGGCCGCCGTCGGTCGTCTTGAGCACCGCGCCGTACAGCAGGCGGTGATGCTCGCGCTCGCGACCGGTGTCGTCCATGACCACGAGCTCGCCGTGGCGATTCATGAGCACCACGCTGCCGTCGTGCTTCTTGGTGAGCTGCGCGTTCTTGAGGTGCACGGTGCCTTCGGTGCGCGTCTCGAGCGAGCTTTGCTCGATCTTACCGCGCGCCGCCGCGCCGCCGATGTGGAAGGTACGCATCGTGAGCTGGGTGCCCGGCTCGCCGATTGATTGGGCCGCGATGATGCCGACCGCTTCGCCGATGTTGACCCGATAACCACGGGCCAAGTCGCGGCCGTAACACAGCGCGCACACGCCGCGCCGCGTTTGGCAGGTGAGCACCGAGCGGATGACGACCTCTTCGATGCCCGCGTTCTCGATTTGATCGACGCGCGCTTCGTCGAGCTCCGTGTTGCCTTCAACGATGACTTCGCCCGTGAGCGGGTCGACCACGTCTTCCAGCACCACGCGGCCCAAGATGCGGTCGCCGAGGGGCTGAATGACCTCGCCCGCTTCTTCCAGCTTGGCGACGCGGATGCCGTCGAGCGTGCCGCAATCGAACTCGGCCACGACCGCGTCCTGCGCCACGTCGACCAAACGCCGGGTGAGGTACCCTGAGTTTGCCGTCTTGAGCGCCGTATCGGCCAAGCCCTTTCGAGCGCCGTGCGTGGAGACGAAGTACTGCAGCACGGTCAGACCTTCACGGAAGTTCGCCGTGATGGGCGTCTCGATGATCTCGCCCGAGGGCTTGGCCATCAAACCGCGCATCGCCGCGAGCTGGCGCATCTGCTGGGGGGAGCCTCGAGCGCCCGAGTCCGCCATGATGTAGATGGGGTTGAAGCTCGAGTCTTCGACTTGCTCCTTCGTCTCGGGGTCGGTCATGACTTCGCGGCCGATGCCGCCCATCATTTCTTCCGCGACGCGGTCGGCAACGCCAGCCCAGATGTCGATGATCTTGTTGTAGCGCTCGCCGTCCGTGATCAAGCCCTCTTGGTATTGATCGACGACCTTCTCGAGCTCGGCCTGGACGGCATCCACGAGGTCCTTCTTCTTCGCCGGGATGACCATGTCATCCATGCACACCGAGATACCCGCGGTGGTGGCGAAGCTGAAGCCCAAGGTGCGCAAGCGATCCGCGAGCAGCACCGTTTCCTTGTTGCGGTGCTTCCTGTAACAGATGTCGATCAAGGAGCTGAGCGCCTTCTTGTTCAACACCTTGTTCGCGTAATCGAACGGCAAGCCCTGCGGCAGGACTTCGCTGATCAGCACGCGTCCGACGGTGGTTTGCACGAGCTTGGTGTCGTGGTTGCCGTCGTCGTCGATGTCGGTGATGCGTACCTTGATCGACGCATGCAGATCCACGACGCCGTTGTCGTAGGCCATGCGCACCTCTTCGGGTGAGCTGAACACGCCGCGCAGGTGTCCGACGATGCTCTTCGATTTCTCGTCGTACTTCATCGTGTCTTCGCGGTGGCTGCCCTCTACGAAGCGGCGCATGCGGGTCGCGTAGTAGAGCCCGAGCACGATGTCCTGCGTCGGGTTGATGATCGGACGACCGCTCGCGGGCGAGAGGATGTTGTTCGTGCTCATCATGAGCACGCGCGCCTCCATCTGCGCCTCGATGGACAGCGGCACGTGCACCGCCATCTGGTCACCGTCGAAGTCAGCGTTGAATGCGGCGCAGACCAGCGGATGCAACTGGATGGCCTTGCCTTCGATCAGCACCGGTTCGAACGCCTGGATGCCCAAGCGATGCAGGGTCGGGGCGCGGTTCAGCAGAACCGGGTGCTCGCTGATCACCTCGTCCAAGATGTCCCACACCTCGGGACGCTCTTTTTCCACCATCTTCTTTGCAGATTTGATGGTGTTGACGTAGCCGCGCTCTTCCAGCTTGTTGTAGATGAACGGCTTGAACAGCTCGAGCGCCATCTTCTTGGGCAGCCCGCACTGGTGCAACTTGAGCGTCGGTCCGACGACGATCACCGAGCGGCCCGAGTAATCCACGCGCTTGCCGAGCAAGTTCTGGCGGAAGCGGCCTTGCTTGCCCTTGAGCATGTCGCTCAAGCTCTTCAAGGGGCGCTTGTTGGGACCGGTGATGGTCTTGCCGCGGCGACCGTTGTCGAACAGAGCATCCACCGCTTCTTGCAGCATGCGGCGCTCGTTCCGGATGATGATTTCCGGCGCGTTCAGCTCGAGCAGGCGCTTGAGGCGGTTGTTTCGGTTGATCACGCGGCGATAAAGATCATTCAGATCGGAGGTCGCGAAGCGGCCACCATCGAGCGGCACGAGGGGGCGCAAATCCGGCGGCAAAACCGGGATTACGCTCAGCATCATCCACTCCGGGCGGTTCCCGGAGCCGCGGAACGCTTCCACGACCTTGAGACGCTTGGCGTACTTCTTCCGCTTCGCTTCGCTGGTGGAGGTGCGCATGTCCGAGCGGAGCTGCTCGGCGAGCGAGTGAACGTCCACACGCTTCAGCATCTCAATCACGGCCTCGCCGCCCATGCCCGCCTCGAAGCGCTCGTCGCCGTACTCTTCGAGGAGCTGCGCGTAGCGATCTTCCGGCAGGAGCTCACCGCGCTCGAGCGGCGTGTCCTTCGGATCGATGACGATGTACGCCTCGCAGTACAGGACCTTCTCCAGGTCCTTGAGCGTGATGTCGAGGATGTTGCCGATGCGCGAGGGCAGGCTCTTCAAGAACCAGATGTGCGCGACGGGCGTGGCCAGATTGATGTGACCGAGGCGCTCGCGGCGCACCTTGGACTGAATCACCTCGACGCCGCACTTCTCGCACACGATGCCGCGGTGCTTCATGCGCTTGTACTTGCCGCAGATGCACTCGTAGTCCTTCACCGGGCCAAAGATCTTGGCGCAGAACAGGCCGTCGCGCTCCGGCTTGAACGTGCGGTAATTGATGGTCTCCGGCTTCTTGACTTCGCCGTGAGACCACTCCCGGATCTTCTCCGGGCTGGCGAGGGAAATGCGCATGGCCGAGAAAGACAGCGGATCTTTCGGCTTCTCGAAAAAAGAGAAAATGTCACGCATCAGGAGGCTCCTCGTGTCGGAATTTCGGGCGAAAAACTACATTCTTCGGGGCGAGGCGGCAGTCTGTTCTGGGTGGCTACAGAGTTGACCGCGTGCCTCGCTTGGGGCGTCGCTGAATCATGGTCAGCGACGCCACCGTGCATGCTCAATCTTCCGCTGCCGTCGCGGAGTCCTTCGCCGAGGCTTCGATCAGCTCGACGTTGAGACAGAGCGACTGCAGCTCCTTGATCAAGACGTTGAAGCTCTCCGGCAGCCCGGCCTCGAGCGCATACTCACCCTTGACGATGGATTCGTACATGCGCGTGCGGCCTTGCACGTCGTCGCTCTTCACGGTCAGGAACTCCTGGAGCGCGTAGGCCGCGCCGTAAGCTTCCATCGCCCAGACTTCCATTTCGCCCAGGCGCTGACCGCCGAACTGCGCTTTGCCGCCCAGCGGTTGCTGGGTGACGAGCGAGTACGGACCGATCGAACGAGCGTGGATCTTGTCGTCCACCAAGTGATGAAGCTTGAGCATGTACATCACGCCCACCGTCACATCCTGGTCGAAGACCTCACCCGTGCGACCGTCGAATAGGATCGACTGGCCGGAGGTCGCGCGACCGGCGCGCGACAGCATCTTCTTGATGTCGGACTCCGCCGCGCCGTCGAACACCGGCGAGCCGAAGAACAAGCCCCGCTTGAGCTTGCGGGCGAGCGAGAACACTTCCTCGTCGGCAAGGCCCTTGAGCAGCTTGGTGAACGGCTTGTCGTGGTCGTACACGTCGACCAACCGACTCCGGATCTTGTCGGCGCTGAACTTCTCTTCCAGCATGGTTTCGACTTGGCGGCCGAGCTCCCGCGCGCCCCAACCCAAGTGCGTTTCCAGGATCTGGCCGACGTTCATGCGGCTCGGCACGCCGAGCGGGTTCAGCACGATGTCGACCGGGGTGCCGTCCTCGAGATACGGCATGTCCTCTTCCGGCAGGATGCGGCTAACCACACCCTTGTTGCCGTGACGACCGGCCATCTTGTCGCCGACCTGCAGCTTCCTCTTGATGGCGATGTACACCTTCACCATCTTGATGACGCCCGGGGGGAGCTCATCGCCACGGCTCAAGCGGTCGATCTTCTCGTGGAAGTGTTCTTCGCGGTCCTTCAGCAGCTTCTCCAAGTCGGAGAGCAGCGTGTTGACCTCTTCCGTCCCGTTCTCGATCGGGATTTCACCCCAATGCTTGCGCGGCACTTCCTCGAGCTGTGCGTCGTCGAGCACGACGCCCTTGTTCAGAAGCACCTTGCCCTTGTCGTCCACGAGCTTGCCCGAGGTGGTCTTGCCACCGAGCACGCGCTTGATCTTGCGGAAGAAGGAGTCGCGCAGGATCTTGATTTCCTCGTCGCGTGAGCGCTCGAGCTTGGCCCGCTCTTGGTCTTCGATGGCCTTGGCGCGTTCGTCTTTTTCCGTGCCTTTGCGCGAGAAAATACGTGCGTTGATCACGATGCCGGTCACGCCCGGCGGGACCTTCAGCGAGCTGTCTCGCACGTCTCCCGCCTTTTCACCGAAGATCGCGCGTAAGAGCTTCTCTTCTGGGGAGAGCTGACTTTCACCCTTCGGAGTGATCTTGCCGACCAGGATGTCGCCCGGCTTCACCTCGGCGCCGATGCGCACCACGCCCGCGTCGTCGAGGTCCTTCAGGGCCTCTTCGCCGACGTTCGGGATGTCTTTCGTGATCTCTTCCTTGCCGAGCTTCGTGTCGCGGGCGACGCATTCGAACTCCTCGATGTGAACCGAGGTGTACACGTCGTCTTTGACGATGCGCTCGCTGACCAGGATCGAGTCTTCGAAGTTGTAGCCCTG
This sequence comes from uncultured Polyangiaceae bacterium, assembly GCA_964236865.1. Taxonomy (GTDB): domain Bacteria; phylum Myxococcota_A; class Polyangia; order Polyangiales; family Polyangiaceae; genus PMG-095. Next base: position 14,294 of record CAXSGJ010000077.1, read on the forward strand.
CCAAGGCATGAACGCGACAACCACGTTTTGCCCGAGCGCGAGCTCACCCATGTCCGTTGCCGGACCGTCTGCGAGTACATCGCCCTTCTTCACCGTCTCGCCAGGCCTGACGACCGGCTTCTGGTTGTAGCAAGTGCTCTGGTTGGAACGCTGGTACTTGGTCAGGTGATAGATGTCCGGTACCTGATCGCCCTCGCCAGAGGTGGCGCGGACGACGATTCGCTCGGCATCAACGCCTTCGACGATGCCCTCGCGACGCGCGATCACGCACACGCCCGAGTCCATCGCCACGCGACCTTCCATGCTCGTGCCCACCAACGGAGCTTCCGTGCGGACGAGCGGGACGGCCTGGCGCTGCATGTTGGCGCCCATCAGCGCGCGGTTCGCGTCGTCGTGCTCCAAGAAGGGCACGAGCGCTGCGGCCACGCTCACCATCTGGTTCGGTGCGACGTCCATCAGCTGGATTTGATCCGGCACCGCCATGCGGAAGTCGCCGTTCAAACGCGCGCTGACCAAGTTGTCGACGAACTTTTTCTTGTCGTCGAGGTCGGCGCTCGCCTGCGCGATGTACTTGCCTTCTTCTTCCAAGGCGCTGAACCACTGCACGTCTTCGCTGACCTGACCGCCGCCGACGGCACGGTACGGCGTCTCGACAAAGCCGTACTCGTTCACGCGGGCGAAGCAGGAAAGCGAAGCGATCAGGCCGATGTTCGGACCTTCCGGCGTCTCGATCGGGCAGATGCGGCCGTAATGCGTGGCGTGCACGTCGCGCACCTCGAACCCGGCGCGCTCACGGGTGAGACCACCCGGGCCAAGCGCGGACAAACGCCGCTTGTGCGTCACCTCGCTGAGCGGGTTGGTCTGATCCATGAACTGCGACAGCTGGGAGCTGCCGAAGTACTCCTTGACCACCGCGCCCACCGGCTTGGCGTTGATCAAATCGTGCGGCATCAAGGTGTCGATTTCTTGCGACACGCTCATGCGCTCTTTGATGGCGCGGGCCATTCGAACCAGACCGATGCGGTACTGGTTTTCCATCAGCTCGCCCACCGCGCGCACGCGGCGGTTGCCGAGATGATCGATGTCGTCCACCGAGCCGCGCCCGTTCTTGAGCTCAATCAGGTGTCGCACGGTCTCCAGGATGTCGCCAGGCGAGAGCACGGTCTGCTCCAAGCTGGGCTTCTGCTCCTCCGGCATGTCCCGGTAGAACTTGTAGTTCAGCTTGAGGCGGCCGACCGTCGACAGGTCATAGCGCTCGAGGTTGAAAAACAGGTTGTGAAACAGCTGCTTGGCCGTCTCAAGGGTCGGCGGATCACCGGGGCGCAGGCGCCGGTAAATCTCCATGATCGCGTCCTCGGTGGTCTTCACCTTGTCGGCGATCAGCGTGTCCCGCAGGTACGGGCCTACGTTCAAACCGTCGATGAACAGCACCTTGAACTCGGTGACGTCGGCCTGCCGCAGACGGTCGAGCGTGATCTCGGTCACCTCCTCGTTGCACTCGAGCAGGATCTCGCCGGTTTCCTTGTCGACGACGTCTTCCGCGCTGACCTTGCCGATCAGATCCGCAGTCTCCGAAGGCAAGCGGTCGAGCTCGGCTTCTTTCAGCTTCTTGATCGCGACGCGAGTGAACTTGGTGTTCTTCTTGACGACGACTTCACTGCCCACCTTGATGTCGCGCGTGGCGCGCTGACCGGGCAAGAGGTCGTACTCGATGCTCTTCGAGATCTTACCGCCCTTTTCCAGGTACACGGTCTCGGTCGAGTAGAAGTAGTTGAGCAACTCTTGCGTGCTGTAGCCAAGCGCGCGAAGCAGTACCGTTGCGTGCATCTTGCGACGGCGGTCGATGCGCACGTACATGATGTCCTTGTGGTCGAACTCGAAGTCGAGCCAAGAACCGCTGTACGGAATGACGCGGGCTGAATAGAGCAGCTTGCCGCTGGAGTGCGTCTTGCCCTTGTCGTGGTCGAAGAACACGCCCGGGCTACGGTGGAGCTGCGACACGACGACGCGCTCGGTCCCGTTGATGATGAAGGTGCCGGTCTCGGTCATCAGCGGGATTTCGCCGAAGTAGACCTCTTGCTCCTTGATATCGCGCACGATGCGCTCGCCACCCTCGCGGGTGTCGTAGACCATGAGCTGAGTCGTGACCTTGATCGGGGCCGCGAACGTCATGCCGCGCTGGCGGCACTCATCGACGTCGTATTTCGGCTTCTCGAGGTTATACGACACGTACACGAGCTCGCTCGTGCCGTCGAAATCCTTGATCGGGAAGACGCTGCGGAAGACCTCCTCCAAGCCGATCTCTTTCCGATCCCTCGGAGAAGTGTCGGATTGCAAGAATTTGTCATAGCTCGACTTCTGGATATCGATGAGATTCGGGATCTCGACAATCGACTCCACACGGCCAAGGTTCATCCGATGTCGAAAGTTCGACTGGACTTTTGACGCCATGCTTCAGTACCTCCAAAACACACCTTCGCGGATACGGGCGCACCTGCGCCCGTCCCGCGAGGCGCTAACCGATCACGCTCACTACGAGAGCACTCGGGCCACCATCACAGGGCCCGAGCACAGAAGTTGAATTAGCTGGCTGCGACAACGGAGGTTACTTGACCTCCACCTTTGCGCCGGCGGCTTCGAGCTTCTTCTTGATGTCCTCGGCTTCGTCCTTGCCGACGCCTTCTTTGATCGCCTTGGGCGCGCCTTCGACCAGGTCCTTGGCTTCTTTCAGGCCAAGGGCGGTGATCTCACGGACCGCCTTGATGACGTTGATCTTGTTCGCACCGGCATCCGCCAGGATGACGTTGAACTCGGTCTTCTCTTCGACGGCAGCAGCGGGCGCTGCGCCACCCGCGGCGGCGACGGCAACCGGAGCCGCGCTGACCCCCCACTTCGTCTCGAGCGTCTTCACGAGCTCGGCGATTTGGATGACGGGGAGATTCGAGAGGTATTCGACGACCTGTTCAGAAGAGATATCAGCCATTTTTCAACTCCATCGGGCTTGCCCGAAAAAACGCCAAACTCGAGAGGGGCACTCCCCCGGGCATTGGCAAAAATCTAGAAACGTTGGTTGGGGGATCGTAGGTCTTCAGCCGCCGTCCTGACGCTGCTTGGCAGCGAGGACACCGGCAAACTGCGTGGCGGGCGCGGCGAGCAAACGAACGAACGTTTGCGCGGGTGCCATGAACGTCGCGAGCAACATGGCGCGCGCTTCGTCCTTGTTGGGCAGAGTCGCGAGCTGATCGGCGACCGCTTTCGGGCCGAGCACCATGCCTTCGAGAAGGCCAGCTTTGACCTTGAGCTTCTCGTTTTCCTTTTGGAACTCCTTGACCGCACGCGCCGCTGCGCTCGGCTCTTCGAAGCTCCAGGCCACGCCCGTCATACCGCGGAGCGCGGTGTCGAGGCCTGACGCCCAGCTGTGGTCGGCCAGCGCTTTTTGCACCAGCTTGTTTTTCACGACCTTGTATTCCACACCCTTGGCGCGGAACACGTCGCGGAGCTTGCTCACCTCACCCACGGTCATGCCCGTGAAGTCGAGGAATACGGCCGAGGTCATCTTGCTGAACTGGGCCTTGAGGGTCTCGATGGCTTCCGCCTTTTCTGCGCGTTCCATCAGGATTCATCCTCCGACTTGGCGACGACGGTCGTGGGGTCAACTCGGAAGCCGAGACCCATGGTCGACGAGAGCGTGATGCTGCGCAGGTAGATGCCCTTGGCCGTCGACGGCTTCTTGGCGATGAGCTCACCAATCAGCGCCATCGCGTTCTCCGAGAGCTTTGCCGAGTCGAACGATTTGCGACCGATGCGGCAGTGCACGACGCCCGCCTTGTCGACGCGGTACTCGACCTTGCCGGCCTTGGCCTCACGCACCGCATTCTTCACGTCGAAGGTGACCGTGCCAACCTTGGGGTTTGGCATCAGACCACGCGGACCGAGCACGCGACCGAGCTTACCGACCGCGCCCATCAAATCCGGCGTCGCGATCACACGGTCGAAGTCCAGGAAGCCTTCCTGAACCTTGGCCACGAGCTCGTCGGCACCGGCGATGTCCGCGCCGGCCTCGAGCGCCTCTTTTTCCTTTTCACCGCGCGCGAACACGAGCACGCGCACCGTTTTTCCGGTTCCGTTGGGCAGCACGATCGCGCCGCGCACCATTTGATCGGCGTGCTTCGGGTTCACCCCCAAGCGCACCGCGATATCCAGACTCTCATCGAACTTGGCGTACGCCACCGACTTCACCAGCGACACCGCTTCATCCACGGTGTAGCGCTTGCTCAGGTCGGCCTTGGCGAGCGCGGCCGCTCGATTCTTTTGTGTTTTTGGCATTTTTTGCGTCTTTCGACTCCTGGGATCAGGCGGGCTTGCGAGCGAGCGCTGCGCAGTGGACCGCTGTCCAGTATCTGTTGGTTGCCGGCTGCCCGGCGAGAGGGACGGTCGCGCCGGCGATCAGGCGACCACGTCCACGCCCAGGCTCTTGGCCGTGCCGGCGACGCTGCGCATGGCCGCTTCGATGTCGGTGGTGTTCATGTCGTTGAGCTTCTCTTTGGCGACGCCGCGGATCTGCTCCATGGTGATCGTGCCGACCTTGATCTTGTTCGGTTCTTTCGAGCCCGAGCCCGGCTTTTTGCCGGACGGCAAGCCGAGCGCCTTCTTGATGAGCACGCTCGCGGGCGGGCTCTTCATGATGAAGGAGTACGAGCGGTCCGCGTACACCGTGATCACCACCGGGATGATCGTGTCGCCCAGCGGCGCGCTGCGCGCGTTGAAGTCTTTGCAGAACGCCATGATGTTGACGCCGTGCTGACCAAGCGCGGGGCCTACCGGCGGCGACGGGTTCGCCTTGCCTGCCGAGAGCTGGAGCTTGATGTAACCTGTGATTTTCTTTTTGGCACTCATGACCGTTGTGTCCTTGCGAAATGCTTCCGGCTTCCGAGATGGAAGCCCTCAGCGTTTCTCCACATGTGAGAAGTCGAGCTCGACCGGCGTGGGCCGACCGAAGATGCTAACCATGACCTTGAGCTTCTGCTTGTCCGGCTTGACCTCTTGAACGGTCCCGGAGAAATTCGCGAATGCCCCGACCACCACCCGCACTTCGTCGCCTTCGACGAATTGATGCCGGGGTTTGGGTTTGACCGCGCCTTCGACGATGCCTTTTCGCAGATCCTCGATGTGCGGCGGCTTCACTTCCTGAGGCCGCTGATTGCCGATGAAGCCCGTGACCTTCGGGGTGTCTTTGACCAAGTGCCAGATGGTCTCGCTCATCTCCATCTCGACGAAGACGTAGCCGGGGAAGCTCGTCTTGGTTTTCAGGCGCTGCTTACCATCCTTGCCCGAGTCGGTGACGGTCTCGGCTGGGATCATGATCTCGCCGAACTTGTCTTCCATCCGATGTTGGCGGATGCGCTCTTGGAGCGCGGACTTCACCTTGTTCTCGAAGCCGGAATAAGTGGTGACGACGTACCACTTCTTCCCAGCGGAGGGCGCGGGCATGTCCGAGGAGATTTCAGCCGCGGAAGTTTCGAGTTCGGTAGTCATGCTCCGTACACCCACGTCGTGAGAAACATCCAAAACTTGTCGAGAACCGCGACGTAAACCGCGGCGATCGCGCTGGCGACGATCACCACGACCGTACCGTTCATCACGGCTTCGCGATTCGGCCAGCTCACCTTGGAGAGCTCGGTGGCCACTTCATCGGCCCAGGTGCGAACGCCTTCGCGGCGATACGCCTGTAGCACGCCCACGGCGCCAAGCACGGCGCCGGCCACAAGGCAGTAGGTTTCCCGCTGTTCCTCGGAAAAAGCAACGAGCTGCGGCAGGGCGCGGACCGCAGCTGGCCACTCGGTCAGGCGCGTCCACGCGCCGCCGAACATCTTGCTGCCCAAGAAGGCGGCCAAGATTCCGACTGCGAAGAATGCCGCATGGACGTACTTGCTGGCGCCGAGGTTTCCGGCCGAGCCGCGCTCTTCGACGTCCTCCGCGTGGTCGCCCTTGGCAGTGCCCAGGGCGATCTGACCCGGAACCTCCAGCTCGGACGGGCCCGCGGACAGATCGAGAGCGTCCGCGGACTCGGCGTCCGCGCGCTCTTTCTCGTCTTTTTCGTCCACGATTGCCATAAAACCTCTGAGAAAACGTCGAACCGATCGGGCAGGGGCGGAGAGACTCGAACTCCCGACCGGTGGATTTGGAATCCACTGCTCTACCAACTGAGCTACACCCCTAGGTTGGCGCTTGTTGGGCGCCTCCTTCGGGTAAACCGCCCGAAAGCTTACTTACCTTCTACGTGCACCGTGTGTAAGTTGCAGACATTGCAGAATTTTTTGAGGGTGAGCGCGGTGTCGTCGGAGCGCGGCGACTTGGTCGTCTTGTAGTTTCGGGTCGAGCACACGGAGCAGCACAACGCGATTGGGATGCGGCGGACATGGAGCTCCTTTACAGAGCGCTTGTTCATGGCCGCCTGCTCCATCACTCGATGATCTTGGTGACGACGCCGGCGCCGACGGTCTTGCCGCCCTCGCGGAT
>CAXSGJ010000078.1:0-10937 GCA_964236865.1 uncultured Polyangiaceae bacterium
AGGCCACCGGCTCGTACAGGAATGCGTCGTCGAACGCGCTCATCGCGGCCAACGTATCGAGCTGATAGGCGTTGGTGATTAAGTTCTGCGACCAATCCACACGCATGTAGGCGCGGGCGTACCAGGGGCTGTCGCCGGTGTTCTCCTCGATGACGTTCAGCTCTTCACCGGTCGTCGGGTTGTAGCTGCGCTTGACGTCGAAGTGGCTTTCGATTTTGAACGCCGCGACGATCTGCCCGCTGTTCTGATCGGGCGACGTGGGCGTGCCGTTGCCGGTCGAATCGGCGATGCGCTCATAGGTCAAACGCGCAACCAGTAAGTCTTCGGTGATCTCGAAGCGGACGCGCGCGATGGTCTGCGCGCCGCTGGCCGTGAACAGCTCGTCCCCGCCCGCGCCATAGTCGACGTCAACAATCGTGGGTCGGTAGTAGAACTCCGGGTTGTCGCTCGGATCCGACAAGCTCTCCCCAACGAAGAAGGATTTCTCCAAAGCGTTGGCCTGCACTCGGTTGATCGGCGGGCGCTCACTGGCGCAGCTGGCCCCACCGAGCAGCACCAACACCGCACACGTCATCAGCCGTCGCATCAAGCTTGTGTTCATCGACTCTCCTGCTCATGCCGCGGACAAAAGGCTACGTAGGGTATAGCCCGGGAATCGCCACGTGCAGGATGAGCACGCTTAAATGATTGGCAAGTGTGCGCGAAGCAGATGTCTGAGTCGGCGCAGATTTGCGGGTCATTTTGCGTAAATTCCCGCACCTCGGCGTGCAACTATCGACCTCCAGCCGAATTCCGCACCGACGCCAATGCGTGTGACGCTCCTGCCTGTGGGCAAAATTAGCGTTAATTGCGCGTGTTTTGGCGGTCGGTTACCGGCCGGACACAGTGCGGAATTCTACGGCGCGCGCGTGCGCTTCCAAGCCCTCTGCACGCGCGAACGCGGTGATCTTCGGGCCCTGATCCAACAACGCCGCTGCCTCGTACGAGATAATCGAGGTGCGCGAGACGAAGTCGTAAACCCCGAGGGGCGCGCCGTAGCGCGCAGCGCCCCCGGTGGGAAGCACGTGCGACGGCCCCGCCAGGTAATCCCCCGCCGCCTCCGGGGTCATCGCCCCGACGAAGATCGCGCCCGCGCGCAGGATGCGATTGGCGAGCTCGCGCGGTTCTGCGGTGTGCACGGCGACGTGCTCGGCCGCCAGCTGATTGGACACCGCGATCAAGCCCTCGCGATCCTTCACTAGCAGCGCGGCGCCGTTATTTTTCACCGACGCGTCGGCGATCGCTTTCCGCGGCAGCTCCGCCAGCTGACGCCCGAGCTCCGTCTGCACCAGCTCCACCAAACGCGCGCTGGTGGTGACCAACAGCGGGTAGGCGGCTTCGTCGTGCTCGGCTTGCGACAGGAGATCGGCCGCTACGAGCACGGGGTCTGCGGTCTCGTCGGCGACCACCAAGATCTCGCTCGGGCCGGCAATGCTGTCGATGTCGACCTCGCCGAAGACCAAGCGCTTGGCCGCCGCGACGTAAATATTTCCGGGCCCAACGATCTTGTCTACTCGCGGCACGGACGCGGTGCCGTAAGCAAGCGCGGCCACCGCTTGGGCGCCGCCTGCGTCCAGCAGCGCGTGGACCCCCGCTAGGTGGCAAGCGGCGCGGACCTCCAGGCTGGTGTCTGGACAGGCCACGATGATGTCTTCCACCCCGGCGACCTGCGCAGGTACGGCGCACATCAGCACGCTCGACGGGTAGCGCGCCTTGCCGCCCGGTGCGTACACACCAACCCGCGCGAGCGGCGTCACGCGGCTCCCCAAGGTGACGCCCTCTTCGGTGTACTCGAAGCCGCCCAACGCCTGGGCTTGGCGCGCGTGATAACGGCGAATACGTGCCGCCGCTTCCACCAGAGCTTCCGCGACCGGGCTCGGTAAGCTGCGCAGCGCCGCCTCCCCGCCGTAGTCGCGCTGGACCCAGGCCTTGGGCAGCGCGCGCTTCTCGAAGCGCTCCACATAACGCGCTAGCGCCGCGTCGCCCTCGCTGCGCACGGCCGCCAAGATCTCACGCACGGCGGGCTCGACGCGGTCGAGATCACTTTCCCCCCGGCGTGAAAGGGCCGACAGGAGCGCTTCGTAGTCCGGCGTGCCGTGCACGACCGCGCGCAGCGCTGCCGCGCCGCTCATGTCCAGTGCCCGGCTTTGAGTGCGGCCGGATCGTGCTCGCGGATCTTCGGGCCCAAGGCTTCGCGGAACACCTGCTCGTCGTCCATGTCGATGTCTTCTTCCGGGAAGCCCTTGGCGACGCTCATCCCGACCGCCAGAATTCGCAAAAACATGGCGAAGCTCGAGGCGCACAGGCGCGGCTTCCAGGTGTCCGTGCCGGTCATCGCGGTGTACACGGGGCAATCGCCCTCCGGATCCGGGCTGGACACATCCAAAAAGTAGGGGTCGCCCAACAGCGAGCTGTGGGCGATGATGATCCAGCCGGCGCGCCAGCCGTTCCCGGCAGGGCCCGAGCGCAGCGTGCCGGTCTCCGCCAAGGCGAAGCCACTTTGCTCCTCCGCCAAGCGTTGCGCCGGAATGAGCTTCACGCGCTCCGCGGGCGTGCGCGTCTCCACATCGATCGGGTCCGCGTTCAGCAAAAATTCGCGAAACCGCCGCGGCAGCTTCAGCTGGGCCTTGAGCTGGTCCACCGCTGCGGGCTCTGCTTTGCCAAATTTGGCTCGCACGTGCCGCTCCGCGAATGCCTCACGCAACGCTGAAATCGATTCGGCCAGATCGCTGTCCAATCTCGCGAACCTTCCGTAAAAAGCCTAAAGATTACGCCTTTTTCTACTCGCACCGGCCGCGAAGGCAAGCGGAAAGGCCGCGCGCGCCGAAAGCGCTCAAAATGTGTAACGAATGGACGCTCCCGAAACCCAGGCCAGGGGCGGCTGGTTGCTCAGGTCGCGCTTGAACGTGGCGGTGTAATCGCGAACGCCGCCGTGCAGCGCTAGCGCCAGGTGCGGGCTGACTTGGTACCATTCCACGCCCAGCTCGCCGGCAAAGTACAGGTTGAGCCGATCGGCGTTCGGGTAGCCGTAGATGCCGAGCACGTCGTCATTGACCTCCGCGCCGCCCACGCTGCCTTGTAGGTACAAGCCCACGCGGTCCGTGGGCTTGACCGTCGCGCGTAAGCCCGCCCCAACGCCGAATAGCGCGTACGTACGCGGCCCTGGTGGTGGATGGGCGTAGGAGGTGTTCGACAACATCAAGTCCCCCTCGGCAAACGCCATCAAGAAACGGAGCGGCTCGTAACCCAATTGAACATGAAACCAAGGCGCGACGGGCGAGACATTCTTCATCGCGCCGAGCTGGCCGAAGGCGCCGAGACTCGACTCTACGACGAAGCCCCGGTGACGCGGAGGAGGGGGCGGCGCGAACTCCTCGTCCGCGGAGCTGCGATCCACGTTCGGGTGGCCATCGGCGTCGAGCCACGACTCCACTTCCCCCGGGCTGAGGGCACGCGAGCTTGCTTGCTCCGCGGCGTGCAACGGCGCGCTGTTCAGGAGCAGCGTGGTCACTCCCGCCAGCAGCGCGCGCATGTCACGCAGGCTAGCCCATGAAGTCGGCGCGCGTCGACAAGCTGAACAAGGATAACCCCGCCGCGCGAATGGTGTCCGCTCCGCCTTCCTGGCGGTCCACGAGTGCGATAACGCCCACCACTAGCGCGCCCGCTTCTCTCAGCGTTTCTACCGCCTTCAGGCTGGAGCCGCCGGTCGTCACCACGTCCTCCAGGAGGGCAACGCGGGAGCCCGCCGGCAACGATTTATCGCCTTCCACGAGCTTCGTCGTGCCGTGATCTTTGCGCTGTTTTCTCACGTACAGGCCCGCGAGCGGCCGACCCTTTTGAAAGCTCACCAAGGACACCGCGCTGGCCAGCGGACAGCCGCCGAGCTCGACGCCAGCCACCGCATCGCACGGAGGCAGCTCGGCCAGCGCCTGGAACATCAGCTCACCGACCAATGCATGGCCCTCGGCGGTCAGGATGGTCTGCTTACAGTCGATGAAAAAATCGCTCTCCCGACCGGAGGCGAGCAGCACGCGACGACGCTCGAAGCTGAGCTCACGAAGCAGGTCGATGAGGCGCGCGCGCTGAGTCGAATCGATCATGCTCGGAAGGTACACCGGCCCAGACTTCGAGAAGCGGGTTCAGTCGTGCGCGCGTTTCTTTTTGGCTTTGACGCCTTTGCCCAAGACCGGGACGACGGGCGGCGGTGGCCGGCGCGGCTCCTGCCTGATCGGACGCACCGGCACGAATTCAGGTTCTGCAGGCGCGGCGGCAGGCACCGTGGGCGACGCTGCCACAGGCTTCGGCTCGGGCCGCGTCGGCTCGGGCCGCGCTTCGGGGCGGGGCGGGGCTTTCGCGACTGAGGGTTGCAGGGGCGGATTGGGGCGCGCAGGCGCAACGCGAGCCACCGCGCTCGGCGCGACACGCGTAGCCGGCTGGGCGGCAGCGCGCGGAGCGGGTGAGGGCGCGCGCGCGAGGGGCGCGGCTTGGCGCGGCGCGCTGGGAGCCTGCGCTCGCGCCACGGTCACGGGAGCCGCCACGCGCGCGGCGGCTGCCGGCTCGCCCTCTGTCTGCACGTGCCCGCGCGCCAAAGCGCCGGCTCCGATGCCGATGCGCGGCGCCGCAATGTCGCCCACCACCCGCGCACCTGGCTCGAGCAGGACCGCAACCGTGCCGCGCAAGTCACCCTGAACCTGGCCCGCTATCGTGAGCTGCGAGCCGCTGATGTGACCCCGCACTCGCCCAGAAACCCCGACCACGACGTCGCCCGTGACGTCCACGTCGCCTTCTACGCGGCCCAAAATCTCGAGGGAGCCTTCGCCGCGAAGGTGGCCGCTGACGACCGTGCTCGCGCCGATCACCGAAGAGTCGACCATGTCTCAGAGCTCCATGTCGACGTTGCCCTTGAAGGAGGCTCCGTCTGCAATCGTGAAGCGGGCGGCCTTGATGTCACCGACGAGCTTGCCGCCCGCTTGGATGTCCACGCGCTCCGAAGCCGTGACGTCGCCCGTCACTTGGCCGGCGACGCTCAAGCTTGCGCCGGTGATGTCCGCGCCAACGGTTGCCGTGCCACTCACGGTCACGGCGTCGCTGGTCGTGAGCCGACCGCGCAGGGTGCCGTGGATCACGATCTCTTCCTCGCCCGTGATGTCACCTTCGACCGTGAGCCCTTCGCCAATCACCGTGCCTGCCATCCGTGTCGCCTCTTCCAATGCTAAAGTGGTACTCAGCGCCGCCGCTGCGCGGTGCCGAAGTCGAGCTCGAAGTCAGTGTCCAGCCGTACCGAGATGCGGGCGCCGGCCTCGATGGAGACTTCGCCCCCTCGCAGCTCACCGCGAACGTGCGCACCGGCGCGCACTGCGATCGCGCCGCGCGCCGAAGCGTCCCCGAGTAAACTGCCGGCGATCTCCATGCCCTCGCTGTGGAGGTTGCCTTCCAGGCTTCCGCCCTCGGCGATCTCGGCCTCGCCGGTCACGTTCACGTCGCCTTTGACGCTGCCCTCGATGCGCAACGACCCGGTGCCGCTGATGCGGCCGGTGACGCGCGTGCTCGCGCCGACTACGCTGGTTTCCGGAGAGTGGCGGGGCATCGAAGGTTTGGCGGGACGCTAGTACGGGGGGCGCGGGTTGGGAACAGCTCGCTCCGAATCAACGGTTTGGTCCGGACGGCGTACGTGCGGCGAGGATTTCTTGGGCCCGTGGCACCGAGCGGAATAGCGCGCGAGCGTACAACCGGCGTTGCTCGGAGAGCGGCAGATCTCCCGGCCGACCTTGGGTGGCGGCCGATAACAGCACTGCGGCCGCCACGCTCATGTTCAAGCTTTCGACGAAGCCGCGCATCGGAATGCGCACCGCGCGCTTGGCGCGCCTCCGTAGCTCTGCGCAAATGCCCTCGTGCTCGTTGCCGAGAAGCAGCGCGAGGCGCGGCACCTGCGCTAGATCGGGCGGCGTGAGCTCTCCCTTGGGGTGGGTTGCGACGAGCTCGTAACCCTGCGCCTCCAAGTGCGACGCGGCGGCCTCCGCGGACTCGTGGTGGTGGACCTCGAGCCAGCGCTCGGTGCCTTTGGTGATCCGGCGCGCGATCATGAAGGCTTCGACCCGAGGCAAGACATGCACCGTCGGGATGCCAAAGGCGTCGCAGGTGCGCATCACGGCCGAGCCGTTGTGCGGGTCGTGGGGCGCGTCGAGCAGCACCGTCACGCCGCCCAACCGCTGCCCGATGACGGATTGGAGCCGAGTCTGGCGTTCGTCGCTGGCCAGCGGTTCGAGCGTCTCAATCACCGCTTCGACCGTCCAGTTCGCAGTCCAAGGTTCCCCGGGCAAGCTCTCGGCAAGCTCGGCGCCGACTTCTTCACTCGCGCGTCTCAAAACGGTTTTTCCTGATCTCGGGGCTTCAAGCGGGGCGCCCGAAGGAGCCGGCTAGCCCAGCGCGCCGGCGGGGGACTTCCCTGACCCTCGAACAAGGATTATCTTATTGCGCGTCACTCAATCACAGCTCAGGAGAGCGGTCCCTATGGCATCCGATAAGGTTCATGTTTTCAACGACCTAAACTTTGAGCAGGAGGTCCTGAAGTCGAACGTTCCGGTCTTGGTGGATTTCACTGCAACCTGGTGCGGACCCTGTAAGGCCCTTGCGCCGATCGTGGACCAGTTGGCGGACGACCTACAAGGCACGGTCAAAGTCGGCAAGCTCGACATCGACGATTCGCCGATCACGGCGGGTAAGCTCGGCGTGCGTGGCGTGCCCACGGTGATGGTGTTCAAGAACGGTGAACGCTCGGCGCAGCACGTCGGGCTCACGACCAAAGCCAAGCTCACTGAGTTGGTCAAGGTCTGAACATAAACCTCTGAGCCTCCGCCGCCCGAGGGACGCGCGCGTTCTCGGGCAGCCCGGCGGTTGCCCATCTCCGCCGAACCGCGGGCGGCGGGCGGCCCCGGACTTCAGGGCGTCGCCGAACGGTATCACCGATGACGCAGCTTTCCGTCTCGCGCCGCTCGGGCGCGCATGCGTCTCGGCGCTTCCGCCCGCGGCTGTACTGGCTTCCGGGCGGCATTCTGGCCGTCGCGCACGCCCTCTTCGCGATAGCCCTGAGCCGTTACGCGCCGGCGTGGCTGGCGGTGGGCTTGGCGGCGGCGTTGTACGGGGTCACTTTTCTGCGCCTCGTCGCGCAGATGCGAGACCGGCCGCGTCCGCGCCTAACGACCGTGCTGCTCGATCAGCCGCTCTTCGCGCACTTCGGCGCGAGCGTATTCGCGGCGCTGGTCAGCCCTCTTTGCTTGCTGGCCGCATTCGCTCATGGCGGGGTATTCGAGGCGTGGCGGGCCGCGCTTTGCATCGCCTACGTGCTCGGCTTGGCGATCTCCGCTTGGTCGATCTGGATCGAGCGCCACTTCGTCAAAGTACGGCGAATGGACGTGGCGGTCGCCGATCTGCCGGCGGAGCTCGACGGGTACACGATCACTCAGCTCAGCGATCTGCACGTGGGCAGCTTCGATCCTAAAAAGCGTGCCCTCGAATGGGCGGCGCTCAGCAACTCCCTCGAGCCCGATCTCGCGGTCGTTACTGGGGACCTGGTGACGAGCGGCACCGCTTTTTACGCGGACGTCGCGGACGCCATTGCGACGCTGCGGGCCAAAGACGGCGTGTTCGTGTGCATGGGCAATCACGACCAAGCCCACAACGACGAGTTGAGCCGGCTGGTCGCCGAACGCGGCCCGACGGTCCTGCGCAACGACTCGCGCGTGGTCCAGCGCGGCGCCGCCTCGCTCGTGGTCGCGGGTTTGGATGGGCGCATCGCCCGCGCCGACGTCGCGCGGATCGTTGCGAACTTTGCAACCGGCGCGCCGCTCGTGTTGCTGTCGCATTATCCCTGGGCCTTCAAAGCCGCTGCCAGTGCTGGCGCCGACCTCATGCTCACCGGCCACACCCACGGCGGCCAGCTGGGCGTGCCCTTCCTGAGCCAGCGCTATAACCTCGCCACGCTCACCGGGCAGCTCTCGCGAGGCCTGTATTTCCACGGCAAAACCGCGATGTACGTGAACGCGGGCCTGGGCACGACCGGGCCGCCCATGCGGCTCGCCGTGCCGCCCGAGATAGCGCTGATCACACTGCGACGCGCGTCAGCGGTATGAGTCAACCTAGTCGCTGAAGGCGATCAGCGCCTCACGGGGCTTCTCGTCAGCTTCGGCGCCGGTGTCAGGCACGAAATCTTGCACATGGCCGGTCCGCTTCAACCCCGCCTAGGCCGGCGCGTGACAGCAGGCTTCGACGTTGTGGCCGTCGGGATCGCGCACGAACGCGCCGTAGTAGCCGGAATGGTAGTGGGGACGCAGCCCGGGTGCGCCGTTGTCCTTGCCGCCAGCGGCCAGCGCGGCTCGATGAAAGGCGTCTACCGCGGCGCGATCCTCTGCCCGGAAGGCGACGTGCAGGGGCGGGTTCTGTGGCGTGCCTTGGCGGAGCCAAAAGTCGGGCTTGGGCGGGACCCCCAAGCCGAGGACCACGATGCCGCCCGTGTGTTCGACCGGCACCTCCATCAACACTTGGTACCCAAGGGGCGCGAGCGCTGCTTCGTAGAAGCGACGACTCACTTGGGCATCACTCACGGCCACGCCGGTGTGATCGATCATGCGCGTCTTGTACCATGTGTCAGCGATGCTGCACCAGGGTGCCCGACGCTTTGTAGACGTCGCTCGGCACCTCAGTGCTGGAGTCGAAGTGACATTTCATCGTGCGGTACTGAGCGCTGGTGGCTCCGTTGGGATCCGTCGTTTGACGGAACAGCCAGGCGTGCTCCAGATCGTCGAGCACCAAGAGCACTCGCTCATGGCGCGGGGCGGCGGCGTCCACGACGACTTGCTCGGCGTCCAGCGCAGTCGCGCAGGCTTTTTCCGGCGTGCCGTACATCACTGCGCCCGCGGTCAAGAACAGACGCGGCGCATCCGACGTATCGCTGACTACGACGGGATGACGGACGCCGGGCACGTAGCTGGCATCGATGCGCGGCGTGCCGGCAACCTCGGCGGGGCTACAGCGGTCGGGGCGATCGGCCAGATTCTCCTGAGTTGGCACCGCGATCGGAGGGCCGAGCACGTCGCCGCTGGGGCGGAACGGAAAGTACACGGCGCTCGCGCTGCCGCCGTTTCGCTCGGATTGCACGTACAACCCGGATGCATTGCCCAAGTAAGCGAGGTTACTGGTGATCGTTTGGCCGAAGGCGCCCGGATCGGGCAGCGAGGCGGTCTGGGCGTCGAATTCGTAACCCGTAGTTGAGCGCCGCGCGCGCGCGACGGCCGTGCCGTGACCAAAAAGCATCAGGGCCAGGTGCGTGTTCTCGCTGCGGGCCATCTCGGTTTGCCCCCGCAGATTGGCCGCGAGCGGCCACTTCACCGGCGGAATCACCGTGCTGCGGTGGCCATCGAAATACCAAGTGTCTTGCTCGTCGCCCGCCGCATGGTGCAAGCGTAGGTAGAGACCGCCCTCGCCGATGCTCAACAGATCGGGCTCGGCATGGGCGGCGGGGCTGGCGCGGCCGTAGTCCGCCGGCGCCGCCGGACCGCCATCTGGCAGACGCGCGCGGCCGACTTGGCCGGCGAACGCGTTGTCCCAAGCGATCTCCACATTGCGCAGATGATTGTCCTTCGCCGGGTCGTCGGGCAATTTGTAGCGAAGCGCCGCCGCACCCTCTACTTGATCGAGCAGTTCGAAAGCGTATTGGCTCGGGTGCTCCACCGGGGGCAAGAGGCGGACCGTCTCAAGATGTGGGTGGGGCCCGCCGAAGCCGTGAATGACACTCACGGCCGCGTGTGCGGCGTCGCTCGACGCGGCCACGAAGTTCACCTTGCCAAACGCGGCATCGCGCGAGTTGGGCAGCTCGCTCACGCCCGGCAGGGGTTGCCACGGAGTGTCGTCGAGGCTGCAGGCGATCGGCGTGCGCAGTTTGCGTTCGGCGAGCGGACTCGGGTCGCGGCTGGGCGCCGGGAACGCACCGCTATCGTCCTCGCTCTGTCCCCCCCAACCGATGCGCGACACTTCGTTACCGACCACGCAACCCCCAGGTACACAACGCAGCTTCACGTCGCACTCCGACTCCACGGAACAAAGCGATATTGGCAAGCGAGGGAGTGCCTGCCAGCTGACGCCTCCGTCCATGGACTCCCAGGTCTTTCGGGTGCTGGGTGAAAGAGCAAAGGCCCGCGCTCCCACCGAGGCCACCAGCGCTTGCTCGTCCGGCGCTTTCGAGCCCGATAGCAGGCGCCCCTGCTCATCTGCGACGATCAGAGTGCGCCCTCGGCGATCGGCGATTACCAGGGAGAGCGATCCATCTTCGCTGGTCGCCAAAGACTCGAGCTTCGAGTTGGTCTGGGTGTGCTCCCAGTATCGATCTTCGTCTTCGGAATCCGCGCGCACCAGATCCAGGTCGCGGGCTTCGAAGCTCTTACCGCCGTCGCGCGACACGAAGATGGCCAAGGCGCCGGTCTTCGAACGCCGGCCGATCGCGTAGGCCGTGCGCCCGTCGAGCGAAAACGTGAGCCCGAGCGCCGTCTCGGCAAGCGTCGGCGCCGCAGCCGCGAACAGCTCATAGCGCGGTCTCAGGGGACTTGCGGAAGCGGCTTGGGTCTTCCCGCCTTGATCGTCCGGCCGCGCTTCGCGTCGAAAAAACACGCCGCCCATGCTGCAGCCAGGGCTCGGCACTCCGCACAGGCCGGTCACGAGCAAGCTGCCACCGGCTCCGGAAGCGAAATGAAAGGACCCCGGCGCTGCGAAGCTGGTGAACGGTTCGAGCTCGAAGTGGCGCGCTGGCGTCTCACTGCGGAAAAAGGCGACCGGCACGTCGTTGTCGCCCGTGCCACGAAAGCAGGCGATCTCGAGCACACGATCAAAGCCTGCCACCCGCGCGCGCC
>CAXSGJ010000078.1:10947-11528 GCA_964236865.1 uncultured Polyangiaceae bacterium
CAGTCCTTCAATTCCGGGAGAGCGCTGGCTTGTAGCTTGCCGTCGAACGGGCCCTGGACGAGCTCGTAGTCGCTCGGATGCGCTGCCGGCGCTGAGACTTCGAAGTAACTGCCGTCGATCACCACCGCGCGGCCGTCCGCCAAGGCGGCGGCGTCGGGCCCTCGCGGCGGCAGCGGCGATTCCGTTTCGGTTGCCGCAGCATCGACCGAACCCGGCTCGATCCGTGGTGGCGAATCGGCGAAGCGATACGGGCCGAAGACGGTATCGACCCGCACCTGGCCTCTCCGATCTCGTGACAGGGCGAACGCGCCGTGATTTTTACCGGGCAACGGGGCCCAGGTGGCGCCTTCGTCCCGCGTTACCCAGAGTGCTTCTGGAATGGCAAGCGCCAGGCCGGTGCCGTCGCCCGCAAGCTCGACGTCTGCGAACGCAACCCGCTCGGGCCCGACTGCTCTGAAAGATGCGGCTCCGTCGGCGCTGCGCGTCAGCGAGCGGTCCGCCGGGATGCCGACGATGGAGTGGCGCGCCGCGCTGACTCGCACGAGCGGTTCGAGCGGCGCGCTGGAGCGCAGGAACTTCCC
>CAXSGJ010000078.1:11538-13396 GCA_964236865.1 uncultured Polyangiaceae bacterium
GTGCTTCGTAACTCGTGCCGCTCTGACCAATGAACCAATAGCGGTCGTCACCTTGCAAGACGGCGATCAGATCTTCAGGCGCCAAGCTCGTCCCCGCGCTCAGCAGGCGCGCCTTGGGGTCGAGGAGCCAGCGCTCGCCCCGCTTGCCGGCTAACAAGACGCGCCCGTCTGGCAGATGCTGCTCGTCCTGCATCAACGCTTGCTTCGGGGGATGGTAACGGAAGCTTGCCGGACTGGCGTAGCTTGCCGAGAGCGGAACACTCGCGAGCAGGGAGGCGCCGTGCGAGACGGGCTTTCCACGCTCGCCGCTGCACGCGAGCGTCAAAAAACAGGCCATCGGGACGCCGAGCCGGTGCATCATTGGGGCTCCGACTTCGCTGCGTGCTCGTAATCGTTGGCGGCCTTACCGATCATGTCCAGAT
The DNA here is from genome assembly GCA_964236865.1 of uncultured Polyangiaceae bacterium. GTDB lineage: Bacteria > Myxococcota_A > Polyangia > Polyangiales > Polyangiaceae > PMG-095. The sequence goes on from CAXSGJ010000078.1 coordinate 11,961, forward strand.
CGCGCGCGGCCTTTTCCGCCTCGCTGCTCAACGCAGCCGTGAACAACGTCAGGCCCCAAATGCCGTTTTCGCGCACCCGGAACGGGTAGCGTGTACCGCGTGCGGTTTGAACCGTGGCGCGTTCGCCTTGGATGTCCACACTGGCGATGCCGGACATGTCTTTGCGCAGCCGATTCATCCAACCGTTGCGCTTGGCATAGAGCGCAAGGATGTCCGCTCCATCTGCCGCCGCCGCATCCTCCGCATACTGCGCGGACAGCCGCGACCGATCCGGTTCCGGGAAGGAGGCGAGCACTCGCGCGCGAGTTTGCTTGCGGTAATCACGAATCGTGTAGCAGGCATGCTGCGCGCGCGTCTCGGTGTAGGCGAAAAAATCCTGAGGCCGACCGCGGTTGACCGCGATGACGACGCGAAGGTATGCGCCTTCCGGAGTGTGGTCGCTCGGAAAGGAAAGATGCGCGTGCACCACCGCCAGGAGTACAGCGCTGCCGATTCCGGCAAGCACGATCAAGAGCACACGGCGCGCTGGCATCCGGCGCGAGCTTAGAACGGTTCGCGCTTTCCAGCCCGTCCGGAAAGTGTTACCCGACTGAACATGTGGCAATCGGCGAAGGTCGCCGTCGTCGTTCCGTGCTTTCGCGAAGCGCGCCTGATACGGCGTACGCTCTCGGGCATCCCAGCGTTTGTGGACCTGATTGTGGTGGTCGACGACGCCAGCGACGACGGCACCGCCGACATGGTGCGTGGGACGACAGATTGTCGCGTTCAGCTGGTGACACACGAAACTAATCGCGGCGTCGGCGCCGCGATCGTCAGCGGCTACCGGGCTGCGCTGGCCGCCCGCTGTGACGTGCTCGCGGTCATGGCCGGGGACGCTCAAATGGCGCCTGAAGATCTGGCGGCCGTGATCGCACCGGTGGCCCTCGGGCGTGCCAGTTACGTAAAGGGCAATCGCTTTCAGCATGCGCGCCGCTCGGACATGCCGCTTGCCCGCCGTTTTGCGGGGCGTCTGCTGGCTCTTGCTACGCGCTTGGCCACCGGCCTGTCAGTGAACGACTGCCAATGCGGCTACACGGCTATCTCCCATGCGGCGGTGCGGTGCTTACCTCTCGACGACCTGTGGCCGCGCTTCGGCTATCCGAATGACCTGCTCGGGATGCTGGCCGCGCGCGGGCTGCGCGTGTGGGAAGTCGCCGTCCGGCCGGTGTACGCCGACGAGCGAAGCGGCGTGCGCGCCTGGCACGCGCTCAGCATCTTGGCCCTGATCGTACGGCGCTATTTGCGTGAACGTGGCCTTCGTGGCCAACAAGCGTTGCCCTCAGGCGCGGATGGCGCGATCGACGATCTGCTCGGCGAAGCGGAGTGAGTGTTCGAGGTCGAAGGCCTCGTCCAGGTCCGCTGTCGACAGCCGAGCCGAGACGTCCGGGTCTTCGCCG
>CAXSGJ010000078.1:13417-19793 GCA_964236865.1 uncultured Polyangiaceae bacterium
TTCTGAAGACCCCTTCGCCTTGAAACGCCTTCATCGCGTTACGCTGCACGAGCACGTATGCCTCTTGCCGCCCGAGGCCCTTGCCGATCAGGGCCAAGAGGATGGCTTCGCTGAAAAACAGCGAGCCGCTGCGATCGAGGTTTCGTCGCATGTTTTCAGGGTAGACGACCAACCCCTCGACCAAGCCGGTGCAACGCTCGAGCATGAAGCCCAGGGTGGCGGTGGCATCGGGCGCGAGCATGCGCTCGACCGAGGAGTGCGAGATATCGCGTTCGTGCCAAAGCGCGATATTTTCCAGCGCTGGCGTGAGCGTGCCGCGCACCACACGCGCCAGGCCGCACAAGTTTTCACTGAGCACCGGGTTACGCTTGTGAGGCATCGCGCTCGAACCCTTTTGACCTGCCGAAAAGCGCTCTTCGGCTTCTCCCACCTCGCTGCGCTGCCAGTGCCGGACGTTGGTCGCGAAGCGCTCGATGCCAGCGGCAAGCAGGGCCAAGGCGGCAAAGAAGCTGGCGTGACGATCGCGCGCGACGACCTGTGTAGAGACCGTCTCGGCGCCGAGACCCAAGCTCGACAACGCGCGTTCCTCGAGCTCCGGCGAGAGGTGCGCGTAGGTGCCGACAGCGCCGGCGATTTTGCCGACGGCGATTTCTTGCCGCGCGCGAGACAGCCGCGCGCGGCCGCGTTGGATCTCGGCCAAGTGACCCGCGAGCACGATCCCGAAGCTGACGGGTTCCGCGCTGATGCCGTGTGAGCGGCCAATTTGCGCGGTGTGTACGTGCTCTTTGGCGCGGATGGCCAATGCGGCGACCAAGGCGTCCGCGCGCTCGAGCAATAGATCGGCGGCGCGCGACAACTGAATGGCGAAGCTCGTGTCCAGCACGTCGCTCGAGGTCATGCCGCGGTGCAGCCAGCGCGCGGGCTCTCCTGCGAGCTGTTCAACGTGGGTCAGGAACGCGATCACGTCGTGCCGAGTCGTGCGCTCGATTTCGTCGATCGCGCTCGGGTCGAGCGCGATATTTTTTGAGCGAATGCTGGCGGCGGTGCCCTTGGGCACCAGGCCTTCGGTCTCCATCGCTTGGCAAGCCGCGAGCTCGACCTCCAGCCAGATGCCGTAGCGGGTTTTGTCGGACCAGAGCTCGGCGAATGCCTTGGGCGTGTAGCGCGGAATCATATCGGGCCCGTGCCTAACAGAGGCCGGCGCGTGCCGCCAGCGCGACTGGGTTCAGCGGGGCGTGCGGCCCTTCACATCCGCGTAGGACTGCCCGGCGGGCTTCCCGGTTCCTACCGCCAGTCCGGGAGTGCGGCTCCAGCCCGGCAACGCGCGGCCGAATGCATCCTTGCCACCGTCGAAGCCTGCGACTTGGTCGGAGAGCTGAGAGAACCCCGCTCGGGCCAACATGCCGGCTGCGCGCTTCGAGCGGCCGCCCGCCTTGCAACCGATGATCAACGGCTCGCCCTTTCCGAACGCGCTCTCCATCACGCTGAGAAAGTTCGGGTTTTCAACCAGACCCACCGGGCCGGCTTCGAGCAGCGGCACGTTCAACGCGCCTTCCGGATGGCCAGCTTCGAACTCCGGTTCGCTTCGTACGTCTACGTAAAGGTGGCCTTGGCTCAGCAATTCAGCGGCTTCTGAAGGAGTGACTGGTTTTGTTTCTGCCACGTTGATGCTCGCTCCGATGTTGAGGCGATGATTCAAGGTTATAGAGGAGACACACGACGGGACGACGCTTATCACGAGCTACGACACAGACCAATGCGCACGGGTGACTGTGCTACACCCGCACACTTGAGACGGAAAGAGCATCAGGCCAGCTCCGCCTCGACGGAGCGCCCAGGCCGCGCGGCGCAGCCGGGCGGCCCTCTGGCGCTCCAGAGAACGCCGACTAACCCATGACCCAACGTCTCGAGCAAAATCAGGTCCGCGTCATCCCGCTTGGCGGCCTCGGCGAGATCGGCATGAACTGCTTCGCGCTCGAGCAGGAGGACGGCATCCTCGTCGTAGACTGCGGCGCTGCGTTCGCCGACGACGACGTGGGCATTGATGTCTGGCACCCGGACTTTAGCTGGCTCTTGGCCCAGCGCGAGCGCATCTCCGGCATCTTCCTGACGCACGGCCACGAGGACCACGTGGGCGCTTTGCCGTACTTACTCTCGGACCTCGACGTCCCGGTCTGGGGTCCGCCGCATGCCCTCGGCATTGCCAAGCGGCGCTTGCTCGAGCACCGCTTCGCGCCGACGGAGCTCGACCTGCGTGAGGCTCACGCCGGGCAACAGTATGAAGTCGGGCCGTTCACGGTCGAGCCCGTGCGCGTCGCGCATTCGATTGTCGAAGCGAGCGCGCTTCATGTCCGCACGGCCGCCGGCAGCCTCTTGCATACCGGTGATTTCAATTTCGACCCGGACCCGCCCGATGGCGAACCGACCGACGAGGCGCGCCTGGCCGCGCTCGGCGACGAGGGCATCTCGCTACTGCTGAGCGACAGCACGAACATCGACGTGCCAATCCGGCAGGGCTCCGAGCGCGAAGTCGGCCGAGCGCTCGAAGAGCTGGTGGAGGCCGCCCCCGCGCGCGTGGTTATTGCGATGTTCGCGAGCAATATTCAACGCCTGATCTTACTTGGCGCGATCGCCCAGCGCACGGGCCGTAAGCTGTGTCTGTTCGGGCGCAGTCTAGAGACCCAATGCGCGGTTGCGCGGGAGATCGGGCGGCTGTCGTGGCCGAGCGACCTCTTGGTATCGAGCGAGCAGGCGGCGAGCTTGCCGCGCGAACGGCTATTGGTGTTGGCGGGCGGTACGCAAGCCGAGCGCAACTCCGCGCTCAAGCGTTTGTCCATCGGCCAACACCCGCGGCTCGTGCTCGGCGAAGGAGACACGGTGATTTTCTCCAGCCGCATCATTCCGGGCAATGACCGGCCGGTGTTTGCCATGATGAATGATTTGCTGCGCGCGGGCGTGATCTTGAAGACGCGCTTCAGCGATCCCTCCGTGCACACGAGCGGGCACGCTGGGCGCAGCGAACAGAGTCGAATGATCGAGCTGTGCCGTCCGCGTTGTTTTTTACCCGTACACGGCAGCCTGCACCATCTGCTACGGCACGAAGAGCTGGCGCGCGAGCTGGGTGTCGCCGAGACGGCCGTGGTGGAAAACGGCACACCGATAGTCTGTGACGGTCAGAGGCTTTGGAAAGACAGCCCCGTCCGTCATGGGCGCGTTGCCATCGCCGTCGGGGGCGAGGAGCTGTCGAGCGGCACACATCAGCGACGAGCGGAGCTTGGCCGCCTAGGCATCGCCTTCGTCTCGCTAGCGCTCGGCCGAGACGACAAGCTCGCGGCGCCGCCGGCGGTTCGTACCCGCGGCGTACCGCTGGTAGACGACGATGATGCCGCGCTGCGCTCGGTGGCCAAAGAAATAGCGCGCACGTTCGAGAGCTTTCGCGGTGGCCGGGGCATGGCGCTGACCGAATACGTACGCCGCGCCGCCCGCCGCAAGCTCGAGGAATTATCCGGCACCCGGCCGATCATCGAAGTCGAGATGCTGGTGCTCGGCTGAGCAGTGCTCAAACTTCGACCGCGCGCGTGCCCAGCTCCGCGTCACAAGTGACGCATTTTTTCGGCAATTGGTCCCTCAAGTAGACCTGCGCGCACACCGGACACAGCCGGGCGTCGCGCTCGAAGGAGATCGGCTTGCCGCTCGCAGCGCACTGCCGCCCCGCGACTTGCAGGCCTTCGATGGTGACGAAGTCTCCGTCGTTGTCCTTCGGCTCTGGCAAGCCTTGCAGGCTCTGGCGTTTGACGTCCATGACGGCGGGCAGGCGCTGCGTGCCTTCGCTCAAGATCCAAGCGACGGCCGTGCGGTGCGCCGCGATGGGAATCCGCAGCGTGAGCTCTTTCCCTTTGGCAACGAGCTCGCCTCGCTCGGTGAACACGCGCTCCATATCGCACCAAGACAGACGGGCCAGCTCCGTGCCCTTTTCGATGGCGACGCCCGCGTCCCCCACGCGCACGGGCAGCGCGCCAGCGTCCCCGAACCAAAGCGCTGCCCCGAGCGAAGCTGCGCCGACGCCAAACAGATAAGGCGCGACCGCGCGCGGATTGTCACTCAGCCACTGGCTGTACACGCCCGCGCCCAAGACCAACGCGCCGAGCATGCCGCCGCCGATCGACGCGCGCGAGGCGTACGTGGGCTCCGGTTCGAAGCGCCGCTCTTTACGCAGGCGCTTGGCTTGTCCCGGCCTTTTTGTCTTCGATTTCTTGACGTCCGCCATGACTTTTGCGCGCAGGCTAGCATATCCCTGGAAATGGCAAGTCGATGAGCCGCGCGTGGTCCTTGGCCTTGCCCGTCATGACCGTGTTGGTCGTTGCCTACGCGTTGTTCGTTGCCGGCGTGCCGCGCCCTGTGGCCGGGGCGCGCATCTACGGAGGGCCGACCGAAGGCATGCACGCGCTGTCGCTCCGCGTGGAGAGCGTGCTACGTGATGGCGAGCACGAGACTCCGGATTGGGATGGCCCGCTCGTCGTGTCGGCGTACGCGCGCGTCGGCGCGCGTCGCGTGCACGTATCGCCGGTGCTGGGCGGCGTCGCAGAGATCGAGCTGGAATTCGAACATGGCGTGCACGGTCCGGTGAGCCTCGAGGTCCGAAGCGCGGCGGGCTCGTTGCTCGCGAAGGGAGACATCGCACTCGGAGTGCCGGCATGGACAGCTCGTGCGCGGCGCCGCGGCGCATGGATCCGCGGTCGCGCGCTCGATCAGTTGCAGATCAGCATCGCCGCCGAGCGCGGGGCGTTCGTCGTTGGCGCGTGGGATCCGTTACTGATTCGCGTCGAGCGAAAGGGCAGCTCCGTACCGAACGCCGAACTTACCTTCAGGGCGGAGGGGGCGCGGCTCGGCGAGGCTGACAGCGCGCGAACCGACGCTCGAGGCCGCGCGCGCGTCCGCTTCCAACCCTTTGATCTCAATCCGACGGTGCGGGTGGAGGCTCGAGCCGAAGGCGGCGATACGGGTCACATGGACAGCGGTGTGCCCGTCGTTCCGGGTGGTCTCCACGTCGTCATGAGCGCTGGCAAAGTCCGGATTGAATCGTCGACGCCGCGGACCGAAGCTTATTTCAGTCTAGTGGGTGAGGGTCGTCGTGTAACGGGTGGGGCGTTGAGGCTCATTGAGGACGGCCGCGGCGGCTCGTACGCGATGGCAGACCTTCCGGAACTGCCGCACCCTTCGTGGTTGGTCGTGTCGAGTGAAGTCGACCTGAACAGCGCGGCGGCCATTGGCTGGCCGCTCGACGTGGCTGACGAGCCGGCGCCGACGTTCGACGTGCCCGACGCGCTCCTGCTCGATGGCCTGCCCGCGGCGTTCCAGCGCGAGCAGGATCGGCGCGCTCGGGTGCGTTGGCTCACTGCCTCCTTCATCGCGCTGGCTTTCGGGCTGAGTGTCGCGCTGCTCGTCGTGCGCGTGCGCGCCGCCGACCGACTGATCGACCAGCATCTGCGTGGTGATCTCGATCGTCAGACCGCGCGCCGCGTCGCTCCGCGCGGCGTGCTGCCTCTGCTGGTCGGCCTGCTCGCGCTCGGCCTCGGCTTCATTGCCCTGGCCTTGGTCGTGGCGGCGCGAGCTCGCTGAGCCGTTGCCGCGTTTTTGCAGTTTTGCCGAAGATCGATCGGCCGCGTCGCACGTAGCGGCAATATGGCCGTTTTTTGGAGCGCGCTTTGAGCTCGCGCACCCTTCGCTACCTCGCCTTTGCCGTGTGCCTCGCCGGCGTGTGTCTGGCACTAGTCGCTCAGGCGGAAGCCCGAAGCCCGTTCTGGCGTGCCCGAAGGACTCCGCCACTGCCCTACTCCTTCTCGGTAGAGGATGAGCGAGGCGATCCGCTGCCGACCTTTGCCAAGGACGGCCGCACGTTCCTGCTCGGCGAGCCCGGACTTCGCTACTTCATTCGCGTGCGAAATCCGACGCCCCAGCGCGTCGAGGCAGTGGTGAGCGTGGACGGCCGTGACGCGGTGAGCGGACGGCCCGGCGACTATATCGCTGAGCGGGGCTACATCGTCGAAGCTTACGGTTCGGTGGTCATCGATGGGTTCCGGCGCAGCGTACAGGAGGTAGCGGCGTTTCGTTTCACGAGCCCGGGAGACAGTTACTCGGCGCGCGTCGGCACTCCGCAAAATGTGGGCGTGATCGGCGTCGCTTTTTTTCCGGAGGGTGTACGTGCGCCCACGCCCATCGTCCGCCGGTCCGTGCCGCGGTCCCGCGCTGCGCCGGAGGCGCGGCCCGAGCCAGCGCGAGACGCCGCCAAGGGCAATTCCGACGATCTCTGGCAAGAGCGCGCTGACGTCGGTCACCTGGGCACCGAATTCGGAGAATCACGCGAGAGCCTAGTGAG
>CAXSGJ010000079.1:0-15151 GCA_964236865.1 uncultured Polyangiaceae bacterium
AACCCGAACTTGCCGGGCGGGATTTTTGGCTTCTGTGAGGGAGAGGGAGAGAGAGAGAGAGAGAGAGAAGAGGGAGGGAGAAGAAAGGTTGTTGTGGGCTGCGAGGGCGCCCGGCGATTTCGGGTTTGGGCTTCGTTTTGGCTGTGCTCCGGTGCTCACGTACGGGCAGTACGTTCCGCTCCGGTGCTCGCCAAAGCCTCGCCGAAACCCGAACTTGCCGGGCGGGATTTTTGGCTTCTGTGAGGGAGAGGGAGAGGAGAGAGAGGAGAGGGAGAGAGAGCGAGCGTGGTGGTGGCGGCGAAGGTGCTTGGCGATTGAGAGGAGGGTCGGTCGAGGGCTCGCGGCTTGACGCCGTGGGCGGGGCTAACGATACTGCGCGCTGCCTATGTCGTTCCGCGCTGAGCGTCGTTGTAATCGCCGTGCCGCTCTGTGCGGCGGGCGTGAGATGCTGTAGCGGGTTCTGCTTGGCATTTCTCGTAACCGCCCACTGTTTGGGTGGTTACGTCGCGAACAACGGCGAGCTGCCCCGAAAGGATAGCCGTCGTGTCATCGCTCGCAACCAACGATCCGCCGCAACAGTTAGATCCGCAACTGCTCGAAAGCTTGCTTTCGGACCCGCACCTGATGCGCGTGGCCACGCGCCCGCCGCGCATCATGGTGCGCGGGCGCGGCTCCTATCTCTGGGATCACACGGGGGCTCGTTATCTCGACTTCGTGCAGGGCTGGGCCGTCAACGCGCTCGGTCATTCGCCGCCCGAGATCACGCGCGCCTTGCATGAGCAGGCGGAGACCTTGCTGACGGCGAGTCCTGCGTTTCACAACCTGCCGCAGCTGCTCTTTGCGGGCGAGCTGAGCCGCGCTTCGGGCATGTCGCAAGTGCACTTCGCAAGCAGCGGCGCGGAGGCGAATGAAGCGGCATTGAAGCTCGCTCGCAAGTGGGGCCGCTTGCATCGGCAGGGGGCGCACGAGATCATCACAACCGAGGCCAGCTTTCACGGGCGTACACTGGCCCTGATGGCGGCTAGCGGGAAGCCGGGCTGGGATCTGCTATTTCCGCCGATGATGCCCGGGTTCGTGAAGGTCCCGTATGGCGACGCGGAGGCCGTGGCCTCTCGCATTGGCCCCAGCACCGTTGCGGTGATGGTGGAGCCGATTCAAGGCGAAGCCGGCGTGATAGTTCCGCCCGACGGCTACCTGCGTGACTTGAGAGCGCTGTGCGACGAGCACGGCCTATTGCTCATCTTCGATGAAGTCCAAACGGGAATGGGTCGAACGGGGACGCTGCTTGCCTGTCAACGTGAGCAGGTGCTGCCCGACATCTTGTCACTCGGCAAAGGTCTCGGCGGCGGAGTCCCGGTGTCGGCGGTGCTCGCGAACGAGCGGGCCAGCTGCTTCGTACCGGGCGATCAGGGCGGGACGTACAACGGCAACCCGTTGCTAATTTCGGTCGCGCGGGCGGTGTTCGGCGTGGTCGCGGAACCCGCGTTTTTGACACGCGTGCAAGCCGCTGGCGCTGAGCTACGCGAGCGCTTGACGCCGCTGTGCACTGAGCATGGTGCCAGCCTTCGGGGCCGCGGGCTGCTGTGGGCGATCGCGCTGCCTGAGACTCGCGCGGAGCGCGTCGTCGCCAGCTGTTTCGAACGCGGTTTGTTGCTGAACGCGCCGCGTCCCACTCTGCTCCGCTTAATGCCTTCACTGCGCGTTTCCGACGCAGAAATAGCCGAAATGGTCGGGATTCTGACGGAAGCGCTTTGCGCCTAGGCCATTGTCCGGTCGCGCGAATCTGGGGCGGCGCCTCACGGCCCTCACCGAAGCCTTGCTGATGCCAAGCGCCAAGTGAGGGCCCTCGGATGGCTAAGTCGAAGGCCTTGTGGCCGATACATCTCGGCGGTCCCGGCTGGCTTCGTGGCTACACAGTTACCAGCGGTCTGCGCCGTTCAGCCCAAACGACGCGGCTCGCGAGACACGAAGGGGTGACGCCACAACCAATTGTCCGGGCGTGGTCGAAGCTCAAGAGGTTGGGCGGGGGGGGCGCCCGCGTTCCCGCATCGCACCTCTCGCCGCGATTATTTCCCGTCACATGACCGCGGCCGGCACCGGACGTGAGCGCATGCGAACCCTGTTCGCATGCGCTCACGCTCAGGGCTTCAGCAGCGGTGCCAATGCCGCAAACCAGCGGCTTGCGACCTTCTCCGAGCCGGCCGCATTTAGATGCACGCCGTCCGAGAAGTCTTTGACTGCATCGAGGCCGGTGTACAGGTCCACCGGAGATACCGGCGACTCAGCCGTGGTGTTTTGCAAGGCCCAGGCCACGATCTCCGCGTTCAGTTCGACCACGGTGGCTTGCGCGGATTGCGGCGTGTGCTGTGCGATCAACAAGTGCACCCGCGGGTTTACCAAGCGTGCTTGCGCGAGTGCCAGTGAATAGCCCTTCAACACGCCCGCGATGGGCAGGTTCGCTAGCAAATCCGCACCGCCAAAGTGCATCAAGATGATCTGCGGCGGATGAGCGCTGAACCAAGCCGCGAACTGATTGGCCGTCAGGTTGGAGATGATGAGCCCGCTCTGAGCCTGCAAGTCTTTGTCGTAGCCCGCTACGCCGCAATCCGGGCCGTCCGACACGCCGCCCACGAAGTCGAAGCTCGTGATGCCAGCGGCGCGCAGCTTTTGCCACAGCAGCGCGCGCCAACAGGTGATGAGCTCATTGGAAGAGCCGAGCACCATGATTGGCACCGTGCCGCGGAAGCCGCTCCCCGCCGCGCCTTCCGCCGCCGAACCCGCCACTCCGCCCAGCGCGCCCCCCGCTCCGGCCGCCCCGCCCGGTCCTGTTCCGCCCGAGGCCCCTCCTATCCCGGAGGGCTCCGTGCCTGCCGTGCTAGCGCCCCCGCTGCTAGCGCCCCCGCTGCTAGCGCCCCCGCTGGCTCCGCTCGAGCTGCCAACGCCGACGCTCTCACTACCGGCCACCCCCGATGTACCCAGCGCGCCCGCCGAGCTCGTTGAGCAACTCGCGACAAGCACACTCAGCGCAACAACGAGCACGACCAGCGAAGCATGGCGATCGATCACGGAATACGAATACCATAAGCAGCCAACGCATCGTGGCACGCGAAGGATTGACGCCGTCCCACCTCGCGGGCCGGCGCGGCTGCAGCGACGAAAATCTCCGACCGTGTAGGCCACCCCGTCGAACGCCGCGGCCAGCGCGCACGTTTCAACGTGGCCCCAACCAACCAACCAACAACTCCTCCGCTGCGGATGGATGCACCCCCCCCGAGCCCCATCCCGACCCGCCAATGCTTACTCTCGATCACCGGCCCCTTCAGCGATCAAGACTGCACCACGCCTAAAGCGCGGCGAGCACCTGGCTCGGCTTTAAGACGAACAAGGCCCGGGGGGGCGGTTCTGAGGGCCTGGTCAAACGGACCCGCTCGGTTTCGGCATGCGCGCCAGCAAGAACAGCGTGATGGCCATGAACGCCGCTGCAGCCAAGGCGAGCGAAAAGTGCACGGTGGCGACGCTGCCGAGCAGACCGACGGTGATGCCACTGAAGGCCCGGAGGCCCCCCGAAGACATGTTGAACAGGCCCAGCACGCGCCCGCGGATCGCCATCGGCGCGTTCAGCTGGACGATGGTTTGAGTCATGCTGCTGAACGAGAGCTCGAAAAAGCCCGCCATAAAAAGGAAGACGAGCGCTAGCGGATACGAGCGCACGAGCGCGAATGCGCCCAGCGCTGCGGCCCACAGCGTGGCAAGCTTGAGAGCTGAAGTGGTTTTGATGCGCAGCACGCCGCGCCCACTCTCTAGGAGCAGGCCGCCAACCAGCGCGCCCGCGGCATCGGCGCCGAGCAGCGCGGTATACGCCGCCCCTGGGTCGCCGTGGCCGAGGTCGGTGGCAAAGGTCGGCATTTGCGCCTGGTAGCTATTGCCGATGAAGAAGGATGCTCCGCCGGCCAGCACGATCATTGCGGCCAATACCGGAATGCCGCGTACATCGCGGACCGTTTCGACGAGATCCGCGAGGCCGCGCACCGCGCGCTTGGCTCCTTCGCTGGCCCGGAAAAGACGACCGTAGGGGGCGCGGATTAGCCAGAGCATCAGCGGCAAGAAGAAGGTCGCGTTCAGAAACATGCCGTAGTTCGGACCCAACGTGCGCAATATCAAACTGCCCACGCCCGGACCCGCCAACATGCCGAGATAACGTGCCGTCGCGTTCAAGCGAACGGCGCTCGCGATCCCGCCCTGGCCCACCACGTCGTACAACAGGACTTGGCTCGAAGTCAGCCAGAACACACCGGCGCAGCCATGCAGCACGAGCAGTAGCATGGCATGCCAGATCTGCAGTGTTCCAGTCACGAAGAAGTAGCCCCAGCCGAGGGACACGGCCATGAACAGCCCCGCCCCCAACTGAATCAGACGGCGGGAATCGAAGCGATCATTCAGCGCGCCGACGGGCACGGAAAAGACGAGATATGGAACCCAGTGGGACACGACCGCAAAGCCACCCAGTGCCTGTGAATGAAACTTCTGGAACGCGACCCAGTAGCTGATCACGTGCTCGACGTTGTCTGCCATCATCGTGAGCAGGAACGTCAGTAAAAAGATCCTAAACCCAGGTAAACGCAGAGCGTCGAACGGACGGTGTGGAGTGGTTTGCGTCGTCATGGCCTGGCCGGCGTACCAGCCACGCACAGAGCCCGCGGCCGCGGCGAATGTCCAGCAAAACGAACGCACCGCGGGAACGCCGGCTAGAGACGCATTGCGAGCACGGGTTGCGCGCCCGCTTGCGCGCCCCGCCGCCCGCAACTTAGGCTACCGTGCGCGGTCATGCCGCCGAATCCCAGGCCCCCGCCGCAGCTTCAGCGGCCTCCGCTGCCTCCGCAAGCGCCCGAGCTACCCCCCGATCCCCAGTTCGGGTACGCGGTCTCGGAATGGCGCCCGAGTTTCAAACAGCGAACGGTCGTTGGCGTCATCATCATTGTACTCGGCGGCGCGCTGGGGGTCGCCGGCATTTCGAGTGACGACTGGATTTGGGTGGCCGCCGCCTACCTCGCATTGTCGGTTGCGCTCTTGGCCACGTTCGTGGAGCAAGGGATGGTGCGTGTGATCGTCTACACCCACGGCATCGAGCGCTTTGGGCTGACGGGCAAAAAGCGGCTGGCTTGGGACCAGCTGCAGTCCTACACGCTCAACATCATCGACCCGGCGCAGACTGCCGCCGGAGGGGGCGCGCTCGCCGTGTTGCTCGTGCGCCTACTCACCAAGAACAATCAGAAGCCGGCGTCCGTGGTCCTGCTCGGCAAAGACGGAACTAAAGTGACGCTGGGCAACGGCCTGAGAGGCTACGACGCGCTCATCGAATCCCTGGTGCCCTACTTGACCGATCGATTGCTGGCGGCGGCCCATGCCGACCTCCGGCGCGGCGTCCCCGTGTCCTTCGGCTCACGATTACTCTTCGATCCCGCAGGCAACCTGACCTATACCGGATTGTTCAAGAAGCAATATGTCTTGCCATTCGCCAACATCGCCACGGTCGACATTCGGCGCGCAGCGCTGGTCATCGTGAAGCGCGACACAGGCAAAGCTTGGAAAAGCATTCGCGTGCGCACGGTGCCGAACGTGCGCGTGCTTCAGCGCTTAGTGGCACGCTGATGTGGCACGAGGACGGTCTGAAGGTCAGCCCGGCGCGGCTCTGGAAGTTGATCGAAGAGCGCTCTCAAGCCAGCGCAGATTTAGCCGCCATCGACCGCCGGATTTGGGACCTGTTTGGCGAAGAGTGGGCGGTGATGTTCACGGATCTTTCTGGCTTCTCGCGCAAGGTCGCGGAGTTTGGCATCATTCATTTTTTGCAAGTCATCCATGAGCAGCGCAAATTGCTATTGCCCATCGCGGAAGCGCACGACGGCCTCTTGCTCAAGGAAGAGGGCGATAGCTTCCTAATTCTCTTCCGGCGCGTGGCGCGCGCCTACGAATGCGCGATTAACATGCAACGCGCCACCGAGCACTATAACCAACGCCGGAAACCGGAAGAACAGATCTTGCTGTGCGTCGGCATTGGCTTCGGGCGAGTGCTCCGGATCGGCGACAGCGATGTTTGGGGCCGCGAGGTCAACGCCGCCAGCAGGCTCGGGGAGGACACTGCCAGCGCCGGTGAGGTGTTGGTCACCGGCGCCGCCCGCACTGCCCTCAGCGAGATCCCTCATATCCGTTTCGAAGACATTGGCGCCGGCTTCACCGAGGATGAACGGAATTACCGCGTTTGCGCCGAACCGGCGTGACAGTCTCCCTACGCGCCGCGGTGGCCGGCGTCCCGAGTCACGCGTCGCGTCTCTCGCTAAGCCGGCCGTTGTTCACTATTGCCGTCTTGGTCATGACGGTTCCGTTCGTCACGAGCCGTGCCCTGCGCCTCGGAACTTTCGGTGCCGGGGGTTCCGCTCTTTTTACGGTCATGGCCAGTTTCCGGGTGGGCACCTTGCTTTTCAGAGTTGGACTTTGGCGGTGACTTTTCGGTATTCATGAGCTCTACAAAAGGCAAGCGGCGTGCCCGCGGCATTGCCTGCCAATTTGGAGATTTCAGCCCATGAAAGCCTATGAACTCCGCTCCGGGACCGACTTCGCCGCCCTAACGCTCGTGGAACGCGCGCCGGCGGCATTGGGCCCCCTGGACGTACGCGTGCGCATCCACGCGATATCGCTGAATTTTCGCGACTTGGCGACGGTCCGAAACGACAAGCGACGGCAGCCCTTGGTGCCGGTCTCCGACGGCGCTGGCGAAGTGATCGCAGTTGGCGAGGGCGTAACTCGCCAGCGCGTCGGCGACCGCGTAGTTGGCGCGTTTTTCCCTACTTGGTTAAGCGGGCCTTTTCTCGAGCATCACCATGCCAACGCCCTCGGCGGCTCCCTCGACGGCATGCTCAGGGAAGAGGTCGTCCTGCTCGAAGACGCATGGCTTCCAATTCCGGCTTGGCTGTCGTTCGAGCAGGCCGCCACATTGCCCTGCGCGGGCGTGACGGCTTGGCATGCGTTATTCGAGGCGGCTTCGCTGAAACCGGGCGATCAGCTGCTCATCCAAGGCACGGGTGGCGTGTCATTATTCGCGTTGCAGCTGGCCCGCGCGGCCGGCGCGCGCGTGATCGCCACGTCGAGCTCGCCAGAGAAGCGTGAACGCCTGACGCAGATGTGTGCGCTTACCACGATCGACTATCGCGCGAATCCAAAGTGGGGCGAAGCAGCTCGTGCGGCATCCGGTGGAGCCGGCGTCGATCTCGTGGTCGAGGTCGGCGGGCCTGGCACCTTCGATCAAAGCGTAAAGGCCCTACGCTTCGGCGGTACAATGAGCATCTTGGGCGTGCTCACTGGCACCCAAGGGCCGGTCGACACCTATGCCATTTTCCACAAAAATATCCGCGTTCACGGTGTTTACGTGGGCTCGGTCGCTATGTTTGGAGATCTCTTGCGAGCGCTCGAGGCGGCGCACATCGAACCTATCGTCGACCGTACCTTCAGCTTTGGCGAAGTGCGCGCGGCATACGAGTACCTGGCGAGCGGCAGGCACTTTGGCAAGGTCGTCGTGCGCGTCGGCTGAGCGTACTGAAGACCTCGTGGGACGCTCGCGCGCATGGCAAGCACCGCTCCCGGTTGGTACTCAGGCTTTGGTGTCGTGCTGTGCGTGGTGGCCTGCGGCTCGGACAAGGTCGTCTCGAGCGGCAGCGCGGGCAGCGCGGGGTGCGTGGGGTTGCCGGAATGCCGTCAGGCGGTGGCATGTCGGGGGGCGTCAGCGGCAGCGCCGGCAGTGGGGGAGGCAGCGCTAACCCCGGCGGCAGCGGCCCCGGTGGACGAGGCAACTCGGCGGGCGGCTCGCAGGGGGGCGGGGGCGAGAGTTCAGGCGCGGGAGCCGGCTCCGTCGCGGGCGCAACCGGTGCGGGCGGCGCGCCGTCCAAGACCACCTTCTTCGTCACCAGTGACACGAGCAAGACGGGAAACCTGGGTGGCCTCGCTGGCGCGGACGCTCGGTGCCAGGCGCTAGCCAATGCGGCGGGCTTCGGCGACCACACCTTCCACGCCTACCTCAGCGCCGAGCACGACCCGGCCGATATGCGCCAAGCCCGTCAACGCACGCGACCGCATCGGGGCCGGGCCCTGGTACAACTCGCGCGGCGTGCTGCTTGCGCAGAACGTCTCGGCATTGCACGCGCTCGCGGGCGGCAATCCAGAGCTCTTTTTGGATGAGCGCGGCGAAAAAATCAACGGCCAGTACACTGGCTCAGCGGTCCCCCTCGAGCACGATATCCTGACCGGCTCGACCTCCGCCGGCTCAACGTCTGCGGGCAAAACCTGCGCGGACTGGACCTCCGCGGCTACGACGCTCACAGCGTACGTCGGCCATAGCGATGGTCTTGGCCCCGGCATGTCCGCGGTGTCGCCCTACAACTCGTGGAACTCGGCGCATGAAAACGGGAGCTGCGCTGACACGGCGCCCAAGGGCGGCGCCGGCCGACTCTATTGCTTTGCGGTCCATTGACCGGCGGCAGCCGCTCAGCGCCGGCGGCCGAAAAGGCGCAGCATCATCAAAAACAGATTGATGAAGTCGAGATACAGCATCAGGGCGCCCTGCAAGGCGACCTTGCTCTGCTGGTCCGGGCTCACCTGGCCGGCAAAACGCTTGAGCTTCTGCGTGTCGTACGCCGCAAGCCCGGTGAATACGATCACGCCGACGAACGTGGTCAGCCAGTAAATCATCGTGCTCTTCAGGAAGATGTTCACCACCGACGCGATCACGAGCCCGACCAAGCCCATCATGGCGAAGCTGCCCACGCTCGACAGATCCCGCTTCGTCGCGTAACCGTAAGCGCTGAGCGCGCCGAAGGTGCCAGCCGTCACAAAGAACGTGCTGCCGATCGACGAGGCGGTGTAGGCCATGAAGATCAAGGACAGCGTCACGCCGTTCAAGATCGAGTAGCCGAAGAACAATGCGCCCGCAGCGACCGTGCTCAGGCGATTGGCTAGCGCCGAGAAGGCGAGCACCATACCCAGCTCGCCGAAGATCAGCCCGTAAAACAGAATTGGGTTACTGCGCAGGACGTTGACCGCGGTTTCACTGGACGCTACCGCGCTGGCGGTGACGGCCGTGGCCAAGAGCCCTGCGGCCATGAATGCGTAGACCTTGCGCAGGAACGCATTGCTGTCGGCGGCGACGTTGCCGCGGCTCATCTGCGGGGCGTACGGATTGTAGGGGTTCATTTGAGATGCCTTCCGATAATGACCAGACGCCGCAATCATCCCAGCGGCGGGTGCCCGATGCAAATTGGATCGGTATCGCTCCTAAAACCCGCCCGCCGCTCGCGGTATTCCCGCCCGCCGAGACGGAACGGCTCAGTCACGGCCGACACTCGGCGCCAGTCATGACGCGCTGTCCGCCGGCACGGGCACGCCCAGGCGCCCCGCCGCGCTGATCCTATGTCCGAGCGCTTCGCGCGAGCCTGCGGCTTTCGCCAGGCCGAAAGCGGGCATGTTCAGATACACGGTCTCGTAGTCCCCGGCGTGCACGCGATAGCTCTCGTGCCAGATGCCCACGTCTCCACCCATGCCTACAAATTGATTGAACGCGCGCCAAGCCGGCAAGTGTTCGGCGCCGCGCAGCTTGGCGTAGGCGAGCAGGTCATCCATGGATCTCCAATAGCTCAGGAGGAGCGTGGTCCGCCCAAAGTAGGACTCTGCACTCAAGAAGCCGAGCTCCGGATGCTGCGACAGCTCTCGGAGCATGCGCGGCATCGCAAGCGCGGTGCGCAGCCACTGCCACGGCTTCCACCAACGGTTCACACGCATTCCGATCAAGAACACCACAACGTCGCCCTCTGCCGCGCTCATCATTCTTCGGTTTTCGGTGGCCATCGAGTACCTCCTTTGTTTTTTAATTGTGAACAGTGTTAACTTAGCAACCAAAAAAAATCACTTGGCCAGGCCGCGCAGCAGATTCGCGACCGAAGCACGGTAGAAGCCTGCGAACGCTTCGTCGTCGCCCACGCCCTCCAGATGCTTCGACAGGCGCAACGACACCAAGCCATGAGCGTGCGCCCAGACCTGAACAGCGGTCGTCTCCACGTCCTTCGATGCGATGACCTTGGCATCCACGCATTCTCGAACGCGGTCGACCAGAAACAGGAACGTCGCGTCCTGCGGAAGCGAGGGGCCGCCCAATCGCTCCGCGAGGCTCAGGGTGGCGACCTGATTGACTTGATCGGCCACGCTCATGAAGATGAACCGATAATCTTGTGGGTTTTCCAGGCCAAAACGCCGGTACTGCTCGCTCATGGCGAGCAACCGCGAAAGGGGCGTGGCCTCGTTCAGGGCCTGCACCAAATAGCTCGAGAACACCTGAAAGCCTTGCGTGCACGCGGCGAACACCAGCGCTTCTTTGCCATCGAAGTGGCGATACACGGCCGCCGCCGATACGCCCACTCGTCGCGCGACCTCGCGCAGCGAAAAACGTGCCGGACCCCCTTCCAAGAAGACATCACGCGCGGCTGCCAACAGCTCCGCGCGGGTGTCGTCCAGGCCGCGCTGGTGCACGCCCACGCGCGGCCGAGCTCTGGCGGCGGCCCGGGCCGATGAACGCGCAACGAGGGCCATGTGAACACTGTTAACAGGCGCCTGGGTCGCCGTCAAGGCGCGCATTCACTCTTTGATGGCGGTGCGATCGCGCCGCAGGCCGCGCGCGACCGACGGCTTCATGAAACTAGGGCGCTACGGATCGCCCCAGGATGGCAAAAGGACACGCGCCGGCGCACCCCGCGCAGGGGCGCCGGCGTGAAGCCCGGGCGCTACTGCGCCGCCTCTTGGCCTCGGCCAGTGATAGCCTGCAGCTCTTCGATCCGCTTCGACGCGTCCGCTTTGCTGAGCTCGGCCGAGAAGTCTGCTCCGGCTTCTTCCGACAATGTTTTCAGATAAGACGCCTGCGCCGCGGTCATCGGCTCAGCTCCGGTCACCCAATCATCCGGATCTTTTTGCAGGTTGCCAGCGTGCTCGCTATGGGGTGTTTTCTTGGGGTTCTCGAGGTTCATGATGGGCTCCTACTGAACACCTGTTTAAGCAAACCCTGTTCCATCGCCGCCGGCCGAGCCGGACAAGCGTGCCGTCACGCTTTCGTTCCGCGCGTGACGTCGTCGTCCCGTGCGCCCGGCTCCTCCTCGGCGAGCGCGACCCGGCGCGCCCGGTCCGCGGCGCGTTTGACCTGTTCGGACAGCGCGTCCGCGAGCGAGCCGTCTCCGTTCCACGCCGCTGGTGAGCCCAGCTGGCGCAGCAGTGCACCGTGCGCGCTGGGCGCTTCGAAGCTGAACTCGAGCATGGGGACTGGCTGATGGGGTCGGTCGTAGTCCTCCGAGGAGATCGCGGCGCGCGGCTCCCCGCTCGGCGGCAGCGTGACGTTCGCTCCTTGCCGCTTGGAGCGCTTGCTGCCACTGGCCGTGTCGGCGGCGCGCGCCGCGCGCAGTGCTTGCAGCACTTGTTCCTTCGTTCGTCCTCGTAGCTCGAAGAGTAGAAAGGGATCCTGATCCAGGGCTTCCCCGAGCAGGTAATGCGTAGCCGCCACGTGCTTGCACGGGTCGCCCGTGTCCGGGCACGAACAGCTGGTCGTCAAGTCGGCGCGGTCTCGCGGGAACAAGCTGGTGCCTGCGGCGCGGAACACGTCATCCAATTCCTTGGGCATCTGCCCGGCGAGCAGCTCGGCCGCGAATTGCGCTCGCGCTGCCATCCCGGAAACGACGTGTTGCCAGGTCGCGGCGGACAGCGCGCTGAGCTCGATCGTGATTTCATAGGGAGCCGGCCGGGAGCCGGTCACGAGCGCTCGGAGTTTGCCGTTCTCGACCACTAGGTCGTGAACTCTCCCGGCGCGCGCGTACGTGCGACCGCGCGAAAGCCGCCCCGCACCGGCGCCAAGGACCAGCTCCAGAGCCGAGATCCAGCGCAGGCCCCACCAGGATGCGGCGATCTTCTTCAGCTTGATACCGTGCTTGGGAGGAGGCTGTTTCGTCCTTGGCGGGAAGCGATCCCCGGGCTCCCACCCTCCGCGGTACGGGCTCATGCTCCGAGCTCCGTGCGGCGGCCGAGCTTGGGGGCCAGGGGGGCGAGTGGGTCGGCGTCGTTGTCCGTGACGGCCGCCACCGTGCCCGAAAGCGTGAACAGATCCCGCAAGCCGCGATCGTCGAGCTCCGTGATCCAGTGCTCACCTTGGCCGACGACCTTTCCCGCCAAGTCTCGCTTCTGCTCGAGCAATCGATCGATTTTCTCCTCGACCGTGCCGGCGCACATCAGTTTATGCACCTGCACCGCGCGGGTCTGACCAATGCGATAGGCGCGGTCGGTGGCCTGGTCTTCCACCGCCGGGTTCCACCAGCGGTCGTAGTGGAAGACGTGGCTGGCGGCAGTCAGGTTGAGGCCAGTGCCGCCAGCCTTGAGCGACAGGACGAATACACGCGGACCCCGCGGCTCGCTCTGGAAGCGTTGCACCATCGCTTCGCGTGCGTGCTTTGCCGTGCCGCCGTGCAGGAACAGGACCTCGACGCGCAGCTCGCTGCATAAATACGCGGTCAGCCGATCCCCCATCTCGCGGAATTGCGTGAAAATCAGGACTTTGTCGCCAGCCGCCATGGCCTCTTCCAACATCTCCCCCAGGCGCGCGAGCTTGCCGGAGCGGTGCGCGAGCGGCCCGCTTTCTCCCAAGTACTGGGCAGGGTGGTTGCAGATTTGCTTCGTGTACGTGAGCAACGCGAGCACGCGCCCCCGGCGCTCCATACCTTCACTTTCTTGAATGCGCCGCATCTCTTCGTCGACCACCGCCTTGTACAGGGTGGCTTGCTCGCGCGTCAGCGTGCACACGACCTTGGCCTCGTTCTTCGCGGGCAGGTCCTGAATGATGGTTGGGTCACTCTTCAGGCGTCGCAAAATGAACGGACCGACGATGCGGCGCAGTCGACGAGCCGCCTCCTCGTTGGCATAGCGCTCGATCGGCACGGCAAACTCGCGCCGAAAGCGTGCCAGCGGCCCAAGCAGCCCGGGGTTGGCGAATTCTAGAATCGACCAGAGCTCGGCCAACCGGTTCTCGACGGGCGTGCCGGTCAGCGCAAAGCGCAGGCTCGCCGACAGCGAGCAAGCGGCGCGCGCGGTAGCCGAGGCCGAGTTCTTGATATTTTGCGCTTCGTCGAGCACGACGAGTGACCAGTCCACTTTGGATAACAAGTCGGCATCTCGGCGCAGCAACCCGTAGCTCGTGACGACCAGCGTCCCCGCGCGAAGGGGGAAGTCGCCCTCCGCCTGCGCGCGTTCACTCCCGTAATGCTGCAGCACGGTCAACGCAGGCGCGAAGCGTTCGGCCTCGCGCTGCCAATTACCGAGCACCGAGGTCGGCGCGACCAGCAGCGCGGGGCGTGCGTCGAGCGGCGCATCCTCCAACCGACGCAGCAGGAACGCCAGCAGTTGAATGGTCTTTCCGAGTCCCATGTCGTCCGCTAAGCAAGCGCCGAGACCTAGCGAGCCCAGGCTCGCGAGCCAGGCCAGCCCTCGCTCTTGATACGGCCGAAGCGTGGCGTGCAGGCTCCGAGGTACCGTCACGCGCGCCGTGCCCGCGCTGTGCAGGCGGCCCAGGACCTGTTCGAACGAGCCCGAAGCCGCCACGGTCGCGGACAGCGTGCCTTGTCGAGTCTCGCCGTCGAGCGCCACTTGCATTGCCTCGCGGACGGTCATGCGCGTCGGACCACGCTCGATACGCTGCTGGATCTCGGAGAGCTCTGCCGGATCGACGGCCGCCCATGCGCCTCTGAAACGTACGATTGCCGCCTTGTGTTTTGCGAGCTCCGCAAGCTCGCGCGGGCTGAGCGAGCGATCCCCGATCACCGCCTCCCAATCCACCGTCAGCAGCTCATCCATGCCGAGCGCGGCGGCGCCGCTCACGGCGCCCGCTGTCTTCGTGGCTTTGCCGCCGACGCGCAGGCGTAGCCGGAGGCGCCGCTGACCCGCACGCGTGAGCTCGCTCGGCACGATCACGCCGAAGCCGGCTTCGCTGAGCAGCGGCGCACCCGTGCCAAGAAAAAACCAAGCGGCATTGGGCTCGAGCGACAAGGAGACCGGCTTCGCCGTCGCCAGTGCAACGCCGATGGGCTCGAACAAGCGCGCGGCGCGGCCCAACGCCTCCAGCAAAGATTCTTGAGGATCGCGGAACGCGCGACCGAGTCGTTCGAGACTGCCACCTTGCGCGGCCCAAACCTCGGCCGCCGGCACGAGCAAGCTCGGATCGTCGGGCGACTGCAGCAAAAAGCTCAATGAGAACGGCTCCCCGTCGACCTCCGGCAGCTCCAGGCGAAAGCAGGCGCGGAGCTTGTCGCGGGCGCCGAGCGCGGGCTCACTCCAACGTTCCAAGCCTTCGAGCACCGTGCGTTCGCCAAAGCCCTGCGCTTCGAACGCGGCCTGTGACCCGGCCAGCGCGGCGCAAAAGCGCGCATCCCAGGGCGTTCGTTCATCAGTGCTGCCACGCGCTCGCGCGTGCCTTGGGAGCGCGGGCGCTCCCAAGCTTCCACGTAGGAGCGCGTCGACCGCGGCGTCGAGGTAGGCGCGGAGCAGGGCATCTGGGGTCCAAATTGCAGACTCGGGCGCCGCGCTGCGTGGTACGGCATGCGCTGCGGGCGACATGCTGAGCGCGATGAGCGCGACTTTTTTCGCGTCGTCACCTGCCGAGAGCGCGGCGGCCCAGCGCGCCTCCACGCGCCCATGGTGCCGGCTGAGGGTCGGCACGACGCGCTCCCGAGCCACCAGCTCCATCGCCAATTTGCTCGCCAGCACCCAACTGGCCACGGAGCTTGCTAACAGCTCTAAGCTCGCGGCCGGCAGCACGGCGAGCTCGTTCAGCGTGTCGACTAGGGGTAGCGCACGGCCCTCGACTTCTCGCCGCCCCTCTGGCGTGAGGAGCATGGCTTGCTTCGACTCGCCGCGCATGAGCGCCGGCACTGAGTCGGATGCCGCGTCCGCGCCCCAAATGAAGAGCGCCTCGATCTCTGGAACGTAAACGAGCGGCACGGCTATCGGGTCAGCGCTTCGCCGCCCCACACCACGACGTCTAAGCGCTCCGCAAAGTGCAGGAGCGCCGGCTCGTGGGGGGTGGGCAACC
>CAXSGJ010000079.1:15161-19612 GCA_964236865.1 uncultured Polyangiaceae bacterium
TGAATGTCGGCTTCGGCGCGCTGCAACGGCCACGGAAAGTGATGCACCTCATTCCGCCACAAGGCCCCGCGCTGGTCTTTTGCGTACAGGCAATAACGCTCGGTGAGCCAGTGTTCGATCGAGCTCGGCGCGGCCGGGGCGACCGACGATAGGGGTCGATAGCGGCCTTTGAGCTCGGCGCCCGCGCGTTGTGAGGCGTAGACGTACTCATTTCCCACGCGCTGGATCGACATCCGCGCGCGATGGTAGGGCAGATGAAAGAACCTCCGCGCGGCCCACACCGCCAGCGGGTTCGTGGCGTCCAGGCTCAGAAACCAAACCCCGGGCTTGTCGTCTTTTTGCACGTATAGGCGCACGTTCAGCTCCGGGAAGGCCGAAATCCAAGGTAAGTTCGGGAGCCCGCGCCGCATCACGCCGCTCATACGAAAGGGCACCACTCCTACCCAAGAAGTGCCGCCGAATTCCTGGATTTCCAGCTCCTCTGGGACCAGCGGCCGCAACGTTTTCACGCTGATGGGCCAGTGTGCAAACAGCAGATCATGCCACGTCTGCCGCCAAGTCCAACGGCGTTCCGGAATCGGCCAAGGCCGGTGGTCGAGGCGCGCTAGAGCGGAGTGCACCGCTTTGGATAGCACTACTTTTCGGGCGCCGGCACGCTAGACGACCACGCTCCGAGGCGCCCCACCGATGTTCGGCTTGGAGTCCCCTGCGTGGCAGGTCTGCGCGCCCGAAAGCCACCGAGCCGCGCCGCTCTTTGGCAGCATTTGGAGCGCTGTCTACCTTGTCAAAGTCGTGTCCGCGCGCACAGTATTCGGGCGCCGATGGAGACTCGCCGGAAGCTCGAGATACTGGCAGACGCCGCCAAGTATGATGCGTCGTGCGCGAGCGGCGGGTCCCGTCGCAAAGCGGCACCGGGCGGCTTGGGCGCAACGGAGGGGATGGGCATTTGTCACAGCTTCACCCCCGATGGGCGGTGCGTCTCGTTACTCAAGATCTTGCTCACGAATATCTGCATTTACGACTGCCGCTACTGCACCAGCCGCATTTCCAGCGATGTGGAACGCGCTCGCTTTAGTGTGGCGGAGGTCGTGCAGCTGACCCTAGATTTCTACCGCGGTAATTATATTGAAGGGCTCTTTCTGAGCTCGGGCGTGCTCAAAAGCCCGGACTACACTATGGAGCAGTTAATTGCCGTCGCGCGGACGTTGCGCCAAGAGCACGCGTTCGGCGGCTACATTCACCTCAAGTCCGCGCCCGGAGTCGCGTCCGAGCTCCTGGAAGAAGCGGGTCTTTGGGCAGACCGACTCAGCGTGAATGTCGAGCTGCCCACCCGCGCCGACCTTGCCCAACTGGCGCCAGAAAAAAGCATGCCCGCCATCGAAGAGGCAATGGGCGCTATCGCCACTGCCAAGGCGGCCGCCCAGACGCCGCAGAGCTACGCGCCGGCCGGCCAAAGCACTCAAATCATCGTCGGTGCCAGTGCGGCAACCGACTCAGACATTTTGATTACTTCCGATCACTTGTACCGAAGCTACCAATTGCGCCGCGTTTATTACGCGGCGTTCAGTCCGCTCTCGCATGCCGATCCGCGTCTCCCGGCGGCGGCTCCACCGCTCGTGCGTGAGCATCGCCTGTATCAAGCGGATTGGCTGATCCGATTTTATGGCTTCGAAGTGGGCGAGCTCGTGAGCAGCGCGGCGCCGGATTTGGATCCCGCTATCGATCCAAAGCTTGCGTGGGCCTTGTCGCATCGCGAATATTTTCCGGTAGACGTCAACCGCGCGCCCCGTGAAGCCTTGCTGCGCGTGCCGGGTTTGGGTCGCGACACGGTGCACAAGATCCTGAACGCGCGCCGTCATCGCGCGCTTCGTCGTGCCGACCTAGCGCAGTTACGCGTCGCGAGGCGAGCTGCTCCTTTTTTGATCACCAGCGATGACGCGCGAACCGCCGCCCGCGTGCTGGACGGGCAGGCGCTCCGCAGCCAGCTGACGCCGTCCGTGCAGCTCGGCCTGTTCGAGGCCCGTGTATCCGCCGTCCGAGGCGAGGTTTGATCGCCGCACGCGCGCTCGACTTCGACTCCTGGCGTCTGCAAGCCCGCGGCTTGCTACAGGCCCAGATCCCGCCCGAAAATGTGATTTGGGGCGATCAACAGGCGGCACTGTTTTCCGCCGAGCTTGCGCCGAGCCGAGAGGCACCGGCGGAGACGGTGCGCGTCCCGGCGTCTTTTTTGCGAAAAGCAGAGGTGGCCTGTGAGCACGCGGACCCCGACCGCTTCGCGGTGCTCTATCGCTTGCTCTGGAAGCTGGCGCACGGTTTGGTTCACACCCTGGACGACCCGCTCGACCCGGACGCTGCGAAACTCACGGCGATGCTTCGACAGATTCGCGAGGAAGAGCACGACATGCACGCGTTCGTGCGCTTCCGCCGCACGCTCGCGCCGGACGGAAGTGAGCACTGGGTCGCCTGGTTCAACCCCGTTCACGCAATCCTGCGTCGCGTCGCGCCGTTCTTCGCGCGGCGCTATCCGGCGATGCATTGGACCTTACTGACGCCCACTGCATCTGCAGCCTGGGACGGTACGGAGCTACACTTTGGGCCGGGCGCGCCGAGCGAAGCCGCTCCCCGACAAGACCAGATCGATGCGCTCTTCCTCAGCTACTATGAGAAGATTTTCAACCCGGCGCGCAGTAACCCAAAGCTCTTGAACAGCCATCTGCCGCCCCGCTTACTGCGTCAAATGCCGGAGGGCGGGGAAGTCGCGCGCTTGCTTGAAGAGGCGCCTCAGCGCGTGCAGAAGATGAATGCGCCACGTGCGTCCGCGTCGGCGACTCTGCTGCCGAGCGAGCGCGGGGTCGGTTCTTTGCGTGACGCCGCCGCACACTGCCGAGCCTGTCCGATCGGCGAGCACGCGACGCAGACCGTCTTCGGAGAGGGCCCCACGACGGCGCGCTTGATGATCGTCGGCGAGCAGCCGGGTGACGAGGAAGATCTTGCGGGCAGGCCGTTCGTCGGCCCGGCCGGGCGCTTGCTCGAGCAGTTTTTGGCGCGCGCCGGGCTTTCTCGCTCGGAGATCTATGTCACCAATGCCGTGAAGCATTTCAAGTTCGAGCGCTTGCCGACGAAGCGACGCTTGCACATGCGCCCGGTGCGGTCGGAGGTCGAAGCATGTCGCGCTTGGCTCTTGGCCGAGGTGGAGGCAATCAAGCCCGAGATGATCCTGTGCCTCGGGGCGACGGCGGCGCAGAGTTTTTGCGGCCCACAGTTTCGAGTGCAGCGCGACCGTGGCAAGCCAACGAGCACCCCATGGGCGCCCTGGTGGATGGCAACGTATCACCCCTCCGCTTTACTGCGCGCGCCCGATGAGGCTGCGCGGCAAGAGATGGAACGCCAGTTCGTCGCGGACCTCGCGACGACGCGTGAGCAGTTGGCGACGCTCTTGCAGCCCCTTGACGAAACGTCTTGAGCGAAACAAAAGCGCGCCGCACCCGGTTCACGGCGCTCCTCCGTCCGTCGACGTCAGTACTGCGAGACGCGCTCGGTCTTGTTCGGCGGGCTTGGCACGGACGAATCGCCAGTAACGGCGATGTCGTGCGCGCCCTGCGCCTCGAAGATTTGCTTCGTGCGTTGCTCCGTCTCGCTGTTGTCGGTGTGCACGGCGATCAAAATATTGCCGCTGCGAATCTTGCCCTCATAGGCTTTGGCCTCGTACTCGGGCATTCCGAGCCCAATTAGACCCCCGGTGATCCCGCCGACCGCGGCGCCCGCGGCTGCGCCGCTCAACGCGGCCATCAAGGGGCCGGCCGCGATCAGTGGACCAACGCCCGGAATGGCCAACGCGCCGATACCCGCGAGGAGGCCGATGGTTCCACCGATGACGCCGCCCACGCCGCCGCCCGCCACCGCGCCCTCGGGCGCCTTCGTGTTGTGCTCATGCGCAAAGTCCTTGCCGCCGCGGGTGTCCGGAAAGAGCGCGGAGATATCGCTAGAAGCGATGCCTCGGTCTTGCAACTGGGCGACGATACGCTCCGCCTGAATCTGCGATTCGACGATGCCGATGACTGAATTTTTCATGGGGTTCACCTTCACTTGCTGACTTCCAACTGACTGTCGATTTGCTCGCCACCCGCAACGCCGCGCGCCGCCGCTTCGACCGCCGTGCGTTCGGCTGCAGTCTTTACGGGCCCGCGCAACGTCACCTTGCCGTTAATGGTAATGACCTTCACGTTTTTGGCGGCAAACGACAGCGATTGGTCACGCATCAGGGCCTGGCGGATGTGCTGGGTCAGTTTGCGGTCCGCTTCGCTGGGGCCCTGATCCATGGGCGTCAAAGCGTGGCTATCGCGATCGCGCTGATTGATTCGCGTGTTGTCTGCGGCCGGCGAGCGAGGCGCCGGGCTGGCCGCCGCGTTGATCATCGCCGGGTTGCCCAACGCCGGGTCGGTGGTGGAACT
>CAXSGJ010000080.1:0-18334 GCA_964236865.1 uncultured Polyangiaceae bacterium
CCCGCACTGCCGCCAGTGCCAAGCGCCGCACCGTTCGTCGAGCCGCCGCCGATGCCACAGGAGGTCGATCGTCGAGTCCCTCCCGCCGCATCGCCATCGCTTGCCATCGAGGCGGACGGCCAGAGGCCTAACGATTCGCTCCTCTCACCGCCACCGCCGGCTTACCGGCAGAACGTCGCCGACAAGCCCGTGCCTAGAATTGGCGCCGAACCCTGGGTGATCTCCGAAGAGTGGCGCGCCCATCACGAGCGGCAATTGCACGCGCCGGGCCGCGCGCAAGCGAGGGTGATTTTCCTTGGCGACTCAATCACCGAAGGGTGGGCTGTGTCGCCCGCCTATCGCCAGCGCTTCGAGAAATACCAACCGCTCAATCTCGGTTTGGCCGGGGACTTCACGCAGAATGTGTTGTGGCGCATCGATCATGGCACGCTCACGGGAACCCACCCCGAAGTCCTCGTCTTGATGATCGGAATCAATAATCTCGCCGGTGGGTTTTCCCCGTCAGAAACCGTGGGCGGAATCCGAGCCGTCCTGGCTGCCGTTCGAGCGCGATTGCCGACGACGCAGGTCCTCTTGTTGATGATCTTGCCCGCGAGGCAAGCTGCGAGTGACCCGTTGAGGGTGCGCATTACCGAGGCGAATCGGCTGCTCGCCGCCGGTCCCGCGCTAGGGCGCGTCAGCATCCATGATGTGAGCGCTGGGCTGCTCGAGGCGGACGGCAAACTGTCGAAGGCAACAATGGCGGACTTCCTTCACCCGACTGCCGGGGGCTACGAACGATTGAGCGAGGCCGTTCTGCCGCTCATCGACGCGCTCATCGTGCACAACGGGAACTAGGCGCCGCCTCAGAAAATCCCGCTCAAACCAAGCGAGTTGAAGCCGATCATGGGGGTCACGTGCGGCGCGTCGTTTCGCGCGGCGGCGCTGTGACCCGAGCTCAAAATCAAGAGCGTGACTCCGGTCGCCACGCCAACCCCGCCCACCACCAGGGCCCCGACTCCCAGGTTACGCTGGTGGTCCGCGTCGTCGTCTGAGGACTCGATTTCATCTTGCTGAGCCTCCAGGCAACCGCCTGCCATGGCATCGCAGCTGGCAAACAGCTCGTCTGAGTGATTGCGGCTGCTGCTCGACTTGGCCAAGAAATAAATGCCAACGCCTAGCCCAACCGCGCCCACCCCGAACGCAACGTACGAACCCACGCGTAACCCTGAGCCGCTGGAGTGACCCGCATCGCCCGCGACCGGCTCGCTCGTTAGACTGCTGGACGTGCCGGCGCGGGGCTGGCGTTTGGACGCCGGCGCGCTCGCCCGAAGCGTGAGCATGACCGTTTCCTTGCCGCCCTCCGCCACGTTGATGGTAACTGGCGCGCTTTGAGCGGATGCAGCGCGTGCCGCGAAGACGTGCTGCCCGGGATCGACGGGCAGCGGGATACCGACCATCGCGGACGAGAGATTAGCTCCATCCATCTGGACGCTGACGTCCGCGGCGGGCGCGCCTTGTACGGCGATCGTTACGGACGGCAGTCGAGCCTCGAGCGCCTCGATTTCTCGCTCGGCCGCGGTCTCGGCCTCGATGAACGCTTTCGGAGCTTTGGGGGGCAGCGTCTCACGCGTGATCTTCAAGTAGTTTTCGTGAGCTTCGACCAGCTTGCCGAGCTTTGCCTGAGCTCGCGCGAGGTACAGTAAGTGCGGCGGTGCCGCCACCAACTGTTGGGCGCGGGTAAAGGAATCGATCGCCTCGTTGTATCGACCCGCGTCGAACTGCACCCGTCCGGCATTGGCTGCTTCCCGGGCGGCGGCTCGTTCCAGGTCGGTCTGCGCAAGAGCCGAAAGCGGCGCGAAAGTCAGCAGAATGCCCACGCCCGAAAAGAGAATTGCTCGCATCTAGTCCGCCGGCATCGTAAGCCGAGGCGCGCACGACTGCCAAGGCCCGCGTGCGGCTGCCGTTTGTGGCGAGGCCTGCTAAGCTTGCCGCCATTCGCATGGCGGTGGAAGTTGGTCAGGTCCTGGATGGGAAATATCGCATCGTCCGACTGATCGGCAAGGGCGGCATGGGGGCCGTTTACGAAGCCACGCACCTCCTGATCGATCGTCGCGTGGCGGTCAAGGAGTTGCACGCGGATGCCGCCGCCGCTGCTAATGCCATCGCTCGCTTCGAGCGCGAAGCTCGCGCTGCCGGGCGCATTGGCAGCGATCACATTCTGCAGATCTTCGACGTCGGCGTGTTGCCCGACGGCTCGCGCTACATGGTGAGCGAGTACCTCGACGGCGAAACCCTCAATGGCCGCCTGGAACGCGTGCGCCGGCTGTCCCCCGCCGCCCTGCTGCCCATTGCCCAACAATTGTTGACGGGGCTAGGCGCCGCACATCAGGCCTTGGTGCTCCATCGCGACTTGCCGCCCGACAACATCTTCCTGGTGCGCCAAAAGTCGGGCGCCGCAGACTTCGTCAAGATCATCGACTTTGGCATTGCCAAGTTTCAGCAGGGGGTGAACGCAGAAGACGGTTTGAAGATGACCCAGACCGGCATGGTCGTCGGAACGCCGCATTACTTGTCACCCGAACAGGCACGGGGCACTGGCGATGCCGATGCGCGCAGTGATTTGTATGCGGTCGGCGTCATCCTGTACGAGTGCATCACTGGGGAAGTGCCCTTTAGCGCGCTCAACTTCAACGATCTGATCTTCAAGATCGTGCTGGAGCAACCGCGTCCCCCTGCCGAGCTAGTGCCCGGCATCGACCCGAATCTATCGGCTCTGATTTTGAAGGCGATGGCACGCGATCCCGCGGTTCGTTTTCAGACTGCGCAGGACATGATGAACGCGCTCTCCGAATGGGCCGCTTCGAATCCGGACGCTCTCACTGGCGATTCCGGGCTCCATTCGCTGGCGCGTTCGGGGGACCGAACTCTGATTTCGACCGACAGTCCATTCGCTCTTTCCCCCAGCAGCGGCGCCGCTCGGCTCGATGTGCCAATCCGGACGCTCGCCTCACCCACGCCGGCCAGCTTTGGCGCTACGCGAGATCCGCGGCTCTCGCAGACGCCGCCGCCGGTCCGCACGAAGGCTCCGTTGCTGTTTTTGCTGCTGGGTGGTGCTGCAGTGCTGGTACTCGTCATCGGGTTGGTATTTTTCCGGCACGGCCAAGGCAGCGCGCCGGCGGCTGCCGCGAGCGGCGGCCAGACGTCGGCAAGTGGCACTACGAGCGCACCGCCCACGGAGGCGCCGGCACTACCCCTGCCCTCAACACCTCCTGGGCTCGTGGCGCCGGTGGACTCGACACCCGCCCCGGCGCCGGTGAGGGAGGCGCCGAGAGCGCTGGCACCGAATGTCACTCCCCCAGCCCACGCTCCGGCGTTGAAGCGTCCTGCGCCCCCGCCTGCACCGGTCGCGCCGAAAGCGTCCAGTAAGCGGGCGGACTGGGGCTACTGAGCGTTCAGGCGAAAGCGTATTCGAATTGACTTTCGATAACGCGGACGGCGACGCGCGTCACCGGCTTGCCTTGCAACGTGAACGTCAATAGCTCGCGACTCACCTGGGGAAGTAGGGAGTTCGTGAGGACCGCGTCGATGGCCCGGCCGCCGCTTTCAACTTCTGAGCAACGCCGAGCCACGAGCTCAACGACTGACTCATCGTAGTCGAGCGGAACCCCGTAGCGCTCCAGAACGCGACCGCTCACGCGATCGAGTTGCAGACGGATGATGCTTCGCAGCATCTGGTCTCCCAGCGGATAGTAGGGAATCACGACCATGCGGCCGAGCAACGCGGCGGGGAAGATTTGGAGCAGGGGCGCGCGCAAGCGCTCTGTGACATCCTTTGGGTCTGGTCTGCGCTCAGCCGCGCACAACCCCAGGATGAGATCACTGCCTACGTTGGATGTCGCCAGGATGATCGTGTTTTTGAAATCGATGAACGTGCCCTGCCCGTCCTCCATGAAACCCTTGTCGAAGACTTGGAAGAACACCTCGTGCACGTCGGGGTGTGCCTTCTCGAGCTCGTCCAGAAGCACTACGCTGTACGGCCGGCGACGCACTGCCTCCGTGAGCACGCCTCCCTCCCCGTAGCCGACGTAGCCCGGAGGCGCGCCCTTCAGGGTCGACACGCTGTGCGACTCTTGATACTCGCTCATGTTGATCGTGATCACGTTTTGCTCGCCGCCGTACAGGCTCTCCGCGAGCGCCAGCGCGGTTTCGGTCTTGCCGACGCCGGAGGGGCCGGCGAGCAAGAAGACGCCGATCGGCTTGCCTGGATTTTCAAGTCCCGCACGCGCCGTTTGGATACGACGTGAGATCATGTCCAACGCATGATCCTGACCGACAACGCGCCGGCTGAGGACCTGCGAGGCATTGAGGACTGCCTCGATCTCGTTCTTCACCATGCGCCCGGTGGGGATACCGGTCCATTCGGCAACGACCAGCGCGACGGCCTGCTCGTTCACGCTCGGCAAGATGAGCGGAGCTTCTCCCTGGAGCTCGAGCAGAGCTGCTTCGAGCAGGCGTAGCTTTGCGAGCCAATCAGCGCCCGCGTTGGCCTCGGCGGGTAGCTGGTCGGGGGCGCGGCCGTCGGGCGGTGTGTCACCGGCAGCGCGCAGCTTGGCTCGAAGCGCGAGGATCTCATCGACCAGCGCTTTTTCCGACTTGTAGCGAGCTTCCAGCGAAATCAGTCGTTCTCGCTCTCCCATGAGCGCGAGGTCGGCCACGCTCAGCCGCTGGGCCACGTCGACACCCATGCCGCCCTCCCGGGCGATGATCTCGAGCTCTTGAGTGAGCGCCTCGATTCGACGCTGTGAATCCTCCAGCTCAGCCGGTCGCGCGTGCTGGCTGACCGCGACCCGCGCGCACGCGGTGTCGAGCAAGCTCACCGACTTGTCCGGCAGTTGCCGATCGGGAACATAACGCTTCGCGAGTTTGACCGCGGCGACGATTGCCTCGTCCAAGACCTGCACGCGATGGTGGCTCTCGAGCGCGGACGCAGTACCGCGCATCATGAGCACGGCTTTGGCTTCGCTCGGCTCATCGACTTTGACGACTTGAAAGCGGCGTGTCAGCGCCGGGTCCCCTTCGATGTATTTCTTGTACTCCGCCCAGGTGGTCGCGCCGATCGTGCGCAGTTTTCCGCGCGCCAAGGCCGGCTTCAATAGGTTTGCGGCGTCGCCCGTGCCTTGGGCGCCGCCGGCGCCGATCAACGTGTGCGCTTCGTCGACGAACAAAATGATCGGCCGGGGGGAGGCTTGGACTTCGTCGATCACCTGCCGCAGCCGCGCCTCGAACTCACCTTTCATGCTGGCGCCGGCTTGCAGCAAGCCGAGATCGAGCGCCCGCAAGCTGACGTCCTGGAGTTGAGGAGGCACATCTCCCGACGCGAGGCGTTGCGCAAAGCCCTCGACGACGGCGGTCTTCCCCACGCCGGCCTCGCCGGTGAGGATGGGATTGTTCTGCCTACGGCGCATTAGAATTTGAATGAGCTGGCGGATTTCATCATCGCGCCCGACGACCGGGTCAATCTCCCCCAAACGTGCGCGCTCGGTCAGATCGATAGTGTAGCGAGCGAGCGCCTCTTGCTTGCCGAGTTGCGCCGGGACGCCGGTACCGCCCACTTCGGGCGCGCCCGGTCCGGGCGCAGCGCGTGAAAGCTGCGCCTCCGAAGACCGCGCGGTCAACGCCGAAAAGCGCTCGGTCAGCGTGTCCAAATTTATTTTGCTGAACTCCTTCGACGTGGCTAAGAGCAAATGACGCAAGGTTCGCGTCTTGAGCCACGCGACGAGCAAATGTCCGGTGCGCACGCGCGACTCACCGAACAAGAGCGAGGCGTAGACCCAGGCGCGCTCGACGGATTCTTCGACTTGAGTCGACAGATCAGAGATCGACGAAGCCCCGCGCGGCAGCCGGTCGAGCGCGCTCGTCAGATCGCGGGCCAACATCCCCGCATCGAGCTCGAAGTGCTGCACGAGGTGTTGCAAGTCGGAATCCTGCGTCGCGAGGATCTGGTGCAACCAGTGCGCTACCTCCACGTACGGGTTCGTGCGTAGCTTGCAGAAGACGGTGGCGCTTTCGATGGTCTGATAACAAACTTCGTTCAGCTTACCGAACAGGTTGACTCGGCTGATCTCTGTCATGTGGCTCCCCTGGCATTACAACACGCGCTCCCTACTGCCCGCGCACGTCCGTTACATACCACCTCGAGTCGCCGAGTAGAGCGTCAAAATCCGCTTCGCGTGGGTCTATACGACGCTTCGCTCCGTGCGGCCGGAATCGGGATGGACGATCAAATGTTCCCTCTCGTCTCTTCGTCGCGCCCCGAGTCGGGCGTTCCAAGCCAGCCGGCTACCGGCACTCAATCGCGCTTGGTCGCTTTCACTTTCGTCGAGCACGAGCTGCACGTCCCAGTCTAGTTCGTCGCACACGTACGCTCGCACGAACTCGCGGAGCTGCGAAAGAGCGCTGCCGGAAGGCAGGAAGCGCTCGAAGTCGGCGCGCGAGAGCGGTCCGAGAACGATGCGAAACTTCTGGTCGCAGCGCCAGATGCGCCGACCCAAAACGGCGGTCGTGCCGAGGGTCGACACTTCCGCGGAGACACCGAGACGAAAGCGAGCGATTTCCGGCAACTCCAGCCAAGACCCGACGAATTCTTCGATCACCGCGGGCACGTCGAAGTAGTGACCGATGATCGATTCGAGCCCCGACGGGTGGCGGCTCGGATTGGCAAAATGCGCTGCATACTGCAGCTTCGCCCACCGGCTCGGGTTGCCCGCGGAGACGAACGTGAAGTCCTGTCCAAAGACCGCGGCCACGTACGCCTGAAATCGGTCAGAGTCAGGGCGATCGAGCGATGCGGTGGGTTGGGCGGCGGCCCACGCCCGATGAAAAAGCATCAGCATTCGATGCTGAAAAATGTCGACGAAGCCGGCAAAAGTGCCATCTCCAGAGTGCCGGATGCGGTCTCGCGCGTACTCGGTCAGGTGCAACGGAAGGGGCCCGTGCGGGCCGAACATGCCAAAAAAGGCCACCGAGAGGCGGCCCGGAAGATTGCCATCAGGAGGGCGAAACGCAGTCAGCATCGAGGCGCCGAACGCGAGCGATGGATCTTGCCCCAAGCGAACTGGCTCCGCGCTCGACTGCGCCGCAGTGCCCCACCGAGGGCTCTCTTTGAAAATATTTTGTAAGCGGCGCAACGTCTGGTGAAAATCGAACCGCTCGGGCGCGGCCGCCAGCTCCGCGAGGAAGGTCACGCCGTCGGCCTCCGTCCGATACGCGCTGGCCAACGCATGATCTGCCCGCGTTGCGTGGTGCGAAGCGTGGTTTCGGTAAAAGAATTGATCGACACGTACTTCGAGAAAAACTGCTCCAGCACCATACCCAGAAGGAACACGCTCGTGCCTTCGAACGCAGTCTCATCGCAGTCGAGCACGAGTTCGAGCCCGCGTACGAAGTTGGCTCGGCCCTTCACCGGTAGCGCCCTCACGATGGGTGCACTGGCGATGCCGCGGACCCCTTCGATCTGCCTCGCTTGGCTGGTGTCAGCGAGGTGACCGTACAGTTGCAGCAATTCTCGGAGCACGGCGGCGCCATCTCCTTCAGCGGTGTTCGTGATGGACAGGTAATTCAGAGACAAGTGGCTGATGAGACGCCAGGAGGTGCCTCCCCAGGCGCGCGACTCATGCGGCGATGTGGGGCCGGCAACGCAGCGCACGGAACTGACCGGCGCGCCGGACTCGATGTGGAAATCCGTAACACCCAGGCCGACCGAGACGTGAAGAGGCAGATCACGATTGCTGCACAACGTTTGCACGGACAACTGTTTTAAATCGGCACGATACGGGCCCTGTTGGCCGTCGATCAACGCGATGAAGAGCTCACTGCCGAGATAGCTGGAGCGCGGCCCATTTCGGCGTTGGCGACTGGACGCCACGCGGGGCTCGCGATGGAGGGTGTAATAAGCTGCGTCAGCTTGATGAGGCGAGCGTTCGGTGCACGAATAAAAAGGCGCAAAGTCACGCCGCGCTTCGGCGCTCGTGCCGAACCCGACTACCTCCGACACGGTGTGCACCTCCAAGTCCATTGGCCGGGTGCGATCCGCAACGACATGGTACTCGTGCACGCGATCTGTGAGATGAATGCGGTCTGCGCGGCGCGGGAATAGATTGATGGCGGGAGAGCAAAAGAGCGCAACCTGCGCGACGGTGAGTCCGCGCTCGACGACCGGGTCGTGACGATCGACGAGCACGATGACTTCCAGCTCGGCCGCGGAGCATTGTTTGATGGCGGGTCGGAGGCCCGTCAGCTCCACGAACATGAAGCGATTGGGGAGGGCGAAGTACTCTTGCAGCAAGCGGTAGCCTTGAAATGCCTTCGGCACATTGGGCAACATGGCTTGGTCTTCTTCTAGCCCGAGCGGCAGGACGGCATCTTTGGCGACGACCTCGCGAAAAGTGTCCTTGCTCGAACGGAGGACGGAGCCGACGGACCCGCCCAAAATCAGCTCGAAGAGCCGCAAGCTCGTTTGGTCCGTGCCGCGAATGAACACCGGCAGCCTGTCGAGCGACAGCTGCTTCATCGGGGTGCCGTCGACCGTCCGCAATTTCAATCGTATTGCCCCGCGGATGGGGCGCCGGTTGACGAGTCGAACATCGCCGATGTCACCGACGAAGGACGAATGTGAAATGCTCGCAATTTCAAGCGGCCAGAGCGAGACATCGTGCGCGGTGCGGTATACACAGGGCGTCTGCTCACCGGACCCCACATGGTTACGGAGGGACGTGCCGCGCGGGATCGAGAACCCCTCGTTCAGGAGCCCTTGCCGGTGGTTTGGCTCGAACTGAACCACCATCATGGACGGCGTGGGGGCGAGATAGTGGGGGTACACCATCTCCAGCAAATTTTCGGTAAAGCGCGGGAATTCGGAGTCGATCTTGAGCTGCACGCGCGCGGCTAGAAACGCAAACCCTTCGAGCAAGCGCTCGACGTAGGGGTCGGCGCACTCGAAGGCGTCGAGGCCGAGGCGGCCGGCGATCTTGGGAAACTGCTTGGCAAATTCGCCGCCTAGCTGGCGTACGTACTGAAGTTCGCGGTTGTAGTAGGCGAGAAGGCGGTGGTCCATCAGCCGGCTTTCGGTCGAAAATCTTCCGATACGACCGCCTCGCCCGTCTCGAGATCCAAATCGGTTCGCAGAAAAAGACGCAGCGGGAGCGGCTGCGCCCAAAGCTCTGCTTGGATGGTGAAATTCATGGCGTTGTGATCGAGTGTGTTCGCGTCGACCGACAACTTCACGCGGATCGAGCTACGAATCAGCCGCGGTTCGAACTCCAAGATGGCGCGCCGGAGCAGGCGCTCCAGGGCGTCCCGCTCGATGCTCGACGCGATGCGACCCGCAAAGTCCGGCAACCCGTAGTTGGCCGTCGACCGCTCCACCTCCGGGTGATCGACGAGTGATTGGAGAGAGGTCAAATTGGTCGCGTTGAACAGCCAATTGAGATCGCGCCGCACACTGTCACGCAGCCGCTGGCTCGACAGCACTCGCCGGTCGCGCGATTCTTGAAGCTGGTCGGGCTCGTCGTCCGTTAGGCGATCCAACAACGACGGCTGAAGACGCTCACTGGTCGTGTGGTCGGCCATGGTCGGTCAGGACTCACTGCCGAGTGCGCCGCCGCGCGAGCCGCTAGATCGGCGCACGCGGAAGGCGACTCGGCGCTCGCTCAGACTGCCTTGGCAGACGGAAGCTTGGAGACGAGCCGCAATGAAACCGTGAGCCCTTCGAGCTGATAGTGAGGCCGAAGGAAGAACTTGGAGTTGTAGTAGCCCGGGTTCTCCTGATCCGCTTCCACGACGACCTCGGCTGCGGCGAGCGGCTTTCGAGCCTTGGTTTCTTCGCTCGAGTGCGCTGGGTCGCCGTCCACGTACGAGATGATCCAGCTCTGTAACCAGCGTTGCATTTCCTCGGCCTCTTTGAAGGACCCCACTTTGTCCCGCACGATGCACTTCAAGTAATGGGCAAACCGGCAGGTCGCGAACAAATACGGCAAACGGGCGGCAAGCGCGGCGT
The DNA here is from genome assembly GCA_964236865.1 of uncultured Polyangiaceae bacterium. Taxonomy (GTDB): domain Bacteria; phylum Myxococcota_A; class Polyangia; order Polyangiales; family Polyangiaceae; genus PMG-095. The sequence continues at coordinate 10,037 of CAXSGJ010000080.1, forward strand.
TCGCACTGGCGTCCGGATCATCGTACGTTTCCGGCTTGTGCAAGGATTGCGCGCCGATGAAGGCCGCAAGGTCCGTGTTCTTCTTGTGAATGAGCGGCATGAACCCCGTCCTCGCCAGCTCCGCTTCACGCCGATCGCTGATGCCGATCTCGGTTGGGCAAGTCATGTCGACCCCGCCGTCGTCCGTGGGGAAGGAGTGCGTCGGCAGGCCTAGTACGGCGCCGCCCGATTCGATGCCGCGGATGCGCGAGCACCAGCCGTACATTTTGAACGAGCGGTTGATGTTGACCGCCATCGCGTAGGCGGAGTTCGCCCAAGCGTACGTGCTGGCGTCGGAGCTCGTGTCTTCTTCGAAGTCGAACTGCTCGACCGGGTTCGACTTGGCCCCGTACGGCTGGCGCGCCAAGAAGCGCGGTAACGCGAGGCCGATGTAACGCGAGTCTTCGGACTCACGCAAGGAGCGCCAGGCGGCGTATTCCGGCGTGGAGAAGATCTTGCTCAAATCGCGCGGATTGCCGAGCTCTTGCCAGGTCTCCATTTGAAAGAGCGTTGGCGCGGTGCCTGTGATCACGGGCGCGTGGCACGCGGCCGCGATCTTTCCGAGCTCGCCCAAAGCTTCGACATCCGTCGGGCTGTGGTCGAAGTAATAATCCGCGACCAACGCGCCGTAAGGCTCCCCGCCCAACTGCCCGTACTCTTCTTCGTAAAGCTTCTTGAAGATCGGGCTCTGGTCCCAGGAAGCGCCCTTGTAGCGCTTCAGAGTCTTGTGCAGATCTTTCTTGGAGATGTTCATGAACCGGATTTTGAGCATCTGGTCCGTCTCGGTATTGTTCACCAGATAGTGCAAGCCTCGCCAAGCGCCTTCCAGAGCCTGGAAGTCGGGATGGTGAATGATCGCATTGACCTGCTGGCTGAGCTTTCGATCGATCTCCGCGATGATGGCCTGGATCGACTCGACCGCGTCATCGGAGACAACGGGAGTGGACGCGAGCGCCTGCTGGGCGAGCGTGAGCACTGCGCTCTCTACTTCTTCGCGCGCGCGATCGGTTTGGGGTTTGAATTCCTTCTTCAGCAGCGATGCAAACTCGCTTGCCTCGACGGTGCGGCTGTCACTCTGCGTGGATGCTTCGGTTGCCTCGGCCATGATCATTCACTCGCTGGTTTGGGTGAGGAGGCGAGCGCTTGCAGCAGCGCCGGGTTCTTCAAGACTTTGGCGATCAGTTCTTCTGCGCCGGTCTTGCCGTCCATGTAAGTGATGAGATTTGCCAGCTGCGTGCGCGCCTGCAAGAGGGCGCTCAACGCCGGCACTCTTTGGGCAATGGCGCCGGGCGAGAAGTCGTCCATGCTCTCGAAAGCGACGTCGATCTTGACGTTGCCTTCGCCAGTCATGGTGTTTGGCACCTGAATTTTGACGCGCGGCTCCAGCGCTTTCAGCCGGTCGTCGAAATTGTCTACGGAGATTTCCAAGAACTTCCGGTCCGCGACGGGCGGCGGAGCCTTCTCCGAGCTGCCCGAGAGATCGGACACGACCCCCATGACGAACGGCAATTGGACTTTCTTTTCGGCACCGTACAACTCCACGTCGTATTCAATCTGCACCCGCGGCGCGCGGTTTCGAGCGATGAACTTTTGGCTGCTCATGACAAACGGGGCTCCTATATCCCTCGACCGCGCTAAGCGTCGGCCTTCCCTGCGATCGACTCCACTTGCGACACCCCATCGGGCGCCATGTCTCGAATGATATCCAGGAAGCTCTTGGAGACGAGCCTTTTGCCGCGGCGAAGCAGCAGAGGGATCGGGCTCGAAGGTTCGAATTCCTCGTAATATTCGCAGATTTTATCCAGGGCGAGCAGGACGTCGGCCCGGCTGCGAATGTCGGCGTTGAAGCCACCCACGTGGGCTGAAGCTCCAAGCGCACCGCCGCTTTCGCTCGTGGTCGCTGGCTCGGGCTGCGCCTTGGCAACGCGCCGATCCAGGCGCGAGACCAGCGCGTACTGGGCCTGCCTCAGGATATCAGCCAGTGCGGCGAGCTCCGGGCCACGACCTCCGTGCTCACGTTGAAACACCTCTTCGATCGCCGCCAGGTGCCTGAAAGCTGCCTGGACGATCTCCGCCGCCCGCTGGTGATCGGCGAGGTCTGTATCTTGGAAGGCAGCTTCGATGCTTGCCGGGTCGCGCTTCGGTCCTTCCGGCGACGCCGCTCCTCCGGCGGCCAGCGCAAGCTCTCGCAAGGTGATGGGCCCAAAGGCGCGCGATACTAAGAGCGGACTCGAGCGGAGCGCCGTCAGAATGTCCGAAGCACAAAGGCCAGCGACGGCCGTGATGCGCATGGTGGGATCATTGCCCTCCGTCGGATCGAGCTCTGGAAACACCGTTGTAAAATAACGCTCGAGCAACCCCTGCACGACCGCCAGCCCCTCACTCATGCCCTGGAAGCCGTGCAAGTGGGCGAGCGCCCCTGCGAGCAGAACGGCGATGCGCAGGTCCTTGCTGCGGGCGAGCAGTAACGATGCTTCACGAACCACGGCCTCGTAATCGGGCGGCTCTGCGGCGCGAACGGACCCGCCCATCTGCTGCTCGGGCCGGCCAAGAGCGAGCCGCTCAACGCTCAAGAATGACGCGTCATACTCAAGATTTGCGCCGCTTGGTGCGGCCTCGGAGATCTGCTCGAGCAGTTTTTCAAGATCGATCGACGCCATTGAGCACCAACGAAAAAAACTCCGTGCAACGCGCTTTGAAAAAAACCTACGAGGGTCGTCCTGTAGCCCCAACACGCCCCGGACTAAGCAGGGTGATTCCCGCCCACTGGCGGCCAGCAGGCCCGAGAACCGGCGCAACGTAGCACGGAAGGCGAATTGGGCGGTACTTCACTGCCCTGAACTTTGTGCTACTCAGCCCTGTGCCGCGGGAGCAGGATTTCGAGGGCCATCGCGCACCGGGATCGCGCGAGAAGGTGAGCCTGCTGGCGGCGGTGGGGGAGTACATCGACGCCTGGACCGGCGCCTTGGCGGTCGAAGTCAAGCCATCTCCGGCGCAGGTCCAGGACCTCAGTCGGGCCGCCGCCGAGTTACAGCGGCGCTCGGTTTCGGTGGGGTTTGGCGGGCTCGGGCATCATCTTCTAGAGTGCGTGCGGTTACTGGAGGCCGGCGCGGAGCCGGTGCGGCTGCGGACTCAACTCGGCATCGTTGGAGAGCTCGCGTCGCAGGCGCGGCAGACGCTCACATCCGCTGAACGGTCAGATTTGAGCGACGCTGCGGCGGCGCTACGGCGGCCTTCAGGGGACCCGCTCGCCGGCAAATCGGCACTGGCGCCACCCCCGATGATCACCGTCATGCGCCAGGGCGACCGCGCTTTCGCTGAAGCCGCGCGCGCCGCGGCTCGGCTCGAGCCGCCGGCGGAAGTGGCTAGTGCGCTGCCCAATCCGGCCCCCCGAGCGGCAGCGCACAGTGCGCCGGCCCCTCGCTCCGCACCGAGTGCCGGGGCTCAATTCGGCGTAAAAAATATGCTCGGTCTCCGCGGCTTTAGTAAGCAGCGGCAGCTTCCGGCACGCGCGATCCCCGCGCCGGCCAGCGGGAACGCGGTCGGGCAGCTACCGCTGCCGCCGCTGCCTATCGGTGACCCATTGCCCACCGGGCATGAGCCGTCCGCGCCGCCGCGCCTCGTTCGCTCCGACATCCTGGGCCTTCCGGCACTGCCGCCGGATGACTCCGGCCGTTACCGCGAATCTGCGCGAAAATCCGGGCAAGTCGAACAGGTGGCCGCGCTCCTCCCCGCGCGGGACCGGCGCCGACCAGCCGCGCCACCGCGAGCCGCGCCCCGGCCGCCGGCTGCCGCCAGGCCGCTGCGCGCGCGCCCCGGGACACCACGAGTCGGGCTTTGGGTTGGCGGCGTGGGGGTCCTGTTTTTGGCTGGAACCGCGTTGGTCGCGTTCCTCGTTTTCGGCCGCCGCCCGAAGACTCCCGGGCGCGAGGACGTTGTCAAGATTGGAACTAGCGCGGGTTCACCACCCGAATCTGCCGCCAGTTCGCCGCCCAGGGCGTCGGGCCCCGCACCACCTCGCGAACGTCTGATCGCCGACGATGAACGCTTCATGTCCTTGCTGGCGCAGGTCCATGGTCACGGCGGCAGCGAAAGCCCGGAGCTCCGTTCGCTCCTCAACGATCAGGCCGCGCTCGCGTCGAAGGCGCTCTCTGGAAAATGCAATGACGGGAGCCTCACTTGCAAAGCCTGGTCGGACGTTCGCGATCTGATCGTCGGAAATCGTAAATCCGCCATCGTGAAGCGCCGACGCGGCTCCGATACCGAAACGACGCGATCGGGCTGGATGGCCGGCTTGAAAATGCCCGCCATTCCGGTGGAGGACGATCCGCGTGTTTTGCGTGTCTTCGAGTTCTACACTCAAAATCCGGTTGGCCGAGAGACGTTTCAGTCGATGCTGTTCCGTTGTGGCGCGTATCGAGACCTGATTCAGTCGACGCTGATTCGCTACGACTTGCCGCCGGAGCTCCTCGCGCTGGTCTTCACCGAAAGCGGTTGCGAATCGAGCGCAAAGTCTCCCGTCGGCGCCGCGGGCCTATGGCAATTCATGCCCGAGACGGGCCGCGCTTACCATTTGAACATCGTCGAGGGCACGATCGACGAACGCTACAGTCCCTTCAAATCCACCGAGGCGGGCATTCGCATGCTCGCGGATCTCCGGCTGAAGCTCGGCTCTTGGGATTTGGTGTTCGCCAGTTACAACCTCGGGCCATTCGGAGTGCTCGCGCGGCTGGAAAAGGCGGGGGCGGACGCCTCCTTCTGGGACTTGGTCGATGCCGATTTGTTGCCCGACGAAACCGCGAACTACGCACCGACCGTCGATGCCATCGCGTTGATCTTGGCCAATCTGCAGCGACTGAAATTTGCTGGTGTCCAAATTAGAGCTCCGCAAATGACCGCAGATCTGGACGTCGTGGGGGGCACCCGCCTGAGCCTAGTGGCCCGCGCGGCGGCCACGAGCGTGGCCCAGCTCCACGCGCTCAACCTAGATTTCTCTGGCGACGTCGTGCCGGTGATTGCAGGCGGCTCGATCGCGGTTCAGGTACCGAAAGACGTGGTTTGGCAAGCCCGCGACGCGCTGAAGGAGCTCGTGGCTAGCAAGGACGGCGCAGACCAGTGCGTTCCAGCGACATTTGATTGGGGTAAGCAGCGCTTTACCCCGGAGATGGACCAAGCCTGCCAGAAGCGCCTGAGCTCAGCCGCGCGCGAAACACCTTAGTTTCAACGCGCTCGTCGTAAATGCTGGGACACCGGGGGAGCTCCGGGTACACTGCACTTCCCGAACGGGGCTGGTAGCAGTTCGGGTGAAGGAGAGATTCCGATGGCGCATGACATGTTCATCAAGATTGACGACATCAAAGGGGAGTCGATGGACGCCAAGCATTCAGGCGAGATCGACATCTTGTCTTGGAGCTGGGGCGTGACTCAAACCGGAAGCACTCAGACGGGTCCCGGCGGAGGGGCGGGAAAAGTCCAAGTGAATGACCTTACCCTAACGAAGCACGTCGACCGTTCTTCACCAATCCTGCTCAAGCACTGCTGCAGCGGGAAGCACATGAAGATGGCGGTGCTGGTGGTGAGAAAGGCCGGCGGCACGCCGCTCGAATACCTGAAAATCACCATGGAGGACTTGATCGTCGCTGCCGTCGGTCATGGCGGAAGTGGATCGGACGACAAATTGACCGAGAACATCACGCTCAATTTTGCGCGCGTGAAGTTGGAATACGTGCCGCAAAAGAAGGATGGCAGCGGAGACGCATCCATTCCGATGGGCTGGGACATCGCGGCCAACAAGGAGCAATGAAGCCCTTCTTTCGTCCACGCCCCCGAAGCGGCGGGTCACTGGGCTTTCGCCACTGGCTGAGCCCGATCTAAAGTCGACCAGCGTAGGTGCTCGGTTCGGAGTGACTCAAGTGTCATCTAGTAAGTTCGGGAGCAGGTCGAGCGTGTCGAGCTCGAGTGCCGAGTGGTCATGGTAGCCAAGCCCATCTGGACCGAAGGATTGCTGCTGAGCCAGCATCACTTCCAACATCAGGATCGCTACCATGAAGACTTGCTGGCAGACCGGGTAGGGTCAGTCGTTCATTACCCGTGGGGGATCACGGCTCTCGAGATCGACGAGCGCGCGCTGACCTCGGGTCAGTTCAAGCTGCGACGCCTGTCGGCAATTTGGCCCGACGGGGCGAGCGTCACCACGGGCGAAGGCTCGCGCGAGCCTGCGCCGGCCCCGCGTAGCTTCGAGGCGGCATTCACGCCCGAACTCGGCGCGCTCGAAGTGTTCGTGGGCCTCGCCTATGAATCGGCTTCGGCTTTACTGGAGGACAGCGCGCAAAATCTCGGGGCTCGTCGCTACGTCCGCGAGACCATGGACGTTGCCGATGTGAATACGGGCACCTCCCCCCAAGAGATTGCCTACGCGCGGCCCAATCTGCGCGTCTTTTTCGGAGGCGAGGCCCAGGATGGGTTCGCGACCATTCGCATCGCGGAGCTCGTTCGGCAAGCCAACGGCCAGATCATCGTACGAGACAACTACGTCCCGCCCGTCCTGCGCATCGCGGCAGCTCCACTCTTGATCAGTGGCTTACAGCGCGTGTTGGCCGGAGTTGCCGCGCGGCAGCGCCAATTGTCGGCCGATCGCAACCAGCGCCAAGTGGGCAGCGTGGAGTTTCATGGATCCGAGGCGCGAAAGTTTTGGCTCCTGCACACGTTGAACGGCGCGCTCCCGGCATTGAACCACGCGATCGAGAGCGGGCGCGCTCATCCAGAAGAAATTTATCTCCTCTTGACCGGTCTCGCCGGACAGCTGTGTACCTTCTCGGCGGACGCCGATCCGCTGGGCGCACCGAAGTTCAACTACCTGGACCTAGGCGGCGTGTTCGAGGAGCTCTTCGCGCGCGTGCTCTCGCTGCTGTCAGGAGGCATCGAGCAATCGTACGTCGAGATCCCACTCGAGCACCGTCAGGACGGCATGTTCATCGGCAAAGTCGCCGACCCTCGCTTGTTCTCGAAGGAATTCTTTTTGGCGGTACAGTCCAAACAGTCTGAAGCATTGGTGCGAGAGCGGGTCCCAGCCGTGCTGAAGATGGCCAGTTGGAACCAGATTTACGACGTGGTGAAGCAAGCTCGGCACGGCGTGCGCTTGGAGATCGAATGGAACCCGTCCGGAGTGCTCCCGTTGCGCCCGGGCTCCTGTTTTTTTCGCGTGCGCCGGGAGGGGCCCTTCTGGGAAGACATATCGAGCACCGCATCGGTCGCGCTCTATCTTCCGGTCGACGCGGACTGGAGCGGCACGGTCATGTCGCTGTTTGCGGTCAACCCCGCGGAGCTTCGCTGAGCGGGCGAGCGCGTCCTTGTCACGATGAACGCGCAAATCTATCGCGTGTGCGCCGATAGCCTGCGGTTTGCGCTGAAGCTGCCGACGGCGACGGATTTGCCAACGGCGACCGAGCTACGGCAACGTGCGGTCGCAAGTCTCGATGGCGTAGTGAGTCAGGGCCGCGCCGCCGGTTTGCCCGAAGCGGACCTCGCCGAAGCGCGCTACGCGCTCGTGGCGTTCATCGACGAACAGGTGTTGAAGTCGAGCTGGTCCGGCCGCGCGGAGTGGATGAGCCAACCGTTGCAACTGATTTTTTACCGAGAGTACACCGCGGGCGAGAATTTTTTCGTGCGGCTTCGCTCCTTGCTCCAAAGTGGCTCACGGCCGTTGGCCCTCGAGGTTTACTATCTGTGTTTGGCGCTCGGGTTTCGTGGAGCGTATGGCGTGAGAGGAGACGTCTCCGCCGTCAACGGTTACCTGGACGCCGCGCGGAGAGACCTCGCGCAAAGGCTGCCCACGACCGGCAAGTTCGGGCCGAACGTTCGCGCGAGGGACCTGGTTGGGGCCGACCGCAAGAGCAACGCTTGGTTGGTCGCGCTGATCGCCGGGTGCGCAGGCCTGATGTTGCTCGTGCTCCTAGGTCTGCACTTCGAGCTGCGCGCCGAGCTCGGCGAGGCGCTCAAAGCGCTACCCAACGCGGTGACGCGAGCCGGCCTTTGAAGAGGATCGCGCCGTGATCTGGTTGGCAATCGCATGCATCTTCGTGATCGCGGTGAGCTGGGCGGTGGTGTTGCTACTGAAGCTTCCGCTGTGGATCGCCGTGGTCGTGACCGTGATCGCGACGCTCCTGATCGTGACGGTCTTGGTGGTTCGCCATGTATGTAGCGCGGTGGCGCCACAGGCGCTCGAGCGAGAGCTGCTGCGGCTGGCCACGGCGCAAGCGG
>CAXSGJ010000081.1:0-17538 GCA_964236865.1 uncultured Polyangiaceae bacterium
GCCTCGCCGAAACCCGAACTTGCCGGGCGGGAATTTGGCTTTCGGAGAGGGAGAGCGAAGAGGGAGAGAGTTGTCGCTGGCTGTGAGGGCGGGAATTTTGGGTTTCGGAGAGGGATAGGGAGTGCAGAGGGGGAGCGAGAGCAAAGAGAGAGGGGGGAGGGGAAGCGCGTACAGAGGGCGGGCGGGGGCGTGCACGGGGATGGATACAAATGCTAGACCGTGCGGCATGGGCGAACCGCGCTTGCATAAGTTACTGATCATTGGCTCCGGGCCGGCAGGGCTGACTGCCGCCATTTATGCGGCGCGGGCCAATTTGCAGCCGCTATGCGTGGAGGGATTCAATGCAGGCGGCCTGATCCCCGGTGGGCAGCTGATGTTTACGACCGAGGTGGAAAATTTCCCAGGCTTTCCCAAGGGTGTGACGGGGCAGGACCTGATGGCAAACTTTCGCGCTCAGGCCGAGCATCAGGGCGTCGAGCTGATCACCGCGGATGTGCAAAAGGTCGACCTTGCCACGCGCCCGTTCAAGATCTGGGTGGGGGAAGACGAGAACATTCTGCACCTAGCCCAGACAGTGATCATTTCTACTGGCGCGCGCGCCAACTACATCGGGCTCGAGTCGGAAGAGAAGCTCAAGAACAAGGGCGTCAGCGCCTGCGCGGTGTGCGATGGCGCGCTCTTTCGCGGGCAGGACGTGGTGGTCGTGGGCGGCGGGGACACCGCGATGGAAGAGGCCAGCTACCTCGCCGGCTTGTGCCGCACGGTGACCCTGATCCATCGGCGCGAAGATTTCCGCGCCTCCATGACCATGCAGGAGCGCGTGACCGCGAACCCAAAGATCCGTATTCTGCGCAGTCACGTCGTGGCCGAGGTCTTGGACGTCTCTCAAGACAAGGTAACCGGCGTCCGGGTCAAGGACCTGAAGTCCGGTGACACCCGGACGATCGACGCGGGCGCGCTGTTCGTTGCCATCGGGCACACCCCAATGACGGAGCTGTTCGAAGGTCAGCTGGACGCGCATGAGAATGGTTACCTCAAGGTCGAGCCTGGCACGACGCGGACCAGCGTCCCCGGCGTGTTCGCGGCCGGTGATGTCGCCGACTGGCAATACCGGCAGGCGGTGACGGCCGCCGGCACGGGCTGCATGGCCGCGCTCGACGCCGAGCGCTTTCTAGGCGCAAACGGACATTGAGCGGCCGCCAGGCGCGCCGCGAAGGCGTAGAGTGAAACGATGACCGACGACGCCGCGCGCGAGGAGCTTCGGTTCTTGACCCGCGCCCTGCGCGAGCACCTGGATTGGCAAATGGCGACCGGCGCCACCGGGTTGGAGCGCGCGCCGCGCGAGGCGAGCGTTACTAGTCTGGTCGGGGTTACTCCCCCCAGCGTCGCTAGCACGCTGGCCAGCGCGCCGGTGTTGGCCGCCATCGCACTCGAGCACAGCAGCGCCGAGCCGACCGCTGAAAACGGCAGGCGAAGCCTGGAAGTGTTGATGGAAGCCGTGCGCAGCTGCGCACGCTGCGGTCTCTCGCAGCACCGAAAGCAAACTGTGTTTGCGCGCGGCACGGGCCGCTCTGGAGTGTGTTTCGTGGGTGAGGGGCCCGGTGCGGAAGAGGACGCGCGCGGCTTGCCATTCGTCGGCCCGGCGGGGCAGCTACTCGACAAAATGATCGCCGCCATGGGCCTCGCGCGAGACGACGTTTACGTGTGCAACGTGGTCAAATGCCGGCCTCCAGACAACCGCCAGCCGGAGGCGGAGGAGATGGCGGCTTGCATGCCCTACCTTCACGAGCAGCTCGAGCTGGTCGCCCCGAAGGTGATCGTGGCGCTCGGTGCCACGGCCGTACAAGGGCTCCTTGGCACGCTGGAGGGCATCACTCGTCTGCGCGGCAAGTGGAAGACATTTCGCGGTCAGATCCCGCTCATGCCCACCTTTCACCCGGCCTACTTATTACGCACTCCCGCCGCCAAACGCGAGGCCTGGGAAGATCTCCAAGAAGTGCTGCGGCAGGTCGGACTGAGCGTCCCCGGACGCCGGTAAACTGCGGCGCGCGCTGCACGTCTCCGGCCGAGCCGCGACGTGGAACCAGCGTCGCATTGAAGCGCCGCGCTGGTGCCCGGTCACAAGCCGTAGACCAAGCCGATGGACGGTTGGAGCACGGGGCCCGAGGTGGGCAACATGTACATGAAGTTAAAATTGAGCTGGGCGCCGAAGTTCTCTTTGATCGCGTACACGAGGCCGCCGCCGGCAGTGAGGAAGCCCTGGCCCATCTTGCGCCAAGCATCGAGCGTGTATTGCCGCGTGCCGACCGTGCTCCTGCCCTCGGTGCAGTCCGTGAATTGTTCGTTCGTGAGCGAAGCCTCGCAGTCCGTCACGGTCACCTTCACTTTTGCGTCGACCTGGGCGATGCCGCCGCCGATGTGCACGTAGGGCCGCAAGCCTTTTTTGCCGAGCGCACCTCGGCCGAACCAATACGCCAGCCGCAGCTCGCCGTGGAAGGGAAGGAACGATGTGCCGTTCGAGGTGCCGCCGCGATTCTGATCATCCGGCCCTTTGCCCGCGGGCGGGCCGCCGCGCAGCGCGACGCCAACCCGCGCGCCGACGGTGATGTTCGGGCTGAAAGCGCGGTCGAAGCTGACCAGAATACGGCTCGTGGCGAGCACGGTTCCGGTGGCGATGCCGGCACCGGGATACGGGTCGCCGTTGTAGGGCTGGTCCGTCGTGCCCGACACGTAGCACGCGTAGCCTTTCTCCGATCGAGACGTTGCCGAGCACACGTCTGAGCCGCCGATGATGGCGATGTCCTGCGCGAAGTGCAGGCCGAGCCAATTCTTTTTGTACGTGTGTGCGGTGACGGCCCCGGCCGTGTCACCAACGCTGCACTTATTCTCGACGCAGCTGCCCGACTCGCAGTCGGCGCTCGTTTCACAGGCCGGCGCGGCCTCGCACGTGCCATCGCTGCACAACAGGCCTTCTTTGCATTCCGTCGAGTTATCGCAAGCAACGCCCCAATCCTTATTGCCGCGGGCCGATTTGCTCTGACAGCCCGGGAAGTCGGGCGGGCACTCTTCTTTCGAATCGCAACGCGCGGGCGGCGCGGCGCCCGGGTACGCGGGCGGTGTGACCGTGCTCGTCTCCGTGGTCACGAACTCGATCGGCTTCGATTTGGAGCCGAACGAATCCACGCTCTCGCCGGCCGCGTCTTTGGCCCGCACGTAGAGCTTGAGCGTGCCGGCGGAGCCCGTCGCGTCACACGGCACTTCGCCCTGAAACGCCTCGTCCACCTTCTTCATCTTCACGGTCTTGAAGGCGTCTTCGCCGAACGGCTTGTACCTGAGCTCCATGCTCGCGACCTCTTCGTCGCTGGTGCAGGACATGGGGATCGGGCGGCGGGTCTGCAGCTCGCGAACGTCCGGCGTACACTTCAGCCCGCCCTTTTCGTTGGCGTCTTCGTTGACAGTGGCCGGGGGCGGCGCCGCGGCGGGAGGCGGAGCCGGCGTGCCGCCCGCTCCCCCGAGATCATTGAAGGTCTTTTGAGTCTCCGGGGTGGCCAGCTGAACGTCCAGCTTGATGCTCGGGTCGGTGGAGAGCGCCTTCTGAAATGCTTCCTTCGCGCCGGCTTGGTCGTTCTTGCCGCTGCCACGCACGATGCCCACATACATCCACGCTTTGGCGAGGACGGCTGGACTGCATTTCTCCCCGCAGGCCGTGATCGTGCCGGTGAGCACGCTTTCCGCCTTGTCGAAGTTGGTCGCCAGATAATGCTCGTTGATGGCCTCGTCGATCTTCTTGGTAGCGGCGTTGTCGCGCGTGTACTGCGCAAACGCCGGAAGCGCGAAGAAGAACGTCATCAGGGCCAAGCAGAGCAGTCGGATCGGCGATCGGCGATACACGTAGTCCTCCAAAACGGGGGGCTCCTCGCGGGCGACAGCGGGGAGCCGAGTTGCGGGCTGAATCATGGCCGGTCGCTGGTGCGCCGGCAAAAAACTTATGCTGCCGGATGACTCGATAGAACATCTAGGTCCAGGTTTCGTCGTTAATCGTCATCGCTGGCCGGGCCGCCGCCATATCGAGTCATGGACCCGTATTGCGAGTACGGACTTTTCGGCCCCCAGCGCTCGCCGCGCTCGAAAGGCCAGTTGGAGCGCCGTTCCTGGACAGCCACCTGTCTGCTAAAAAGCGCCGGACAGCACGCCCGCGGTTTAGGGGGCGGCCTGGTCGTTGCCATTGTCGACAATCGGGCGCGCGAGATCGCAGTTGTGCATGACCCCGTCGTGACGCCCCGCGCTATCAGGGACAGCCTCACGGAGGGGGCACGTCCGTCCCAGAGCCGCGCACCGCTTCCCGGTCCCGATCGCCGAAGGCGGGGGAGACGACGATCTGCGTTCCACAGTACCGAGGCGGCGACAAGGACTCGGCGGCACGCGCGTTCGACGCGGCCTTGGAGAGGTGCGCTTGCGCCTTGGACACGAAGCCCTGATCGAGCTCCAGGCCGGCGAACTCGAGCTGGCTGCGCGCGACGGCGAGCTCACGCGGCGCGCAGCGCCGCGCGCCGTTCCGCTCGGCTTGTTCTAAGATCTGCTGTAGTCCCGCGATTTGGTTGCGCAGCCTGGGTGCCTCCGCGCATTGACACAGCGCCCACGCGCCGACGAGCAACGTCAAACTCGCCCGAGTTTTTCGCACACGGTTCATCGACCGACCTTGCGGCGCGCGCCCCGGGCGAGCTGGGCCGCCTTTACCGCGTATTCTTCGCTGGTCTTGGCCAAACCGATGGCATCGCCGTAGTCAGCCTCGGCGGCCTCGGTGCGTGCCTTATCGAGGTGTTCCCTCGCGTAAAAGTACTCGTAGGGCGCGTAGTGCTCCGCGCCTAGCGCCCGCGCTTCTCGAAGCTGACGGTCGGCGGAGTTGGCCTCGACGGCGTACCGCGCACTGCCGCAACCCACTGGCACGCTGACCAGGCACAGGCCGACTAGTGGCCAGCAACGGGCGGGGAGGAGGCTAAATCGTGCGCTTCGCACCGTTGGGCTCGTTACTCGGGCACTGAGACCCGCGGGGCAGCGGTCTATCGGCGCGAACGCTAGCAATCCGGCGCGCGAGGCGTCAACCGGCGACCCCTTCTTTACAGCCGACGATAAACGCCGACGACTTTGCCCAGCAGCATGGTCGACTTGAAATCAGAGGCGCGTACCAAGATAGGAGCCATCTGCGCGTTTGCCGGTTGGAAGCGGACGTAGTCGCGCTCGGGATGGAAGTACTTGACGGTGGCTTCGTCGCCGATCAACGCAACGACGATGTCGCCGCGTTCGGCCGTGGACTGCTTCTTAACGAAAATGTAGTCGCCACTCATGATGCCCGCTTCGATCATCGAGTCGCCAGTGACACGCAGACCGAAGACTTCACGCCCGCCGCGAACGAGCATGCGGTCGACGCGCACCGTGTCGATGACGTTCTCCTCTGCAAGCAGCGGTAGGCCGGCGGCGACCCGGCCGAGCACGCGAACCTCCACCATGTCCTCGTCCTCATCACGGACGGGGGTAGCGGTGGGCGCCGAATTGCTCATGCCGGTCACGAGCTTGAGTGCGCGGCTCTTCATGTCTTCGCGACGCAGGTAGCCTTTGCGCTCGAGAGCGCGCAGGTGATCGTTCACCCCGTTTGTGGACCGGATGCCCATGTATTCCCCGATCTCACGCAGGGTCGGCGGGTAGCCGCGCTCCTGAATCGACTGGCGAATGAAATCCAGGGTTTGTTCTTGACGAGCGGTCAGGCCTTGCATAGCTCGGGCAGGATACTGAACAGGTGTGAAGACGTCAAATTCTGTGCGGGGTATACGGAGGATTAGCTAAATAGCTCAATGATTTCCAACGCATTTCCGTCGTCCACGATCTGTGCACGGGCTGTCCACAAGTTACCGATGTCATTTTTGCGCCTAGGGCACGTGCGAGAACGCGCTGAGCGGTGCCGGTTGCCACGATCGACGAACGCGCGCGCCGGGGCGGTCACCGGAAGAGGGGGCACGGGCAGGGCGCGGGAGCGGGCACGAGGGGAAAAAGCAGGAGGTTAGAATTTGCCGCTGATCGATAGGAAGGTGAGCTTGTTGTTGGTTTCGCGCAGGCGGCTGAGCAGCATGCGGACGATGCTCCACAGGACCTCGTAAGCCAGATCCTTGTGCAAAAAGAGCAGGTCGTCGAAGCCGTCTTTGGGGATTGCCAGGAGCTGGCAGCGCTCGTGAACGCGGGCGTCGGCGGAACGGGGTGATTCGTCGAGGAGCGCCATTTCGCCGAACATCTGGCCGGGTCCGAGCACGGCCAAGGCTTCTTCGCCCATGCCGGCGACGTCCCGGCTGATGCGCACCTTGCCTTCTAGAATCAGGTACAGCTTGTCGCCCGCATCCCCATGCTGGAAAATCTTGGTACCGAGGGCGTGGTTTTCCTCGGTCGCGACCTTAGCGATGAGCTCGATGGCTTGCGGCTTCAAGCCGGCAAACAGCTCGATCTTCGACAGCTGCTCGATGCGCTCGTTCATGGTCCCTCATTCGAGACCGAGCGGGTTCTGCCCGCCCCTCTCTACGGCGGCACCTTAGCCCGGAAAGGGCGCGAAAGTGAAATGCGTGACGCTCGGCCCGTCAGCGCGTGAAGTGCACTGTGAACGGGGCGGTGGACATCGTGATCGCCGTCCCGGAGCGGTCGAGCGCGGCGGTGAACTGTTTGCGAAACGCGCAGCGGCGCGCGGATTGTCCGAAGCCGTTGCCCGGATCGCGGAGGACGGCAACGGCCTTGGCGCGGCCGTCTGGGCCGACCGTCACACTGAGCTGGACGACGGCGCTATCGATGCCCTCGATATCGGCTTCGGCGGGAAATTCGCAGTCATTCCAGTTGCCGCCCAACGTGGACGCAACCCGCATCAGGTTCGAGCCGGCAGCGCTCGCGACCGGCCCTGGTGGCGCACTGCCGACGCCCTCCGGCTTGGCGCGGAGATCATGAACGGCGGCCTTGGAGGTTCCGTTGCTCGCGGTGACGCCACCCGCGAAGTGATCGCCGTTGCCGCTCACGAAGCCCTCGCCCGTCAGATCGACCGGCTCGTTCGGCTCAGGGTCGGCCGTCAACACCTTGCCTGCCTCGGCCGCTGCGGGCGGTGGAGGCGGCGCGTCCGGGGGCGGCGCAACGGCGGCGACTGGCGGCGGCGCTTGCGGAGTGGGCTCCGGTGCGGGCTCGGGTGGCGCGGGCTCAGGCGGCACTGGTGGTGGTGGCTCGCTCAAGTCGAGGTCGAGCTGCGCCCCGAGCCGATCCAGAATGTCGCTCCGCACGAGCAGCGCAAACGCATGCAGATCGCCGAGGGTGATGGCCGCTTTGACGGCCACTGCGCCGTGCAGCACGAGCGCACCGATGATGCCCAGCAGCACGCCCACCCGCACCGCGTGCTCACCCAGCCCGCGGATTTTGGACAGCGGATCCGCGCTCAGGTCCTCTGCCGAAGCGCGCGGTGCGGAAGCAATGGACTGGGCGTTGCTCGTCATCCTTGGGGCCCGTTACTTACTGGGTGGCGCAGACACTGGCACGCCGCCCTTGTCGGACGGTGAGACGGCAAACGCTATCTTCGACACGCCCGCGCGCTTCAGCAGATCGATGACGTGGATCACGCGGCCGTATTCGAGCTTGGTATCCGCGCGCACGACGGCGCGTAGGTCGGCGGTCTTGGCCTTGGCCGCCTTGGCCAAGGGCGTGACCGCCTCGTCGCTGGCAACGGCCTCGGAATCCACGCGAGTTTTGCCATCCGCCGAGAGCTCGACCGAAAAGACCTGCTGCATGGCCTCACCGCTGGCCGCCTTGGGCAAGTCCATAGGCATGCCCTGGGAAACGATGATGCGCGCCGTCACCATGAAAATGATCAACAGCACCAGCGTGACGTCGACGAGCGGCGTCACATTGATGCCCGCGATCAGCCCGTCATCGTCGTTGCTCGCGCCACCGGCCATGGCTCAGCTGTCCTCGGCCAGAGGCAGCGCGCTAGTCTTCACGCGTTCGACTTTGGCGAGCGACTCAGGGACGGGCGGCGCATGTCCGGCTTCTACGCCGGCCAGGTACGACAGCAGCACGTGGCTGAGGGAGTCCGTGTTGGCCAGCGTGGCGCGCGAGATGCGCTGATAAAAGTTGTACATCGCGACGGCTGGAATGGCGACCACCAGACCCACCGCCGTCGCGACCAAGGCCTCGGCGATCGCGGCCATCACTTGTTGCGGCGCTGCGGAGGTCGCCGATTGCGCCGTGGTCATGCCTTGCTTACCGAGCTGCTCGAAGGCCTGCACGACGCCGATCACGGTGCCGAACAGCCCAATGAAGGGCGCGTTGTTACCAAGTGTGCCCAGGTACGCGAGACGGCGTTCGAGCTTCATGCGCTGCAGTGCCGCCGCACCTTGCATGGCTTCATCGGCGGCCTTCATGCCGTGATCGGCCTCACGCAAGCCGGCGACGACGACCGCGGCCTCGGCGCTGGGGGATGCCTCGAGCGCACGCAGCGCTTCTTCGGCCTGGCCGGAGCGCAGGTTCTTGCGCAAGTCAGCGGCCAGCCTCGGGATGTCGTCACGCAGTGAAAAATAAAACCAGCCGCGTTCCAGCATGATCGCCACTGAGATCACGCTCAAGCCAATCAGGAGCCACATGACCCAAGACGCCCCGAAGCTCGTCATCAACCCCTGCAGCCACTCAACCAGATTCATCCGACAAGTCCTTTGGGAAGAAGCAAACCGACGACCGCAGTGCAGGCCGGCGCAGCAACGGGCTTCCCGTAGCACAGATCAGCGCGCGCAGCCGTTTCCGGCTCTCGTGTCTAGGATCTGGCGCGTGGCGCGGCCCGACACTTCCAGTCATTAACCGGCTCATTGGCCAGCCGCCGGCGGTCGTTACGACTGATTTCTGTGCGCAGGGGCGTCACAGTTCATGCGGCATGAGGTCGTACGGCGAGTGAAAGTACTGCTGCGGCGAGTACGCGCGCAGGCAAGACACGCGTCGCGTGTAGATGTCCGCGTATAGATCCACTTGCAGCCCAAAGCTACTCATCTCGTTCTGCTCCTTCAAGAGCGGGCCCCAGTAGGGGTGAAAGCGCAGCGAGATGCGCTCCGCGAGCATGTCGTATTCGGCGGTGATGGCGCGTAGCTCGGCGCGCACGCGCTCGAGCGCGCGCTTGCTGCGCGTGCGCTCGCTTTCCTCCTCACCGGGCTGGCTTACGCGAGAGAGCTCTTTGATCCGTCCTTGGTAGAAGCGCAACTCATCTTCCAGCTTGTTCCGCGCCTCGTCCAAGCTGCGTTGACGGCCGAGGTCATCGGCGCACGCTTCGTACGCGGCGATCTCCGCGTCCATCTCTTGGATGACCATGGCCGTGTGCCACGATGATTCCTTTTTCGACCGCAAAATGTCGCCATAAATGTGATCACCTACGTACAGCACGCTCGAGCTACGCATGCCGATCAAGCGCTCGAATTCTTCCAGGTTGCCGCCCTCATACACCTTGCCGCGTTCGAGCTTCTCCCGCACCGGGCGGAGCACGTCGCCGTCTCGCTCCATGAGCGGTCGCCCTTCTTGAAAAAAGCGCGGCTTGGCCGCCGAGCAGATCACGAACTCGAAGTAATGACGCCAGGACGGGTATTCAGGCATCACGTCGGCGAGCAGGTGAGTCATCACCTGGTCGGTGTACCCAAACGGTGAGTTGGTCAGTAAAAACAGCCGTTTTCCCGCCGAGCGGAGCTTGTGTAGCGTGCGCGCTAGCTCTACTTCGCGTTCGATGTACGCGCCCATGTCGGAGGTGACAGCGGCGTATACGGCGCCCTCGGCGTGCGCTTCGTCAATCGACGCGCGCACATCGCCGAAGAGCTGGTCGTAGTCCAGCCGCTCGCCCCGCTTTTCCATCGCGTCTAGGATGGCCGAGAAGCTGGTGACTTCACTCAACGCGAACAGGGTGTCGATCCAGTGGTAGCGCGGCGTGTGCGGGCGGATGCGCTTATCGTGGTAGAGCGCGGCGATCTCCTCGTTCGGCAGCCGCTTCATGCCGTGGTAACCGCGCTGCACCACCTTGTAGCGATCCATTTTCAGCACGTGCCCATAACGCTTGTCGACGAGCAGTCCTCGGATCGGGAAGCGAATGTCGTAGGACAGGTTCTTCAGGTACGCAGGGTAACCGCGCCGGATCATGCGCTCTACCGTGAGCTCCACGCTGAGCGTGTCCATCCGTTCCTGGCGGTAGATCGCCAGCGTGTAATCCATATCGAAGCCGATCCAATCGATATTCGAGAAGCGCAAATCACGATTCACGAACACGCGATCGGAGCGAGCGATGGAGCGCGCGCTGGCGACGCCAGAGCCGAGCGCCACGAGCGGCAGCGAGAGCTGACGAGGATCGGAGGCGACCGTGAGCGGCAGTGGGGGCGTGGCGGGCTTGGGGAGAGCGGGAGGCACAGGGAGCGCAGATGAGCTCGTCACTCACCGGATGCTACAAACTTTGGAATTCATGCGCTCACCTGTCAACCGCGTTGTCGCTCTCGAGCCGCGGGTGTCGCGCAGGGGCATGAGCCGCCGAAGGGGCGCTCGAAGCCCCGCAGCGCAGCCCGCTGGCGGGCGGATTTCCTCACCCTGCCGGGCTTCCGGGCATCGGCGAGCGCGTCACGCCATGACCCGCTGCGATCTGGTCGACCCGCAGCGTCGCGCCGTCCTCGACCCAGCCCCCGGTGAGCGGCGAGCCGTTCATGAACCAAGGCGTGTCCAGATCGACGAACTGAAAGCCGCCGGAGCCCGCCGCCAAGCAGGCGGAGATGGTCATGGACAGCTTCGTCTCGACCATGCCACCAATCATCAACCCGAGGCCCGCTGCCCGCGCGATGCCGATCATGCTGAGCGCCTCGGCGATGCCGCATTTCATGGTCTTGATGTTGATCACGTCCACGGCGCGCGCGGCCAGCAACTGGAGGACGTCCGCGGCCGAGCCCGCGCTTTCGTCCGCGGCGACGAGCACGCCGCTCTGCTCGCGCACGTGGCGTAGCTGATCGAGATCGCCCTTCGGCGTCGGTTGCTCGAAGAGCGCCACGCGCGCACGCTCGGGCCCGAGCGCGTCCAATAGCGCGAGGGATTCTTTCGCGCTCAAGCTGGCGTTGGCGTCCAGCACGAGCTGCGCGCGCGGTGCGGCGATCACGATCGCGCTCAGGCGTTCTCGGTCGTGCTCGAACGCCACTCCGCCGACCTTCACTTTCAGAGTGTGGAAGCCGGCCCCGGCCGCGCGCCGGGCGGCGGCGCGCGCGTGCTCGGCCGAGCCCGTCGGGATCGTGATGTCGCTCACGAGCTCGCGCTCCGCGCCGCCGAAGAATGACCAGAGCGACAGCTGCGAGCGGCGGCACAGCGCGTCGAGCAGTGCGCCCTCGAACGCGGCCAAGGCACTCGGCGTTGGGCTCAGCGCTTCGCGGGCGACGGTTGCCGCATGTCGCCAGCGCCGCGCGTCGAGGCCGATCAGCGCAGGGCGGGCATCGCCTAGGGCGGCCAGCGCCGCGGCCTGCGTCTCGCCGTTCACCGCGGGGAAGGGCGCCGCCTCGCCGATGCCGCGCGTGCCGTCCGAAAGCAGCACGGTCACCAGCACATTGTGCGCGCGCAACTGGGCGCCCGACGCGATGCCAAATGGCTCGTTGAGCTCGACATCGAGGGGCTCCGCGGTTACATCGGCGACGGAAATCACCCCGCAAAGCTAGCCGATCTGCGCCAGCTCAGCCGAGAAACGACAAGCGGCGGTGTTGGTGGTAGAAGGCCCCCGCGATGGGTTTTTCCTGTGGAATCGTCGGTCTGCCCAACGTGGGCAAGAGCACGTTGTTCAACTCTTTGTCGAACGCCAAAGCGGAGGCGGCAAACTTCCCGTTCTGCACGATCGAGCCGAACGTCGGCATCGTGGCGGTACCGGATCCGCGAATTGCGGCGTTGGCCAAGGTGTACAACTCCGAGCGTGAGGTATTGACCAGCATTCGCTTCGTGGACATCGCCGGCCTGGTGCGCGGCGCCTCCAAGGGCGAGGGCCTGGGCAATCAGTTCTTGTCGCACATTCGCGAAGTGGACGCGGTCGCGCACGTGGTGCGCTGCTTCGAAGACGAAAACGTCGTCCACGTGGAGAACAAGGTCGATCCGATCGCCGACATCGGCACCATTCAAACCGAGCTGTGCTTGAAAGATCTCGACACGGCGAGCAAGCGCCTAGACCGAGCGCGCAAGCAGAGCAAAGGCGGGGACGCCACGGAAAAGCTCGCCGTGCCCCTGTGTGAGCGCCTGACCGCGCACCTGGATCAGGGCAAGCCCGCGCGCACCTTGCCCATCGACGAAAAAGAGAAAGACATTTTGCGAGATATGCAGCTGCTCACGAGCAAGCGCATGTTTTACGTGGGAAACGTCGACGAAAATTCGCTCGGCAAGTTGGACACGAACCCGCACTACCAGGCCTTGCTCGCGTTTGCGAAGGACGAAGGCGCGCTGGTCGTTCCCATTTGTGCGCAGCTAGAAGCTCAGATCTCCGAGCTCGACCCGGGCGATCGGCCCGAGTTTCTGGAGAGCGTGGGGCTCAGCGAACCGGGGCTGAACTCGGTCATCCGCACCGGCTATCAACTGCTGGACCTGATCACTTACCTGACCGCCGGCAAGCAAGAGAGCCGCGCGTGGACGGTGCTCAAAGGTTCGACCGCGCCGCAAGCCGCTGGCGCCATCCACACCGACTTCGAACGCGGCTTCATCAAGGCCGAAGTCATCTGGTGGGAAGATTTAGTCGCCCTCGGCAGCGAGGCCAAGTGCCGTGAAGCCGGCAAACTAGGCATCGAGGGGCGCGATTATATCGTCCGCGACGGCGACGTGATTCACTTCCGATTCAACGTCTGAGTTGACCCGGAGCGGCCCCGCCGGCCCGCGCCTTACAAAAGCGGCCTCGAAAACATCGGCTGCCCTCGGACCTCGCCTGAAGTGCGCGTGCGAGCAGAGTAGCTATAGGCTGGCGTGGAGCGCGTCGCACATCGCTGGCAAGCGATCCCACTGAATGAGAGTCAACGTGGGACCGGTTTCTTTGACCTCTAGGGCGCAACCGGCATCGATCATTTCGTTCACTTTCCTGCCGTCGTACGAGCGGGGCTCTTTAACCAGGTAGGTGAGTGACCCAGCAACGCGCTTCGCGCTATCGAACGACGGCAACTGGCCATTCCGGACGAGCGACCGAACGTCGATGTAGATGGCATAGAGAGCCAACACGTCGCGCGCGTAGTACCGATTGGCTGAGCGTGGTTTCTTGATCACGATTGGCAAGTTCCGACTGTAAGTGTCGTTGGCCAGTTCGGCCACTAGCCGGCCCTCGGTGAAGACGCGTTGCCCGCCGCTGAGGTCCGAATAACTCGCCCATGTCAGCGCGCCGCACAGCACGACCACGAGGGCCCACGAGTACTTCGAGTAGCGATGGAACACCTGCCAACGCGGTCCGCCCTCCTTCCAGAGCTCACGGACCACGAGCGCAATCAGCATCGCGATGACGAGCTCCACGAATGGCGCTGTCGGATCGAGATACCGACTCATGAATCGCTGCCAGAGGAGCAACGGGTGAATGCCGCGCACGAGGAAGGTCAGGAAAAAGTAGAAGCTCGCGACTACAGCGAGCAATGCTCGCACGCGATAGTTCTTGGCGAAGCCGAGCAAGGCCCACCAACTCGGCAGAAAAATGTAAAAGGCGATCACCCAGCCCTTGTCGATGTGCAGATAGCGATCGAACAGCTTCCAGAACGTAGTATCCGGACGCCCGTCGCTGTCACCCGAACCGATATGGCTTGCGACGACGATCCCGGCGCGGCCGCTATAATTCGTGAAGACGCGATAAGCGATGGTTTCGAGCACGACACCGAGCAACAGGCAGCCAAAAAAAATCACGAGTGGTCGCAGCGTTTGTAGAAAGTGACGTGGTTGCGTGCGAGCGACATGGCGTTCCGCAAGCCAGATGGCGACGGCCATACCAGGATAAAAGAACACCATGGTCTCTTTAGCGAGGTAGCCGATGAAAGCGGTCAACGCGCAGGCAACCAGCCATGGCGTGCGCGTCGGCCCGGGCGCGTCGGCATAGCGCAGGTACAGGTACATCATCAGGATGCCGTACGTTCCGGTGAACAAATCGGGAAGCAGCTGCGAGCCCGCGGTCGCCATCACGCTCGTGTAAGTCAGCAGCAGGGCGGCCAATACGCCTGCGGACCGCCCCACCAAGCGCTTGCCACACGCATAGACGAGGGCGACCTGAATCAGGCAGGCGGCGAGCGGCGCCCCATAATACGCGCGGAGCCCGTGCCCTAGCAGCCGCTGAGAAAAGTAAGCGGGCACGAGGACGCCGAAGCGAGTCATGTGGTGATTCCACTCCGCATGCCTGAAACTGTTATTGAAAAACCATTGCCGCACGAACTCCCACTTGGTCGCGGCGTCACCGCCGGTGTTGACCGGCTCCAGCAGTTGAATGCGGCGCGTCAGACAAAGCGTCGCGATCGACACAATGATCGCAATGTCCTGCGCATTGCCGATGAGCCAAGAACGCATGGCCTCGGGCAGCCGCCCGAAAGTGACGCGCCGCTCCCCGGTGACCGGCTCGACGGAGAGAGCGTCGTCGTTCTCGGAGCTTGCGCCGCTAACGTCTTTCATTTTTGCGACCTTCTTTTAGCGACTGCCGAACCAAATCGAAAAAAGCTGACCGTGCGTCGCTGGTGGACGGCTTCGCGTAACGACTCGCGAATAGCCCAGCCGCTGCAGCACGCCCGCGTCGTCCAGGCACTTGTCTTCGGTCGCCACGATGTCCGCGTAGGCGGGCAGGCGCGTCTGCCAATCAGCGGGCAGTGGGTGCTGGGCGGCGCTTGGAAAATCCAGGCTTCGCGGGCCGTATACCGGGACTCGCAGCGCAGAGACGGGGTAGAGCCCGGTCGGGTACGAATCCGGGCACGCGAGCACGGCGACGGAGTCATTGAAGGGCGCGTCGGGAGCTCGCTCGGGCATTTCCGACAATTGCATGCCGCCAAATGAGCCCAGATTAGGCGCGCGCCGCGTGACGAAGTCGAAAAACATGACGTCGCCCGCTAGCGAATCGGTGCCCTTGCTGCGCTTGGTCCACAAGATATGCGTCGCGCCGAGCGAACGGTACAAATCGAAGAGCGCGCGAGGGCTTTCCTGAAGTCCGTAGCTGATTCCGTACTCGAATGGGAAGCGATCCATGATGGATTCCGCTTCGAGCCCCAAGTGGCTGTTTTCGTCGTGCACAACCACGCGAGCGTGCTTCGGCAGCTCGCGCGCGACCGCTTGGAACTGCCCTTGCACGCCGAAACGTTGCTCGTAATTGCGCTCGAAGCCCGCCGACAAGAGATCGATGCTCTTCTTCAACGGAGATTTGATCATGGAGTGCGTTTGAAAGAAATATACGTCTCCCCCCCACACGACTTGAGCCGCGACCAGCAAGCTCAACGCGGCACGCGCGAGCACACCGAGCCGCCATACGAGGATCAGCATCGCCGCGGTCGCGGCCGCGATCAATGGCATGATTCCTTGCAGATATCTGTCTTGGTGATGGACCCAGAACCAACCCAGGATGGACGAGTGGATCCAGCCGACCAGACCCCACAGCCTCAGTCGTGGTCGACACAGCAGTAGGCAAGGCAGAAGCAACGTGAAGAGCGAGCCGAAGACCGGGGTATGGCCGTGCAGGCTGCCCCAGTCGTTCGGGATGAACGAGAACGTGAGCAACGCCTGCAAGGACTTGAGGAACCCGCCGAAGTCGTGGTGAGGCTGCCACATATTCGCCTCTTCATATGCCCACTTCAGCCGATAAGCGGACTCGCTCGTCCATGGCCGCTCGTGCAAAAACCGGTTGAGGATTGGATAGACGGGGTCACCGTGCCAAATCCAATTGGTCACCCACAGCGGCGTACTGCAAAGCAAGGCTGCCCCTGTCGCCGCGAGCGGGCCTTTCCAAAGCCTCGCTCGTGAGGCAAAGCCGGTGGCCCTTTTGGAAAACGACAAGAAGAGCAAGCGCGCCCCGACCGCGAGCACCGGAATGGGCGCCAGCAGCAGGGCCGTCGTCTCCTTCACCATCGCGGCTGCTCCTAAGCAAACGCCCAGGAGCGCGCACCACGTGGGCGAAAGGTCACGCCACGCAAACAGCGTCAGCAGGCAGATCGGCACGCAGTACATCGCGCCAAAATGATCGGCACCGACGGCCAAGCTGCTGTCGTACAGCAACACGCCCGGAAAGAGAAAACGAACAGCCCAGACTGCGCGCGGGTCAGCTCGCGGCACCAACCTTCGGACGAGCGTGGGGATGCCAGCCAACGTCGTGATCAGGAAGGTCACGAACTCGAGGTGCGCAGAAAGTACCATGCGATCGAAGAGCCGGCTCTTCGGAAGCAGGAATGCCCACGAGAACAGGTAGCTAGTGAAGTGGGGGCGCGAATCGAACACCCAACCTTCACCGAGACGCCGGATACCGCCATACGCAACGTAGTCTTCGGCGAGCGCTAGGTGCTTCCACCGGGAATCGAACTCCACGTTTTCGGGTGAAAGGATGACGAAATAAATCGCCAGCAGCGCCATGAAGCCAAAGGCGACGGCCAAGACACCCGTAATGCCCAAGGGATGAGCGCTGAGGCCTCGCAACCGGTGTCGGTGCAGAACTCGCCGCACCAGCCTGTGGAGATCGCCAAAGCTTGCGACAATGAGCCCCGCCGGCAGCAAAAAGAAGAGTAATGCACGGTACAGGTGCACTGTCCCGGCCAAGAACATTGCCAGTTCGAACTCGAAGAGCCCGACGGCGAAGGCGAGACTCACGACCTCGCCGGTATTCAACCCGCGCGCGCCGAACATTCGCAGCGTTCGAGCTCCGGAGGCGAAGCACGCACAGATGCAGACCAACGACGCTGCCCAATACACGGCGTAGTGCCAGAACAACCAATCCGCAACCGGGTACAGCCCGTTCACGAAGTCGACGAAGAACGCCGCGCCGGCCAGCAGCAGCAGACAAGCGAGCGCCTCGCGGTATCTGGCCTTGAGCAAATTCAACACGGCGCTCCGGGCCGCGCGTGCCAAGTCATGAGTCGCACCTCCATGCCCGATAGCTTAAGCTTCGACCACGCCCGGCGATCTCGGTTTTTGGCGTCGTTTGGGCCCCGCTCCGTTGCTCACGGACAAGACTAGGCTTAGCGAAGGTGCTCGCCACAGCGTCGCCAAGATTCTGAACTTGCCGGGCGGGCGGTCGTCGAGCTTTTGGCCGTAGCCGCACCTCGGAAACCAGAACGGCGACATCACCCCGGATTTTGCAGCAAATTCAAAGGCAAGCACTGCGTCGCGAATGAGATACCGCGGCCACGCCTGCGAGGCGAGCCCCTTTTTTTTAGCGGCGGCTCGCGCCAGCCGCCAGCACAACGAGGCGGCGAGCTTGGCAACTGCGTAGCGCTCGACGACTCTCGCCTGCACTCACCCGCGCAGTATCGAGCCGGTTGAAGCTCGACTTCTTGGCGCGCGGGACACTTC
>CAXSGJ010000082.1:0-13500 GCA_964236865.1 uncultured Polyangiaceae bacterium
CTCCAGCCCCGAGGAAGCGAAATGAATGTGTATATCGCCGCTCTGCCTCGGCCAGCGCGGCGGCCCAAACGAGGCAGCAAGGCACTAGTGCGGCGTCGGTGTACCAATATTGGAGGCCGGCTGAATTAGTTGTGCCGAGCGCGATCGCGCCAACCAAGGTCCCACTGGCCGTCAGCATAGCGATTCTCTTTTCGCCACGCATTCTCGCCGCGCCAGCTAGGGCGGCTAGTGCAAGCATCAGTAACACACCGCGATCGATTCCCTTGCCGAGCCAACTCACGCCCGTGGCCATGGCAATCGTGTTGAGCGCGCCCGGCAGGTCGAGGCTGCGGTGCGCCGCCCAGGACAGCTTGGCGACGACGCTGTCTTGGAGCCAGGAGCCCGTGATGGCATGCGCGTGAAGGGCGACGGCGGCCGAGCCAATGGCGGAGCCCGCGCAAAGTGCCACGAACTTTTTGGACCCGGCGGTGCGATCGCTCGAAAAACGGGCGACTGCGGCTACGCCGACCCAGAGCGCGCTGTCGGAGCGGGCAAGAACCGCGAGAAAGGCGAATGCGCAGGCGATGAATAAACGCCCGGCGCGCCCCTCGTCCCGGACGATGGCTTGCTCGCTGACTAACGCGAGCATCAAGACCGCGACCGACCACTCCATTCCGGACGCGCTGCAGACGAGCGCATTCTTCCCCAGGAACACTAGCGCCACGGCCAGCGTCGCGTGCTCGCCGAACACCCGGGACACGACGCGCACGCAGACCAGCATCGCCAGAAGCGCACACACCACCGAGATGCACATGAGCGCGTACACCGGTGCGTCCTCGCTGACGCGGTGGAAGGAGGCCCAGCAGGCGGCGGCGATGTAGCCCTGCAACAGGTGGAATCCGCTCGACACGCTCTCGCCGTTGTCGAAGGTCCAGAGGCCCTTCGTCACGAGACCGCGACCAACGCCGAGGTAATAAAACGCGTCGTCGGGAACGAACGAAATCCAGTGATCGCGACCGCTCGCGACCAGCCAAGCAAAGCGGCTCGTCATCGCCGCCGCAACGGCCGCTGCGAGGCGCCGCGAGAATCTGCCTTTCTTCAGCGATCGAGGCTGTTCCAACATGTCAAGCCAGAGCGACGCGGTTCCAGAAAGCAACCGTCTGTTCGGCGCACTTTCGCCAAGTGAAGACCTGGGCGCGTGCGAGTCCGCGTTGGGTCAACCGCGCCCGCCGCACAGTGTCGAACATGGCAAGCTTCAGGGCTTCGGTAAGGGCGTCTTGGTCCCCGCAAGCCACGACCAGTGCGCCGTCACCCGCGACCTCGTCGAGTGACGAGCCCGCGCTCGTGATCGTGGGCACGCCACACGCCAGGGCTTCTATGACGGGTAAGCCAAAGCCCTCGTAGCGGGAAAGAAATGCGTGCGCCGCCGCTTGTCGATATAGAGCAGGTACCAGATTCTCCGGCACGTAGCCTGCAAAGTGAACCGCGTCGGCGATGCGTAGGCTGCGCGCTTGTGCGATCAGCGCGCGCGTGCGCTTTCCGCCCAACCTGCCCGCGAGAACGAGCCGCGCGTCGCGCCGTAAGCCGCTCTCCGCGAAGGCTGCCACCAGCGTAGACAAATCTTTTCGCGCGTCCCCCGCGCCCAAATACAAGATGTACGGCCCGCTGCTGCCGATGAGCGCATCGAGTTGAGCGCGTTCATTCGGTGCAGGACGCGGGTGAAACCGGGCATGATCGACGCCATGCCACACAACGTCGATCAGTGCCTCATCAAGCCCCAAGCGCTCGATGAGGTCCCTTTTGGTCGCGTGCGAAACCGCCAGAATGCGGCTTGCTCGCCGATAACGTGACCGCTGCACGGCGGCGTAGATCTTCCACCAAAAGGGAAGCGGCGGCAGGTAGTCTCGGTGCAGCACGAGCGGGATCAGATCGTGGCACGTCAGCGTGAAAGGGACGGATCTTGCCGCTGGTACGCCGTTTGGATCGGCTAAGTGCAACAAGCCGGGTCGCTCGCTCGCAAGCAACGCCATTCGTCGACTGATTAGGCGACGACGCCGTGCAGGTGACTTTGAGACGGGCACCGTCACCGGGCGAAGGCAGTACGCGAATGGATCGTCGACTAAGAAGAGCTCGTTGAGGTCGGGGGTCGCGGCGACTCCTTCGACTCGAAAACCGTGTTCGTCGGTCAATTGCCCCAGCCCGGAAGTTAGACCACGAACGTAGCGGCCGATGCCGCGGAGCGAAGAAATAGTTTCTAGCGGCGTCAGATCGAGCAGCACGCCGCGCGTCGCTTCCGGGCTGGGGCGCCCCGTCACCCTAGTGTTGGTTTGCATGCAAACGCCTTCAAACCATTTCAGCCTATCCTGAAATTCGCTGCAAAACTATGCGGCTAGCCTTGGGCTTGAGCGCGGAAATCTCGAATGCCGCCGCCACGCGCGCGGCTTGGCTCACGGCCAATGCCTTGCTCCGCGCATGAATCACCGCGATGGGTTCACCGCGTCGCACGTGATTCCCGCGCTGCGCGCAAAGCTCGATGCCGGCGCTCGGGTCGACGGCCTGGTCCGCACGTGTGCGGCCTGCGCCGAGCGCGACGCAGGCGAGCCCGAGCGCGTACGGGTCGCACGCGCTGACGTAGCCGCTACGCGCGGCCAGAACTCGAAACTTGGCCTTTGCGCTCGGCAAGCGCCTAGGATCTTCGACCATGCGCGCGTCGCCGCCGTGGGCTTTGACCATGCGTGTGAAGCGCTCGAGCGCCGAGCCGTCTGCGAGCGCTCGCTCGCAGCGAACGCGCGCGGCGCGCAGCGTGCGCTCGGCATTAGCCAGTAGCAGCATCTCCGCGCCTAACGTTAGGGTCAGCTCACGCGTGTCCGCGGGACCCACCCCCGTCAGTACTTCGATCGCCTCACGCGTCTCGAGCGCGTTGCCGATCGTTCGTCCAATCGGCGCTGACATGTCGGTGAGCAGTGCGACCACACGTTTTCCTGCGCTCTGTCCGACGCGTACCAAGGCGCCCGCCAGCGCCCGCGCTGACTTCAGGTCCTTCATGAACGCCCCGCGGCCCACCTTCACGTCCAAGACCAAGCCGTCGATGCCTTCTGCGAGCTTCTTCGACAAGATGCTGGCGACGATCAGCGGGATGCACTCGACGGTCGCGGTCACGTCGCGGAGCGCGTACATGCGGCGATCGGCGGGGGCGAGCTCCGGGCTTTGGCCGATCATCGACACGCCCACCTCGCGGACCACGCGCTCGAAGCTCTTCGCATCGAGCTGTACGCGGTAGCCCGCGATGGCTTCCAATTTATCCAGTGTCCCGCCGGTGTGTCCGAGCCCGCGCCCGGAGATCATCGGTACGGCCACGCCGCACGCAGCGGCCATCGGCGCCAAGCACAGGCTGATCTTGTCGCCGACCCCGCCGGTCGAATGCTTGTCGACCTTGCTTGCCTTCACGGAAGGCAGCTTCAATACCTTCCCCGAGTGCAACATCGCTTCAGTGAGGGCTGCCGTCTCACCGTCGTCGAGCCCACGCAGCAAGGCCGCCATCAGCCAGGCGCTCATCTGATAGTCGGTCACTCTGCCCGCCATGAAGTGCAGGATGAAATTCCGGATGTCTTCGGCGGAATGCGCGTGCCCATCGCGCTTGTTCCGGATCAGGTCTACCGCGCTGAATGAGCCTTTCATGGACTAGCCGAGCGTACTACTTTACGAGCACCTCGTGGAACGCGCGCTCGGTAGGCCCAAGGGCAAGTTCACTCAGCATCGCCGGCTCGACCGCCTGCGCGAGATCCTCGAAAAGCATCCGCGCGGGATCTCGCTGTACGATCTCGCCGAAGCGCTGTCCGTCACGGTGCGCTCCATGCGCCGCTATCTGAAAGAGATAGAGCGCGAATACGATCTCGAGAGCGTGCCATCGCGCGGTGGCGGCCCGCTTTTGTGGAAGGTCCGTTCCGGCGAGATGCCGCGCAAGGTCGAGCTCCGTCGTACGCAGGCCTATGCGCTCTTGGCGGCGCGGCGTCTGTTCGAACCCATGCGTGGCTCGGCGTTGTTCGAAGAAATCGACTTGGCCGTCGGCAAGCTCTTGGCCTTTGCGCAACGGCCCGGCCGCGGTCCGAACGCCGGGCTAGCCGACGCTCGGCTCGAAGAGCGTTTCTTGTACCTGCCCCACGCGCCTAAAAATTATGGCGAGAAAACGGAAGAGTTGGACGACCTCTTCCAAGCCGTGTCGGACCTCCGCCCGCTCAGACTCTCGTACAAGAGCGCGCTCAAGGCCGAAGAAGAGCGGTTCACGATCCACCCGTACGCGCTCGTCATGCACCGCGACTCCATCTACTGCGTCGCGTTACACGTGGCCAAGGCGGAGATCCGTACGTTCGTGCTCGATCGCATGCGAGACACCGAATGCGCCACGAGCGAGCGCTTCGATCTGCCTGCAGATTTTCAGATTGAATCGTATTTTCAAGGTGAGTTCGGGATCTGGAAAGACGCTAAGCCGCACAAGGTGGTGATCGATTTCGACGCCAAGGCAGCGGAATACGTGCGCATGAGGAAGGTGCATGCGTCGCAACGGCTCGCCTCTATCGCGAACAACGGCGTCCGGCTGACCATGACCGTGGGCAACCTAAACCAGGTCGTATCGTGGGTGCTGGAGTGGGGAGCTCGGGCCAAGGTCGTGGAGCCGGAAGAGCTCGCCGAGCGTGTGCGCGAGGAGCTAGAGGGGGCGCTGGCGCTCTACGCGGATGCCCCCAAACGAGCGAAGAAGCCTGGAAAGCGCTGAGGCGTCAATGCACGGGTCCGGCGCGCCATGGCCAAATTCCCGGCAAAGCTCGCGGTTCCTCCCCGGCAGGCCGGCTCGCCCTCTCAAATCGGCATGGCATCCGTGATTGACCACTAGGCGACGACCGAATCCGTAGTATACGAACCGTCCACTTCGAAACGATCTCCGTTTCGGTGCATAGACGCTGCGTCGTATGGTGAATTGAATGGCTGAAGGCAAAATTAAGAAGTTGACTGACAAAGGTTTCGGTTTCATCGAGACCGCGAGTGGAGAAGACTTGTTCTTCCACATGTCTGCGGTTGAAGGTGTCCGTTTCGAAGACCTTCAGCAGGGTCAGGCCGTGTCCTTCACCAAGGGCCAGGGGCCCAAGGGTCCGCGCGCGGAAAACGTCAAGCTCGGCTGAGCTGGCTCGGCGGCGTGAGCCGCCACGTACCAACGGGAACTTTCGCTTCGGCGGGGGTTCCCGTTTTCAGTTTGTGCGCCGCAAGGACCCGAGTTCGTCGGCGTTCGGCGCTGACTCAGAGGGCGGCTTGCTTACGGTACTGGCGGTAATTCCCCAGCACCTTCACGACGTAATCTTGCGTCTCCGGGTAGGGAGGAATGCCGCCGTATCGCATGACGGCGTTCTCGCCTGCGTTATAAGCCGCAATGGTCAGCTCGATGTCACCATTGAACAAGTTGGCGAGAACGCGCAGGTAACGGACACCGCCAAAGATGTTCTGGCGCGGGTCGAACGAGTCGCTGACCAGCATGCGCTCCGCCGTTTCTGGCACTAGCTGCATCAAGCCGCGCGCGTTGGCCGGTGACACGGCACGCGGATCAAAGTCGCTTTCCACGCGGATCACCGCGCGCACTAGTTCCTCCGGAATTTGGTACAGCGTGGCCGCTTGACGAATGTACTCGTCGTAGCGGCTGAAACGCTCGGGGGAGTCATCGCTCGGCATGAACACGGGCGCTTTATGGTCCGCGGCGACCAGCTTGGCGCCGTGCGACGGCTTACTGGTGAAGCTGATGACCCCGTCCGCTCCAACCTGCTTGTAGATATCGGCGCGCCCGGTGCCCGCCAACAGCACAACCGCTAGACCGCCAACCCCTGCCAAACCCAGGCGTGTTGGGCGCGAAGCGAGCGGGGGGGTCGATAGCCCGGTGAGCAGTTTCATGCGCGAATCACCATGGTAGCCAAGTTCGGCCCGCCGAGTCCAGCAAACGCGCCCCGGGCCAAACGCATTCCCGGCACCGGCGTGACCCTCAGTCGTCCCCAGTGAGGTAGGTGTAGCTCCGCAATGACTCTTCGTAATGCTGCATTAGAGTGCGCATTTGCTCGAAACTCAGACGGCCGGCGCTCACGGCGCGTTCGGCTTGCACGCGCACGGCGTCCACCATGTTCTCCGGGACGTATTCAACGTACCGGAGGACGTCCGTCACGCTGTCGCCCTTGATTACATGGCGGATATTGTAACCCTCTTCGCCGAGCGCCACGTGAACGGCGTGCGTGTCGCCGAACAGGTTGTGTAAATCGCCCAGGATTTCCTGGTACGCGCCATTCAAGAACATGCCCAAGTAGTACGGCTCGTTCTCGTGGAAGCGATGCAGGTCCAGGGAGCCCTTCACGTCCTCCACGTCGATGAAATGATCGATGATGCCGTCGCTGTCACACGTGAGATCGGCGAGCTTTGCCGGCACCGTCGGCTCTTGCTCCAGACGATGAATGGGCATGATCGGGAACAAATGATCGATGGCCCAGATATCGGGCGCGGACTGGAAGAGCGAGAAGTTACAGTAATAAATGGCCGACATGTTCTGCTCCAAGTGCTGGAGCTCTTCGGGCACGAAGCGCAGCCGACGCAGCGTGTGATGGATTTTCTCGCAGCAGTTCCAGTACAGACGCTCCACTTGCGCGCGCTCACGCAGGCCCAAATAGCCAAACTTAAAGAGGCTCTGCGCCTCTTCCTTGGCTTGGCTCGCGTCGTGGTAGCTCTCCTGCACGTTCTTCGGCTGAATGCCGCGATACGTGTCGAACAGCTCCTTTAACAAGCGGTGGGCGTCTGGCTTCGGCTCGAGTGGTTCCCCGAAGCGGACCTCGTTCGCGCCCACGACCTCGAACACCAAAATGGAATGGTGCGCCGCGATGGCGCGCCCGCTCTCGCTCACGATCGTCGGCACGGAGATCTCGGCTTTGGCGCACGCTGCTTGCACGTGAGCGACCACGTCTGCGGCGTACTCCTCCAGCTGATAGTTCTTCGACGCGTGAAAGTCGGTCTTGGAGCCGTCGTAATCGACGGCGAGGCCACCGCCGACATCGATGTAGCCCATCTTGCAGCCGAGCTTGGCCAGCTCGACGTAAATGTTCGAAGCCTCCTGCATCGCGTTTTTAATGGGAATGATGCTGGAGATCTGGCTGCCGATATGGAAGTGCAGGAGCTGCAAGCAATCGAGCATCTTGAGCTCGCCTAGGCGATCGACGACCTCGATGATTTCCGAGGTGGTGAGGCCGAACTTGGCGCGGTCACCGGCGGAATCCTTCCAGCGCCCCACGCCTTTCGTCGTGAGCTTGGCGCGCACGCCGAGCACGGGCCGAATGCCGAGCTTCTCCGAAGCGCGGACCACGACGTCCAGCTCCTCTAAGCGCTCGAGCACCACGATCACGATTTTATCGAACTTCTGCGCCACGAGCGCGGTTTCGATGTAACTCTGATCCTTGTAACCGTTGCAAATGATCAGCCCGCCCACGTCTTGCATCGCGGCGAGGGTGATCAGAAGCTCCGGCTTGGAGCCCGCCTCCAGCCCAAAGCTCCAAGGCCGCCCGCTGTTGACCACCTCTTCCACTAGGTGACGCTGCTGATTGACCTTCACCGGGAAAACGCCGCGGTACACGCCGGCGTATTCGTACTCGGCGATGGCCTTTTGAAATGCTTCGTTGATGCGCTTGATGCGGTGCCCCACGATGTCGGGGAAGCGAATCAACAGCGGCAGCTCGAGCCCGCGTGCCTTCAGATCTTGAGTCAGCTCGAACAAATTGATCGTGCGACCGAGCTCCGGGTTAGGCGTCACCTCGACGTGCCCGCGCGAATTCACGGCGAAGTAGGGCGTTCCCCAACCTTGTATTTGGTAGCGCTGAGTGCTGCGCTCGGTCGACCATTCGCTGGGGCCGTTTTCATTCTGGCCGTCGTCGACGCTCACGCGCCGTGTAGATTCCGCGTCGGGAGGCAGGGGCGAAAAGCTGACGTGTTGTGCCATGTGGGGTTGGTGGCGCGGAATATAGCCGGGAACGCCAGCCCGGGGGGCGCAAAGTTCGCGGCTGAGCTCGGCGCGTCGCCGTCACATTGGACAAGGCACGAGCGCCTCGTTGGGTAGGCCGCCGCCGCGCCTCGGTTCCCGCCCGCGACGGGTCTTGCCCAGCCCTTGGGCTCAGTTCCAAAACACTTTCGGCAAGGCGCCGCGTCGCCAAAGCGCCAAGAAGTCCATGGAGAAGGCCACCGTAATGTGGACGAGAAAGCCCGAATAGATGCTGCGTGTGCGCATCGCCAGCGAGCCCAAGACGATGCCCGCGACGATCGCCCCGTGCGCCTCCAAATACGGTTTTCCGTAATGGATCATGCAGTACGGCACCGCCATCACGAAGATGGCACCGGCCCCCATCGCCTTCCGCAGCGCGCCCAGGATCCAGCCGCGGAAAAATAGCTCGAGGGACAAGAATTGCACCCAGTAGATGGCTTCCCAGATGATGAAGTCGAACCAGCTGCGCGATGCCAGGTGATAAAACGGATAGTAGTTGCCGAAGTCGGGCTGAGAAGACACGAGCCACATCGCCGGCACGACCACCGCCAAGCACAAGCCGTAGATCCAGATGTGCTTCGTGAAGCCACGCCCGCGAAGCCCCATGTCGAGCAGACTGTCGTCGGGGAACAGTAACTTCCAGAGGGGGAAGGGGATCAGCACGTAGCCGATGATGCGTGAGGCGACCCACCAGCAATAGCTGTAGTACTCGTCGTACTTGGCCAAGTGGATGCGGGGATGTCCATGTGCCTCGAGCTCGACGAGCCAGGGTCTAAACCAACTGTCGTAAAAGCCGCGCCCGCCGTAGTACTCCTGTAACGTGAGCACGAGCGCGACGATGATGAGGCAGGCCGCCGGGCGGCGGTAGTCGAGGCCGCCGCGTGCTCGGGCCGCTTCCGCCTCCGCGTCCAACGCGCGCCAAGTGTCTCGAAAAAACAGCCAGATCACCGGCGCGATGGCGGCCACGATCGGGATCGGAATCAAGGCTTTGATCGGTGGATAACCGAGGAAAGAGTCGAACCAGGACAGCGGTGTGATGTGCGCCGTTGGCAAGTGGACGGTCGGCAAAAAGATCTGCCGGAGAACCGGGGTTGGCAGCATCGTCGTCAGCTGCCTCGAGCGATCTCGGCGGCGCGCGCGAGGCGCGCCAAGCTGATGGGCTTGCCCAAAACTGTCATCACTTCGAACAAGGGTGGGCTGGCGCTGCGTCCAGTGAGGGCCACGCGCGCCGGCTGAGCCACGTCCTTCATCGTCAGCCCCGCACCTTCGACCCACGCCTTGAGCGCGGCCTCCAGCGCTTCCGGCTGCCAGCTGCTCTCGCCCTCGAACAACGCATGGAGCGCCTGCAAGTGCGGGCCGGCTGCCGATGTGAGAAATTTTTGACGCGCCTTTTCGTCGAGCTCGGGTGGCTCACGAAAGTAGAAATCGAGGTCATGGGCCGCGTCGACGAGGGTTCGCGCACGCTCGCGCACGCCCGGAATGGCGCGCAGTAGTAGTGCGTCGTCCGGGTGCTCGATGCCGCGCGAGGCGAGGAAAGGTTTTACCCACGACGCGTAATCATCGAGCGATGTCAGTGACGGTTGTTTGAGCTGTTCGAAGGCGACGTCAGCAAACTTTTTATCGTCGAACTTACCGTCACCTTTGTTCACGTGCTCCCATGAAAAGAGCTCAACTAACTGCTCGCGGCTAAAGATCTCTCGATCGCCCGAGGACCAGCCAAAGCGGACCAGGTAGTTCAGGACGCCCATCGGCGTGAAACCCTTGTCGCGGTACTCCTTCACGCTGACCGAGCCGTTGCGTTTACTGAGCTTCTCGCCCTTGGAAGAGAGCATCATGGGTAAATGCGCGAACTCCGGCGGCTCCCAACCGAAGGCTCGGTACAGTAAAATCTGCTGCGGGGTGTTGCCGATGTGATCGCGGCCGCGCGCCACCAGCGTGATCTCCATCAGGTGGTCGTCGATGGTCGCGGCCAGGTTGTACAGCGGATAGCCATCAGTGCGGAGGAGCACGAAATCCTGCTGTGCAGAATTCGGCGTGCTGATGTGCCCGAAGACGCGATCATTGAAATCCGTGGTGCCAGTCGTTGGTGATCGAAACCGCACCACGAACGGCACGCCCGGTTGGTCCGTACGATCCCGACAGGTTCCGGGGTAGACGAAGTTCGCTTTCGGGTTCGCGGCCTTGAGCGCCTCGCGCTGCGCGTCGAGCTCCTCCTTGGTGCAGTAGCAGCGGTAGGCCTTACGCTCCCGGATCAGCAGCTCGGTGTGCTCGCGGTACAGCCCCTTGCGTTCGCTTTGAAAGTAAGGCGCAAATGGCCCCCCGACCTCTGGCCCTTCGTCCCACTGTAGGCCCAGCCACTTCAGGTCGTCGAGCACCGCGCGCACACTGTCGATGCTCGAGCGCTCCTGGTCCGTGTCCTCGACCCGGAGCACGAATTTCCCGCCCTGGCTTTTGCACCACAGCCAGGTAAAGAGCGTGGATCGCACATTCCCAATATGCAGATAGCCGCTTGGCGAGGGCGCGAAGCGCATACGCAGAGTCATGCGCGCGGCGGTAGCACGCAGGGCCAGGGGCGTCATGGGGCGGGCGTCGGTCGGCTTTCGGGCCGAACCGCGCTTCCTGTTGCCAGACTGCTCGGCGCTTGCTAGAAACCGCGCCCTTCGTGTGGCCCTTCTTGGGCCGGAGTCGGAATCATGAAAAAGACGCCCGTCAGCCTAGTCAAAGAGCGCTTCGAATCGAAGGAAAAGCTCGTCGCCGCCGTACAACAGCTCGCCACCGCTGACCTCTGGTTGGATCGCGTGAGCTCGGGTAAGGGCCTCGGGCGCGTCTCGAATGCGAAGCTCGCTCGCTTGCACGACACGCTCACCGACGCCAAACAGCGCTTCGGCAGCCGGGACAAGCTGGTCGCTTCAATCGTAGAGCTGAAGAAGCGCAACGCGGACAAGGGCTTTGCGTCCAAGCTCGCGGCTTACCCGCTCCCGCAACTGCTCGACCTGCACGCCGCCGCCACGCGCGCCAGCAAGCGCGCCGAAGCGAGCGCCAAAGCCGCGCCCGCCAAAGCCGCGCCGGCCAAGGCGGAAAAGCCCAAAGCGACCAAAGCGCCGGCCAAAGCCAAAGCGTCCGCGAAGGCCTGAACGTTCAGCGCCTCCGTCGGCGCAGCGCAGGCGGTAGACATCTCGGAAACGCGTCAGCCCGTCCCGAGACTCAGGGCGCCGCCAACGACGGCGCGCCGCGCTGTCACAAGCCCTTTTCGGCGACAAACGTGTTGGTGAACGCAGCGCTCTTCTCGTAGCTGCGCTCCAGATCACTGAGCAGCTTCTTCTCGAGCATGCCGCCGACTCCGAAAATCTTGGCCGTTGCCGTCGCGCGCGCCAGGCGTTTGCACTGCTGGTCGCCCATGGGCTCCGTCCACATCTCGACCACGACACTGATCTTGTCACTCATCCGATTCGGCACGACTTGAACCCGGTAGCGACGCGTTGCCTTATTGAACACGCCGCGTTCTTCGTAGCCGGCGTTGTCGCCAATCACTGCCTTTAGCGGCCCTGGCAGATCTCCAATCGGTGGCGACGCTTCGACCGTACGGTGGACCTCGTCCCCGCGCTCCTCGCTCTTTGCCACGCGCCAAGCGGGGAACTTCAGGATCTCCTGAAACAGCCGGCGGTTGTAGTCATCGTCGAAAAACACTTTGGTCCAGAACGTCTCTTCGCTGCATTTGAACACGTGCTCGACGCGAATTTCGGCCATGCGCCGAGCCTAGCATCGGGTATTAGTATCGGGTCAATGACCGCTGGTCCCACGAGTGAGGCGGTTACGCGCAACGCGTTGCAAGCGCTACCGCGCCGTCCATTGAGCTGGCTCGGCCAAGCCCGCGCCATCCTTTACAAGGACCTCGCGATCGAGCTCTCCACCGGGGAGGTCGTGATCACCAGCGGCTTTTTTGCGCTGTTAGTCGTGATCATGGCGTCGCTCGCGTTCTTTGGAGGCCCCGCGAGTGGCCGCATCGTCGCCTCTGGCGTGATTTGGTTATCCTTGGCCTTTTCCGCGGTATTGGCACTCGGCAAGACTTGGCAGCGCGAGCGAGACGAATCCGCGCTCGACGGCCTGCTCGTCGCGCCGCTCTCGCGCAGCGCGATCTTTGCCGGCAAAGCGCTGGGCGTGCTGCTGTTCCTCGTGATCGTTGAATGCGTCGTGATGCCGACCGCGGCGTTGCTCTTCGCGCTCGACCTTGGCGTCGTGGGCCCCGGCTTGCTCTGCATTGCGCTCTTCGCCACGCCAGGCATCGCCGCCTCCGGCACGCTCTTTGGCTCCATGACCGTGCGCACTCACGCGCGTGATTTGCTGCTCGCCGTGGTGCTATTCCCCCTCCTTTCTCCCACCCTCCTATCCGCCGTCGCGGCCACCCGCGAGCTCCTGAACGGCGCCCCCGTCGCCGAACTCGCCGACTATTTCAAGCTCATGGGCGTCTTCGATCTCGTCTTCATTTCCGGCGGGCTCATGCTGTTCGGCACCCTCGTCGAGCGTTGAGAGCCTGAGGCCTTCTGTAACAGGGTGAGGCTGAGTCGCGCTGGGCGATCACGCACGCCCGAGACCTCGAGCTTCGACCACGTGTCGGTCTGCGCATGAGCGCTAGATCGGCTATGGCTCGAACCCCCTGCGGTCCGCGCTGCTTGATCATTAGCTCGATGAAGCGCCCTCGCGTGCTGCGACCGCGGTGACCAGCGCTTCCGATGCACGGGCCTGTCCATGACCAGTTTAGATTGAGCGATGGTCACGTGGCGTTCTCAGCACGGCGCAGCCTTCGGCGGCCGATTGCGATTCGTACTCGAAGACATGAACAATCAAACTGACTCGCAATCGACACTCGACGCCGGAGGCTCGGATGACCTGCGTGCGCTGTGCGACCATCAACCCAATCCCAGTCGTGACGGCGTCAAGTCGTCTGGGTGAGACGGGCGCGCTCCGGTTGCGCGCGTTGCGACGGCGCGGTGCCCCGGGCATTCAGCACGTAGCGCTTGAAGCAAAATGTCAGAATCGAGTGTTCGTTGAGCGCCGGGTCGAGGCCCGCCGCGCGCGCGGCGTGGAGCGCGGGGTATGTGCTCCAATGAGCGGCCGCGTGCTCGTGGTGGACTGTGTGGTAGCCGGCCTGAAAGACCAGCCAATTCACGGCGGGGCTGACGAAGTTTCGCGAATAGTGGTCCGGCGAGTGTGGGTCGCAGCCGACGTGTTGCACGTAATTGGTGAACATCATCGCCCAAGGTGCGAAGAGCGCCGGAATGCCCAATGCCAAGGCGTAGGTGAGCGCGCCGCGACCGAGACCCCAAACGAGGATGGCAAGCGCAAGCGCCGCCCCGTGCCCAATTGCGACGGTCGCTGTTTGCACGATGATTTGCCGCAGCTGCACGCTGCCTCGACGGCGCTGGTGCGCGACGTACTGGCGGATCGCGCGGACCTGCGCGACGGCCGAGCGCGAC
>CAXSGJ010000082.1:13510-16771 GCA_964236865.1 uncultured Polyangiaceae bacterium
CCCGCCGGCGTACTGCGAGGTGCGCGTGGCATCGCCCGGGCCGTTCAGGTACCGGTGGTGATTTTGATTGTGCGTCGGTAACCAAACAAAGACGGGGCAACCGTAAAAGAACGAGAGCCACGCGGAATACGCGGCGTTGGCGCGCCTGCCGGAAAAAACTGACAGGTGCTGATGATTGTGCGTCAGCACCCCCGCAGAGTAAGCGAGATAGAGAGCGAGCGGGAACAGCCAAGGCGCGGTGCTCGGTCTGCAAAACGCCATCACGGGCAACGCGGGGAATAAAATCAAAGACCAAATCAGGGAGCGTCGATCAGCCGCGAAGCGTAGAGTCATGATTTAGATCCGTGTTAGCGTTCGGAAGCCACGACACTGCGGCTCGCGTGAATGAATCATGCGGACCGAAAGGGGCTCGCGCTATTCGCGTGCGATTCGGGTTTCACATGAACAAACGCCACGAGAGCAATACCGCACGAAAGGGGCCGAAACAGCAGCGCGGCAAGGCCACTCGGGAGGCCATTCTCGACGGCATGATTCGCGTTTTAGAGCAGGAAGGTACGGACGCTGCGACCACCTCTCGCGTGGCACAAGTCGCCGGGGTCGGCGTTGGCACGCTGTATCAGTACTTCGCCAACCGCGACGCCATTTTGGACGCCCTACAGGATCGCGAGTTCGAGCGAGCTCAAGAAATGATGAGCCGCGTGCTCACGCGCGGTGCCTATGGCTCGGATCGCGATGTGGCACGGGGCGTCATCGAAGGTCTGCTCGAGCTCCACAGCGCCGCGCCGGCACTGCACCGGTTGCTGGTGGTCGAAGGCCTGCGCGTCACGCCCACCGCGCGCGTTCAGGCCTTCGACCTGCGCATCATCACCGCGATTCGCAGCTTTCTCGGGTTGGCGAACGTGCGCATCCGCCGCAAGAACTTGGACGCCGCGGCGTTCGTGATTTATCAAGCCGTCCGCGCAACCATGCTCGCTTGCTTGTTGGAGCGGCCGCCTGGTTTGGATTCGGCCACGCTGGTCGACGAAATCACGGATTTAGTGCTGCGCTACCTAGAGGACGACACCGGCTAGACGTGACGCGTCGAGACGCAAGCCTCTGACCTCCCCCTTTGTGATCAAAGTCGAAGACGCCGCGGCCGTCAGCATCGCTTGGGACGGCTTTACCCGGCCGGCAATGAGAGCGCGTGTGGCATGCATCCGCCAGGCTCGGCGCTGCGCGTCGACTACTTGGCCGCGGGCGGCCGTTGCCCTCGGTCGACGCCATGCTGTGCCGCGATTCGGCTTGATCATCGGCGCCGGTGGCCCCCACGCTCGCCGTCCTGAACTTGGACGCTAGCGCTCTCCTCGCTGCGCGCCTTTCAGCCGTGACGATGCGCGGCGCAGGCCGCCCTCGACGCGCTCAATGCTGGGCGGCGTCCCAGTTAACAGCGCGTGCACTGAGGGCAATCGCCGATTGCCCAGAAGCCCCCGGGGGTGTGCCACCGCCTGTCGACTCGTCCAGAATGAGCGCGTCTACGTGCAGTTCGCAAGCGCGCTCGCTCAACCTCCGCCGGCAGACGTCGGGCGCGCCCGGGTAGCACGTTGCGGACACCGCGCTCACCTCGTGAAACGCGCGCGTTCCCACTTCACTCGC
This sequence comes from uncultured Polyangiaceae bacterium, assembly GCA_964236865.1. Taxonomy (GTDB): domain Bacteria; phylum Myxococcota_A; class Polyangia; order Polyangiales; family Polyangiaceae; genus PMG-095. The sequence continues at coordinate 15,143 of CAXSGJ010000082.1, forward strand.
TTGCAACAGGGGGACGTCTTGCTTGCAACGACGCTTCTCGGGCACGAGCCCGCGATAGAAATCATACGGCGCGGCGGCATCTTCAGGCCGCGCCGTGAGCACCGGTCCTCCCGCACACCCGACCGTTCCAAGAAAAATAAAAATCCTCGAACTCAGGCCTACCCAGGACATCGAGCGAGCGTGCGCCGCCGGTTTCCTCCTGTCAAACCGCAGCTCGATCTCACTCGTGGTCACTGCGCTGAAACGAGGCGCCCGAATCTGCGGGCGTCGCTCATTGAAACGCTCTAGGCTTCTCTGCACGGATGCGAACAGCGGTGGCAATTTATGGCGGGAGCTTCGACCCGCCACACATTTCCCACGTGCTGGCCGCGGTCTATGCGCTGAAGGTCGCGGCCTTCGAGCGCGTGTTGGTGGTGCCCGTATTCGAGCACGCATTTCACAAGCGGCTCACGCCTTTCGAGCACCGCGTGCGGATGTGTGAGCTGTCGTTTGCTGGCATCGCGGGGGTCGAGGTGTGCACCGTCGAACGCGAGCTGCGAACTCCGAGCTTGACCCTGCGAACCATCGAGCATTTGGCATCGGCCCACCCGGATTGGGCGCTGCGGATCCTGATCGGTAGCGACGTGCTGGGCGACACCTCCAAGTGGCATGCATTCGATCGAATCAGTGAGCTTTCGCCGCCTTACGTCGTAGCCCGCCCTGGGTACCCGCACCCCAGCGCGCACGCGGCGCTGCTGCCTGACGTCTCTTCGACGCGCATTCGCGAAGCGCTGCTTCGGCGCGGCTCGTCCGACAGCGACGCCGTGCTCGCGGGCGTCGTCCCGCGCGCCGTGCTGGCGTACATCGGAGAGCACGGGTTGTATTCGAGCCAAGGGCCCTCGAACGGCTAAGTCGGTCGAAGATCGCGGTCGAGGCGCCCGGCTGGCGAGGCGCGGCGAAGGCGCGTACTTCTGGTATTTCACTGAGCAGCAATGATGCCAGCCGGTATCGCGAGGCGCGTCGTACTCGCTGCGCTCCGGTGCGCGCATAAGAGTGCGCATCGCGCCGGTGTCCGCCAAACCTCCGAACTTGCCAGGCGGCGCTCGTTAAGCTTCTGGCCGTACCCAGCCCCTCATGAAGTCAGTTCGCTGACGTTCGCATCAAGCCTTTGACCCCCGGAGGCCTCCGGAGCGGTGTGTTCAGAGTTGCGCGCGGACGGCCGGATGTCTCGCAGACTTGGCCCGATTGAAAGCTCACCCCGACTGAAAACTTAGCCCGATTGAAAGCGACGCGAATAGCGCGGGCGCGTGCTCTGCGGCCGTTCACGCTGCGCGCTTAAGTATGACGCCCACACTCGGTATTCATATTCTTGAAATCCTTGCCTCTGATTAAAACTTTCATGCTTGCCTTGCCGATTTCCATCGGTGGCCTTCTCAGGGAACACGGGAGAGCGGAGGGGACCAAGCAGCATAGCCATTCACTGCCAGCGGCGCGCGGCGGGATCGTCGCGGTGCGGGTCAAATAGAAGTCTGTTTAGAGTTGCGCGTGGACGGCAGGTCGAATGTCTCAAGCTAACTTAGCCCGATTCAGAGGTAAGCCCGATTCAGAGGTAAGCCCGATTCAGAGGTAAGCCCGATTCAGAGGTAAGCC
>CAXSGJ010000083.1:0-16062 GCA_964236865.1 uncultured Polyangiaceae bacterium
ATCCGCTGATCGAGGACGTGCTCACTCATCCATTGGCACGCAGCCAGCGTTCCCGGGTGTCCGGGGCTCAGAAGCTGCTCGCGAACAGCCCCGAGCCGGATCAGGACGCGCTCAGTGACTACTGCGAGGCATTGGACGCCTGCGAGTACCCCGCGGCTCGGCGCGCCCTCGATGCCGCGCGCCTGGCTTTCTCATTGCCCACGCTCCATGCCTACGTGTCACGCGGTAAAAAGTCGATCGGCCTGCGCGGCTACGAAGCCAAAGCGCCATACATCCTGCTCGGCAAAGATCACCTCGATCCGAGGTCGTCATTCTCGATGAGTGAAGCAGAGCTCTACTTCGCCATCGGCGCCGAGGCGTTGCACTTGAAGCTTGGCCAGACGCGCCTGACCTCGCACGACGTGTGGGCCGGCGCTTTTGCGCGTACCAAAGGTGGCGTCGAGCTGCTGCTCGGCTTGCTACCCCTGTTGCAAGGCATGCCGCTCGGTGCGCCCGCGACGAGGGCTCTAGAGAAGATCCCGGAGCCCGCCATCCGTCGCGGCCTCGAGGCGCTGGTGCGCCTCGAGCGCAGCCGGCAGAAGGATCCTGTGCCCTCGCCTCCGAGCGCATTGTCGCATGTGAACGAACATCTGATCGCCACCCACCGACTGATGCAGATGAGCGCGGACCGCGCCGGGTTGGTGCTCTGTGGCGACCTAGGTGCGAGCCTGCGCGGGCTGCTTTTGGTGCGCCCAGACACGCGCGCGCTCCTCCAGACCATGGCCGAGCGCGACCTCGTGAGCGCCCTCCTCGACCCGCACACGGCCGAGCGAGATCCAGCCATGCGCGCGGACTTGGTCGTTCGGATCGCCGCTCTCTTGGAGTTTTACGCAGCCGAAGACTACGTCACGCTTCGCCGCGCGCTCGTGAATTGACCAGCTCTAAGTATAGGTCTTCGTAGGCGCGCGCGACGGTGGCCGCGCGGTGGCGGAGGTTGATTGCGACGCGTTGCGCCTCCGCAATTTGCAAGCCTTGGGCGGGGTCACCGGACAGCGTGACGAGCGCCTGCAGCCAGGGGTCGAGCGTCAAGCTCGGCACTTTCAGCACCCCCTCCAGATCTCGGAGCGGACCGTGATCGAGCGCGAGCACCGGCACCCCGAGCGACATCGCCTCGAGCAGCACGATCGGCAAGTCGACCTTGCCCCACAGATCATCGACCGGAAAGAGCACCGCGCTTGCGCCCGCCAGCAACGCCAAAATGTCAGGTGCGTTTTCTACGAAACGCGTGCTCTTCAGGGGGAGCCGAGCCGACAAGCGCTGCGCCACGTCCAGCGCGCGTGGCGATTTGCGGCGGTAGGCAAAAACGGTGATCAAGTCGGGCAACGTCGCTGGCAAGCGTTCCGCGAGCTCCGCCGTCGCTTGCGCGCCCGAGCTCGTCTCGAGATCACCCGGGTAGAGCACGTAGCGTTGTTCGGGCCGGAGCCGTAGCTCGCGCCGCACTCGCGCGATGTCGTCGGCGCCCGGAGTCCGCAGCTCGGGCGCGGGCGGCGGGATCACCGCGATGCGCGGCGCGCGCAGCCCCGAGCCTTCGTAGCTCGTTTCGATCGAGCGCTGCGTCCAAGCGCTTTGCGCCACCAGCACGTCGCCGAAGAACAACGCCTGCGGATCGGCAAAGCTGCGCGGCGGCGACGCGACCGTTTGCACGACCGGCACACCTCGCAGCCGGCGCAACCAGCGCCCCGCGCCGCTCGTGCGCGGGTTCGGCGCAAACACGAAGTGCCAAACGGTGGCGCGCGAGGCCAAGAGCACCCACGCCGCCGCTCGTAAATTCGCGGTGAAAGCCGGCGTGAATCCACCCGGCGCGCCATATGCACGGACAGACTGCACCGGACGCGCGCCCTGCGCCGGGTCCAGCCCGGGCGCGCCTGCCATGGACATCACTATCGGATCGATGCGCGTCAGATGGCGCGCCACGTCCCGGACCAAACACTTGCTCCCGTCATGAAACGGCGGCGCGATCGGCTTGGAGATGAACAGGACACGAGGCAGCATAGGCGTGCCAGCCGCGTACCGTCGCGCGGCGCGGGTGACAAGCTCGACGCGAGCGTGGCGCCGACGGGCTTCTGCGACCGATGACCACTAAAGCCGCGCGGCGGCGATCAGGGCGGGCGGAGCGCGGCGGAGGGCACTGGCGATCGCGGCCTCCAGCACCGATCGGCGGAGCTCGGCGGATCTTGCCGCGCTGCTTGCGTCTTGGGCGCTGGCGGTAGCGCTGGCGCGACCCGTCACCGTGGCGGCGAGGGAGTGCTCGGGCATGGTGTGGACAACATATTCCACGAGCGCCGAGTAGACGATGGAACTGCCCTGACGGGCGATCGTCAGCTCTTGAATATTTCCCGTGACCATCACCAGCGGCACTCGGCGAAGCTTCGACGTGGGCTCCTCCGCGACGCCGAGTACGCGTACGCCGAGCAGCTCACTCAACTTTTGGCGTGACGAGTCAGCAAGCTCAGCTTCGATTTTGGTCGACCTGACGCCCGAGTCGTTCTTCATCCTGCCGATTTTTACGAGCACCTTGGTCTTCGGGCCCGTGATGCGCTGTTCTTCGAGCGATTGAATGGCGCCTTTCACCTCTAGGCGCACTCTCTGTGACATGTCCGTGCGATGTGCTTTCAAGCTCTCGAGCGCGCGCTGCTCGCCCAAGTTTTTGAGCGCCGCGGCGGCGGCCATGCGCACCGAGGCGTTGGGGTCGTCGAGCGCGGCCTCGAGCGGAGCCGCCGCGTCGCCGGTGAGCGACTTTCCGAGCTGCAGAGCGGCCGCCACACGCACGCGAAAGTCGGCGCTGTGCTCGAGTTGCTCCAACAACGTATCCAGGCCCGGGCTTGCGCCTAGGGAGGACACGGGGAGCACCAGTGCCAGAGTGAGCAGCGAGCGGCGTAACCAACGCATCGATGGATTTCCGAAGCTCTCAGCATCTGCCGTCTACGCGAATCCGCAACCCTAATCGTCCCTTTTGGCTCGAGTTCAGTGCGCTCGCGGCGGCCCCCGACCCACATGTCTGCTTATGAACGCGGACCGGTCGCTTGCCGAAACATGGCCGACAAGGGCGCGCTTTATTGCAGCAAAGCGTCGAGTTCAGACTCGAGTTGCTGTTCCTCGCCAGAGTAGAAGCCGGAGTGTACGAAGCGCACCACGCCGCTTCCGTCCACCACATAGCTCGTGGGCATCGTCGGCGGCTGATAGCTCTTGGAGACAATCTGACCGTCATCCCAGGCAATCGGGAAGTGCGCGCCGGTCTCGCGCACAAATTTCGAGATGCCGGCAAAGTCGTCGTCCACGCTGATGCCGAGCACGGTCAACTTACTGCCGTAGCGTTCGGCGATGCGCTGATAGGCGGGAAAGGACTCGCGGCAAGGCGTGCACCACGTCGCCCAGAAATCGATCACGACCGGCCTGCCCGCGTAATTGGCGAGACTCACCGTATGTTCACCGCTCGCAGAGGGCAGCTCGAACGCCGGTGCTGGGGCGCCGATCAGCGGATGCTGCTCATTCGCTGCGCTGCTTCCGCCAGCGCCGCCCCCGGGCGCCCCGCAAGCGAGGGAGGACATCATCACCGCCGCCCCTGCTCCAACTCGCCGCGGGTTCACTTGGCCTTCTTCTTACCGGCCTTTGCATCGTCAGGGCAGCCGTCCTCGTCCTCGAACTTATTTTTGGTTTCCGGCTCGTCGATGCACTCGTCTTGCGCGTCGGGGATACCATCGTTGTCGTTGTCGAGATCGGGGCAGCCGTCCGTGTCTTGAAAGCCGTCGGTGTCCTCTGCCGCATCGGGACATTGGTCGCGCGCGTCCGGCACGCCGTCGTTGTCCTTGTCGGCTTCGTCGGGACAACCATCGTCGTCTTTGAAGCCGTTCTTGGTCTCGGCCTCCATGGGGCATTGGTCAGATACGTCGGGAATGCCGTCCTTGTCGTTGTCCGGATCGGGGCAGCCATCGCGATCTTCGAAGTTGTCTTGATCTTCGGGCTGGTCCGGGCACCTGTCCTGCTTGTCGAGCACGGTGTCCAGATCGTTGTCCGGATCGGGACAGCCATCGGAGTCCTCGTTGCCGTCCAGGTCTTCTTTTTCCGTCGGGCACTGGTCGACTGAATCGTCGATGCCGTCGCCGTCGCGATCGCGCTTTTCGAGCGCGTAGGTCAAGCCCAAGAAGCCACGAAACTTGGGCACGCCCACGCCATCCACGAGCGCCGTGCCAGCGCCCAGCGCGATCGCCAGCGCTGAGCTCAGCGGCACGATTTGAAACCCGCCGTCGAGCTCGAGCGTGTTTTCGCCTTGTACCGAGGAAAAGCGCGTCGTTCCAAAACCGTCTACCAGTACGCGAATCACCGGACCGATCCGAAAGCCCGCGGCCACGCTGTAGCGCCCTTCCGAACCCACGGAGGAAGTGCCGACTTGACCCTTGTCTCGAAACACGCCCGCTAGGTTGGCGCCCACGGAGAACGGGCCCCTTTCGACGTCCAAAATCAGGCGCAGCCCTGCGCTCGGCAGCGTGTCGCCGATATAGTCATTTTTGGCCGTGGCGTGGCCGAGCGGCGCCGTGACGAAGGCCGCCGCGCCGACCACGAACGGATCCGTCGCTGCGCCGGCGAGCCGGAATTTGGCCTCCAGCTGCGGGTCGCCCAAGCCGGCTTTGCTGATGCCATCCACGGTATTGGAGAGCGTGACCGGGTCGAGCCCCTGACCCTTCACGTAGGAGATGGGAATGTTCAGGCCAAGCTGCAGCCTTGGGAACGGCGTGAGCGTGCCCATCAAGTTGCCGGTGAACTCGTTTTCGATCACCTTCAACGTGCGAATGCTGCGCGCGACCGGATCGCCGCAGGTCAGACCGTTGGCCCGGTCGTCCGCGTTGCTCACCGTGCACGTGCGCACGTCGAACGGGCGAAAGCTGTAGTTCGCCATCAAGCCGAGGCTCCACACCATCTTGCCGTCGGTGCGGGCCCCGCGCGTAGTGAAATAATTGTGCGCACCCGGCGCGGGGTCGAAGCGTTGGAGCGCGAAGTCGCCGCTGACCGATTGCGCGCGCGCCTCGCGGGCGTGCGTGAACAGCGCGACCGCCAATATTACGCCGCTGACGAGTCGGGTCGGGCGCGCTCCCTTGCAGATGCTGAATGACGGCTCGCACGGAAGTGCGAGGAACGTGCGAAGTTTGCGGACCAACGGTGCTTTCCTCCTGACGACCGCCGCGCACGAGAGGGCCATACTCGGCAGAATCAGACTGAGGCTCTCACAGACACGCCGCGCTCCGCAATGCCGCTCGCGCCCGCACGTTCCAGCAGATAAGCCGTTATCGAAGCGCAACGACGCTCAGCCGCGGCATCGCAACGTACGCGAGCACGCGTCCACCCACGCGCGACCCAATGTACGATATGCTCGGCACGTGGCGGTGTGCTCGGCATGCAAGAGCATCGTGGTCGACGAAGCGCGCTTTTGCCCATTTTGTGGCAGCGCCATCGTCAAAGCCAAGCTGCTGATCGGCGCGGGCGCCGAGCTCGACCTCGAAGATTGGGGCCGCGCGGTGCTCGGGCACACCATCGGCGAGGGCGGCATGGGGGTCGTCTATCGCGGCTGGCTGTATTACAATCCCGCCGGCCGGTTCGCCGGCACGCCGCCGCATCCGATCGCCGTCAAACTGCTACATCCCTTACTCCAGGGGAAATCACGGGCGCGCAAGCTCTTCGTTCGTGAGGCCACCGCGCTCGCGCGGCTATCGCACCCGAACATCGTGCACTTCTTTGGGCTGTCGGACTTCGACGGGCAGCTGGCGTTGGTGATGGAGCTCGTTCACGGCGAGCCCTTGAGCGATTTGATCGAGCGGGTGCGCATCGAATCGCGGCGCGGGCAGCGTCCGCTTCCAGCTTTGCCGCTGGCGCAGGCTTGGCACTATTTCGCCCAGCTTTTGGGTGCATTGGCCTCCATTCACGGCTTCGGCATCCTGCACCGCGACATCAAATCCTCCAACGTGCTCGTGCGCGGCGATGGCGTCGTGAAGCTGACGGACTTTGGGATCGCCCAAATATCGGCCGAAGAGGTCAAGAACACGGGCGGCATGGCGCCCGGCACCGGCGCGTACATGGCCCCCGAGCAGGTCTTGAATAAGCCCCTCGATGCCCGCTCCGACCTGTATTCTGCGGCCATCGTTTTGTATGAAATGCTGAGCGGGGTCACGCCGTTCGACCGCCCCGAGCGGAACGAGGTGATGGTCCGCACGGCTCAAATCGACGAAGCTCCGGCCCCGCTCAGCTCGGTGTTACCGGGCGCGCCGCCGGTCTTGGACCTCTTGATGGCGCGCGCCTTGGCCAAAGACCCTCTGTTCCGTTATGGGTCCGCCATCGAACTCGGCGAGACGTTCCGGAGCTCGCTCGGCTTACCCGTAACCCCTGGCTGGTCAATGCAGCGAGAGCTCGCTGACGTGGCCAAGACCATGTCCGCACTCGAGTTACCCGCCCCCGAGCTCGGCCAACATGCGGCCGAGCTCGGCACGGAGCTGATGGTCGCGTTTCGCAAGTAGCCGTCATACCCGGACTTTGTCGAGCTCCAGGCCGCGTGGTTGACAGTCTTCCGCCGCGCGTGCGAAACCCCCCGGGTCTGCCGCCGGTACCGAGCGAAGATCCGCATGAAACAAGCTTCCGTTGCCTCTCTAATCGCGCTCGGTTTTTTGGTCAGCCCGACGCTTGCGGAAGCCCAAGCCAAGCCCTCAGCCCCCGCCTCCGAGAGCTCTCCAAGAGGCGCCGCGGCCGAGCAGAGTGGCGAGCCGACCGTGAACGACAGTGCGCCTGGCAGTGATGCCACCGTGACCCCGAGCGCAGAAGACGCGACGGCTCCCGCTGCGCCCGCTCCGGGCGCTCCAAGCGGTTCCTTTGCGCCGCTGCCCGCCTGGCCCGAGCCAGGCAACGACGCGGCGGAGCTTCGCCGTCAAAATAACGAACGCCCGAGCGACGTGGCGCGCACCGGCGAGCATGAGGTCTTCGCCGAAGATTGGTGGGCGCACGCTCGTCCCGTGCTCGAGCTGCACGGCAACTTCCGCGTGCGCGCGGAGATGTTTTATCAGTTTGCGCTCGGTCGCAAGGACACCCCCGAGACTGCCATCTGGCCGCAACCGGCCGACAACTTCTTCAACGACAATGCGGCGAACCCGCACGGTCCTTCCCTGTGCACTCAGGACGAAACGAATAACGGCAGCGATACCGGCGCCACGCGCGCCACGTACGGTTGCAAGAGTGGCACGCAGGCGGGGGCAAACTTGCGCTTCCGCCTCGACCCCGAGCTCCACATCTCGGACAACCTGCGCGTCATCAGCCAGATTGATCTGTTCGACAACATCGTGCTCGGCTCGACGCCGAGCGAATATCGCAACGTTCCCTCCGGCACCGGCTACGCCGTCGCCGCGCGCAGCGGCTACACGCCCACCAGCTTTGGTACCACCACGACGGAGGCGCCCACTTCGGGCGTCAACAATTTACGCGACAGCTTGGTGGTTAAGCGGGCCTGGGCAGAGTACGCCACGCCCGTGGGCGAGCTCCGCTTCGGCCGCATGCCCAATCATTGGGGCCTCGGCATCTTGAACAACTCGGGCGACGGCTACGACGACAATTATCAGTCGACCATCGATCGCATTCAGTTCACGACGGGCATCAAGCCGCTCGATCTGTACGTGACCGGCTCCTGGGACTTCGTGAATGAAGGGGCCACGAGCGACAGCTTGGGTATTTACCGCGGCCAACCGTACGATGTGGCGCAGTCTGACGACGTCACGCAGTACACGGTGTCCATCGCCCGGCGGAAGAGTCGCGAGCTGACGCGGCTGGCGCTGGCCAAGGGCAACGTCGTCATCAATGGCGGTTTGCAGGTCATGTACCGCCACCAGCTGCTGGCAGACGACACCAACAGCACGCTCCCCACGTTCACCGGCGACTGCAATTCCGGCGCGGCCGCGCTCGATTGCACGCCGGGCAGCCTCACCTTTACACGCCGCGGCGCGAGCTCCTGGACTCCTGATCTGTGGCTGCAGGTCTTGTACAAGAAGTTCCGCTTCGAGGCTGAAGCGGTGACAATCCAGGGCTCGCTGGACAACATCAGCACGACGGCCAACGACGCGGCGACCAACAACGTGGGTTACAAAGTCCGGAAGTATGGGCTAGCCGCGGAGATGGCGCAGAATCTGATCGAAGACAAGCTGCACCTCGGCTTCAACTTTGGCTGGGCTTCCGGCGACGCGGACGTGCAAGGCCTCACGCCGCCTTACAGCGGTGCGGAGGATCAACACGGCAACCGCACCGACTCGACGTTTCGGTTCAACCCCGCCTACAGCATCGACTTGATTCTGTATCGCAACATTTTAACGCGCGTGCAGGGGACGTATTACTTCCGACCCAGCATCAGCTACGACTTCTTGCATGACAACTCGGGGCAAAAGCTCGGAGGGGGGCTCACGGCGGTTTGGTCGCGTGCATCCGAGTTCATTCAAGCACCGGGGCACGCGCGAGATCTCGGCGTGGAGCTCGATGCCAACGTCTACTTCCAGTCGAAGGACGGCGCCCTGAACGACGACCCCTCGAAGCGCGGCGGGTTCTTCACGAAGATCGAGTACGGCGTGCTCTTCCCGATGAAGGGCCTCGGCTATACGGACAACGAGGCGGCCAACATCAACCGCGTCCTGAATTACAACGCCGCCGGGACCAACACCGCACAGACCCTGCGCTGGTACATGGGCGTCTTCTTCTGAGATTCGCCGTTCACGAAATGCCGCGGAAACGCGGCCTGCCCGCCCCGGTTGGCGAGCACGCTGCGTTGTGTAACCTTGGCGGATATGCCGCCTCCTAAAACCTTGCTGCTTGGTGCTTGGCTGTGCTTTGCGCTCGCGCCGGGCTGCTCCTCGAGCACGCCGCTCCGCGCGGGGACCGCAGGTGCCGGCGGCGGCGAGCCCGGAAACGGCGGCGAGCTAGCAAGCGCGGGCAGTGATGGATCGACCCCGGCGGTCTGCAAGCCCCCCGGTTATCACGTCGATGCCGAGCCGACGGCGGTGGGCGAAATCCAAGCGGTCATTCACGATCCGCGCGGCGGCGCTGTACCCATGCTGCCAATTCAGATCTGCGGCACCGATCAATGCACGTACGGCATGACCAGCGCCACCGGGACCGTAGACGTCACTCCACAAACGAAGCTGACCTTGCCCGCCTTCAAATACGGCGACGGGTTCGATTTTGCGGAGCTCGCCATCCAGCTCGTGAAAGGCAAGCAAAACCTCGGGGCGCTGGTCGCCTTGCCCCTTCCAGATTACGCGGACGGGGCCACTTTCCCGGACAGCGGCGAAGTGACGAACGGCGACCTGACGCTAGTCATCGCGGCGGGGACGACGATCGAATTCGATCACTTGAGCTACGCGGATTCGGAGCTCGTGTTTCGAACCGTGGCCATCCCGGTGGCGGAGAGTCAGAAGGCGCTCGACTCGAGTTTTGGCTTCGAACTCGCTTACGCCGCCGCTCCGCTCGGCACCACGTTCTGTCCGCCCGCGCGCCTCAGCCTCAAAAACAAGCCGAAGTGGCCGGCAGGCACCGAGGTCGAACTGTTCGTGCAAGGAGTGAATGCAGATGAGGCCTGGGCGCCCTATGGCACGTGGACCCAAGTTGCCGAGGGCAGCGTGAGCCGGGACGGGAGTCACATCGACACGACGAGCGGAGGCATCACGGTCCTGTCTTCGATCGCCGTGCGCCGAAAGTAGCCATGCCGAGCGCAGCACGGCTGGTGGCTTCGCGACTCGCCCGCGTCTCGTCTTCTGTGCTCGCCTGCTTCGCCTGCTTCGCATGCGGCAGCAACACGCCCACCATCCCGCCAGAACTGCTGCAGTCGGGTGGCTGCGATGCCCCCGATTACCCGGCAGGCCCGTTCGGCACCGAAGAGGGAGAGACGCTCGCCAACGCGTGCTTTCAGGGGTTTCGCGATCCTCGAGTGGTCAGCCACGAAGCAAGTTCGCTGCAAACCATTGCCTTTGCGGATTACTACGATCCGACCGGTAGCAAGGGCGTCCGGCTCGTGCTGATCGATACGTCCGCGGTTTGGTGCTCGGCCTGCCGCGTGGAGCACGAGGGACTATCGTCAAAAAACGATGAGTACGCGCCCCGGGGGCTGCGCCTCCTGGGCACGCTGTTTCAAAATGCCAAGCGAGATCCGGCCACGGTGAAAGATCTAGCCAACTGGGTCGAAACGTTCTCCTCCAACTACGCCATGGTGCTGGACCCCGATTACCAGCTCGGCGCATTCGCCTCTGCCGAGACCGCCCCTCTGAATCTGGTGGTCAACGCCCGCACCATGAAGATCGAAAAGAAGCTGCTCGGCGATCAAGCGACCGTTCTCTGGCCGTTCATCGATGCTGCGCTGGCAGATTAAACGCGCTTCCGAGCTGGGAATGGCCACGTTGCTGTGTGGCCTGGCCGCGCGCGCGCGAGCGCTCGAACCGGTTCGAGTCTTCAGCGCGCCGGTCGCACTCGATGTCACCGAGAGCTCCAGCCTGCTTTACAACTTCGACAACCGCGACGCGCGCGCCAACCAAGTACCGACGCGCGCGAATGACGATTGGGGGCTATTTTATAATCGCGTCAACGTGCAAGCCAACGGAGGCGCGTGGCAAGCGGGGGTACGCATCGACAATGCGTGGTTCTTTCGCTCGCCCAACGCCACGCAAATTGGCCTGGATCTGGTGGAGGCCCGCCCGGGGGGCGTCGCCTCCGCCTCGGCTCCCGCCTACTTTCGGCAGAAGGTGAACGAAGCGGGCGTCGAGCTCTCGAACCGTTACATCAACTGGCTCTATCCGGCGAAGTATTACGCCACGTACAGCACGCCCAACCTAGAGCTCGGCCTGGGCGACGGCTACGTGTCCTTCGGGCGCGGCCTGGTGCTCAGCCTGCGCAAGCTCGATGAGCTCGCCAGCGATACTACCCTGCGCGGCGCGAGGGCCACCGCCCGAGTGCGCGCGGGCAAGCTCTCGCTGCGCGCTACGGCGGTCGCCGGCACGTTGAACCCTCTGCGCATCGATCCGGCGAGTGGGCGCTCCTTGGGCGTCGATGGGAGCGTCACGAGAGGCTTCGTGTCCGTGCTGGAAGCGGGCATGCCGCGCGCAGTGAGCAGCGATTTCGTGCCCGACACGGGCAATTGCGCGACCTTCGCGACGTGCAGCTATGCGCCAGATCAAATTTTTGGCGCACAGCTCGAGCTCAGCCGTGAGTCGGCAAAAGTCGCGCTCCAGGGCTCGCTGCTCGAGCGCAGCACCCCCCTCGCCAATGACATCGTGCGCAGCGCGACCAGCATGGCGACCGGCAGCGCCTCGCTCGAGCTCGGAGACTTGTCCGGTCACGGCAATGCGTATCTAGAAGTCGCGTTGCAACATTTGACGCCCGCCGACCGCTCCACGCCCGAGCTTTCGCCAGGTCAAGCCGTTTACTTGAGCGTGAGCTTGCTTGAAGGCCCGCTCAGCTTTCTATTCGAGGGCAAGCATTACCGGCGCTTCTTCCCGCTGCTCGCCAACGTCAGCCCCGTACGCGCGCGCGAGCTCAGCACGCTTTCCGCGAGCGCGCCGCCCACCACCGAAGCGTTGTTCCTCGACACCGAGTTCGAGAGTTTCAATACCTGCGTCACCGGAGGCCGCTTGCGGTCCGATCTCGCGCTCTCGAGCGCCGCCAGTGTCTACGCTTGGGCGGGTTACTACGAGTCGTTCGCGGAGTCCGCCTCCAACGACACGTGCCAAGTGAGCCGCGCCACGCGCAATCGCATTTTGGACAGTGCGGCTGGCTTCGAGCTGCACAGTCAGGATCGGCGCTTCAAGGCGGACGTCTCGGTGGGCAGCCGCTTCGACACTGCGGACCGCGAGCTGTCGACCAATACCGGGGACACGCACGTCTTTTACCGCGAGGTCTACACGCGCCATAAGGCCGCGCTCAGCCTCGGCGGGCCGTTCGCACTGGAGCTTCAGGGGTGGCACCGCCGGCGCCATCAAACCCTCGGCGGACCCGACGCACCCTGGAGCGAAGGCGACGAGTTACTCGGCGTCGATTACGACGCGCGCCTATCGGCCGCGCTAGGCTTTTCTTACGACACCAACCCTGCCGTGCCGGCCAGCTACGTCAACGGGCAGGTTGGCTATCGGCTGAGCTCGGACTCGAGTCTTTCGCTGTTCGTCGGACAGCGCCGCGGCGCGCTGCGGTGCGTCGGCGGCGTGTGCCGGGTGTTCCCGCCGTTCGAGGGCGCGGCCTTGGACCTGACGCTGCGCTTCTGAGCGCGAAGCGGTCAGCGCGCGGGGGCGGCCAATGCCGCGACGATGTCCTCCTCCACGTCGCTCGCGCCGCCCGTGGTGTAGCCCTCCTGCTTTCGTAAAATGCGGCCGTCACGCCCGATCAGCACGCTGTAGGGCGCGCTCGTCTTCGGGTTGTACAGGGCCACGACGCGCGTCTCTTGATCGAGCAAAATCGGAAAGCTGACGCCGAGCTTGGCGACGGCCGTCTTCACCTGGGCGATCGAATCGGGGCCGTCGATATCGATGCCGAGCACGACGAAGCCCTGGCGCTTGTGACGCCGATACAGGGCATCCAAGTGCGGCATAGACGCCAGGCACGGCTCGCAAAACGTGGCCCAAAAATCCAGCAGCACGACCTCTTTGCCCAAATGCTCGCTCAACCGCTCGCTACGGCCGTCCACGGTCGAGAGCTCGAAGTCAGGCGGCGCAACTCGGCTCGTAGAGCTCGAGCCCGGCCCGGCTCCGCCGCAGCCAGCGAGCGCAACGCAGCAAAGGCCGATGACGGCGCGTTCGGGCTTCACAGCTTATTCAGCTGAGTCTGTACCGAATCCCAATACGTGGTGCTGTAGCCCATGGTGACCGAGATGATGGTCATGGTTCGCACGTCGATCAGCATGTTCAGCGGCGTGGCATCGGAGTCGAAGTAGGCACCCATCTTGAAGCTCGGGTCCAACACCAACGGGAACTTCACGTCGTGATTGGCGACCGACCCCCAGCGGCTCAAGTCCAGAGGTTGGGCCGGGTAGTAACCGTTGTCTTCGAACAGCGTGCCCAATATCTCCACGCCCTTCGCCTTGTACGAGGCGTAGGTGCCGTTCGTATTCATGTCCTGATATTCGGCGCGGCACACGCCGCACCAGACGGCCGAGGCGTTGATGGCCAGTACCCTCACGCCCGTGTGCCCGTCCGGATCGTAGAAATCGGACAAGCGCACGGTCTCGAACTGCTTGGTATCGTACAGCGCTACATCGGGGTGCTTCCAACCCAAGAAGCTGAGGTTCTGAATGGTTGCGCCGCGGCCGGTGCCGTAAGGGCCAGCCGGGTAAGCAGCGTACGTCGACTTGGGGCCACTCAGGTCGACGGCCGGACCACCCGCCGCGCCGAGCGCGGGCCCGCCGGCATTTGCGACCGGCGCGCTGCGTTCCGGCTCGCTCGCCTCCGGCGGGCCGGCGAGTGGGCTGCTGGAGCAACCTACGCCTACGGCCGCGAAGCTCGCGGTAGCGAACAAGACCAGGGCAATCGGCGGTTTCATGCGGTCGGCCTAACGTAAAACGGACACAGAGTGAGAATGGCTCTCGGGCAGCGAAAACAAGTACTATGAAGCACGGTAGCCCCGTGGACCGCCCCGTCAAGCGCAGCCGTTTTTTCCGCCTCGTTTCAGGTTCGCTTTGCAGCCTGATTTTGGTGCTCGCGGTCGTGTTCACGTGTTCGGCATGCTCGAACAGTGCCTGCCTAAAAGCAGACTGTCGGACCTCTGCCGCGCCCGACTCGCCAGCAGGGAGTGCCGCCATGGCCGGCAACGCGGGCGCGCCGGACTCCGCTGCTCCGGTGAGCGATGAGTGCCGCGCGAACGCAGACTGCGATGCCGGGAGCGGGCAAGCCTGCGTCGACGGTATCTGCCGCGTCGCCTGCACGTCGCACTACGACTGTCAGGGCTTTGGCGAATGCGTCAGCGGTGCGGATGCTGACGGCGTGACCGGTCACTTCTGCGACTCGAGTCACCCGCAAAAGCCAGGCCAGTTCTACACGCGCTGCCCGGGCGGCGATGCAGAGTGTGATGGCGCGGCCGGCTTTCTGTGCATCGGCGCCGGAGCCGACGACTTGGAGGCGTACTGCACCGCGGACTGCGTGGCCGACGCGGACTGCGCACAGGGCTTTACCTGTAGCCCGCTCGTGCGCTCGCCCTGCGCCAACGCCTGCAACGTGAAGGGCGTGCCCAAAGACCGGCAATGCATCCCCGCGTCGCAGATCGGCGCGGACAAGCCGTACCACTGCGGAAGCCGCGGTCCGACGCGCAACATCTGCCGCCCTCGTACATTCTGCAGCAGCTGCGAGACGGACGCCGATTGCTTGGCGCAAAGCGATCAGATCTGCGCCAAAGACAAAAGTGGCTCCAAGATCTGCACGCAGCTCTGCGACCTCAAACACCCATCCTGCCCGTGGGGCAACGCGGGCACGTGCGGGTTGTGGGACAGGGACCTCGGGCTTGCCACCTGCGCACACAAGTTCGGGAAGTGCACGGGAAGCGGTAAAGGCTGCGAGCCGTGTTTGCAAGACGCCGATTGCGGCTCGAAGAACGCTTGCACCTCGTCCGAGTTCACCGGCGAGCACTGGTGCGTGGACTTCAGCGTCAGCTGCAGCTGCGCGGGCAATGCTGACGCCAATGGCATCTGTGACGGCGGTGGTTGCCCGCTCAGCCCAAGCCAGCTGGAAATGCAGTGCATCGACACCTCCCCCACCGGCGCGGCGGGCGTGTGTGTTGGCGCTGATACGGTGAGCGCGTTCGGCTCCTCTCAGCAGCAGAGCGGCTGCTGGCCGGCGAAATAGCGCGCGCAGCGTTTGGTTTGGGTACCCAGGGCGTCCCAATCTGAGACGAGGCGACGGCACTGGCGCGGGCCTCAACTTCACGCCGTTCCGGCCGTTGTTTCAGGCTCAGAGATGTCGGTCGCGCAAAACCTCGAGTCGCGTTTGGTATTGGACGGCAAGTACGCGTTGCTGCGCGAAATCGGCGCGGGCGCGAGCGGCACGGTCCACGAGGCAGAGCACTTGGTCGTGGGCAAGTTCGTGGCCATCAAGGTGATGCGGCGAGAAGCATTTGCCGACCCGTCGCATCGAGATCAATTCGTCACTGAAGCACGCGCTGCGGCGCGCATCGCCCACGCCAACGTCGTCGACATTCACGATTTGGGTCTGACTCCGGACGGCGTCCCATACCTGGTGATGGAGCTGCTGCGCGGCGAGACGCTCGAGGACATCCTTGACGCACGCGGTGCGCTGCCGGCGAGCTACGGCTGCGAGCTCATGCTGCAGGTGCTCGCGGCTCTGTCCGCGGCCCACGCGCAAGGATTTTTGCACTGCGATTTGAAGCCCGCGAACGTAATGATCACTCATCCGCGTCCCGACCGACCGCACGTCAAGGTGCTCGACTTCGGCATCGCGCGGCGGATGCACGACGCCGATGGCAGCATCGCGCGCAGCTCGGGCGGCACACCCATGTTCATGGCGCCCGAAGCCGCGCGCGGTGAAGCGGTGGACGCGCGGAGTGACATCTACTCGGCCTCGGCCATGCTTTACGCGATGCTCACCGGACGCGATCCGTTCGAGGGCAAGAGTGCGGGCGCAGTGCTGCAGAAGGTCGTCGTCGGTGACTTTGAACCGCTGTGTCAGGTGAATCCGCAGGTGCCGAAGTTGCTTGCGGCGGTCGGGGAGCGGGGCATGGCGCTCGAGCCGCGTCGCCGCATCGACAGCGCAGAGGAATTCGCCGAGCTGCTCCACCCATTCGTCGGCGCGGCGGCGCAGGCGCTCTCGCTCGGGCCCCAACGGCGCATGTTCAGTGACCCGATACCGCTGATCGCGACGCCGCGTGAGGTTATCATCCATGAGTCGATGTCGCCCGAGCCGCCTCCGCGGGAATCGTCGGTGCGCCCGATTCGCGTGGCCTCCTATGACCGGGGGGTGACCGATTCGCTGCTGGTCGCGCCGCGCTTTCCCCGCTCCGCCAGCACTCCGCGCTTGGAGGTCGGGA
>CAXSGJ010000083.1:16104-16452 GCA_964236865.1 uncultured Polyangiaceae bacterium
GCCCGGCTGGGGCGAGATCGAAGAGCGTTACGATCCGACCCAGCCGCCGCGCGCGTCACGCCTCGGGCGCAACGCTTGGCCCGCGTTCGTGGCGACCGGCATCGGTTTCGGAATAGGCGTCGTCATCGCGTGGTTGTCCGGGGCACTTTAGCCGACGCATTTGACAGACTGAGCGTTCGGCTCTACGCCCCGGGCGTCATGAGCGATCAGCCGTACGCCGCGAGAGAAATCGGACCGGATGATCCAGTGCCCGGGGTCAGGCACGTGATCCTGGTGATGAGCGGCAAAGGCGGAGTCGGCAAGAGCACCGTCGCGGTCAACGTCGCCGTCGGCCTCCAGCGGGCGGGG
>CAXSGJ010000084.1:0-526 GCA_964236865.1 uncultured Polyangiaceae bacterium
CGACTTGGACCTCGAGAGGCCTGCACTGAACCGATTCGCTGGTATTCGCCAAGGGACGGCGGATATGGCAGACCCCGCCGCCCAATGCAAGCCCCGACCCCCGCCATTATCTGAGCAATACCCGCATGGAACCTCGCTTTCGCCCGACCGCCATCAAAGCCCCTCACGGCGCGCGCGTCTTCGAAGTCACTTGGGCAGACCAGACGCAGATGAGCTATCCCCATGAAATCTTGAGAGGATATTGCCCCTGTGCAGGGTGCCAGGGGCACTCGGGAGCGATCCGCTTTCAAGACGGCGGCAATCAAGAGCTGCGGGAGATTGGCCGAGTCGGCAACTACGCGCTCTCCTTCACCTGGGGCGACAGCCATAGCTCGGGCATCTACAGCTTCCGCTATCTGCGCACGCTTGGTGAGCTTCTGCTGGCGCAAGGCGCGGACGCGGTGAAGGCGCTCGGCGAACTACCGCGCACGTGAGCGAGTGCATCGCCGTCGTCACTACTAGCTACCCGCGGAGGCCCGGGGACCCC
>CAXSGJ010000084.1:536-12962 GCA_964236865.1 uncultured Polyangiaceae bacterium
CCTTCGTCGCCGCCGAAGTGCGACGGCTTGCCCAGGCCGGTCACGACGTGCACGTGTTCGCGCCCGGTGACGGGCCGCGAACTCGTGATGGCGCGCGCTTGCATTGGCTCGCCGACTACGGCGCGTTCGGATCCCCGGGTGCGCTCGCGCGCCTGAGAAGCAATCCCGCGCGCGTGATTGGCGCGAGCGCGTTCGGCGTACGCGCCGTGCGCGCTCTGCGCGACGCGCCGCCCTTCACGCGCGTGCAAGCGCACTTTCTCCTGCCCGCCGCGTGGCCCATTGCGACGTACGCGTTTGCACCGCACAGCGACGCCGCGCTCGAGCTCATCGGCCACGGCTCGGACGTGCGCTTGTTCTGCGCGTTGCCGACCGCGCTTCGGCGTTCGATCGCTCGCCAGTGGCTGGCACGCGGCGCGCGGCTGCGCGTGACGAGCCGCGAGCTGGCCGCGCTACTCGGCGCTGCGAATCCAGAGCTCAGCGAAGCGGTCTGCGTCGACATGAGCCCCATCGACATCGATGATGTGCCGTCGCGTGAGCTCGCGCGCGCGGAACTCGGCCTACACCCGAGCGCACCAATCGCAATCATCGTGTCGCGCCTGATTGCCAGCAAGCGCGTGACCGTGGCACTACGGGCATTGACACTAATCGAGCGCTTATCGGTGATCGTGGTCGGCGACGGTCCCGAGCTCGTCACGCTACGCCAGAGCTTCCCGCAAGCGCACTTCACGGGCCAGGTCCCCCGCCCCCAAGCCCTGCGCTACATCGCGGCCGCGAACGTACTCGTGAGCGCTTCCGCCGAAGAGGGCGCGCCCAGCGTCGTGCGCGAAGCGCGCGCGCTGGGCGTGCCCGTCGTCGCTGTCCCCGCCGGCGATCTGGCGCTGTGGGCGGAGTCGGACTTCGGGTTGTTGTTAGCGGGCGGCGGGGCGCACGACAGGGATGATTAAAGAAAAGGGCTCAATGACGCTAGCTGGGCAGGTCAGCGATGATGCCCATACCCGTGTCGACGCGTTGAACATCAGTAAGCGTGCGTGGAACACTTACCCGCCGAGCAATTCGCCGTGGAGGCCACGGTGCCTGCATGGCGGAGCTGGGTTTGATGCTTCCGAATCGGCGGAAATTGAGGATGCATTCGCGGTGCACGGGCGAAACCGTGAGGCTGCGCCGCCCCTTGTTGACTTCGAGCACAGCCCTCGCGTTTGCCGAGCAACCACGCAACAGAACCTCGGCGGTGCCCCCCGCGAGTGACTCGCGCTGCCAGCTGTTCATGAGTTGTTGGTTTTTTAGGATGCTTTGAAGGCATTTCGCGGGAAACTTTGTGGACCGGGCTGGGCGGGAACCGACTGGTGAAGGAGGTAGCGAAGGGGCCGGTGGTGTGCCGTATAGCCCGCCGGTTCCTCTGCCGCCTGGTATGCCGTTCGGACCCACGAGAGGCGAACACGCAAACCGCAACCAAAACAATCGATGCCCGAGTCATCCTCCGAGCGTTTGCGGAGGAGACACCCAGGACGATTTTTGGTTCGACGACACGCCAATCGTGGGTGGGAAGTATAGGGGCACTGGCGGTTCGGAATGCGCGTACGACTCGAATGGCAATCTAGAGCCTGATCCAAACCAGGCGTTTAACTTCTATCCAGACCCAGCGACCGTAGGACACGTCTGGAACGATTTCGGTGCACACTATTGGTATGGCGGAGCCGATGGTTACAACGGACAGCAGACAACTTCGTACTGATCCGGCGGAGAGACGGGGCCAGCTCGCGGTAGGAGGCGCGCTGGTTTATTCGGCGTTGATTTTGTTCTGCGCGTTTGGGCTTCCCGCTCTCTCTTCATCCACGCAGTCGGCTATGAAACCATATTTCTGGCTGTTCGGACCCCCAGCAAACCTCGTTCATGGCACCGCGTTCTTAGTTCCGTTTTTTCTCGGTACTCTGATTGCGGGGGGTTTGCTCTTCGGCATCGCTCGGTCGCACTCTCTAGCGGTAAAGCGCATCTGCGGTTTTGCACTACTGCTGACCTGGGCGGCATTCGGTTTCATCGCGTACGCGCCCGGAGCTTGAGCAGGCTATCGGTTAGCTGGCTCTTTTTTGGCGTTGGACGAGGGTGTTGACGAACTCCACCACGAGTTCCTGCTGACGTCTGGGGAGTACCGCGGCCAGCTCGAGCGCGCGTTGTAGTTTTCCGACGGGCCCAGGTCGCCCGGGCGCGGCAACGGGGGTGGAGCCGAGCAAGTCTTCGACTCGGACGCCGAGGGCCTTGGCGAGCTTGGGGAGGATGTCCGACCGCGGGGGTTTGGCGGCGGTTTCCCAGAAGCCGATGCTGGACTGCGGGACGCCGAGGGCTTTGGCGAGCTCGGCCTGGCTGAGACCTGCCGCTTTGCGTAGGGCAGCGAGACGAGCGCCCTGAGCAGGGCGTGGCTTAGCGATGGGGCGACCCATACCTGGAGTGTAAGTGTGATTCCATAGGAGGGGCCTCAGGGTGGTCAACGAGCTTGCACAATTAACGGTAAAGCGTTCATTCGGATCACAATCAACCGTCGAGTATTCTGAGAATTTCGCTTGACGGCTTTTTTTCAAGGAGCACGTGGATGGCACGGATCCCCCAGGGAGAAATCGAGCGACTAAAGCGGGAGATTTCGCTGGAGCGGCTGGCCGAGGCGCGGGGGTGAAGCTGAAACGGCGTGGCGCGGACCTCATGGGCCAGTGCCCCTTCCACGACGATCGGACGCCGTCGCTGGTGATGAGCCCCGAGAAGAACCTTTGGCACTGCCTGGGTGCATGCCAGGCGGGCGGCACGGTGATCGATTGGGTGATGCGTGCAGAGGGCGTTTCGTTTCGGCATGCGGTGGAGCTCTTGCGCGAGGGTGTTCCTTCTTTAGCTGCCATCGCGGTCGCACCGATCAACACCCAGCCGCTCGAGCCGACCGCGCCACGACGCGCTCGAGCCGCCGGTCGTCGCCGGGCTGTCACGACGAAAAGACCTCACTCCCGCGCCCCAGCGGACCAGTCGGCAAGGTCAGGAAGCTGTTCGACGAGGTCGCCAAGCTGCCACGCCGTCAGCAGGACAAGATCGTGGAGTTTCTCGCTCCCATCATCGAAAACTTCAAGCGTAGAGCGAGCTAGTCGACCGCCGTCAGCCCCAGCGCGATAGTACACGCAGGGCGACAGACCAAAAGCGCTCCCCAAATCGAATTGCAAGGTAGGCGCATGTCACGCCCATCAGGCTCAAGACAAAAATCCAGACGCGAGCATTTTCAAAAAAGATCACTGAGCAAATCACTAGCTTCGACGAAGACTCTTTCGCGCACGATCACTTCACTCGACTGGGCCGGTTGAAGCTCCGACGAGCGCTCACGCCGTAGGGCGTGGAGGGCTTCACCGAAGGCCCCCGCGCAGCCCTTCGGCAGTACGGCACGGAGCGCGTATACATCGCCTACAATCGGGACGAGGCAGGTGCTCGGGCGGCGGTGAATTGAAGTCGCGGGCGTCAATCGATCGGTTGGGCTGTCATGGTGCGTGCTGAGCCACGATGGAACGAGGGTGACAAGCGCAAAGTACGTTCGCGCGAATAACTTACTAACGCCGGGGCGAATTGTCGATCCCTTCAACGCTGTCCGCAATGAGGTCTGGGTTAGCGTCGGGGTTGATCACGACATGGCCGAGATCTGTAATCGTGACCTCGAATGCTGGTGCGTGAGTTGGTTAAGAAAGCACATCCCAATGCAACCCAGTTACTCGTCACCGCCGACGGTGGCGGCAGCGGCGGCTCAAGATCGCGACTGCGGCGGGTAGAGCGAGGATAACCTGTCTACGAACGACGAAGACCCAAGTCGTCGAGGTACCGGTCCCGCCAGCGGAGCGGCGTTGTTGCTCCCCATGCGCGGCGATGAGGTACGAAGCTCGGCGAGGGCAAGCCAATGTCGTGAGCGGCTTTCTGATGTCGCCGCGGATTGGCGCGCAATACGTCCGGCGCCATCACCTATCGATGAGCTTGATGGTCCGGCCTACGCGCTCAACCCGCAGGCTCGGAATGGACGCGCGGGAGCAGCTCGACGAAGTTACAGGGCTTGGTGCGCGCGTCCAGCTGGGGCAGCAGTATTTTTTCTAGCGCGAGCCGCACCGCGCCGGTCGAGCCGGGGAGCATAAAGACCAAGGTGGTGCCGCACAGCCCGGCTTCTGCGCGCGATTGAATGGTAGAGGCGCCGATCTCGGCGAAGCTCAGGAAGCGAAACAGTTCACCGAAACCCGGGATGGCTTTGGTGACGAGCGGCGCGAAGGCTTCGGGGGTTACGTCACGCTGCGTAATTCCGGTGCCGCCCGTGGTGATCACGACGTCCACCGCCGGGTCGTCGATGCCCGCGGACAACGCGCTGCGGATCGCGTCCAAGTCGTCCTTCACGATCCGGCGCTGACCGATCACATGGCCCGCCGCCAACAACTGCTCCACGAGCAGCCCGCCGCTCTTGTCGGTCTCGAGCGTGCGCGTATCGCTGACGGTGATGATCGCTATTCGAAGCGGGGTCGGCACGAGATCCATGGCCGGACCCTAGCGCGTTTTCGCGTGGCACGTGTATGCTCGGTAGGTGTGGCGCGCGCTCGGCCTGGTATTTTTGGGGGCGATCGCGTGCTCGCGTGGGTCCACCGCACCGCTCGAAGCAGATCGCTCTCCTCTCCCCGAAGCCGAGAGCACGGCGCCGGTGAGCCGCGCCAGCGTGCGGCCCGCTCTACACTTCGAGGGCGGCCCCGGCTCCGTGCGCGCCGAGTTCGGCGCGGTCACCAGCGTGGAGGCGAATGCCACGCACGCGGGCATCGCCATGTTGGAGCGCGGCGGCAACGCGATGGACGCGGCGGTAGCGGTCGCTTACGCGCTCGCCGTCACCCACCCGAGCGCCGGCAATCTCGGCGGCGGCGGTTTTCTGTTGGTGCGCCCGAAAGGCGGCGCCACCGCGGCGCTCGATTTTCGCGAGACCGCGCCGCAAGCGCTGACCGTCGCCGCGTTCGAAGCCATGGAACAGGCAGGCGGCATCGGCCCGGTCGCGGTGGGGGTACCGGGTAGCGTCGCGGGCTTGGAGTTGGCTCACGATCGCTTCGGTAAGCTGCCCCGCGCTCAGGTACTGGCTCCGGCAATTGCACTAGCACGCGGCTACACTCTGGGCGCGCATCAAGCCGCGCTGCTCGCGGGCAGCTTCCCCGCGCTGCTACGTGATCCGGCGGCACGGCTCGTGTTCGGCAAAAATAAGCAACCGCTCGCGGCGGGAGCGCACTTGGTCCAGCTCGATCTGGCGGCGAGCTTGCAACGTATCGCCGATCGCGGCCGGGACGGCTTCTATCTCGGGCCCACCGCGGAAGCGCTGATAGCCCTCCAACGCGGGCTGATCAGCGGCGCCGATCTGGCGTCCTATCAAGCCAAATGGCGCGCTCCAATAAGCTTCGGGTACGAGGGCTTCCAAGTCGAGACCATGCCTCCGCCGTCGGCGGGCGGCATCGCAGTCACTCAGACGCTGCTCATGCTGCAGTTCTTACATGCGGGCGCCCAGCCTCACGATTCAGGCGCCGAGCTCCATTTGTTCGCCGAGGCCTCACGCCGCGCGCAGGCCGAGCGGCGGTTTGGCGTGGTGGATCCGGATTCGCTCAGCGAGTCGGAAAGCGCTCGCAGGCTCGCACGCTGGCTCGACCCCAACGCCTGGCTGGCGGCCGCGCCGGTGGTGGCGGACCACGCCACATCATCCGCCGAGCTGCGCGCTCCGTCGGCCGCGTTGCAGGAGTCCGAGCACACGACGCATTTCGCGGTCGTCGATCGCGAGGGCATGGTGGTGATGTGTACAACCACGTTATCCGGCTCGTACGGGGCCAAGCTCATGCTGCCGGGCACCGGCATTGTGCTCAACAACTCGGTCGCCTCGTTCGCTTCGGTAGGCCAGAATCGAGCCGTCGGCGGCCGGCGCACCGTGAGCTCCATGGCGCCCACGTTGGTCTCGAGTGACGGCGAGCCCCTGCTCCTGCTCGGCACACCGGGCGGCGACAGCATCCCGAGCACCATCGTGCAGGTGCTCCGGCACGTGGTGGACCACGGCGAGTCGCTGGCTGCGGCGGTGGAGGCGCCGCGCTTGCATCAGTCGCTCGAGCCCGATGAGCTGCGCTACGAGCCCCATCATCCGCCACCGGCATCGGTCCTGCGCGACCTGTCGCGGCTTGGGCACCGAATCAAAATGGGCCGCGCGGCCATTGGCGACGCCAACGAGATCTTGATTCAAAGCGGAGTAGCCTACGCTTACGCCGATTCCCGCGAGCGCGGTTTGGCATTGGCCGCGCGGGCGGTGACTCCGAGCGCGCCGCCGCCGTGAAACGGGGGGCCTCCATCGACCGCCGAGCGGGTATCCGCGGCGAGCGCGGGCTTGGCTCTGACTCGCAAATTGCCTAGCTTTTCGGCTGCGCTCGCGGGATTCTGCTGAGAATGGCCGCGCCGTGAGCGCGCCGCATCGCTTATCGAGGAGGTTCAAGATGCGAAAGTTCGCAGCAATGTTGACGGTGAGCGCCATCTTCGTGGCCTGCAGTGGCAGCGACGGCGGCTCGGGCGCGGTGCCGTTAGCTCAGGCACCAGCCGAGCTCGCCAAGGCATACTGCCAAGCGGAACGAGACTGCAGCCCGTTTTATTACAGCATTGGCTTCGCTAACACCGACTGCGCAGCGTCGTTGACGAAACAATTGGAGCAGGCGACGTTCGGTCAAATCCAGGCGGCGATCGAGGCGAAGACGGTGACCTACGACGCGGAGCAGGGCGGCGCCTGCGCCCGCTCGATCGCTTCGAGCTCGTGCGCCAACCTCGACAACAATACGCCCGAGAGCTGCCAAAAGGCCTTCGCGGGCACCGTGGCGAGCGGTGGTCACTGCGACATCGATCAAGAGTGCGCAGGCTTATCGCATTGCGTAATCAGCGGCAGCGTATGTCCCGGAGTCTGCGCAGCGCGCGCGTCGGCAGGGGTTGCGTGTCGCAAAGACGGAGACTGCGGGCTCGGGCTGACTTGCTCGCCTGTCACGTCGCATTGCGCAGCCCCAGCCGCAGCGGGCGAGAGCTGCGGTGGCGGCGTCGCAGGGGGTTGCGCAGCGGGGCTCCTGTGCATCGGAGACGACGTGGCCACGACGCGGGCCGGCAAGTGTAAAACGGCCGCTGAAACGCTCACGCAGAAGGCGGGCGAGACCTGCGATCTGCAGGCCGGGCCGCTGTGCGAAGCGGGCCTGTCCTGCATCGTGGATTCCGCGTCTCTGAACGGTCCCGTATCCACTTGCCACGAGGCCGCCGCACCAAACGGTGAGTGCGGCTTCGGCCTTCCTGGTCAATGTCCAACCGGACAGGCCTGCCCCATTACGCTAGTTCAAATCCTGACCGGCACCTACACGGCCCATTGCGAGGCGCTGCCCCCGGAGGGCGCAGCCTGTGGGTCTCCACTCGACTTCGCGCGCTGCGGCGCGGAACTGGTCTGCGATTCCACCACCGCCCCGCTTGAGCCGGTGTGCATCACCCCGCACGGTCTCGGTCAGAGCTGCAGTGACGACAGCCTGTGTTACAGCAAGCACTGCGTCGGCAACACCTGCGTGCCGGAGACCGCGTGTCCGAAGTGACGCGCTAGGCCGGGGCGTTGAGCGGCGGTCGGCCGAGACCTTGGCCGGAGTTGATCGTTGCGAGCGCGTTCAGCCCAAGCCGCGGATGGTGCGCGGCCCGCGGTCTTCAGCGACTGCTATCTCGGACGCGGCGGGCCGCAGGCTCGTGCGACGCGGAGCCGGCGAGCAAGAGTCGGCGATCGGAATCACGCACTTGAACACGCTGCGTGGCGCGCAACCGTGATCCAGGCTCAGGCGCGAAAACCGCAGCAGCGCTGTCGCAGGCACCGCGCCAACGCCCACGTCGGCCACGTTCACAACCGGCGCATCGACGACCGGCGCATCGACGACCGGCATGTCGACGACCGGCATGTCGACGACCGGCATGTCGACGACAGACCCCGACGCTTCAACGACCGGCGCTTCGACGGCCGACTCCGGCGCTTCGACGACAGACTCCGGCGCTTCGACGACAGACTCCGACGCTTCGACGACAGACTCCGGCGCTTCGACGACAGACTCCGACGCTTCGACGACGGGCGTTTCGACGGCCGACTCCGACGCGGTGTCTGGCATGGCTGGGGGCGACTCGACCATCGCTAACGGCGCGGGGGGCACGACCACCAGGCCCGACTCTTCTGGCTCGTTGGCGGGTGCGATGGTAGCGGCTCGTAAATCGGCACTGGGCCCGGTGTAGTCGTTGTTGGGCAAATCCCGAACGAGCCGCGCCGACACGGTCGCCACGACTTGTTCGAGCTCACTGCCACTGCCAACACTCGGAAACTCCGACAGGCCCGCGCTTGGGCCGAGTAACGACGCGAGCTGCTGAGCAATCGATTCCGCCACCGCGAGCGAGGCGTCCGCGGGAGTGGGCGCGGGATTCAAGCTCGCCGCAGCACCCGCCAACGGCCCGCTGGACTCGCGCGCTGGCGCTACAGTCAGCACGCGCATGACGTCACTCGTTTGTTCCAAAGCGGCGGCTGCGTCGTCCAGTGCGCGTTCACTCGCTGGCGCCTCTTCCGCGAGCGCGTCGATGGGCGCGCTGCCGGCATTCACGACCATGACCGCCGGCGCCGGCGCCGCGGGGCTACGATCGGTTGCCGTTGGAGAAGGCGACACGGTCGGCGCAGGCAAGCGGCTGTGCGCATCGCTGGCCGCTAGCTCCGGCTCAAGCGGCACAATCACCGCCTCCGCCACTAGACCGATCACGGAGATGCCGCTTTGACTCGGCGGTCGCAGGCTCGGCCCCATCAAGCCGTCGCTCTCCAAATTCGCATCCAGGGAAGAGATGAAAACTGGGTTAGGCCGCGGTAACTTCAGGGGCAAGGGCACGCGCCCTTTAGGTCGAGTGCTGAGGAACCGCCTGCGCAGCCAAAGCCGGTGCGCAACCGGGAGTAGTACGCCCCACAAAAGCAGCATGCTCAAGGGGGCGACAACCAGCTTCCACACTGAAAAGGCCTGCGAGACCATCACCCCCGTCACGGAGGCACCGACGGAGAAGCCGGCCAGCGCCAGAGCCGTCACCTTCAGATAACCGGGGATGGGGTTTTTGCTGCGAAATTTTTGGTGCTCTTGCACGCACAGCACGCACCAGTGATCCGGGCCGACCTGATGCTCCGGGCACACATTCCCGCCGCAGGCAGCGCACAGATTTCCGAAGCTTGGCTTACTGCACGCGACGCAGGCGAAGTGCACGGGCACCTCGTTCACGTCGCTCGTGCGCGTGACGCCGGAACTCGAACTGGGCGCCTTGTCACGCGCGGCAACGCCCGCCGGCAGGCTGACCGTCGGCAGATCCGTGGCCCGAAGCGAGCGCGGCGCGCCCGACCGTCTCGGACGCAGCGAGCGTGGCACCTCTAAACGGCGCGGCGCGACGACCTCCAGATCGGGTTGGCCGTGCGAGCGCGATCGGCTGCGATCCGCCAAAGCGCGCAGATCACTCCACATGGCGGCGACCTGCGGCTCGGATATCTCCAAATATTGAGCCGCCTCGCTCTCGGTGACCATGGCGATGCCCGCTTCGTCCGTCGCCAGGTTGACGGCGTAAGACATCATGTCGGCCACGCGCAGCGTGTGCACCATGGACGCGAGTAGCGTGTCTTGCATGGCGCGTGCAGGCTGATGATGGAACGCGACCACCTTGGGCACCGGGTCGGGAATATTCCAAGCGGTGAGCACATGGGCCCCGAGCACCGCGTGGTCGAAGCCGAACAGCTTGCGCTCGTGGATGTGCAGCTGGTCCGGGGCGTCACCATACGTGCGCACGAGCGCGGCGTATTTTTCGCCTTCCGTGTCGAGCAACATCAGCTTACCGATGTCGTGTAAGAAGCCGCATGTAAACAGCTCGTCATGCGGGAGCCCGAGGTGAACGGCTAGATAACGGCACAGCGAGCCCACCACCGCGGCATGCTCCAAGAGCTCGATCGCGGTTTCGTTGCCGGCATCGAACAAATCCAAGATGGCGGCCGTGGTCGCGACCTGGTGCAGACGCCGCGTGCCGACCAGCACCGCGGCGTGACGTACGGACGTGACGCGCACCTTCAAGCCGTAACCCGCAGAGTTCACCAAGCGCAGCAGACGCACGGACAGCCCGGGGTCGGTCTCGAGCACCGACACCACCTGCTCGAGCCGTGCCTTGGGGTTACGGGTCAGCTCTTCCAGCCGGCGCGCTGCGATCGGAAACGGTTTCGCACCGACGATTCGGGCGCCCACCGCCGCCACGCTTTGCTCGGCGCGCGATTGCGCGTCACGGTCGTCATTGCCGAACCAGTTGTCTTCGTCGTTGCCGAAGGAAGCCGGTGATTGGGACGCCGCTCCTCGCATGTCTCAGCCGACCGCTTGCGCTGCCTGAGGTTCTTCGGTCTCGGGCGCATCGGCCGCTGCGGTGCGGGTGACCTTCGGGGTGACGAAGACCTCGCGCGTCGAAAAGCGCGAGCCCTCCAAAATCACCTGGGTGCCGGTGCGCGTTTCGGAGTTGATCACGATGGGAGCCATCAGATTGACAGTGGCAGGTTGACCAATTGGCGCGCAGAGCACCGCCAGCACGGCAAAGTCGTCGTCGGCGCCGGTGAGGCCCGCCGCGCGCGCCGCGTCCGGCACGGACACGTCCGGGTACGTGTCGGCAAAGAAGTGCGCGGAGACGACGGGGAACGCCAGCGCAGAATTTTGCACTGATTGCAGCCACGCGAGGTACGTCGAGCCCTGGTGCGGGATCAGCGCGAAGGATTGCTCGCGCGGAAAGCCGATGATGCCCGACGGGAAACTCAGTACGGCGTCGTCGTCGAGGTCCACGACGCCGAAGCGTTCACTCTTGATCTGCATGACAACGAGCTCCGTCTGATTGCCGCCCTGGGCGGTTGATGAACGACGAGCCTTCGTGAAACTGCGGCGACTCGTGCGTGTGTCGTGTTGTGGATTGCAATTCGGATGCCAGTGCGTGCACCTGGATCAATAGACGTGGAGATCAGCGGCGGGAGCCCGACTCCAGCATCGGCGTTCGTCGCGGCCGCGCCTCGATGCGCGCGCGGATCAAATGCACGGCTTCCGCGTGCAACTGGCACACCCGCGATTCGGTGACGCCCAAGACTTCACCGATTTCACGCAAGCTGCACTCTTCTTGGTAATGCAGCGCCAGGACCAAGCGCAGCCGCTCGGGTAAGGTATCGATGGCGGTGGCGATCCCATCGACGATCTCGGCCTGGGATGTCACGGCCTCTGGAGACGGATCGAAGGACGCCGGCTCGGCCGCCGCCGACAGCTCTAGGCGCGCGAAGCCGGCCTCGGAAATCTCCATCAGCAGCTCTTGATAAGCGGGCAACGACAGGCCAAGCTCGCTCGCCAACTCGTCCTCGTTGGGCGTTCGGCCCAAGCGATGGGTGAGCTCCGAAGCGGCTTCGGTGATGCGCCGAGAGGCGCCCCGCAACTTTCTCGAAAGCGGGTCTAAAGCGCGCAAATAATCCAGGATCGCGCCGCGCACGCGATACGACGCGTAAGCCTCGAAGTGCGCATCCTGCATGTCTTCCGTGCGGCGTTGCAGGGCCTCTGCCATGCCCACCCAGCCTGCCGACAGGATGTCGTCGAACGTCAACGAAGCCGGCAGCGTCCGGATGGTCCGCATCGCAATGCGTCGTACGAGCGGCATAAACTGCTCGTACAGCGCTTTGTCGTCCTCTCGCCCGCGCGTTGGACTTCTGCCTACGGGAGCTGTGGACACGACGGCCTCATACGAAGAGTTCACGCTTCACTCGGAAACACAGCGTCGAGCACACCGTCGACCGAGGCATCCAAGATGTCTTCTGGTACGCGCGGTCCGTTGCACAGATAAGCGAAGGGCAGCTGGTTTGGCAGCGCGGCATGTAGGATTCCTCCTACTTGGTACGTCTCATCGAGCTTGGTGACGACCAAGTCGGTCGGCAGCGGATCGTCGTACATCTCGAGCACCCGCGTCACGTCATTGGCGCGCAGCCAGGCGGGCAAAACGAGCATCACATTCACTTTGCGATCGCTGATTTCGCGCAAACAGCCGGCGAGCGGCCAGGCCGTGCCGTGGACCGAACGACCGGCGGTGTCGACCAGCACTAGATCCGCGGGCATGTCTGCCATCGCTCGCTGAAAACTCGTGCGGTCGCTGGCGATCTGGAACGGAATGCCCATCAGCGTCGCGTAGCGCTGCCATTGCTCGACCGCCCCGACGCGGAACGTGTCCAGGCTGATCACGCCCACGCTGCGCCCGTGATCCAAGCGCGCCCGAGCGGCCAGCTTGGCCAGCGTGGTCGTCTTGCCGACCCCCGTCGGCCCCACGCAGGCGATCATGCGCGGAGTCGGGTCGGTG
>CAXSGJ010000084.1:12972-16150 GCA_964236865.1 uncultured Polyangiaceae bacterium
CCCAGCCGCTCCTTGATGCGGCCGTTCAACCAGAGCCGGAGCGCCTCGCGGCCGCGCCGAGCCACCTTGGTCGCGCCATTCGACAGCTCGCGGGCCAAAGCGCCTTCGATGCCGGCCGCGTGGAGCTCGGTGAGCGCGCGCTCCTTCGGCGGGCGGCTCTCGTTCAGCTCATTCAGCATCTGACGCAGCATGCCGAGCTCGCGCTCGATCTCACTTGGATCGCGAGCTAGGCTCGGCGTCGGCTTGGCGCCCCGGCCAAAGGCTGACTGGCCACGAGGCTCACGGCGGCGGAGCGGCGTTTCCACCGCCGCCGCATCGCGGTTGGCGTAGGGCCACTTGAGGCCTGCCGGCGGCGCGGCCGTGACCTCCACGTACGAGTGGCCCAAGCCACCCCCGCGCCCATTGCTGATCTGGCGTGTGCCTTCGATCAGCGCATTCGGCCCGAGCGTGGCCTTCACGGCCGAGAGTGCCTCTTTCAGGTCTGCGCCACGAAAATTCTGATACTGCACCGAATGCCTACTTTCCAGAGGTTGATCACGCCGCTGCCTTGATCAGCGCGATCGTTTCGAAGGGTCGAATGCTCACGTCGGGCTCGAGCTCGCGGAAAGAAAGCACCGCGAGCGATGGACAGCGACGTTCGGCGAATGCCCGTAGATAGCGCCGTACGTCGGGGCTCGTCACCACACACGGTGGGCGGCCCGCCAATGTCATCCGTTTCACACAAGCTTCTAGGGAAACGCCCAGCAGGCGCGCTTGCTCGGGATCTAGGGCACCCCCGGTGCCGGCGGCGATCTCGCGCAAAGAACGGCGGAACATGTCCTCTACCGGCGTGTCCAGCACGAGCGCCGAGAGCGTCCCGTCCGAGCCGAGGAACGAAGCGGTGATCTGACGCGACAAGCGCTGTCGGCTGAGTTCGGTCAGTTGCTCGGGGTCGCGCGTCTGCGGTGCGAGCTCGGTCATCGCTTCCAGGATCGATCGCAGATCGCGGATCGAGACACTTTCACGGAGCAGATTTCGGAGCACGCGCAGCACTTCACCGAACGAGAGCAAGTTCGGGACCAGGTCCTCGACCAGCTTTGGCGTGGTGCGACTGAACACCTCGAACAGGTGTTGCAGCTCGCCGCGGCCCAAGATGTTGTGAGCGTTGGCGCGCACCGTTTCGGACAAGTGCGTGGCGATGATCGTGGTGTGGTCGACCACAGTGTAGCCAAGGGCCTCTGCATATTCGCGATCACGTGCGGAAATCCAGCGCGCGGGCGTGCCGAAGGCCGGATCTTTAGTGGCTTCGCCGTCGATACTGGGCGCATTGCCCGAAGCGTCCATGGCGAGCAGGCGGCCGGCGCGCGTGGTGCCCCGCACGATCTCGGTGCCGAGCAACAACAGGCGGTAAGCGCCAGCGGGAAGTTGAAGGTTATCGCGGACATGAACTGGCGGGATCACGATCCCGAGGTCCAGCGCCATCTGTTTCCGCAAGGCCGCGATGCGATCGACGAGGCTGCCGCCCATTTGCGGGTCGACGGCGTGCACGAGCTCGTAGCCAACCTCGAGGGCCAAGATATCGACCGGCAATGCGGCGTCGATCTCCTCGCTGGAGCCGGGCTTGACCACCGGTTCACTGGGCACCGAGGATTCGGCAGCGGCCTTGGAGGCATCTTTCTTCAGGCCGGCCTGTGCGCTCAGCGCCAACATGCCGGCTAGGGCCAAGAACGGGAAGGCCGGCATGCCCGGAATGAACGCGAACAGCGTCAACACCCCGGCGGTCGCTGCGACAGCTCGCCGACTGCCGAGGAGCTGGCTCTTCAACGCCCGGCCGAGCTGGTCACCCGTGGCCGAGCGAGTCACGACCACGCCGGCGGCGGTCGAAATCATCAGCGACGGCATCTGCGAGACGAGCGCATCACCGACGGACAGAATCGAGAAAGTCTCGACCGCGCTGGCCAAGGTCATGCCCTTGGACAACCCAATCAGCAAACCACCGACCAAATTAATGGCCGTGATCAGTAGTCCGGCGATCGCATCGCCTTTAACGAACTTGCTCGCGCCGTCCATGGCGCCGAAGAAATCGGCCTCGCGTTCGATGTCTTTCCTACGCCCGCGCGCGACGTCGGACGTGATCACACCGGCGTTCAAATCGGCGTCGATCGCCATCTGTTTGCCGGGCATGCCGTCCAAGGCGAAGCGCGCGGCGACCTCTGCCACGCGACCGGCGCCCTTGGTGATCACGGTGAAATTGATCACGACCAAGATCAGAAACACCACCAAGCCGACGACCACGTTTCCGCCGACGACGAACTTGCCGAACGTCTCCACGACTCGGCCCGCCGCGCCGTGACCTTCCGCGCCCTTCAGCAGGATCAGGCGGGTGGTGGCGACGTTCAAGCTCAAGCGCAGCAAGGTGGCCACCAAGATCACCGCGGGGAACGCGCTGAATTGCAGCGGGCTCTCCATGAACAAGCCGATGAGAAAAACGCCAATGGAGATCGCTAAGCTGATCGCCAAGAGCACGTCGATCATGATGCCCGGCAAGGGCAGCACCATCATCAACACGATGCCGATGATCGCGACGGGGATCGCGAGCTCCGCAATGAAGCTCTGCTGCGGATTCGCGGACTTGCTGGGGGTCGGTGCGGACGCCACGGGCCCCGAGTTGCTAAAAGCATGCCGAGCAAAAATTGGGCGCTTTAGCCGTTAAATATCGGCATTTCAGCGGCGCGCCACACGCCCGCGCGCCCTCCCCGCTGATGCTTTGACACCTGAACGCACGCGACCCGTCAACTCGCTGACGTGTCAACGCATTGACGACCCTATGCCGCATGGGGCGGTCCCCCACCGTACGCGAAAGCGAGCTCCGCAAGGCCGCGGTGCCGCGGCGAGTGCTCATCGACGAGCGCGAAGCGTCTCCGGCGCTCGTCATCGGGGTGGCCGGCGCCGTCTAAGACGCCGAAGGCTTTGACGAGCCCCACGAGCCGCGCGACCATCAACCCACTTGTAAGGTTAGAGTGGTGGTGATGGTCACCCGCCACGGCACAGAGCCCTTAGCCTTCGGCGGCCCAGCGGACCTTGTGCTCAGCGCACTCGAACGACATTGGACACGTAGCCCGGCGCGCCCAAGCTCTGGGCTTTCCGTGCCGGGCTACGTGTCCAGGGTCTAAGTCATCCAAAGCCACCTCGGTCAGCG
>CAXSGJ010000085.1:0-14717 GCA_964236865.1 uncultured Polyangiaceae bacterium
CCCCACGCCCACGCCCCACGCCCCACGCCCCACGCCCCACGCCCAAGCCGGCCGACTGCCGATTCTCTAAGCGTGGTCGAACCGGTCCGGGAGCTGACTTCGTGCTGGGGTGTCACCCTCTGCTGGACGACCATTCCGAGCCAGGTCCCTGGCGCGCGCTTCGCTGGCTTCGGCCGAGGATGTGACGATTTTTTGGTGCATATGTGGCCGCCCTTTGCGGCCGCACCGATCGCGAGTGCGGCGGCGATGAGCCGCGCGATTCCCGGCGCGGATGCATTCAGCTCTTGGGAGATAATCGACGAGGCGAGCTACTCGAGGGGCCTAAGGCGCGGGCATGCCTAAATCCGACAAGCACTCGCAGGCTGCCAGGTAGCCGGCGCAGCCGATCACCGAGCCGGCTGGGTGTGTCCCGGCGCTTGCAGAATAGAGCCCGGCGATTGGCGTGCGGTGCGGCAGCCGATCCGCAAACCCGAAGCCGTTGTCCACGTGGTGGATGTGGCCGTAGCTGATGCCGAAGTGCTCCTCGATCTTCTTCGGGTGCAAGATTTGCCAGTCGACGACCAATGAGCTCGTCCCGGGGGCGAAGCGATCGGCGATTTCTAGCAGGTGCTTTGCGTAGCGCTCGCCAGCGTGCTCCCACGTCTCGCCTTCGATCTCGTAGGGCACCCACTGCACGAAGAACGCTGAGCTGATGCGGCCTTGCGTGTCACTGAGCGAGCTGTCCACCGTGGAATGCATGTACCATTCGATACTCGGGAAGTCCGCGAGCTGACCGCGCTGGACCGCCTGCCAACCGCGCTCAAGCTCGCCGAGCACGTCTGGAACTTGGGGCAGGAGGTGAATGGTCGGCCCGAATTGTGCGCCATGCGTCGGCAAACAGGTGAACGTGGGGGCCTTTTCGAGCGCTAAGTTCAGTTTGAACGTGGACCCGGGCCGCTTCAGCGCGGCCAGCCGCTGGTTGTAGGGCGCCGGCAGGTTCTGCTCGCCGATTAAGCCCTGCATGCGGAAAGGATCGGCGTTCACGAGCAC
Source organism: uncultured Polyangiaceae bacterium (assembly GCA_964236865.1). GTDB lineage: Bacteria > Myxococcota_A > Polyangia > Polyangiales > Polyangiaceae > PMG-095. Next base: position 1,030 of record CAXSGJ010000085.1, read on the forward strand.
CGCACGTGCGCGGATCTCGGTCCCGTCCGCCAGCAGGACGCCCACCGCCGCGTCCCCCTCCAGCAGAATGGACTGCACCGGCTCGCCCACGACAATGCTGCCGCCATGACGAGCCAAGGCGTCAGCCAGTACACGCGATACGGTGCCCATGCCCCCTTGCACGATCATCCAAGTGCCGTCGCTGCCCGGCAAACGACACATATTGTGCACCAAAAAGTTCATTCCGGTGCCTGGCGAATCATACCCACCATAAAGCCCGGAAAAGCCGTCGGTGACCGCGTACATCGCTTTGACCAGGTCGCTCTTGAAACCGAAGCGGTCCAAGTACGCGCCGACGGAACCGCGGCACAAGCGCACGAAGGCTTCGCGAAGCGCCGGACGCACGTAGCGCTCAGCGCTTTCCTCGATAGTGAAGGGCTGAGCCATCCAGGAGGGCGCGAGGTCGTCGCGGAGAGCGCTGAGCTCAGCCTGCATCCGCTCGTGCGCTTCGAAATCGGCGCGTGAAAAGAAGGTCACGAACTGCTGCTCGAGCCGAGCCTGGTCCGAGCCGAAGAGCAGATAGCCTTCGCGCTCGGTAGGCAGAAAGTAATGTGGATCGCGGCGCAAAATCGGGATTTCGATACCGAGCTTGGCCAAGAGCTCCGGAGGCATCAAGCCCAGCAAATAAGCGCCCGTGGAGTGCGGCAGATCCGGCGCGCGAGCGAACGGGTATTCGGTGCGCGTGGCGCCGCCGATCACGGGCGCGCGTTCCACGACCAGCACGCGCAAGCCGGCGCGCGCGGCACAAAGCGCCGCGACGAGCCCGTTGTGCCCAGCCCCGACCACGACCACGTCGTAGCTCGTTCCGCGCAGGGAATTGCTGGAAAGGACCGCCTGGTTTCGCGCGCTCATGCCTCGACTGCTACCGCAGCCGAGGCATCCGGAACAGGGTGCCCCGCATTTTCGATGGGAATTGCGTCAGGCGCGCTGGCGGCGGCTTGCAAGTCTTCGAGCTCGGACACCAAGGCCGCCAGCATGCCGCGGAGCAGCCGCGCATGCTCCTCTGCTTGGTCGTAGAAGTCCTGCTGGGAGATGGCGAGGACGACGGCGTCGCCGACGGCACGGGCCGCATAGGTCGGGAGCGCATTGCAGAACGAGGCCGGACCCCCCACGAGATCGCCCACGCGGTGCGTCAACCTGAGCCCCGAGGCATGTGAAAGCTCGATGCGGCCGGCCGCTACGATGTAAAAATGGGCACCGTCGTTGCCGACTTCGAACAGCCATTCACGATCTCGCAGCCGCACGGGCTCCGCCACCGTTGCCAAGCTGGCTACCGCCTGCATGCCGACACGCTGGAGGAAGGCGGCCTGGCGCAGGATCAAGATCTTGTCGTAGTTGTCTAGCTTCTCCGGCAGCCTGAGCGTCGGCGCGTCAGCCTGACGCGGCACGTCCTTAGCTTGGGCGCGCCATGAGTTATGCAGCTGCGTGGCGAAGTTCCTGGTCGCCGCGCGCGCGATCTCCGCGTTGTCTTCGAGCATGTCGAACCAGTCGACCGTGCGGATCGCCAACGCCTTGCTTGGCTCGAGCGCTCGACAGGCGCGCAACCGCGGGCGGTCCAGGACGGCATCCACCACTCCGAGCACCGAGAACCCCGAGAATTCCAGAGGGCGTTGACCCTCCCTCTCCAACGCGACGCGACCCTCGGTCAGAAACAAAAAGCGATCCGGCGGGTCACCTTGGGCGAAGGCCAGTTGACCCGTCGCGAGCTCGACGTCGTCGAGGAGCTCGATGAAACGAAGGTGCGCCGCGAGCGGCATACTCGGAAACAAAGAGCGCAGCAGGAGCTCGCGCTTGACCCGTTGGGCGTCGCTGACTGTCATGCCGGTCGCTCCACGAGCTCCAGCGTCGCCGAAGTATCGGCCGTTCGTGGTCTATCCAAGGTTGGCAAGGCGTGGCTGGCTAACTCGCGCAGGATCTCGTCCGAGTCGTTGAGCAGCAGATCGAGCGTGCTTCGAGCATCGGAGAACACACCCACGAGTCCTACCGCGCGCCGCGCGCGCTCAGCCGCCGGCAGCTCGTCCACGACCAGTCGGAGCAGTGCGGCGACATCGTCTGAATCACGGCCGAAGCCTCGGATCAAGGCGTCCAAGAATTCAATGGCGCGGCCGCGCTGCCGACGATCGGAGCCGCTGAGCGCGCTGAAGATGGTGCGGATGTCGTCGCCGCGATGCATGATCTGGAGCAGGCGCGCGAGCCGGTCGAAGGATTGTTGAATTTTGTCGTCTAGGAGCTCTACGACGAGCTGTACCGCGAGCTTGGGCGCCGCGCTTGCGTCTCCGTCGAGCGCGGTTCGCGCGGCGAAAAGCCGCAAATACTCGACGGCGTTGCGCTTGAGTTCTTCCCGGACCGGCGCAGTGTCGATGCTCAGTGATGTTTCCCGCGCGAGTTGGCCAAGCCCGCGCAGGGCCTTGTAGCGGATCAAGCCCTCGTGATCGCTGGCCATGATTTGGAGCAGGGCGCTCACAGCGGAGGGCGTGGCAAACGCTGCCAGCGTGCGCGGGATGTGAATACGCACTCGACGTTCGGTCTCCCCATTCGCGAGGGCCACATTCAAGGCGTCGAACGCGGGCTTGCCCAGGCGAACGAGGCCGCGTCGAGCCGCGAGCCGTTCGTCGGCAAACTGCAGACGAGTGATTAAGTGCGGGATGGACGACTCGTCTCCAACCCGCTCCAGCGACTCCGTGACCGCACGCTCCAACGCCGGCAGCCGCGCTAGGCCGAGCAAGATCCGCGTTGCGTCGGGCGGCGGGTGGGCGGTCAGAGTCTCGATGAACGCGAGCTTCAATGTCTGCTCCGGCCCGTCCGCTTGAAAAAGTTCCCAAGTGAGTGGGTTCTCCGGCAATTCTTTGCGGCCGAGCTGCGCTAAGTACAGCGCAGAAAATGCTCTTAGACTCGGATCTGCATGGCTCGCCGCTCGTTCCAGCACCGGCACGTTTTCCGCGAGCGCAAAGGCTCGAGCGGCCGCGAGCCGGACCCGCGCGCTCGGGTGGTCGAGCAGCCGCTCACCGAGCGAGAGCCAATCAGCACGCGTCGTGCCGCCGAACAGCTCCAAGGCACGGATCAGGACTTGCTCGTCGTTATGATACAAAATCAGCGCCGGGATGAGCCGATCACGCTTGCGCTCGGCAAGCACATTCATGGCCGCGATGACCTCTTTCGCGTCGGGCTTGGACAGCGCTTCGACGAGCATCTCGAGCGAAGTCAGATCGAGCTCCCCCAGTGTAAAATCTCGCTCGACGCTGCCCCGACTGAGCGCGAGCCGAAAGCGCGCGATGTACGGCCCGCGAAGGCCGAAGCCCACGAGCAGCCAGGCGCCCGATAGAACCGTAGCCGAGACCGCGAGCAGCACCGGCGAGAAGTGGCTGGACATCGTCGCGCCGAGCAAAATCACGCCGGCCAGGGCCTGCGTCACGCGCGTCACTAGCAGCTCGACCAGGCCGCGCCCACGCGCCTGGTTTTCGACTGGGGCCCACAGCAGCTCCGAGGAAACGCGCCCGAGTGAGTTGCGCATCGCCGAGTCGGTGGCTTTGAGCACGACGACCGCTGCGAAGGACGCACCGGAAAGCGCGGACAGCGTTCCGCCCAAGGTGAGCAAGGTTGGCGCAGTCAGCGCGAGACCGAGAACTCCGACGCGCTGGACCACGCGGCTCGTCACGGTGACCTGCAAGATCAGGGAGCCGATATTCAAGGCCAGTTGGTAGCGCGCAAAAAATGGGCCGAGTTGGTCGGGTCGCAGGCTAGTGGAGACTCGGGCGCGATACAGGTAATCGATGGCGATCGAGGCCGCGATGGACAGCGCGGCGATTGCAGCGAGCCGCCACAGAAAAGGATCGCGCCCGAGTTTCGTAAGCTCCGGCGCGATGGGTGAGGGAGTGTGTTCCGCGCGCAGCGTGGACTCGTCCAGCGGGACATTGCTGCATAGCCAGGCCGCCGAAAAATAAGCCAGCGTGGCCACCGAGAGCAACGAGCGCACGGGCGCAACCTCCAGCAGTAGCGTCGCCGCGCCCGCGCCCGCGATGGCGCCGACGACACCGCCGGAGGCCAGCGGCCCAAAGAGGCGGCGGCTCTGCGCCGCGGAAAACAGCGACCCGACGAGCAACCAAAATTGACCGATCAGCAACGTAGCCGACAGTGTGCCAAACACGTACAGCGCGAACACGACCGCAGCCGATGGGACACGCGTCCGAAACCAAGCCGTGATGAACGCGGCCAAAAGCAAGGACACCACGAGCGCGTTCCGCCCGCCCGCGCGGCGCGTGAGCCGCACGTTCAAAGGCGTGATCACGAGCATGCCGACGGCGACGCACACGTAGACCAGAGTCAGCATTTTCGCCGGCAGCTTGGCCAGGAACAGCGTGTCGCGGGCGGTCTCGAGCAGTGTATGCCCACCGATCATGAGCATCAGCACGAAGAAGACGCGCACGAACAAGCGGAGCTCGCCAGGGCGCACGTCGAAGAGCCGGCTCCGGGCGAACACGTTCACCTACCCATCCTGACAAATATCGAGCGGGCATGCGATGCGGGCCTTGCCGAGCGCATGGGCGGGGTCTAAATTCCCGAGCATGTTGGAATGCCGCCAGCGAAACCTGGGTGGGCGCGCGAGCAATCGAGCGCTCCGCGGCGGCGTGTTCCTGGCGGGCCTGGCCTTGGCGGCCTTTTCCGTGCTCAGCCAGTTGGGGCGGCTGAGCCAGCTGGGTTGGTTGATGGCCCTACCTGTGGCGGGGGCGGCGTATCTGCTCATCTCCGGCGCGCTCGGGATCTGTGTTTACAACAGCATGCAAGGCAAGCGTCACGTCGATCACGGGCGCGAGGCGATTTTGGATCCAGAGCACCGCGCGCACCTGCGTAACCTCGCTTTGATCGCTGTGTCGGTCAGCGTTGCCATCGGCTTTGGCTTCGCGGCCGCGTTCTTAGCTCGCAGCTGACTGGCACGCGGCGGGGCGAGCGCACAGCCCCATCGAAAGGCGATGTCAGCGCCTTGTTCGCGGCGCCCAGCGGGCTAAGGTTCGGCCATGGGTGGAATGGACCTCCGAACGCGGACTTCGCTTTTTTGCGGGGTGCTGGCGTTGGCGATTGCAGTGTCCGTTCTGCTGAAGGGCAAGCCGCGGCTGCCGCAGCTCTTCTTCACCGGTTTGGCGGGTGACATCGGGCTCTGGTACTTGGCTCAGTGGCTGTACCACGTGGGGCGCAGCGACCTGTGGGCGCGCTGGACCGCCGTATTGGCGGTGCTGTTGCCGCAGTTCGCCGTGCACCTGTTCGAGTCGATCGTACCCGAGCCTGGGCGCCCTTCACCGCTGAAACGCGTGGCCGGGATCTTGATGGTGCCGATGCTCGTCTTGGTCTTGACCGAACGGCAGCACGGCCTCGTGCGCGGCGCGGTCATCCTGTACGTGTTTGGTTTGATCGCGGCCGCGTTGACCACGCTCGTCATGCGCGGCGAGCGAAGCGGCTCGCGCGCGGTGCAGCGCCGGGTGCGCTTTCTGGTGTTCATCGGCGCGCTGGCGGCGACCTTCAGCTTGGCGGATTTTCTTTGGTTCATCGGCGCACCGCTGCCCCCGGTCAGCGCGGTGCTGAGCATCGTCTTTCTGTTCGTGTTGTCGGAGTCACTCACGCGTGAGCGGCTGGTTGATCTGTACGACATCTTGGGCCAGCTCTTGGTGTCAACGGCGTTGGCCTTTGCGCTGGCGGGCATCTTCTACGTGTTCGTGGTGCTCTTTGGTGGCTTCGAGACCATGTATCTGGGCGCGATCTTGGCAGCGATCGTGATCTTGGTGCTGTTCGAGCCCCTGCGCAGCAAGATGGAGAACTACACGCACAAGGTGTTTTTCCGCGAGCGTGTGGACTTGGAACGCGCCATCGGGCGGGCACGTAGTGAGCTCGTGCACGTGCTTCAGGTATCAGAGCTTCAAAGCGTCGTGATCTCTGCGCTCGAGGCCTCACGGCGCGCCACGGGCGCGGCCTTGTACCTACCCGACCCTTTGGGCTCGGACTTCGCCTTGGCTTCTTCCTTCGGCCCCGCTGCCTCCCCGCGGATCGACGTGGTCACGGCCCGCCCGCTGATCGAGCGGCTGATCGCCAGCTCATCGATCGTGTTGGAAGAAGTGAGCTACAAGTTCGTCGAAAGTCGACGTACGGGCTGGACCCCCCAGGCCGAGGCGGACGAGCGCTTGCTCACCGCGGCCGAGGTGCTCGGCCCCTTCAGGCAGGCGGTGTGCCTGGGTATTCACGGCGAGCGCCAGGATCTGCTGGGCATCTTGGTCGTCGTCGACGACCGCGTCCGAGACGCGTTTTCGCCCGACGAGGTGGCGTTGCTCGAATCGCTCGCCGTTCAAGTCGGCGTCGTGATCGAAAATTCTCGCCAGTACCGGCGTATGCAAGAGCGCGATCGGTTGGCCGCGCTCGGCCAGATGGCAGCGGGCTTGGCGCACGAGATTAAAAACCCGCTCGGCGCGATCAAGGGCGCGGCGCAGCTACTCGGCGATCCGGGCCACGACTTGAAGCTCGGCCAGGCCGACATGGAATTCGTGAGCATCATTTTGGAAGAGGTCGAGCGGCTCGATCGCGTCGTCGGCTCCGTGCTCGACTACGCTCGGCCGTCCAAGGGCGATGCGGGCGCGGTGGACGTGAACGCAGTGGTCAAGCGGACCTTGACCGTGCTCGCCTCCGATCGAACCGAGGAGTGTGAGCTTCGCGCAGACCTCGCCGACAGCCTGCCCGCCGTGCGTGCGGACGCCGAGAAGCTCCGCCAGGTGTTGATTAACCTGATCCGCAACGCGGTGCAGGCCATGGGCGGCCACGGAACCGTCCAGGTCACCACCCGCCGCCGTGCGGAGCGCGCCTCATCGGCGCTCGGGCGAGACAGCGTACTGGCGCCTTCCGAGTGGATCGAAATCGCGGTGCGCGACGAGGGGCCCGGCATCGCGCCTCAGGTCCAGAAGAATCTGTTCGTCCCATTTTTCACCACCAAAGATCGCGGCACCGGGCTCGGTCTTGCCATTAGCCAACGGGTGGTCGAGGACATGGGAGGGCGCATCGAGGTGAATTCTCGCCCAGGTACGGGATCGACCTTCTCACTGGTTCTACCAGTGGCGGCGGAGGCTCACCTGGGACCGCGGCCGTCGTCCGGCCCGCCGCCGCTTCGTGAAACACGCGAGACTTGGCAAGCCGGGCCCGCCGAGCAGTCGAAACAGCTGGAGCAGGCGGCGGCAGATGCCACACCCTCGTCACTGTTGAGCGCCGTTCCAGCCCTCGCCACGCGCCCCGGCACGGGGCGTGCTTGACCGGTTCTTCGAACGGGACCTATGATTTTTCTCTCCGCCTCCGACCGGTTCTTCGTTTCGGACTTCAAGCCGCTCTTTGCCTCCGATCATGACTAAGCGTTTCGTTCCGAAACTGAGCGGCTCTCTGCAGAGCTCGAGCGACCCTCGCTACGGCTTGCGCTTCATCTCCGGGAAATACCAAGGTGGTGAGTACGCGCTGGCCGAGGGTCAAGAAATCGTCATTGGCCGGTCGAGCGAGCTGGATATGGTCCTCGTCGAGGAAATGGTTTCCAGAAAGCATGCGCGAATCGCGCTCGCCGAAGGCGTCATCAGCATCGCCGACCTGGGCTCGACCAACGGGACGTTCGTAAACGGCGAAAAGGTCGACGAAGGCACGCTGAAAGAGGGGGATCGCGTGCTGATCGGCACGAACATTTTGAAGGTTGTCTCGCTGGCTCAAGACGGCGGGGAAAAGCTCGATCTGAAGGCGGTCGCCGCCGGTCGCGTCACCGCGCGGCAGCGGGCCACGTTGAACCGCAGCGGCGACGAGGCGCCGCGCATGTCGGGTAGTTTGGAAGAGATCCCGTTGCCCGATCTCCTTCAGTTGTTCGGGACTTCGAAGAAAGACGGCGTGCTGGTGCTACGCACGGCGACGCGTGAAGGCCGCATCTTCTTGAACGAAGGTAGGGTCCGTTTCGCGGCAATCGACGGCATGGAAGGCGTGCATTCACTAAAGGTCGTGTACCGCATGCTGGAGTGGCATCGCGGCGTATTCGCGCTCGACCCACCCGACACGCGTGAGTTCGATGACCCGGTCGATGCCAGCGCACAAGAAATCTTGATGGAGGGTTTTCGCCAGCAGGATGAATTCAATGCGATTCGCGGCAGATTGCCGGCGATGGACAGCGCGCTGCACTTGAAGACGCCGCTCGAGCCCAAATTGCGGGGGCTGAGTCCGACCGAGCTCGACCTGCTCCAGGTCGCCCTGAACGCCCCGTCTCTCGACGCCGTCTTCGACGCTGCCAGCGGCACCGACGTAGAGACGGCAAAAGGCATCATCGCCCTGATTCAGGGTGGCTATTTGGCGTCAGGCGGCTGAGCGCGGCGACCCCGAGGTAGCCCACTCGCGGCAAGCTCGCTCAGGCTGCGTTTCAATTCCCGGTCGGGCTCGAGCAACGACGCTTCCCGAATCAGCTGATCGAGCAAAGGCCACTGGGGATGAACCGCCCGGAGACCCTTCACGCTTTCGAACGCCGCGCGCCGGACCTCGAGAGGCGCGTACTCGAGATACGCCCCCAAGGCTCTCGTCGAGTCTCGCTCGAGCCTCAGCGCGACGGTCATGAAGCGAGTGGCCGGGCTGTCGGTGAGCTCGAGGGCGTGCTGCTCGTGGCGCGCGGGGCGCGGCTCGTGCTTGGCGAACGTGGGACCCGTGAGGGGAGCACCACCGGTGCCGGTACCGGCGTCCCCGGTGGTGTGGCGTTCGCCGATGTCGACCAGTGACTGATAGCGGGCTCGCTGCGAGAGTCGCGCCAGGGCGAGCGAGCCGCTCGAGAGGACGGCCAAGGTCCGATCCATCGGCGCGCTGGGCTCTAGTTGCTCAATCGCCGAAAGCGCGCCCGCGGCGTCTCTGCACAGCTCGCCGTCGCCCGATTCATGCAGGACCTTCGGGCAGTCCTCGATGCTGGGTTTGGAGCGAAAGCGTTCATCGGCGCGCTTTTTCTCGCTGGCGAAGTGCTCGGCGCGCACGGCATCAGCGACGCCGACCTCCGTAGAGCTTGCCGGTCGCGGGGGAGGGGCTTCTCGATGGCTGCTACAAGCCGAGAGTGCGAACCCCGCCCCGATCAGAAGAAGCTGCGCGACCGGTGCCGTGTAGCGAAGCGTCAGTAAACGCCGCGCCACTGAGGACCGTAAAACCCAAGTACCGCCGCGACCTCGTGCATGTAGTCGATCACGCTCTTGTAGTTGGTCGCCCGAATCGCGAAGGCTGCGTCGGCTTGCATCGGTTGCCCAACGCAGTAGCTGACCCCAGACGGGCACGCGGTGTTGTCGGCATAGCGCTTCACCGTCAACTCTCCGGTCGGGTTCACGCTCGTATCGTCGATGACATACGCCTTGGCCGTCAGGGTGTTCATCCATTCGATCACGCGCGCCGCGATGCCGCGCTGCACGGTCTTGCCGGCGATCACCTCGGTGCCGTAGGTGTGCGCGACGAACAGCTGCCCGCTTTGGGGATCGCGCCAGGCGATGGTCTCCGCGGCTGGAAAGCCGGGAGCCGTGTCGACGCCGACCTGCCACACGCGCATCATGTCCACCCAATTGAGCTTCCAGCTTTCAGGAAGGTTGAGCATCGAGAACACGGTGGTGAATTTGCTGATTTCGAAGCCGGTCTCGGAGTCCACCGCCATGGACTCTTTGGGCGTGCCGGAACCGTCCACGACCGTGGCGCTGGGAAACTCCGAGCACTGTAGACGACCGTTAGCGGGCCAGCACTGCTGCGGTGCGTCTTTCGGCCACCAAGCGGTGAAGCCCATGGGCTGAGCCAGCGCGCCGTCGGCGTCTACGTTGGGTTTGCCCTTGGTCGTAGCGACCCGCCAACCTTTGATCTCGTCGTCTTCCGTCAAAGAATTGGCCAGCAGGCGACGGACGCCCTCGGGGAACAGCGTCGCGAAGCTGGTGTTGCGGTAGCGACCGTCCACGAAGTCATCGCGTGATTGGCTGACGAAGCGGTCCGCGGAGTCTGTCAGCATGTCGACGGCGAGGGTCTTGTCGTAATACGAGCCGACGTTGTAATCGTAGTCGATCGAGTAGTAACCCTTGCTGTCGTCGTAACTGTTGTTCAAGAGCCGCCCGCCCCACGCTACGTCTTGACCGATGCCCGTGGAGCCGTCTGGAATCATGAGATTGACGGCCCCGGGCGTGGCGACCGCCGGCAACTGGTCCGTGGAGCGTAAGACCATGTCGTTGAACGGGCTGAGCGCGGTGTCGCCGAAGTGCGCGCCCGAGGTTGGACGGGTGAGAATGCGCGCAAAATGGTCGAACACCAGCGTGGAAGCGAGCGCGCTGGCCTTCAGAACCCCGTCCGCGGAGGCCAGCCGATCGAAATTGCCGGTGCCTTGGAAGAGCTCGTTATAGAGCGCGAAGCCCTTGGTGATCTCTTTCAACTTGTCGTTGTAACGGCTGACTCCGCGCATGAAGGCGTTCTTTTTGCTGAACGTCGTGCGGTTACGGCGGTAGTCGTCGAACACGTAGCGATCCTCGTACTCGCTCATCAGGTAGTGCGTGACCTCGTACGCGTCCGCGCCGTTGTCGTGGCGAAGCACGGGTAGGTTGCCGATGTCCGCATAGTTGTCGCTGCCGAACATGTATGGCCGCCGAACACGGCCCAAGGCGTCGAAGTTCCGCTGCAGGTTGTCACCGACGGCGGGCTCCTGCATGAAGCCGCCGCTGTCCGGCTGGAGCTCCCGATAGGGCACGTAGTCGGTCGGGATGCCAGTGCACACCGTCTTCGATACGATCTCACCGTCGAACTCTGGGCTGTATTTGCCGTCCCGGGCCTCATCCCAATTCGCAGGGGGGCTCGTGTCGGCCGCCTTGCAGGTTCCGAGCATGTTCATGTGCGCGTTCAGCTGCGAGTAGTGAAAATCGGTATTGTTATCGCTGTAGAATGGCCCGGTCAGACCGCCGAACCCGTCCAGCAAGGAGTGCAGCGTAGCGCCCTTGCTCGAGCAACTGGCGGTGTCGCCGGAGCCGCTAAGGCTGAGGCCAGTGGAGGGTTGACAGCGCGCCCCCTTGTCGTCCCAAACGTCCGCAACGTCACCGTATTCCAGGCGGACGGCGGCGCGATCGTAGGCGCCGATGCCCAAGGTATCGACGGTGAGGTCGCCCGCGTAGTCCATCACACTGGTCTGCTGCCAGCGCCAGAGCAGGCCCTTCTGCTCCTCTTGAGTGATGGGGTCGTACCAGCGAGGGCCGACGCAGCTGGATCCGTCGGTGGTGGCGGACGTGCAAGCCTTGGTCTGTGTCCCGTTGCGAGTCCGGAGCTGCCAGTATTGCGGGCGGAAATTCAGCGCATCGAAAGACGACGTGAACTGATGGCGCAGACCCATTGAATGCCCGAGCTCATGAGCGAGCACACCGTAGGTCAAGTGCCGCCGGATATAGTCTCGCCATTTCTCATTGCGGGCCGCGATGTCGGCCGCGTTGGCCTGCATCCCGGGCGCATCCGCGTCCTGATCGTTGAGCGGAAACTTCTCATTCAAAATCTCCGCCCAATCCGCCATATTGTTCGGCTCGGGCGCTTGCTCCATGCACGTGCCCGCGCCGGCTAGGCGGTTCTGCCGTTGGTGCTCGAAGTCGATTAAGAATTGCGCGAAGTTGCCGCGCAGCGGCGAAGCCAGGTTCGTGCCGACATCGGTGGGCTGGACTTTCGGGTCGAGGCCTGCGAGTCGCACGTAGGGCGCGGTCATCAGCTGTGCTTCCACGGGCGAGCCTCGCGCCGCGAGCAAGCGGCTGTCCATGGCTGTATTTCCGGAGCCCAGCACGCGGTTACCGAACTTCTGGCGGGTCGCCGATTCTGCGAAATTCACCAGCGCACGGGCTCCCACGTTCAGCGCCGGCAGCGACACCGTGGTGCCATCGTTGAGCCGCGAGTCCAGCGCCGCCAGCCGCGTCTTGATGGAGGCGTCGTCAAGAATCGGCATGCCGCCGTTGGCCGGCTGCGGCATGCGTGCGTGCAAACCGACTAAATCTTGCAGATAATTGCCGGACTTGATGTCGGTGTTCGAAAGCTCGCCCAGGTACCAGCGCATCGTGTCGACCGCGCCTTGGGAAGCAATGTCCGTCACTGCATTCCACACGTTGACGCTCGCCGAAATCACCTCACCCGTGATCGGGTCGACCGCGTCCACCATGATGCCCCACGGCGAATTACTCTGCGGCTTCTGGATCAAGTTGATCATGTGGTAGCGGAGGTCACCCACGCGAGCCACTAGCCCCGGCTTGCCGCATGCGGGATCGTCTCCCGGCGTCTTGCCGTCTGCCGACGCCCCGAGCACTGGGTTGTGACACAGCACGAACACGCTGGGCATGGCTTGCTGCGCGGCCTCGAAGGACGGCGGGTACTGGTCTTTACAGTCCGCGATCACGCTTTCGGCAACACCGCCTGAGGTTCGAATGCACTCGGTGTAACGCGCCGTTTGCGCGGCGTGGCGAAGGGCGCCGTCCCATTGCGACAAAGCCTGGGCCGAGGCATCGAACAAGGTGACGTCGCTCTGAGGGCCGAAGTAAAAGGGCGAGGTTTTGATCGTTCGTTCCCGGTACGGCAGGGTGCACGCATGGCTGAACTGGTCGCACCGCGAGCCGGCGCCAGCGGCCTGGCATTCGTCGTCGGTGCCGTCCGGACCCGCGGAGCCGTCCGCGGCCTGTTGATCTCGAGAGGGCAGCGTGCCGACGGGCGTGGTCTTGTCGGTGTAACAGGCGATGAGGGCGCCGGCCGCGTCCCGCGCGTGACTCTGCGCCCAAATGTTGTGGCGTGAGGCGAACCGATACCACTTGTCGTCCACGACGCCGTAGTTGCGGTCGTAACCAAGCCGGTCCGGATTCACGGTGCCGGTCGTGAACATGCCGAACATGTCCATGCGCTGACCGTCCCAGTGGACGGGCTCGTAGTCGTCGTTCAACACACGCCGGAATGACAAGCGGACCTTCATCTCCGTGGGGTTGCAGTTGCCCACGGGGCCGCTTCCGCCGAAAAAGTCCGGCGTCAAGAAACACGCCGGCAGTGAGCCGAACGGCGTATTCACCTTCTGCGGAGTCACGAACACTTTGTTGGTGATATCGAAGTAGCCGCCGCCCGCGTCGAACACGGGCGCGTCGGGGTCACCGGGCTCAGTCGCCGAATAGGCCACCGGCTCGCTGCGGAGGCAGGCCACGCCGAAGCGCAGAACAATCTTGGCACCCTTTACGCGAGCGGCAGAGGGGTCGCGCCGAGCGACGCGGAAGCGCTCCGGTGGTTCCGCCGTGCTGCCGAACAGGGCGCGGCGCTGGCGCAGGATAACCTTGGCCTGGCTCTCCTCCTGGGCAGAGGAGCCGCGCCGGATGCGGCCGAGGCGGGACGCTGGTTCGCACGCGCAGCCGGCCAGGGCCTCCCGCGCGCCTGCTTTCACTACGGCGATCTGCTGCTGCACGGCGCGCCCGGCCTGCCGGCGCGCCCGGACGAAGGGCTGCTATGGCTGGCCAGGGCGGCGGAGCAAAAGTACGCCGCTGCCGCCGACGCGCTTGGCCTGGCTTACGAGGAGGGCACGAGCATTCCCCGCGACCGCGCCAAAGCGGTGCAGTACTACCGGCAGGCCGCGGACTACGTCGCGCAAATCCTCGGCGGCGCGAAGCCCG
>CAXSGJ010000086.1:0-14453 GCA_964236865.1 uncultured Polyangiaceae bacterium
CCAGTAGCAAGGCTTAGCCGCCGCCGCTGTGCACGTGGCGCGTCGTCCGCATTGAGACGGCGCGCCCGCGCGGTCTTTCAATGAGGAATGACGCCGCCGACGTAAGCGCCGATCGCCCCGGCGATCGCTATCAACACCACGACCACGGCGACGACGCCGTTCTTGCTCTTACCCGTGGGGTATTCAACCGCATCAACCGCGGGCGGCCCGGGCCGCGCCGCAGGCACGCCCATCGCCATAGAGGGCCGACTCGCAGCTGCCGCGGGGAATTCCGAACGGGGCCGCGCAGAAAGTGGGTCGTCTTCCAACGCAGCCAGGTTGCCCACCTCGAAGTCCCCGGACGGCGCACTTTGCGTCGTTCCACCGCCCAGCTCGCCAAAGTCGTCCTCCCAGCTATGCACGCTTTGAAAGGAGCCGAGCTGGAGCGGAGCGGAGCCGTGACGAGGCGAGGACGCTACCCCGGAGGCCTTCGCGGCGGCCGCCGCCTCTTCCTCCAGTGAGGTGAAGTTAATCAGCTCCTCGTCGATCATGGAGCCGATGATCGAGCCGCGATCGTATTTGACGTGGCGCTTCTTGTCTTCGCGTTCGAGCCGGATCGGCTCGACGAGCTGCGCGATGTCGAAGGACGAAACGGCTCGCCCCGCATGAAACAGCATGTTGTTCAGGTCACGGCCGAAGTCCCGCGCGGTCTGGTAGCGTGCGGCTGGATCTCCGGCCAAGGAGCGTAAGAGCACGCGCTCGAGCTCGGCGGATACTTTCGGATTGATCTGACGAATGGAGGGCACCTTGGCCTGCTGCACCATGCGCACTGTCTCGAGATCGGTGTCGCCCATGAACAAGCGGCGCCCGGCCAGCAGCTCCCACAAGATGATGCCGACAGCGAAAATGTCCGTCTTGGCGTCGACGGGCAAGCCTTGCGCCGCTTCCGGCGACAGATAGCTGAATTTGCCTTTGATGATCCCCGGCTCGCTCTTCTCGAGCTGACTGTTCGCCTTGGCGAGGCCGAAGTCTACGATCTTCACTTCACCGAACCTCGTGATCAGCACGTTGGGCGGCGACATGTCGCGGTGAACGATACGCAGGCTCTCGCCGTTGCTGTCGGTGAGCTCGTGCGCGTAGGAGAGGCCCTCGCAGATGCGCACGCAGATTAGGCACGCCTCTTCGACGGGAAAGGGCGTGCCCGACTTCTTGCGATGCTCGATGACCCCCTTCAAGTCGGCGCCGTCGACGTACTCCATGACGATGAAGTAGGTTTTGTCGCCAACGCCGATGTCGAAGACCTGCACGCAGTTCGAGTGCGACAGCTGGGCACTGACGCGGGCCTCGTCCAAAAACATGCCGATGAACTGCTTTTTCTCGGACAGGTGCGGCAACACCCGTTTGATCGCGACGGTCTTCTTGAAGCCCTCGAGACCGGCACTTTCGGCCCGAAAAACCTCGGCCATGCCGCCCGACGCGATTTTCTCGAGCACTTTGTAGCGTTGTTGTTGCTGAGCCATGCAAGTCGACCGAACGATACTAGCTCGGCGCCACCACCCCAAACTTCGGGCGCGACCCGCCCGGAGCGCGCGCTTGCTTCGCCCGAAAAACCACGACATAAGCGGACCATGAGCGGTCACGATCACGCCGATGCGGAGCAGGCCAGCCACGATGGCGCGCACGAGCCGGAGACATCCTCGGACGACTTTCCCGACGACGAGCCGAGGTCGCCGGGTTGGCTGCCGCTGCTTGGCGGCGCCCTCTTCCTGGTTGGGGTCTTCGTGCTCGTGATCTTCGGCGGCGAGCCCAAAGCCGGGGAAAACGGCGCCGCCGATAACAATGGCCCTGGCCACATGGCCCTAGACGGAGCCAATAATCCGGCCCAGCGGCCCGCCATCCGCATCCCGTCCATGCCCTCACCGGGTGAACGGCAGCCACCGCGGCCCTGACGCGGGCGCTGCGCTTCGCGCGAAAGCGCTCGCCAGCGACTAAGTTTGTGTGTAAGTACCCGCACCTCCCGGGGCCGTAGCTCAGCTGGGAGAGCGCCTGACTGGCAGTCAGGAGGTCACCGGTTCGATCCCGGTCGGCTCCACAAGATCGAACTTCGACGGCTGCTCTCCGAGCGGCCGTTGTCGTTTTGAGGCGCTCGACTCATGCAGCAGGTCGCCTTCAGGGCGGGCCGGGTTGATTTTCACGCTTGGTGCGGACCCAGGACGACGATGGGTTACCGGCACGACGAAGGCGAAGGCCCGCCTTCCATAGGACGTAGAGCGGGGCGAGACCAAGATCCAATAGGCCTCGCGCGCCCGTACCGGACAGCGTCCAGCCGCGGAGCACGTACAGGATAATCGACGCCAAGCATGCGGCGAAAGTGAGCGTGCTGACCGCGAAGCCCTTGAAGACTAGGCCGAGCGCGCACGCTGCGCTCAACCCTACTACGGACAGTACGGCGAGGCGCGACAGCGGCGGAATCAGCAAGTCGCACGCCAAATCGAAAAGAACTCGGTCTCGCCCGAGGCCTGCCCAAAAGAGCCGACCCGCATGCTGAGCGATCAACTGTTTTCGTCCCTCCTCCCAGCGCCGGCGTTGGGAAGAGGCCGCGCTGGCCGTCGACACCATCTCCCCGTAAACGTGCGCTTCGTCCGCGTAATGAACGCGGTATCCGGCCTCGCCCAGGCGCACGCCGTACTCCACGTCTTCGACGATGGAAAAGGCGTTGTGCGGCACTCGCTTCAAAATTTCCGAGCTGAAGCACATGCCGTTGCCGCGTAGACCGCAAGAGAGGCGCGCGTGTTCGCGCGCCCGCGAGCGCACGATATGAAAGCTGCCGAACGCGATGGCGATCAGACGGGTCCGCCAGGATGCTTCGGGGTTACGGACGGCGTAGTCCGCCTGCACGGCGTGAGCGCCGAGCTCGCGGCGCGCCGAAAATGCGCGCAGCAGGTTGGGCGACACCAAGGTATCGGCATCAATCACCGCGACCGCGTCGATGCCATCGGGCAGGTGCTCGAAGGCGTGCAGTAACGCGTAACCCTTGCCGCGCAGCTGGTCGTCATGCCGTTCGAGCACGACGGCGCCCGCGTTTCGCGCCTGCTCGGCGGTGTCGTCGCTGCAGTTGTCGGCCACGACCAGTACGTCGAAGGATGATGCAGGGTAATCGACGTGAAGCAGGCTGTGCACGGTCGCCGCGATGCCCGTGCTCTCGTTGTGCGCCGGAACCACGAATCGAAAGCGCCGGGTCAACGAACCGTCGGCTGGCGTTCGAGGTCTGAGAGACAGAAGCGTGGCCCACGATAGGTAGCCAGTGCAGAACAACAGAGGCACGCTCAGAAGCAGCAGCAGCAGATCCAGTGCGAGCTTCACAGCGATCGGTCTAAAGGACTCGCGCTCCGCAGGCAAGTACCGACGTCGAAACATCCGTCTCACGCAAATGCCGAGCCGGGGAGCATCCTGATCCGTTCGCGACCGGACGGTGGCGGGCACGAAACACGCACCAAATTCGCCGGCCGCAGCGATGCCCGCGGGAGGACTCGCTTTTAGAGGGCGGCCGCTTGAGACTGAGCGGTCTCCCGGGATATCATCGCTGCAACGTGCCTGCCTACAAGAAGCCTTCTTCCATGATCTCTCGATTGCTGCTGCTCACGGGGCTCTCGTTTTTCGCTGCGGGCTGCGCGAGCGTGGGGCAGTTCGTGTGGTTCAACGATCTGCCACGCAGCGACTGGAACTCTGCGTCTGGGGAATACGTGATTGGCGT
Organism: uncultured Polyangiaceae bacterium; assembly: GCA_964236865.1. Classification (GTDB taxonomy): domain Bacteria; phylum Myxococcota_A; class Polyangia; order Polyangiales; family Polyangiaceae; genus PMG-095. The sequence continues at coordinate 3,734 of CAXSGJ010000086.1, forward strand.
GGGCGACACCGTCAACATTCGCGTTTACGAGCAAGAGGGCGTCTCTGGGCTTTTCAAAATCCGTCGCGACGGGCGGATTGCGCTACCGCTGGCCGGCGAGCTTATCGTAGCGGGCAAGCGCCCCTCCGAGCTCAGCAAAGAGGTCGAAGCCCGATTAAAAGAATTCATCGTCACCCCGCGAGTAACCGTGAACGTGGAGCTTTCTCAGCCGGTCACTGTGGCCGCGATCGGCGAGGTCGGTAAAACTGGCACCATTACGCTCGATCCGCCGGCACGCCTGATTGACGCCCTCGCGCAGGTCGGTGGCCCCGGCGCTTACGCCGATAAATCGCGCATCTTCGTGCTCCGGCAATTCCCGAAGTTCGAGCGCATTCGCTTCCGCTACGAGGGCATTTTACATAATGAAGGCGGCGCGGCCGAGTTCCCGCTCCGCACCGGTGACGTACTCGTAGCGGAGTGACCCAACGGTGCGCGTTGCTCGCTGGAGGTTGCGAAACGAGCTCAGCGCGAGCGCGAGAGTTTCTCAGCGCGAGCGCGAGAGTTTTCGACCGACGGCCGCTTTGAGCTGCGCCACCTGCTCTTTGTCGAGCGCGCCCGTGACCAAGAGCGCGAGCCCGTAGGCGACCAGCGAAAGCGGCGCGCTGATGAAGGCGGACATGAACGGTCGCGAAAAATGCGCAACCACCGCCATGATGCCGCCCGATACGAACGAGAACAAGAGAGCCCGAATTAGCTTGCGATCGAAGACGCCCGCCGGTGTTAGCGCGATGCCACAAGCGACCACCACGGCTTCGCTGATCACGGCCGCGACGCACAGCCCAAGCCCACCATTGCCCGACCGGCGCTGAAACCAAGGGATTAGGACCGGATCGAGCACCAAGCTCACGAGAACGCAGACCCCCTGCACCACGCTCGACGCGCGCTTTTTGCCTGCCGCGAGCACCGCGGTGAGCAGCGGCATGCTGAAGTACAAAAGGAATAAGAAGACCGACAGTACCCGCAAGTTGTCTTCGGCCGCGCTGAAAGACTTGCGACTGAACATGGCGACCCCGACTTCTGGGTACATCATGCAGCCCAGCGCAATCGGCACCGCCAGCAGTGCCACGCTGGAAAATGAACCGCGGCAGACGCGCACGAAACCGTCACGGTCCTCCGCGTGAAGCCGGCACAAGGTCGGGTACAGTGCACCGATCAAGGCAGTGGCCGGAAACAGCAGCACACCAATCAAGCGCCGGGACACGGCAAACCAACCCATGACGACGCTGGGCGCCAGCTTTGATAAGTAGACCGCGTCGATGTTGGGCTGGAGCGCGGTCGCCAGGCTGAGAAAGACGAAAGGCGTGCCCTCCACCATCAACGCTTTGAGCTCTAGCTTGTCGAAGGACAACGCGCCGATGCCGACCGGCTTCAACGTACGCCAGATCAGCGCCAGGATTAGCACGCTGACGGGGATCTGGACGAACAGTGACATGCGTAAGCGCCCCCCAAGAAAGAGCGCGGGCACAATGCAAAACGCGGTCAAATATTGCTGGCCAAGGTGCACATAGGCCGGAATATCGGTGCGCTCGAAGCCGCGAATCGTGTCCTTACAGGCGCCGATCAGGGACGCGAAGCCGGTGATGACGAACGTCAGCGCCAGAGCCCACTGGAACTCGTTCTCATACCGAAGCAGTCGGCAACCCAGAGCGATGACGACGTAAACGACCAGGGAAAACCCCACGCGCCAGGCGATGCTACTGCCGAGCAACACACCGGCACGCGATCGGTCGCGCGAGACCAATGCCGGCAACGCGCTCTCGTGCCCCCAATTTACCGCCAAAAAGCCGAATGCACTGAGCGTGCTTGCCAAGTACAAAAACCCGAACGCCGCCGGCCCCAAAAAGCGCGCCAGCGTCGCGTTCACGAGAATGGCAATTGGCACGGTCAGCGCCTGGGATGCCGTCAGGTAAAACGTGTTCTTGGCGACGAGGCGTCCGAGTGCTTTGTCACTCGCGGTCTGCGCGGGCTGCATGACTCCGCACAGTCACACGCCCGGGGGGCATGCGTCCAGCCGCGCCCGGCGAGGGCTCAGGGACTGACGAGCAGGTTCGCTTTGGGCCCGGGGCCCTCCAGCGCGCCCAAAAAGGCCGTTAAATCCAGCTGATCCTGCGCGGTGAGGCTCAGTGGCAGAAGCTCGCTCTTGCCCGGATAGCCGAAGAGGTCGCCACCCCGAGCAAAGAATTGGACCACGTCACTCAACGTTCGGAGTTGACCTGTGTGCATGAACGACGGGCGCATCGCATCGCATCGCAGCATCGGCGTTCGAAACGCGCCGAGGAGCGCTGGATCTACCGTGCTCGGAAGACGTCCGTCGTCTCCATCGCTGAAAGCACCGCGCACGTTCAGCGGGTCATCATTGGCCGCGGTCAGACCCGCGGCCGCTCCATCGTCGTTGGAGTCGATGAACGCCACCGCGACCGCGGTGGGTTGTAGGCCGACATTGTGGAATTTCTGGTCGGACAGAAAAGGACCGGAATGGCAGCTCACGCACTGACCCCGCCCAACGAAGATTTTTGCGCCGCGTTGTTCGGAGTTCGAGAGCGCCTCGGGTTCGCCGTGAACCCAGCGATCGAAGCGAGAAGGTCCGCACGAAAGCAGGCGTTCATACGCTCCCAGTGCCTTACCCATATTGACCACGACGGATGTCACCAGATGCTGATCGGCAGCCGAAAGCGCATCGAACTCGGCCTTGTCCCCGGGTAACCCGTGCTCGCTGCCGTTGCAGCTGGTGAGCGTGTCGACGGTTGTCGGCCGGCAGCCGGTCTGCTCCGCAGTCAGTGGCGGAAACCGCGATGCGTCGTCGAGGGGAGGCAGCGGCCCGAACACCGCCTCATAGTCAGATCGATAGCGCGCATAAATCTGTTCGGCGACGAACAAGCGCGAGCTGTTCATCTCGACGGGGGACTCGACCGGGGCAAAGGGTTGGTTGTAGAGCGCATCGTGGCGGCCATCCCAGGTGAAGAGGGGGGCCTGCGCCACGTCCAACAGCGAGGGCGCCTTCCGCCGGCCCCAGCCCGCCGCCAACGAAATTTGGCCGCCAAGGCTTCGATTGTCGACGAAGCCGGCGCTGGGAACATGGCAGCCGGCGCAGGCGACCTTGCCTACCTCCCCCTTCGAGCCAAGGGTGCTCGAACTACCGTCGTCGTCGCCTTCGACGAGCTTGCCGGCAAAGGCGGGGTCGAAGAAAAACCGTTGCCCGAGCACGGCGGCATCCGGGTGATCGGCGAAGCGATTGCTGATGTCTGTCTTTGGCGCCGGCAGTGCAGTCGGGGACAGATCCAGGAATGCGGCGATCTCACTGGCAGTTAGCGTCGGAGCGGTGTCTGCGCCAGGCATGCCGCCGACGTCGTCCCTGCCTGCGCTCGCGCTACCCGCGCCGGAGTTACCCGCCGCGCCGCCAGCAGCGCCTACGCCGCCGGCCGCTGGGGACCCGCACGCGAAGAGTAAGCCGATGGCGGCAACTACAGCGTAATGGGCGCGACGCATGGCAACACGGACTCATCCCAGCCTGGCGCCGCGACCCCGCTCGAAAAGCCGAGGTTGTCGAAGTGCCTAGAGGTGTCGATTTGAAGGTGAGCCGCCTCGAACGAGTAAGTGGTGTCGACTGCGGAATGATACAGCACGTCGCCGAACGTGACCGTGACTGGGCCACTGGGCGCCGCGTCCGCCGGCAAATCAGCGCACGCATAGGGCTTATGATCTAGAAATAAATACACCCGCTTCGTAGACAGGTAAGCGTCGAAGATGAGGCGTTGATCGGCAGAGGTCAGCTCCCCCACTTCAGCGTTCGGCGCAAGACGAAGCGGGCCGCCGTTGATGCCCGGGATATGATGTAGGTCGTACGCCGGACACTGGTTGTTCACGTCCCAGTCACGCAGCTTACAAAGCTCGATCTGGTAATCGATTGGAAAGATGTACGCGCCGATCTCGCCGATCGTTTGCACGATGATGGTGTGACCTTTGGCCAGCCGAAATTGAACCGGCGCGTCTCGATCGGTGATCAGAAACTGCGGGTAACGACGAGAGGTGGAGTAGCCGTTCGCTTCCATGGTGACGTGCAGATAATTCGTGTCATTCATGGTCGCCTTTTGCTTGGCCGTCAGGCGAAACTTGCCATTCGTGTCCGCGCCGGCGTCGGCGTAGGTGACCCACAGCTCGCCATTGACTTGCCCGAATGTAGACAGCGACGTCTTGTTGTCCGCCTCGAGCTGGGTCTCGGTCCACATCTGATCCCAACTGGCGGACGTCGAGCGAGTGGAGGCGAAGCAATCCATGGGCGTATCACAGGGCGTGCTCACGAAGGTCTCGAGCTTGCTGCCCGGAGCAAAGTCCGCGAAGAAGTCCATTTTTGGGTGTGGCGTAGGCTTCACCTTGATGAACGAACGCGCAACCGCTTTGGGCAGCGGGGCCGGGGCACTGGCTGGCTGCATGCCGTTACTGAGCCTCTCGCCCTGCCAGATCCACGCGGGGCCATGCTGACCGTTTACGAAAACCTCCGCGGTGGCCGACGCTGCGCGCGCCTGGTCCATCGTAATGAAAGGCTCATGAACTAAGCGGAGATCCCCGAAATCTGCGGTGAAGCTCGCGAACGACTCGGGCGACAAGTGCCCGGGATAAGGGCAGCCACTGCTCAGCGCTTCGACCACGAGCGTGGTGGGCGCGGTGACCCCGGTCCACAGCAACGACCAAAATGGCAGCTGGTCGCCTTGCTTGTAGATGCGATTGAACCGCTCGCTACCCATGGCGAGCTCGTCGTGCGACCGGCCACAGCCGTTTAGATAGAAGACGCGCTTCAGTGGCTGAAGGTTGGGGGCCGGCGCAGTTTCGACGAGGAAGGCTTTGGCCTTGGTCGTGTGCAGGTCTGCCTCTGGGCCATCGACGAGGTAGTAGCGAGATTCGTAAGGACTGTTGGGCTGGTCCGACGACACGTAGACTTGCTTCGTGCTCGCGCTGGCGTGCGCTGGAACATAGAACGCAACCCCGTCGTCACGGGCCGACGCCGCTAACAGCGCGTCCCGCTCGTCCGCCGAGGTTGTGTATTGCTTGACCCGGGACGCGGCCCAGCGCGCGAAATAACACGTCACGTCCGCGGTTCCGTCCGGGTCGCCCAAGGCGTAGACCGGGATCAGATTGGGGCCGGGGGCGGGATAAACGTACCCGAGCGTTGAATCTGCCAGTGTTCGAAGGTAGTTGCCGACTTTCTGATTGTCGACCTGCGTTCGGACCGCGTCGCTCTGTATGTCGGGGGCGCTATCCATTTGCGTCGGCGGGGTTTCTCGGTTGCCCGCGCAGCGATACGTGCCGTTCTTGACGACGATCTGGCCGCTACTACGGATGTCGATATCGGAGTCGGCAGGCAGCTCATAGACTCGATAGTCGAGGGCTCCATCTACTGGATCGAACGTTATTTTGGCACTGTCATCATTCAGCTCGGCGAACACGTTGTTGAGCGGCGGCAAAGCCGGAAGCTTGGTCGTGACGTCGGTCGTGGCGCCCACCTGAGTGCCCTGATCGCCTGAGATACCCGAGCCATTTGTGCCAGCGGTGGACATGGGCGAGCCGCCACCCAAGCCTGCACTGCCTGCCAATCCAGAGGAGGGCGAGTTGGAGCAGCCCGCAGGCGCGCCCGCGATCAAACACCCCAAAGCCAAGACGAGAATTGTAGGACGCCCGTTACCCATCTCGGCCATCAGTATAATCATCTCCGCACGCCTTGCCGGTGAAAAGTGAGACAGCATTCAATCGCAGTCTTCGTCTTACGCCGTCAATCCGCTGACATGCCGTGGATGTTTCCAAAGCAAGGAGCGGCGGCAACGTTGCGGCGTGGCGGGAGGCTTTTCACCCACATTCAGCCAGGCAGTCCGCGCGGCCAGGGCTGCCCCCGCCTCAGTACTCACGCCGGATGTAGACGTGGGGGCAGAGCAACGGTAAAAACTCACGCTCACATCAATGAACGATTCAAATGTAGACTTGCGCCTGGCGGACAGGGCAGAGGCGGCTCGGCGCGAGACGCGACGGTTCTTCAAGTTCCTGGTCGTGGGCGGCCTCGGCTTCGTGGTGGATACGGGCGTACTCAGCCTGCTGGTTCTCGCGTTCTCCGTAGATCGCGTGATCGCTAAGGGCGTGGCGTTCTCCCTGGCGGTCGTCAATAACTTCATTTGGAACCGTTTTTGGACCTATCCGGAATCGCGGTCTAAGTCGGCGCTTGCCCAGGTGGCGCAGTTCGCGCTGGTCAGCCTGGTTGGCCTCGGCATCAACTTGATCGTATTCGGCTGGGCCAATCGCACGGCTTTGCATTGGGTCTCGTCGCTGCTCGCCCTGTACGTTGCGCAAGCAACAGCGGTGGGCGTTGCGCTGTTTTGGAACTACGCCGCCAACCGCCTCGTCACGTACCGAGACGTGGGAATCGGGCGTTAGCCTCGGTCAATCACCCGCCGATTGAGCAAGGCTCGGGCTGGTGGCCCGAGACCTTCGTAGCGTCAGATAAGCCGCTGCTACGGCCATCAGCGGCATCACCGGTTGGTGATAACGCGCGTCCCCGAAGAACACCATGGTGACCAGGGTGAAGTAACCACCCACCGCTAGGAGCACGGCACGTAGGAGCTCTTCATCTTTGGCCCTTGATGGCCGCAGGAAGCTCCGGATCAGCCAGATGAATGCGGCGACCAGCACAGCAAGGTAACAGGCTTGGGTCACGCCTTGGCTCAGGTAGTAAAATGGAGTTTTGCTTTTGCCGTATGCATCCCAAATCCAATTCGTGACACCGAGATCACTGCGGTACATGTACCAGACCTTTTTCGGTGAGCGAATCAACGCCTGCAGCGGGTGCGCGCGCAAGTAAGCCTTGGCCAAGTCGCCGCCCATGCGGTCGCGCTCGAGCTCTGGAAGATTCCAGATGTCCACGCCCTTTGGGTAAAAGGTGGCCGGGGCGCTGTAGTGCTGCGTCGCTTCGGGGTTGTTGCCGATCAGCAGGTTTTCGCCACCGTTTGACGAGACTAAAATGAACGTTCGAAATACCTGCTGATTACGATACGTCCAGGGCAGCACGACTGCGCTCAGCGCGACCAGCGTGAGCGCCACGCGCAACGCGGCGAAGCGCGCCACCTGGCCCGACCCATGTCGAACCAGCCCGATCACGGGCACGAGAATAATCGGCACGAGGATGGCTTGCGGCCGAATCAGCGTTGCCCAGCCAAACACGAGACCAACGAGCAGGCCCCACGCTGAAAAGCGCTCCCAAGCTCTGCTCAATGCCAGTAAGACGCCGAGTGTCAGTACGAATGTGAATGTTATTTCCGACATCGTTACGACGCAGGAAACAATCTGATTCGGCAGAAAGCCGAGCAGCGCGGCGGCGAGAGTCGCAAGCTTGCTCCCCGCCCCGAGCGTTCGAACGATGCCGTACGCACAGGCCATCGTGCCAAGGGAAAATAGTACGTTCAGGAGTTGCGCCGCCCGTAAGGAGGTGCCGAGCATGGTCAGGCCTGCAGCCAGCGTTGCGGGATAGCCGACGGGAAAGTACGCGCTTGGGTGGCCATGGGCGTCCATGTATCCGCGGCCTGACGCGAGATCGACGGCGGTTCGGAAGTACCACGCGTCGTCGAAAGACGGCTGCCACCGGATCGCGAACACCGCGATCAGGCGCAACACGGCGGCCGCACCGAACACCGCGACGACAAGCGAACGTGGCAGGTCGTCGGACTTATTCATGCGGGCCGAAGTTCAACCGGCAACGTTGGCGACGCTACGCACGGACTTCATCTGATGCAGATCGCGTGGGGCGGGGATCTGCAAATACACGAGGCGCTTGAGCTCCCGCCGGCCGCGCGTCACGGTATCGAGCACGAGGCCACAGACCATACTCAAGAACGCGAGCAGCATGATGGCCGAGGACAAGATGGCGGTGGGAAAGCGCGGCACAAGGCCCGTCTCCGCGTATGTAATGGCGATTGGAATGGACAACGCGATCGAGAGCACGGCAAGCACCGCGGCGGCAATGCCAAAGAAGGCGACCGGGCGCTCATTTTTGAAGAGCGCGAGCATCACCCGCAGGATGCGAAACCCGTCGCGGTACGTGCTGAGTTTGCTCACCGAACCCTCTGGCCTCGCGAAATAGTGTGTCTCGACTTCCGCAATTGGCATATTCAGAGTCAAGGCATGCACGGTGAGTTCGGTTTCAGTCTCGAAACCTGCCGAGAGCGCGGGGAATGACTTGGCAAAGCGTTTGGAAAATGTGCGGTAGCCCGACAATATGTCGGTAAAGCGCTGCCCAAACAGCTGGGCGAGGAAGCCCGTCAGCATCTTGTTGCCTAGGGTGTGCCCCGCGCGGTAAGCCGCCGACTCCGTGTGCACGCGGCGGCCCACGACCATATCCAGGTTTTCCTCAATCAGGAGGTCGACCATTTTTTGCGCCGCTTGGGCGTCGTACGTGGCGTCCCCATCCGTCATCACGTAGACATCGGCCTCGATGTCGGAGAACATGCGTCGTACAACGTTGCCCTTTCCCTGGAGCGGCTCGCTACGCACTACGGCGCCGGCCTTGCGGGCGACTTCCACCGTCCTATCCTTCGAGTTGTTGTCGTAGACGTAGATCGTGGCCTCCGGCAAAGCTGCCTGAAAACCAGCGATGGTGTCTCCAATCGCAACTTCTTCGTTGTAACAGGGGATGAGTACGGCGACGCGGGGCTTACTCACAAAGGTCTCCGAGGGTTGCGGCGAACGGCGATGCCCGGACGCCATGATCACGATAGCCCACCCACGCTGAAATCGCAGCACCTGCTCGCGGCGCTCGCCCCCGAACCCAAAACCGGCCAGGTGGCCATGCGAGGTGATCGCGGTCAGCCCTTGCTGATTCGTTTCTAGTCGTGTGGGCCTGAGAAACAGATCGCGATACCGGTCGGCGCGAGTCTGCAGGGAGCATCTGGATTCGCCTAGTTGGGTAGACACGTCGACTAGCTTCGGGCATGAACGACGAGGAGCAGACGTTCATGCTAAACGCAATTCGGGCATGGGGTGATAAGCTTGCGCACCCACGCTTATTTGTCTTCGCGGCGGGGACGGGCGCCGCGCTGCTGATGACCTTCGTCATCTGGCGTCATCAGAGTGCGATCATTCTAGCGGACGATCCGTACGGCTTTTCCGTCTTGGGCCGAAGCATCGCGGAGGGCCGAGGCTTAGCGCAGATCACAAATCCCGACCTGCCCACCATGCGGCGCGCGCCGCTGTACCCGGCGATCATTGCGGCGATTTACGCCGTGTTGGGCCCGCACACGTCTCTCGTGCGGCTCGTGCAATGTTTCGTTTCTGGCGCAACCGCGACATTGACTTTCGGCATCGGCCGCCGCGTGTTCTCCAAAGGCGTCGGCCTGCTCGCAGGGATCTTGTGCGCATTCCATCCGATGATCGTGCGCTACGTGCCGGATCTGCAGGTCGAATGCTTCCTCACGTTTTTTACGACGTTGATGGTTTGGTGCGGCATTCGCTTCATGAAGGAGCCAACGCCGGCTTGGGGGTTCGCCCTGGGCGCGGCTGGTGCGCTCGGCGCGTTGGTCAAGGGCGTGCTGGTGTTGTGCCCGCCGATCTTTGCGCTGTGTTGGTTGGTGCGCCAACTCAGGCGCTCCGAGCCGCTTCGCTTTCCGTCACTGGTGGCCATGGCAGTCGCCATGTGCGTCGTGATTCTGCCCTGGTCGGCCCGGAATTATAAGGTAACTGGCGGGCAATTCGTACTCATCAGTACCAACGCAGGTGGCGAGTTTTTGCGCGGCTATGTATTCGCGCAACCGAAGTACTTCCTTCTCGAAAAGCGTCCGTACGTTGACGGCGAGGCGGAAGCGAATCAGATGGAAATCGACCTATTCAAGTCGATGGGCCTAGTCTGGGAGCGGGAGGAAGCGGAAACCGAGCGCGTATTGAGCAAGGCTGCAAATCTGAAGCTAAAGAGCGACCCGGTCGCATTCGTCCGCAAAGCGTTCATTGGCTTGTTTGCTTTTTGGTACGAGCTCACGAACCGTCTCAACTCGGCGCTCGTTGGTGGGCTCGCGGTGGTGGCTTGGATCCTCGCCCTGATTGGGTGGCGCCGAGCACGCGCCGAGAACCGCGTGCTCTGGCCACTGCTGCAGCCGATCCTAACGATAAACATTTTGTACGCCACGCTTCTGGCTTTGGGGCGGTACTCAGCCCCCGCGATCCCCACGCTGATGGTTTTGGCTGCCTGGGGAATCGCCTGCTTGTTGGATCGTTCCGGGCACGGCGGCGTGCCGCTTGAGAACTAAGGTCTGCCTCGCAAGCGCGTTCCTAACGGCTAGGTTCGCATTCAGCCGAATGCTGTTTCTTCATCAATAGTGTTCAGCTGCACTTCGCCGCGCGCCGTCTGCGTCGCAGGCTAGCCGTTACCGTTACCAGGGCCAACGCGCACCCGATTGGTTCGGAAGGAGATCCAAGCGGACTGTACGCGCAGCTGGAGCTATCCGTGCTTGCGACCGGAGCGCTCGTCGCGGCCGCGCCACCGCTCGCCCTCCCAGTGCCGGTTGCCTTATTGCCGCCGGTCACCTTGCTGCCGCCTGCCGCGTCGCTGCCCGGCGCCGCGTCACTCCCACCCGGTGCGCTGCCGCCGCCTGCCGCGTCACTGCCGCCTGCCGCGTCACTGCCGCCTGCCGCGTCACTGCCGCCTGCCGCGTCACTG
>CAXSGJ010000087.1:0-13880 GCA_964236865.1 uncultured Polyangiaceae bacterium
CTCGCGGCGCGCCGCCAGACCGCGCTCGCCCTGGACCGCGCGGCCCGCGAGGTCGGCTTCTTCTACGCGCAGCGCCACGGGCTGTCGCCAGAGCTGCTGACGGGTCTCGAGTCAGCGGCCGCAGACTTCTTCGCCTTGCCGCAGGCGGTAAAAGATCGTTATTACATCGGCGGCTCGCGCAATCACCGGGGCTACGTGCCGCCCGGTGAGGAGGTGTTTTACTCGGGCTCCAAGGACACGAAAGAGGCCTTCGATCTTTCCCTCGATCTGCCGGACAGCGATCCAGATTACCTAGCGGGCAATCGCTTGCTCGGCCCGAACCGCTGGCCCGTCGAAATCGAGACCTTTCGAGAGCGCGTCACGGCCTACTATACAGCGGTCACTGCGCTCGGAAGGCGGTTGCTGCGTGGCTTTTTGCTCGCGCTCGGTCTGTCCGAAGATCACTTCGATCACGCGCTGCATAAGCCGCCGTCACAGCTGCGCTTGATCCATTATCCCTTCAACCCACAAGCCTCCGACGCGCCGGGCATCGGCGCGCATACGGACTACGAGTGCTTTACGATTTTGCACGCGACGTCGCCTGGGCTGGAGGTGCTCAACGCCAGGGGGGAATGGGTGGACGCCCCACCTGCACCCGACGCCTTCGTGATCAACATCGGAGACTTGCTGGAGGTGCTGAGCAATGGCCGTTGGGTTTCCACGGCGCACCGCGTACGCAAAGTGAAGGAAGAGCGCTATTCCGCGCCGCTGTTCTTCAATCTCGATTACGACGCTGAAATAGCGCCCTTGCCGTCGTTGGTCTTGGAGGACGGTGCGGCGCATTACCCGAAGGTCCGCGCCGGTGAGCACTTACTCGCGCAGACGGCGCAGAGCTTCACGTACATGAAGCGGCTAATCGGGACCGGGGAGATGCAAATGCCGAAGGGCGCGCTCGGGCTCGACTCCTTCGCGCGCGAACGGGTGGTGAACGCCGAAGAGTCGCCGACGAGCGGGGTGCGCCGATGAAGGTGTTTGCGAGTGCATGGGCCTTCGGCGGCCTCGGCGCCGCCAGACTCGAGTTGGAGAGCGGACTCTTCGACGGCATCGAAGCGCCGCCGCCGCAAACCTCAGCCGAGGCACGCGCGCTCCGGGCGGTGCCGTACATCGCCGAAATTTGCAGCGGCGGCTCCTACGCACCCGCATCGTCAGTGCCCTTCAGCGCGCACTGGGAAGACGTGCGGACACAAGTGGCCAACGCCATGGATTGCGGCGCGCTCTTTTGTACGTGCTTGGTCGGCTCCGACAGCTGGCCCCTGTCCAAGTCGATCGACTTCTTCGGTCGCGCGCTGGAGCTCGGCGAACAGCTCGGCGCGCGACTCAGCTTCGAGACGCACCGGAGCCGGCCCACGTTTTCTCCGTGGTCAACGGCGGAGCTACTGCGTTCGCTGCCTGCGCTCCGGCTGACCTGTGACTTCAGTCATTGGTGTGTAGTGTGCGAACGCTTACCCGACGATGAAGGGGTGCTGGCGTCGGTGATCGCCCACGCTCGGCACGTCCACGCGCGCGTCGGCTACGCGCAGGGTCCGCAAGTTTCCGATCCGCGAGCGCCCGAGTACGCGGAAGAACTAGCGGCCCATGAGTCCTGGTGGCAGCGCATCGCGCAAGCGATCCGCGCCCGTAACGAATTGCTAACGGTAACACCCGAATTTGGCCACGACGGCTACCTGCAATCGGCGCCCTTCACACGCGAACCGGTCGCCGATCTCGCTCAGATCAACCGCTGGATGGCGCGCCGCCAACGAGAACGCCTAGGTGGCGGATCCGCCGCCGCTGGCGCCCAGCCCGAAGGCCTGAGAGACTGAACCGTGGCTGCCTTGTCGTGCACGCTTGGCGGACAGAGTTATTCGTTCGGAAGCCTGCGAGAACTGATGGCCAAGGCCACGCCGAAGCGCTCCGGTGACGAGCTGGCGGGCCTCGCAGCAGAGTCCGCGGAAGTGCGCGTGGCCGCTCAGATGTGCCTGGCGGAGCTGCCGCTTCGGCACTTCCTCGAAGATCAGCTGATCCCTTACGAAGAAGACGAAGTCACGCGCTTGATCGTAGACTCGCACGACCTCAGCGCGTTCGCACCCGTCGCCCACATGAGCGTGGGAGAACTTCGCGATTGGTTGCTCGATTACGAAACCGACACGAGCGCATTGACGGCGCTAGCGCCTGGCCTCACGCCGGAGATGGTGGCCGCCGTCACCAAACTCATGGGCAATCAAGATCTGATCTTGGTTGCCAAAAAATGCCGCGTGGTGACCCGCTTCCGCTCGACGATCGGGCTCCCTGGCACCCTGGCAGTCCGCCTGCAGCCGAACCACCCCGCGGACGACGCGCGCGGTATCGCGGCTTCGGTGTTCGATGGCCTGCTGTACGGCTGCGGAGACGCCGTGATCGGCATCAACCCGGCGACCGACAGCGTTCAGGCCTGCGAAACCTTGCTCCGACTGTTGGACGAGCTGATCACACGCCACGAGATCCCAACTCAGTCCTGCGTCCTCGCCCACGTCACCACCCAGCTAGAAGCGATCCGCCGGGGAGCCCCGCTGGATCTGATGTTTCAATCCATTGCGGGTACGGAGGCGGCCAATCGCAGCTTCGGAGTCTCGCTGGCGCTACTCGCCGAAGCCGAAAGCGCGGCCCTGTCTTTGAAGCGCGGGACCATCGGCAAGGACGTGATGTATTTCGAGACCGGACAGGGCTCGGCGCTGTCCGCTGGCGCGCACCACGGCATCGATCAGCAGACACTGGAGGTGCGCGCGTACGCCGTAGCTCGCCACTTCAAACCGCTGCTCGTCAACACCGTGGTCGGGTTCATTGGTCCCGAGTATTTGTACGACGGTAAGCAGATCATTCGGGCCGGGCTCGAAGATCACTGTGCAGGGAAATTGCTGGGCCTGCCCATGGGAGTCGACGTCTGTTACACGAACCACGCCGACGCCGATCAAGATGACATGGATGTGTTGCTCACATTGCTCGGTGTGGCGGGGTGCAATTACATCATGGGGGTGCCCGGCGCGGATGACATCATGCTCGGCTATCAGTCGACCTCCTTCCACGACAGTCATTATTTGCGCCAAGTGCTCGGCCTGAGGCCTGCCCCCGAGTTCGAAGCCTGGCTCTTACGGATGCGCATCGCCGATGAGCGACGCCTCTTGCCAGTCAACCCGAGTCACCGACTGCTCTTGGATTCGCTGGGAAAAGGAGGCTGAATGTCCGAGCTCGAGAAGCGAGACCCGTGGCTTGGCCTGTCCCGCCACACGGCGGCGCGCATCGCGCTCGGCCGCGCCGGTGGCAGCGTACGCACCGAAACCTTGCTCGAATTTCGGCTGGCTCACGCCCGCGCCAAGGACGCGGTCGCGTTGCCCTTCGACGCCGCGGCGCTCCAGGCCGAGCTCAGCCAGAACGGCATCGAGACCTTCCCACTCCGCACGCGGGCGGGCGATCGCCGCTCCTTCTTGCTTAGACCGGACCTGGGTCGCAGCTTAGACCCGGAGGCTCACGCGGCATTGCTGGCGCAGCACTTTGGCCCGCGAGATCTGTGCGTGGTCGTCTCCGACGGCCTATCGGCCCTGGCCGCGGAACGGCAAGTCGCGCCGTTACTGGCGGCGCTGTGGCCGTTACTCACCGCTCAAGGAGTGAGCCTGTATCCGGTGCTGGTTGCGCCCTTCGCGCGCGTAAAGCTCGCTGATGAAGTGGGTGAAACGCTCGCGGCGAGGCACTCCTTGATCTTGCTCGGCGAGCGGCCCGGCTTGAGCTCGCCCGATAGCCTGGGCGCCTACTTGACCTTCCGCCCGCGCGCCGAATGTACCGACGCGGATCGGAATTGCGTGTCGAACATCCGCCCAGAGGGTTTGCCGCACGGAGACGCGGCCCAGCTCTTGGCCGCGACCCTACGCGAGTCGGCTGCGCGCGGTTTGAGCGGCATCGCGCTGAAGCTCCGCGCTAGCTCGAGCCTATTTGCAGACGTTTGATCATTTTCTGAAGGCCAAAGCGAGACAGCCCAAGGAGCTCGGCCGCGCGAGTCTGGTTACCTTCGGTGCGCTTCAGGGCGGCGCGCACCAGCTCGCTTTCCAGCGCGTCGACTTGGCCGCGCAGGTCTAGCCCGTCCTTGCTCGCTTCGGCCGAGCCACTTTCCCGGGCGATGTCAGGGGAAAGCACGTCGGGCGTAATGACGTCGTCCGCCAAGACCAGCGCGCGGCGGACCTCATTTTCGAGCTGGCGGATATTGCCGGGCCAACGGTAGACGGCCAAGGCATCCAGGGCCGCCTTCGAGATCGTCACTTTACGCTTCTGTGCGTAACGCGCCATGAAGTGACGGACGAGCAGCGGCACATCGCCCTGGCGTTCGCGAAGCGGCGGGACGCGCAAGCTCACTACATTGAGCCGATAGTAGAGATCTTCGCGAAATTTTCCAGCGGCGACGAGAGCTTCGAGATCGCGGTGGGTGGCGCCGATCACCCGCACATCTACAAAGCGTGGCGACTCCGCGCCCAAAGGGTGAACCTCACCATTTTGCAGCACGCGCAATAGCTTCGTCTGCATACCTAGGCTCATCTCTGCGATCTCGTCCAAGAAAAAGGTGCCGTGATCGGCGATCTGGAACAGGCCGGCGCGCGGGCGCGTGGCGCCCGTGAATGCGCCGCGTACATGACCAAACAGCGTCGCTTCCAGCAGGCTCTCGGGGATCGCGCCGCAATTCTCGGTCACGAAGGGCTGCTTGGCGCGTGGCCCGTTGTCATGCATAGCGCGCGCGACGAGCTCCTTGCCGCTGCCAGATTCACCGAGGATCAGCACTGGCACCTCCGCGGTCGTGATGCGGTCGACGAGCTTCAACATGCTGCGTACGGCGACGCTTTGGCCGACCACGGCTTGATACGGAAAGCGCGTTTCGCGTGATTCCCGGGCGCGGGCGAGCTCCCGCTCGGCGACGTCCAGCTCGGCTTCGCGGTGGGCCAGCTGCTCTGCGAGGCGCGCCTCTGCGCGCTCCGCCCGACGCACGGAGCGGCGCAGCAGCAGTTGGCTTCGGGCATCCAAGATCGCCACCGCGGCGAGCGTGCCGACGAGGCGTACCCAGGACAACTCACGAGAGCCGAAGGCGCCGCGCCGCACGCGGTCATCCAGATACACGACGCCCAGCGCCTCCCCGCGAGCGATCAAGGGCACGGCCAGGACACTGCGCAGTTTGAGCGCGTGCACGCTTTCGTGAACCTCAGGCAGATCGCCCGTCGCATCCACCGCCACGACCGGCTCGCCCAACTCGAGCGCGCGCTTGGCGAGCGACTGACTCAACGCCATCTGTTCCGGACCCAAGTCGGCGCGCCGCAGATTGCGAGCGGCCCGCGGCTTGAGCTTCCCCCCTGGGGCACGCAAGAGCAAAAGTCCGCGCTCCACGCCCGTCCACAGCACGAGCGCATCGACGACCTGACGCAAGAGTGGGCGCAGTCGATCGCGCTGACTCAAACCTCGAACGAGCGCTTCCACGTCCGTGATCTGGGCCGGCACGAGCGCGGAATCTGCAGGGATCTGGGCCGCCTGCACCCAATCCAGCGCGCGCACGGACAGGCCTAGCTCGGCGGGAGCCCGGCGCAGGAACTCGCGCGCGGCGTCGGCGGCAGCGGCGCCCAAACGACGCGCGCCGTCGGCGTCACCGACCCGCGCGGCGAGCCGGGCGCCGACGTACAGCGAGCGTCCGCGCACCGACAGCGCAGCACGCGCCGAGCCCAGCGCATTGATCTCGGCGATTAAGATCTCTGGGCCCATGACCTCGCGCGCCGCAAGCTCGCGCGCGGCGCGCGCTGCCCACCACTCCAGTCTGGCGTCGGTGCCCGCGCCCTCTCGCCGAGCGCTGGCATCGAAGCGCACTAGATCGATCGGGGCGCCACGCAACCAGAGCCGTGCAGCGGCGGCTAGTGCGTCGTCCTCGGCCTCGAGCAGCGTCGCCGCCCGCGCAGCGTGCTCGACCGATTCATCGGCGCGCTCCACCGTGTCCGCGAGCACTAGGTGCGCGTAACCGCGGCAGCGCCTGTCCCCCGAGGCCTTGGCGCGCTGCGCGGTCTCGAGCGCGGCCTCGCGTGCGTCATGCGCAGCGCCCGCCCCGGCGTAGGCGACGGCGACGGACAAGAGCGCGCGCGCCGCATCACCGGGACGCCCGAGCCCTTCGAACAAGAGCCGTGCGCGGCGACCGGCCGCGAGGGCCTCGCCGAGCTCGCCTAAATTGGTGGCGGCGGCAGACAGCCCCGTAAGATAGGTCGCTTCTTCCAACAACGCGCCACTGCGTGCCGCAAGCTCACTCGCCGAGCGGAAGGCGCGCAGCGCTGGTTCCGAGTCACCCGCGGCGTGCGCCAAGATCCCGAGCACCCCTTCGGCGCGCGCCCGCTCTTCGTCGTCACTCGCATGCAAACGCGCTCGCGTTGCGGCTTCTAGCGCGGCGCCGTGATGCCCAAGGCTCAACTCGAGCAGCGCGCGGACCTCCAGGCTTTGGACGCCCTGCTCGAAGGGCGCGAGCAGCGCGCTCGCCAGGCCGAGGTCACCGTCGTCGAGCGCGCTGCGTGCGCGGATCGCGCTCGCGCGCTCGCGTTGATCGTCGCTCAGTGATCTTGGGCCTAGCGCTTCCAAAAGCGCGTGCGCCGAGGCGCCGTCTTTCGCGCGACGACACAGTTCGGCACTGACGAGCCTCGCTTCGACCGCCGAAAACTGCTCCAAAAACGCCAGGGCTCGACCCACCTCACCGCGCAATCGGAACGCGCGAGCGAGAGCCAGCGCCAAACTCAACGGGCCCCCGTCTCGGCGCACCAAAGACTCGCCTCGGTCGAGCCATTTAGGGTCGGGCGACGCGCTCCGTAGGGCGAGTGCAACGTCGACTGCGCTCGCGCTGCTGGCATCGATCTCACCGGTCGTGCCGCCCTCGATGGCGGCGAGCGTGAAGCTCTCCGGCTCCTCGCGCTCGGCAAGAGCCAAGAGCCGAGTCACGAGCTGCGCTTCATCCAGCTCGCGCAGCGCGGGCCAGGAAGCTGCGGTGGGGCCAACGAGCGCGACCAAGAACCGACCGCGTGCGGTGGCGTCGAGCGGTTCGAGCGGGCCGCCGGGCGTTTCGAGCGGCGTGAGCCCGCGTAATCTCAGGATACCTTCGACGAGCAACCGACACTCGGCGATCCAGTGTGCGCTTGGGCCGCCCAGCGCGAGCGGGGCTTGTTTCTTGCGCGCGGCCGCGAAGATGTCGAGCTTCCGCGTCGACAAGTAAGCTCGGCGCACGCTGGCCTGCCGCCGCGCAGCGGCGTTCGTGTCGGCGTGCTCGGCGCTAGCCAGCGAGCGCCGAAATACCCACGTGGCCGACGGACGTGCTCCCGGCGCACGCGTCAAAAGTGCGCTCACTACCGGCGACAATGGTCGGTCACCCACCCGTGCGAGCCGTACCTCGAGCGCATCGGAATCCGCATCGGCATCGGCATGCCAGAGGGTCTCGAGCAGAGTGATACCCAACGCCCACAGGTCGCGCGCGCGTGCGTCCCCTTCCGATTCGCTGAACACCTCCGGAGCAAGGTAGCGGCGCGTCCCGCCGCTGGCGTGGGCGGCGAGCGCGGCCCCGCTCAGGCCGAAGTCGACCAAACGCGCCCGACTCACGCTGCTGGTCGCCCGGTCGACGATGATATTGCCCGGTTTCACGTCGCCGTGCGCCGCGCCGGAAGCGTGCAGCGCCGCCAGCGCGGCGCCAACGTCACGCGCCACCGTGCGGGCGATGCCGTCGCGCTCGTCCATGCTGAGCCCGGGTCGGCGGAGCAGCTGTTCGAGGCTCACCCCGGGGGCGGCCGACAACGCCAGATAGGGCATTCCCGGGTCCACTCGCGGCCCGGGCCCCGCGCCCAACGCGGCGCCGGTGAGCCCGACCGCGAGCAGCTTGGGGAACTCCGGCGCCTCCGCAAACAACAGCCGCTCGGCCTCGTCCGCGAAGCGCGACACCTCTCCCGCCCCCTTGCCGAGCTTCAGCACACAGCCCATTCCGTCGCACACGCCGAGCCAAACGGTGCTCGTCGCGCCCTGTCCGAGCGGCTCCAGCCAGCGCACCGGAGCGCCTTTAATTGTCAACTGTGTTGCCACTTGCGCCCTCCGCGCAGACGCCAAATCTTGTCTTAGAAAACAGCGACAGTCAACGGAGGTGGCAGGTTCGGCGGCGTCAGTCGGGCGGCTCGCAGTCGGCCCCCGCGGCGATCCAAGCGGCGGCGCGCACCAGGCCAGCATGCGAGATCGACGTCTCCCATGGCGGCTGGTCTTTGGGCATCGGATCGCCGAGCACGAACCACTCTCTGAGCTGCATCAGCTCGACGGCGGACGGCGGACGACAATTGCCCGCCGAGACGGGCGGGTGATAGCCCGTTTCGCAGCTTGGTTCCGTGCCGTCGAGCCGGTAATTCTCGGGCTTTTCCAGCAGTTTATACATCAGGTAACTGGTCGCCGGAAAACCTGGGTCCACGATGTTCATCTGCACACCGAACCGAGAGGGCGCCTGGAGCCCGTTGTTGGACGCGGTATTGCCCGTCTCCGCTTGATGCGCGACGTGCTGGATCGCGGTGTAAAAAAAGCCGCGAGCGGTCGAAAGATCGAGGCCCATGGGCGGATACTTGGAGGGCGGGATCGTGTCTGGCCCCGGCCGGGTCGTGTGACATTTCGTGCAGGAGCGAAGCGGCCCAGCGAGCAGCGTCTCGCAGGTCTCCGCCCGCGTAGCGGGCCGCGGGGCATCCGCCGACGGCCCGCTGCCGGTGCTGAAGCTGAAGCGCAGCGGCACGTCGCCCGCTTCCAGCGGAGCGTGGTCGAACGCCCAGAACCCGCGGCTGGGATCCGGGCCCATCAGGACTTGTGCCGTGTACAGCGTGTTGGGTTGTAGGCGGCGCGAGCTACGAAACACCACCACGCGCTCGATGACGTCGTACTCGGGAAGAAAATCGACCGAATTGGCGGCGTCACCAGTGAACACACGCAACCCGGCCGCAAGCCCGCCACTGGGCAGCAGGAAGCGATCGAAGCGCAGCTCGATCGCGACATCGGTCGGAACGGGACACGCCGGTGTGGGAGCGCTGCAGGCGCTCGGTGTGGCCGGCGGGTCCGTGCCCTGGCCGTCGGCTGGGTAGGTCGCGAGCACGTGCAATGCCGGACCGTGGGCAGGCGCATCGTCGCGAGCGCCTACGTCGCAGGCGGCGGTCACGCAAGCCAAGCTGACCAGAGCGGTCGCCGAAGCGAACGCGCGCAGGCTCAGCTGTCGGTGTAGATGTTGAGCTGGTCGCGAATCGATTGCTCGCCGACGCCGGTCCGGATCTGGTCCTTCAAGCAGTCCGCGAGCGTGATCAGAAGGTCGTCGACCCCCTTTTCTTCGATGATCTTGGACAAAAGCTGGCGCGCTTCGCGGCTGTCGTCCTCGCGCAAGAACTCCCGCATCTTCTCCACGGTGATGTCCCCTTGGAAGTCGAAGTACAGGTTCTCGAACAGAAAACGAACAAGCTCCTTCACGAAGAGCCTCCTTCAGCGATAGGGCAAAACAGCTTTGAGAGCGGCACTCGCAATACCAGTCCGCCGAACTGTCACGCAAGCAGTTTAGGAAAGGGCTCCGGTTTTTGCAGCAGTTCCGCAGCAAAATCACCGGCAACTCTCCAAATTCGGGTCTCCGGGTGTATGGCAAACCAGGCACGGTCGCGCGTTTTGACGCAAGGCCGAGGCACAGCGAGCACGAAACCCCAGAGGGTGTGGGTCGGTGCCCTGGCCAAAGCCGGCCGAGTAGCCTGAGCCGCGCCCGCCCATGGCCGCGGTCGCATGGCAGATCGCGCAGTCCCGTTCGACGTGACAGCTGACGCAGGCACTGATGTTGCGCTCGGCCTCCCAAGCATGGTGACGCGGCGAGCGTGGGCCGTCGGTCCATTCGGACTTCGGCGGATGGAAGCGCCCGCGCTGGGCCTCATTCGAGAACGGGCCCGATTGCGCCACCCCCGCGCGTTGGTGGCAGGTCAGACAGAACGACTGCTCGCGGTGGCAGCTCGTACATTTCTGCTGATTTTCTCGGGCCGCCAGCGGGTGCATGTCGAGCCAATCATTGGGGTGGATGCGTCGCGGGCGAACGCGTCCGTCGTGGCAGTCCGTGCAGTACTTTTCGCTGTGACAGTTGGCGCAGAAGCGGCTGTCGTTGCCCGCGACCTGCTTGTGGCGTTCGATCCAGTCCGGGCCGTGCCGTGCGTCGTGCAGCCAGCTGGGCGGCGCCAACGCACCGCTATCGAAGCTGACCCTGATCAAGCCCGACGGGTCGCTGAGATGACAGGTGCGGCAATCGGACCGAGCGCGGCCGGCGGCCGGGCCCGGCGCTTGGTGACAATTGAAACAGCCGCGCATGCGCGGCAATTGGTCGCGCGTTGCAAGCTCGAGGTTCTCGACCGCGCCGTGGCACTGCGCGCAGCCGATGTTGCGGGTGACGTGCAGCGCGTGATCGAAGCGCAAGTTCGGTCTCGGTAGCGACAGGACCGCGACCCGGTTGCCGGCGCTACTGCTGTAACCGAGGTGGCAAAATCCGCACTGACCAATGCGATCTTCGGCGGCCGGCCGCACGCGCCGCGTGTCGCGGTGGTCGCTGCCATGGCAGCCGTCACAGCGCGTGCCCTTGGGCAAGAGCGAGTCCGCGCTGTCATGGCTCGTGCGCGCGTGGTCGTGGCACGTGGTGCAGGTCATACCCAGACCCTGGACGTGGCGCTGATGATTGAAGCGGAGGGTGATGTCCTGCGCGGGAAAGATGATCGGGCTCGGCCCGCCGTCATTGGCTAGCGCTCCGGGTGGACGATCCGCCGCCGGAATTGGAGACCCATCGGCTCGCGACCCTAGACCGTGAGTCAACCGCGAGCCGGCCGGCGGAGTTGCCGCCGAACTTGGGCTAGCCGTGGCGAACGGAGCGGCGTCGCTGACCAGGTCGGCAGCAACGGCGTCGGCCACCGCGACGTCGGCCATTGCACCCGCGTCGGACGCCTCGACTGAAGTTGGCCCCGCACCCGCGCGCGCGATCGGACTGTGGCCGCACAAGGCCAGGCCCAACGCGAGCAGGCAACCGCCGGCCAGCAGCCAAAATGATTCGCGGCGCGACGCCCGCTCGCCTGCCGTCATCGCAGCACCGAAAATTCGAGAGTCGCCAGCATGCGGAACCGCTGCCCCACCAAGCGGTTCATCGTGTGCTCCCACTCAACCCCGAAGCGCCCCCGGCTAAAGAGCATGAAGCTCGGCGACACACCGCCGCCCACCACGTAGGAAAAACTGGTCGCGCTGCGGTCCGATCGCAAAGCGTCGTCCCAGTCGTATAGGGAGATCACGGCGAGCGAGTCGTAGTAGCCACCTTGAAAGCGCTTGCGACCGGTCAGGTCAGCGCCATAGCGATGCCCGGCGCCGCCATTCTCGGCCATGGTATTCAAGGCCAAGCTGCCGTCCCAAAAACGATAGCGCCCGCCGAGCGTGGCCAGGTAATCATAGGTTTTGCTCGAGACGTTCAGGTTCGGATTTGCAGAGCTCGCGTAGTCAGAGGGCGAGCCCTCCGTCGAGAACGCTTTCAGCCCAGCGCTCCCCGCAACCTCGATTTGACGAGAAAATGCTAGGTCCGCGCGGCTCGTGAGGGAGGTCGTGCCGCGGTGAGCGAACCAGTTGAAGATTGAATCGCCATCGAACGTGGGTAAGAAGTAATCGGCGCTGACGCCGAACACCACGCGTTCAGTCGCGTACCAGTCCAAGCCCAAGTTCCATTGGCTAACGCGCCGATTGTACAGGTCGTAGACGACCGAGCCCAGCGCCGCCCCGAGGCTCGCATCGTCGGCGCGCACTGAGTAGGCGATGCGCTCGCTCGAAGTGCGGTCCCCGAGCGCGTAACGCAGGCCCCCTCCGTTATCCAAAAACGGCGAAACCAAGACGGCGTCGCGGTTGATTACCTTGCGGTATGTGAAGCGGCTTTGCAGAAAATGAACCCCGGCCGACTCGACGGCAAAACCGTACGCGGGCGCCAGCTTCGACTCCTGCAGAAAGCTCGGCGATTGCCCGAAGCTCAGCCCCGAACGATCGCCTCGAGACACGCCATCGGCCTCGAAGCGTGACGTTCCGAGCATCGGTAGGCCACCGCGCTGCTCGAAGCCGCCGTAGGCCTCGAACGCGAGGTAGGCGGGCGTGGTGATCAGCACCTCTGCGCCGTCGAATGACCAGAAGCCCAACGTATCGACGACGTACTGGCGCCCAAGGCGAAACCCCATGTAGCCGTTGAGATAACGCTGCCCGTCCAGGTAAGCGTACATCACGTCGAGCGGGGCTTCCGCCAGGCCCGGCGTGTAAGACGACGAGTCCGGGTTTCGCTCCTCCGGACGCTGTCCGAAGTCCGTGTCCAGGCGCAAGCGTGACCGGAAGGAAAGCTGAGGACCCAGTGGCGCGCGGTCGGTCTGCAGATCGTACAGGTTCAGGGCCAACGTCTGCGTGTACCGGCGCCGTTGTACGAGTGGGCTGCCGTACGGGCTTTGTAGCGAGTAAAATTGGGCATCGAGCGTGGCGTCGACCTCGCTCTGATACGCGTTTGCGCGAGTCGCGCCCAGCGTCAACCACAGGCCAGCGCCAATCAACGGTGAGCGTGTGCGCTTCGCGGCCATGACCGTCACGAAGGCGAAGCTCGTCTCAGTTCGCCGCCGTCACGCGTCCAGCATCAACGAGCGAGGGCTGCGCTGTCAACGATGCCGGAGGCGCGTCTTCGAAATCGTCAGCGCCCCAATGCTTCCGCGCGATTCACGATTCTGGGGGTCAAGAAAATCACCAACTCGCCGCGCGTGTCGCTCGCGCGGCGGCGCTGAAAGAGCAAGCCGAGTAGTGGGATATCGCCGAAGAACGGGATTTGATCCAAGTTGCGGCCCGTATTGCGGGTGAAGATGCCGCCGATCACCGCCGTGTGACCATCCATCACCAGTAGATCGGTCTCGGCTTCGCGCTTCAGGATCGTTGGGTCGCCGCGAGCAGAGGTTTGGTTGAAGTCGGGCTCGTCGCGATTGATCTTGACGTGCATGCTCACGCTGCCGTCCGCGGTCACGTGCGGTTTGACCAACAGCTGCAGCTTCGCTTCCTGGAAGGTGGTTTGCACGCCTTGAGCACTGACTTGTGAGAACGGAATCAGAGTACCCTGGGAAATGCGCGCTTCGCGATTGTCCAAGGTCAAGATACGCGGGCTGCTCAAGATGCGGAGCAGGCCACTCGACTCTGCCGCCGACAGGCGCACCGCCAAGTTGACCGTGTTGTCGATCGAGCCAAAGGTGAGACCTAGCGCGCCACCGGAGCCGGTGCCGACGGCGGCCGGCAAGTTTACGGCAAAATTCGGATTGGCGACGGTGCGAGTGAACGGGCTCAACCCCGCCGTTGGCGTATTGCCGTCGCTCGCGCCACCCGCCAAGCCGACCGAACTCGGAAATGCAAGCCCCGTCGGGTTACCGGTGGCCGACGAGAAGGTGGTGTCACCGCCCCACTGAATGCCGACGTCGCGGATGTAGCGGCTGGTCGCCTCCACGATCCTGGCTTCGACCAAGACCTGCGGAGTTTGCGTGTCGAGCGAGCGTGTCAGCTCCTCGATTTGATTCAAGTTACCCGCCAAGTCGCGCACGATCATCACATTCGTGCGATCGTCGACCGCGATCGAGCCGCGCTCGGACAAGAGCGGCTTGGCGCGATCCTGAATGTCGGCGGCCTGCGCGTAGCTGACCGGGATCAGACGCGTTTCGAGCGGCGCGAGCTTCACCTCTTGCTGGCGGCGTGCGATCTGCAGTTCTCGCTCTTTTTCCAGATCGGCGAGCGGCGCGATGCGAAGCATGTTGGCACGTTGGACG
>CAXSGJ010000088.1:0-13767 GCA_964236865.1 uncultured Polyangiaceae bacterium
GAAATCAAGTGTACGGGCAACCGTACCGAGGGTTCGAATCCCTCCCTCTCCGCTGATATTCTGTAAACGTTCTCGCTACTTCAAACCGCAGCGCTTTCGGCACTGCCCGCCGGCTGCCCAAAGTTGAGCAAACCGATCGCTTCGCGCAAGGCACTGGGCGCCAAGTGCATGTACCGCAGCGTCATACTGAGCGTGGAGTGACCCACCAACTCCTGAATCGCCTTCGGCGCCGCGCCCTTCATGGCGAGGTGCGAGCAGAAGGTGTGCCGCAGGACATGCGAGCCGATGTTCCGAAGCCCTGCCCGCTTGCAGCCGAAGCGGAGCGCCGCTTCGATTGCCGACTGCGTGAAGGGTTTCCCATCCGCGTGGCAGAACACCAGCTCGGACTTGAGGTGCCGGTGCGCCTTGAGCGCGGCTTTGAGCCGCGCCGTGAGTGGAACCTTGCGCTCCCGCCCACTTTTCGGCGTTCCGACCTGGCCGCGCCAAGAAGAGCGCCGAATAGTCAGCGCTCCAGCGACCAAATCCACGTCGCCCCACTCCAGAGCGATGATCTCGCCCTGTCGCAGACCCGCGTCCGCGCCCAAGAGCACGAGCGCCCAGCGTTCCGAATCGATTTTCACGGCTTCCGTGAGCCGAGACAGCTCCTCGAACGTGAGAAAGTCGAACCTTTGCTGTGGGATCTTCAAAAGCTTCACCCGTGGCACGACTTCGAGCAGCTCGACTTCGTGTGCGTAGCGCAGCATTTTTCCGAGGCAAGCAAGGATGTTGTTCACCCGCTTCCGACTCAGCCCCTTGGCGAGCAAGCTCGCTTTCAAGACTTCGATCGGATGCATCTTGATGGCATCGAGTGGCAGCTCGCCGAACACCGGAAGCAAGTGATGCTTCAGGATGCAGGCTTTCATCGATCGCTCTGACGGTTTGTTGTTCGCTCTCACGTACGTTTCCATGAACTCGGTCGCATAAGCCGAGAACTTCGGCACCTCCTTGGTTGGTGTGCGGGCCGGCGTCAGCAGCTCGGTTCGAAGCTGGTGCTCGAAAGCATCCGCACCTGCCTTGGACTGAATCGGCGAGCGCTTGCGCACTCGTTCGACCGTGCCGTCCGCATGTTGAAATCGAAAATCCGCGTACCATTTTCCGTCGATCTTACGTGCCGCCACCGGGGCCTCCCAGGTGCGGCACACGACCTTGCTCGACCAAGCTTAGCAGCTCGGTTCGTAGAAAGTAGAGACGGCGCCCAACGCGCGTAGCGCCCGGCAAAGTGCCGCGTTCAGCTTTGGCGTAGACGGCCTTGACGGTGGTGCCCAGCCACGCGGCGACCTCGTCTGGCGTGAGGAGGTCGGGAAGCGTGCGGGCGCTGTGGACGGGACCGGTCTTGGACATGTAACGCTCTCGGGCTGCGGCTGACCCTGAGCCAGCGGTCGGGAGAAACTCAAGAAGCCGCTCGGGTCAATTCATGGCCATTGCCATCATTTGAGCTGATCTCGGCTGCAACAAAGTGCTCGACCGCATCAGTGAATGAGTCCGTCGTTGCCGCGCCATCGCTTCGCGATCGCTCACCGTGCCTCCGGTGCGCCACGCACGAGTGCTCACCGTCAAATGGTGATGCGACCTCCCCATACGCGGCAGGTTTTCTCGGGCGCTGCGGTAATGACTGACACAAGACGCAATTGAAATAATGGCGACGATGAGTGATGCGGTAGGGCTGGGCCAATCGGAGCCGACTACGGCAGAGTGAGCGGCTCGCGTTCGATCTGCTGCCGTTGCGCTCCAAGGCGTGCGCGTCCGGGTGGCTTTCGCATTCAGAGATCGCTCCGATGACCGCCGGAAGCGGCTGTCGCGCTGAGTCGATAGCCGACCGGCGGTCGCCGGCGAGACCCTCCGCTTGGCCACCCCCGCGGAAGATCAATTGGCCGGAAATTTGGTGCCGTTCAGGTGGCACGGGGTTCGCTGATTGTCCTCTGGTGGGATCGCACCGCACGCGCCAAGGGCCAACGCCAGCCGCGTCCAAACGCTACCAGCGGCACGAGCCCGAGACCACACCGCTCTACAAGATTGTCGCTGAGCACCTCGAGACGTTTCTCGAAGAAGCCCGCGAGACGCACGAGCGTGCCCTGCCGCAATACGTCGAGCGCGAGCTGCGCGAGTACTTGAAGTGCGGGATCTTGGCGCACGGCTTTTTGCGGGCACGCTGCCGCTCGTGCGGCAAGGATTTGCTCGTTGCACTGTCCTGCAAGAAGCGGGGCGTGTGCCCATCCTGCAATGCCCGACGCATGTGTGGGACCGCCGCACATTTGACGGACCACGTGGTTCCTGAAGTGCCGCTGCGGCAGTGGGTCCTCTCGGTGCCGTTCGAGCTGCGCCTGCTGCTTGCCCGTGATCCCCGTGTTCTGACCGCGGTCGGGCGCATCTTCGTGCAAGAGATCTTCCGCTCGCAGCGCGAGCGCGCTCGGCGGTCCGGGCTTCGTTCAACAGCAAGCGGAGCGGTCTGCTTCCCGCAGCGATTCGGCGGCAGCATGAACCTGAACGTTCATTTTCACGTCGCGGTGCCGGACGGCGTGTTCACCTCGGGTCAGGGCACCGCTCGCGCCGACTTCTGCCGACTGCCAACACCCGACCGTCTGGATGTCGAAACGCTCACGGTCAACGTCGAGATGCGAGTTGTGTCATGGCTCCGCCGCAACGGCTTTCTCACTGACGATTCAAGCGAGCCCCCCGCCGCTCGCTCGGCGCTCGAAGCATGCCTTCTGGGCTCGGTCGGCCTCGGTGAGCTATCTGCCCTGCCGAGCAGACATGGCCCTACTGACGACGGTCACGATTCCCTCCTCGCGCCGCCCCGGTCCCAGCGGCGCGGAGGCCACTCTCGAGGTTTCGACGTGCACGCGGGGGTTGTTGTGTCAGCCACGGACCGCGACGGCCGCGAACGACTCCTTCGTTATTGCGCCAGGCCCCCGCTCAGCCTTGAGCGGCTCAGCGTGTTGGACGACGGCCGCATCGCATACGCAATCCGCAAACCATGGGGCAGCGAGACGCACCGCGTAATGTCGCCACTGCAGTTCCTCGCCCGGCTGGCAGCGCTGATCCCGCCGCCTCGCCACCCCCTGATCCGGTTCTACGGTGTGTTCGCGCCGCACTCTTCTTGGCGAGAGAAGGTCGTTCCGTTCCGGTTGCCTTGTTGCCATCAACGAGACGAAAACGGCAGCTGCTCCCCTGACAGTACCGCAGCTACCACGGCGATCGCGGTCGCACGAATCGTGAAACCGTCCACCTTGCCCATCCTCGCTCGCCGATGCAGTGACCCGGCCCCGCATTGCGTGGCTGCCGTCGCTCCCAGGTATGTCGCGCCTGCCGCCCTTCGTGAACCATCGACACGTATTGACTGGGCCGAGCTCCTGAAGCGCGTCCATGACGTCGACGCATTGGCCTGTCAGTGCGGTGGCCGCCTGAATTTCATCGCACTCATCCTGGACGATGAGCCTGCTTCTGCAATCCTCGACAGCCTCCACCTTTCCGCGGGAGCTCCTCCCATCGCTCGCGCGAGATCGCCTGACTGGACCGATCCCATCCCATCCGACGAATAGCGGGGCCGCGACCGATGGCCCGGGTCGCCGAGGTGGAGCCCTGCGCGCAGTCCGCGACGTGGCCCCATTTGGATTACTCAGCGCGGCCCGTCCGAATCCGGCGCGGACCCTCGCGACACGATCAGTGCGCATAGGACCAGTTAGGTCAACCCGGTCGTGCTTTGGATGCCTTATCCCCCGAAGTCGTTCTGGTCTAGCGTGGGGCCAGCGTCGGACCCGGTGTGGCGGTCGTCGGTGAGTTGACAGTCTACTGCAACGGCTGCTCCCGACGCGGTTAACTGCCACCGCACGCCGTCGGGCTGGCCAACTCCGGTTTGAAGCAGACGCGGATCTCGCTGCGCTCGACCCGCGCTGCTTAGGCCTGATACGTTGGCCAGCGCTCGGGTGAGGGTGATCCGAGACTGCTGGCGTGCTAGGGTGACCGAGTGGGGCAGGGCGGACTACAGGTCTTCCACAGTTTTGAGGCCGCCGAGCGCTCGGACGACGAATACTACGCAGCACTCGCTCCGCAGGAACGCCTCGAGATTCTGCTCGACCTAGTTGCTGCCTATCGGGAGTCGACCGGTGAAGCTTCAGCAAGACTTGAGAGAGTTTGTCGCGTTACTGAACTCTCACAGAGTTGATTTTCTAGTCGTCGGCGGACACGCTGTCGCCTTCCATGGTCACCCTCGGTTCACGGGTGACATCGATTTCTTGATTCGGCCTTCCTTGCAGAATGCAACGCAAGTATTGAACGCTTTCGATCTGTCCTTGTCTGTGGAGGACTTCGTCAAGCCTGGCAATGTCGTGCAGCTTGGGCGTCCGCCGAATCGGATCGACTTGTTGACGTCATTCTCAGGCGTTGAGTTCGAGGATGCCTGGTCGTCGCGCGCGTCCGGAAAGACTCAGGCGCTCGTCAGCTTGCAGCACACCGACGTACGCGCGGTCGGAGACGGTGACCTGATTGCTGTTTGCGACCGGAAGCAAACTGCCTGACGAGGCTGCCCAACAAGCCGTTGAAGCAGACGGCCGCGCCTCGTCTCCACCGTGCACCGCCTCCCTCTCACCCGTGGTGAAGTACACGGGCTCGCTCGCCGCCACCTGCGAGCTCGTGGTTTCATGATCCGGCCGCCGCTGAACACCGATACGTTATGCACACTGGCCCTCGCTACTTCTTGCTTGCTGAGGCCGCGGTCCAATCTTCGAGGGCGAGCCCCTTGAAGCGCGAAAAGTCCTTCACGTTGGCGGTCACCAAGATTAGATCGTGAACGTAAGCTATCGCGGCTATTTGGCCGTCCACGTATGGTCCGGGACGACCAACTCGTTCTTGCCTCGCTCGCTCGAGAGCATGCCAGGTTGCAGCCTCCTGGTCGTAGGGGAGTATCGGGAACGACTTGAGCACCACGTCCCGCAAGTAGGCTTGGAGCTCGGCTTTGCGCTTGCCCGACTCAAGGCGTTCGCACCCGTAGGTCAGCTCGTTCCACACCACTGACGCCGTCGCGCACTGAATGCCTCGTTGCCCGAGTCGTTGAAGAACCGCGCGGGTTGGCTTCGGCGCTATCGCTGCGGATAAAACGCTCGTATCGAGCAAATACCTGATCGTCAAATCACTACCTTGCGTCCTGCCCCGCGGTCACGAAGCGATCGGAAGTAGCGAGGCCCGAGCCCTTCACCATCCGCGGGGAAGCGTCTTCGAAATTCCTGGTAGGCTTCTGAAAAGCCGACTCGGTTCGCCTTGAGGCGTTCATATTCTTCGACTGACACCACAACCGCGACTGCACGACCGCGCCGCGTGAGGTGCACTTCTGAGCCGGCCTCCGCCTCGTCCACCAAGCTGGGCAGGTTCCGTCGCGCTTCGGCGATCGAATATTGCTTCGACATACCCTAAGTGTACATCAACATGTACACTCCCGCAAAAGGGCTCCAGCTGGGCTGCATAACGAGGCGTTGCCGCAGACGGGCTCGTCGGTCGCTGCGCTCCCTCTGCGCCAGCTGCTTAATGGCGTTGCGTTGGCCAGACTCGAGCGCGAGAACACACTTGTGGAAATTGACTCGGAAGTCCAGCGCGCGCTGCTTCGTGAACGGCTCACCGCTCATGAAGTCGACTCCGGCGCCGCACGCCCGTGGTCGGAAGTCCGTAGCGACATTGAACGAACGCTGGCAGCTCGCACCCCCAGCGAATGAGCCTCGGGAAACTGATCGCGCAACGCAGACCGCTTCAGTCGGATCCCGGCGGACATCATCTCTAGCGCCTGGGCTAGCTTTTCCGCGGGGTCAACGCCCCCGCATCGAGCTGGTCGTTGGCTCGTAGTGTGTCCACGCAGCGGCGTATCCGTGCCGCGAACTCAGCGAGACCACAGCGCCGACAAATCAAGATCGAGCGCAGCAAAGGGCTCGACTCGGACAGCGGCGTTCCCTCGCCAAGTTCCCAGCAAGCGATACGCGGTGCCGTCGAGCTTGAACGCCTCCAGAGTTTGGTTCACCGGATCGACGAGCCAAACGTAAGAGACGCATTCGCGAAGGTAAATCGGCACTTTGTCGGCGCGATCCCTCGCGGCGGTCGATGGCGACAGGACCTCGCATACCCAGTCCGGTGCAAGTTCGAACGCCGCCGCGTCTGGCAGCTCTGGCATGCGCTCCCGGCGCCAACCGGCAAGGTCGGGGACGAGCACGTGACCGTGCAGATGAAGCTCGGGCTCATCCAAGATGACCCAGCCACCGGGCCCGCCCTTGCCGCGATCGAAGGGGCCGTATAGCTCGCCGCCGAGGCTCGATGCTGCCCTCGCGTGCGCAGGCGTCGGTCTCGGGCTCGTCACCAGCTCGCCGTCGATGATCTCCGCGACGAGATGGTCAGGCACGCGCAGCAGGTCGTCGTACGTCGCGTGTCTACGGGCCGGGTCCGCCATCTCGAAGCGATTGTAGCGCAACCCCTGCCCCCTGCTGAGCCGTCGGCCGTGAGAGGAACGGCACGCTCGTTCTTCGTCCAGTGTCAGGTCGTATCACGTCAATCGGGCGCGGACAGAACGAGCGGCGTTCGCAAAGCGATGAATTGTCACGTGAATCGCCCGCTGAAAGCGCGAACGCAGGTCCTATCTGCCCGCCCCGACTAAAGAGGCAGAAAAAGGTACCCCCCGGCGCCCGAACGCCGCGGGTTTTCTTTTGGCGCAACGGTCGTTTCCAAGCCATCAGGAGGCGACAACCGGAGCTCCCGGTGCACGCCGAGCGCTCGCGACCTACTTCACGAACTCCTCCATCGCCTGCACCAAGTCCGAGCGCTCGGAGTGCAGATAGCGCTGTCTCGTACGCAGGTCCTCATGGTCCGCGAGCACCCGCACCGTCTCGACGCCCACGTTGCCGCGCACGAGCTCCGTGTAGAACCCGTGGCGAAGCGCGTGGACCCCGAAGAGCTGCTCGAGCCCTGCCTTGATCTGAAGGTCATTGGCGTCCTTCTTCCGCCGGGCTCTCGCAAATCTCGCCCCCGCGGCGCGCCTGCACTCTCGGGCGCACAGGAAATAGAGAGCAAGGCGGTCTCAGTCGCTCACACGAAGACCGCGCGCGAACGCAGCCGCACTCAGGGCCAGAGCTAGCATCAAGATGTCTCCGACCCATGCGCCCGCATACGGTCCCTCTGCTGCACGGATCAATTCGGCCCGTCGCAGCATCAAGTCGGCGACCAGTACTCCGCCGAACGTGATGCTTGTAAGTCCGCCGATCCACTTGGCCCAGCCACGGGCACTCGTGCAAGGCGTGAAAACCAGCAGGGTCGTGACAGCCCAGACGGCGAGAAATATTCCGAACTCTACGTCCGCGCGGCGCGGAAGACCCACCGGCAACGCGCGATTGGCCGCGAAGTAGCAGGCGCTGGCAAGTACCACGCCGCCGGTGAAGCCCACGCTGAGCCGCTCCAGGAGACGATTGCCGGGATGGCTACGCTGCGCGTCGCGCCGCTCGAGCCAAACGACGTTGCCGGTAACGATGACTGCGCACACCGCCAACGTGAGCAGCGCATACAGAACCTTGACGAGCAGGCCGCCGAAATTGGCGAAGTGCAAGTCGAACAAGATTCGTTCGAAGACCTTTGCGGGCGGACGCGCCTTCCCCTGGGGGGTCAGCACTGCACCGCTGGTTGCGCTCAGCTGGATGTCCCTATCCGGCCCAAAGGTTGCTCGGCCGAAACGTAGGTTGAGCCAGGCATTCTGATCTCCGTAGAGCTCGATCGCAACCGAGTTTGGGACCGCGTGCGGCTCGCCTCCGAACCGGACCTCGACTTCCTTCCCCGCCCGAGCCACGAGTTCGTCGAGCGGGAGACTGGCTGCTTCCACTCCGCTTTCGACTCGAGCCAAGCGTCCCCAACCGCGCGCCTGCGAAAGGCGCTCGTCGTCGCCACCATAGGCACCGAAGGCCAGGGCGGAGACTACCAGGCTAAACATGCCGAGCAGCGCACCAGACCAGGCAAATACGGCGGCAAACGGCAAGCCGAACACCCCGAGCACCTTGTGCGCGTCGGACGCGGAGATACGGACTCGGCGTTGCGGACGGAACTGCCACCACTGACGCCGCAGGTCTTTCAAGTGAATCACCAGCCCGGACACCAACGCCACGAACAAGCCGAGCGCTAGAAATCCTGAAAACTCCTCACCGTAGGGCACTCGATAAAAGAAGTGCATCAAGTACAGCTCGGCTGCGAGCCGCGAGTGTTCAACGACAGGGTCTTCGGTTTGACGATCAACGACCCATTCACGCTCCAGTCGGCTCGGCGCGTGAGAAACCGACAAGTGCGCCTCGCGCGAGTCGCGATTCACTCGCAGATCGACGCAGGCACCGCGCGGGATCGACGTGCGCGCCCGCAGCAGCTCGAGCGCGTGCTCGTAGGAAGGTTCCGGCAACGTTGCGCTGACGGCGCTGCTTGCTGGGGCCTGCCACGCTTCGAGCTCGCCCTCGAACAAGGCGAACACCCCGCAATAAAAGATCACGAACAAGAACAAGCTGGCGACGACGCCAGACCAGGCATGAACGTCCCACTGAATGTGAAACGTGCGCGGCTTTAGCTTCAACGTGGCACCCCGAGCCAAAGTGTGGCGGCTAGCGGAAGAACAACGACGGCGCACAGCAGCCAAGCACGAGCACCGCTACGCGCGAGCGGGAGCACACAGGCTGCCGTTACGGCCGACGGGATGATCGCATGCAGGCCAACTGCAACGGCCCAATCTTCGCCGCCTGGCAGGTAGCGCACCATGGCAGTTCCGGCGATCAATGCCAGGCAAGGGGCGCCGAAGACTGCGGCGAGCGTGCGGGCTAGGCTATGCTGCGGCGCTGCGCGGCCTGCTTTGCTCATACCCGCCATCCTATCGACAACAGCAGAAATCCCAGTGCCGTCGCGACTAGGGCCAGCGAGCGAGCGCGGCGCTGTCGAGGTGCGAGCAACATCACCAAAACAGAAGCGCAGGTCATCGCCAAGGTAAGCGTAATCGTGAGCCCTACCGTCGTCCCCCACTTCGCTGCGCAGGTCAGGGCGACGACCACCGCCAAGACCGTCGCAGCAACGTAACTGGAGAGCGAGCGCGGTGAAGCCAGCCAGGCCACTGCGGCTACGCTCAGGAAGCTCAGTCCGAGTTCGATCATGGAAGGCGCGGGAGCGCGATGTGATCAACGCGCTCCCGCCGACTCGGTTACTTGCGCATGCGATCGAGCACGAACAGGTTCCCTGGCATCTTGGCCAGCGCCGCGAACTCGAAAGTCACCGGGGTAACCTCGAATAGGCTCGATACGCTGCGGTCTGCGTTGCGCTCCAGCGCGATCGAGCGACCGTCCAGAGTGAACGTGCCTCGGCTGAGGATGGATGGCGGGCGAACGTCCATCCGGACGGCGTCCTCGTCGCTCTCGAGATCGAGCACGTACCAAACCCAGCCCTCTTGAGACAGGAAGAACGGCCATTCCAGGCCAGCACCTTCGTTGACGACCGGCGTGATCGTTTCGTCGAGCACCATCAAGAACACCTTGCTGTCGCCGGCGGCGCCGTGACTCAGCGCGGGGTAGCCCCCAGTGCGCGTGGTCAGGTCCAGGAACCAATCGGGATCGAAATTCTGCTGACCCTTCTTCATGCGCAATGCGCAGTCGTGAATGCCGCTCTTGCCGTCGTTCACGGAACGCCAAACGACAGAGTTCTCGCGGGTGCTAAAGAAGTACGCAGTGCCGTCGTCCGAGACCATGCGATCATTGTTGACGGCGCCATTGCAGCGCGCATCCGGTTCCGTCGCCGTCACGGTGTCGGTCTTGGGATCGATACGAACGAGCATCGACCCGCCCGGGACGGCATTGTAGTTGACTGGCTCGTACCAGTTGACCGGCACGTAGATGGCGTCTTCTCGCGTGAGCGCGTAGCCAAGGCTAGCAACGAAGCCCTCGCGTTCAGTGCCGGGAATATCGACCTTGCCGGTGATCGTCATCTCCGTCGGGTCGATGATCACCAACTGGTTTTGAAAGCCGTCCATGTAGTAGGCCTTGTGGTCGTCGACGAAAATCACGGCTTGATCGGCAAGCTCGGTCACTCCGTAGTCTGTCAACGAGATGGTCGCGCCCTTCACGAACTTGCCGTCGGCGCCAACTTCGTAGCGCGTGATGTTTGGCTGGTCGTCCTGACCCAGGAGGAACCAGGTGGTGTCCGGCGCGTGGTACAGGCGTCCGCCGCCAGGCGCCTCGATCGAATTCGTCGACAAGTCGACTTCTGCGTCCGCTTCGTACGAGGAGGTGGTGGTGATGTAGCCCGTTCGCCCCTCCGGCGAGTCGATGTTCGAGTGAACGATGTACAGCGGGCCTTCACTGCTGCCGGTCGGACCGTCACTCTTGTCGTCGCTGCCGCAACCGGTCGCGATGGTGAGCAGGGCAACGACCGCAGCGCGGACCATCTTGGAATTCGCGAACGTGGTTATGGTCATCATGTAACCTTGGTTTGGTTTGTTGTTTCCGCGAGTGGTCAGATCTCACCACTCCTTTGAGGTAAAAGGCCCGCCCCGGTCGTTGCGCGCCGAAGTTGTCGAACAGCTTGGCGTTGGTGAAGTTGTCGACCTCGAGCGTCGACGTGAGTCGCCCGAAGTCACCTGTCAGCGTCCACGACGCACCGACGCTGTGCGCCAGCTGCGAAGGCACCGTCTGCTTGAAGTCCGCACTCCCCAGGCTCTCCCAAGCGCGGAAAAATTCGTGCACGTAGCGACCGTGATAAAACGGCTCGACGGCATGCGCTTTACGCGCGAACCGCAGGCGCGCGCCCCAGCTAGCAAACAGGTACGGCCGGTTGGGAATGCGGTCGCCGTTTAGGTTCTCGAAAGGT
This sequence comes from uncultured Polyangiaceae bacterium, assembly GCA_964236865.1. Classification (GTDB taxonomy): domain Bacteria; phylum Myxococcota_A; class Polyangia; order Polyangiales; family Polyangiaceae; genus PMG-095. Next base: position 10,885 of record CAXSGJ010000088.1, read on the forward strand.
CCGAAAGTCGAAGCGTTTCGCGAGTCGAGCCAGGTCAGCGTCGCGTCCAACCCAGCCAGGCGACGTGGCGCAACCCAGGCAAAAGCGTTTTCCACACCCAAGGTGCGCGCGCGGTACAGATTTTGAAAGCCGGAGAAGTCGCTGTCGATGCCGCCGAGCAACAAAATCAAGCGGTCGCTGTCGCGAAGGAATGCGTTAACGTCGAACACGAAGTCGCCAAGCCGTGTGCGTTGCAGCTCGACGCGTGGGCCGACGTTGACGTTGTGGCTGACCTCGGGCTTCAGATCCAAGTTGGCCTGCACGAGCACGCCGTTGCCGAACACCTCATCCGGCCTCGGCAAGCGTGTCGCGTATTCGTAGGATGCCTTGGCGTACAGCCACGGAGTCAGGCGGTAGCGGAGCGAGTCGCCGGCACCCAGCGTGTGGCTGTCCGCTCCCCTGGCCAACGTGGTGCCGTCGATCAACACCTGAGCGCTCTTGGCGCGATAAATGTAGTCCTTTACGAATACGATGTTCGATAGCCGCTCCTCGAACGCATCGGCCTCGTACTCCAAACCGCTCACGACCGTGGACAACCTACGCTCCGGGTTGCGCTCTAGCGCGTCGTTGACCAGGCGGTTGTCGAAGTGCCGAGTGACGACGTTGGGCGTGACGGACAGCGAGAACTGGTGATGCGTTGCGACCTTCCACTTCAGGGTGGAGCGGCCATAAATGCTGTCCTGGTAGTCGACCTGGTCGGCCGGCAGAACCGACAGCTCGCCCGGGCGCTCTCGTTGGCTGATGCGGTTGCCCCTCCAGCCATAAATCCATTCGCTCTGGTCCGTCAGCTCGATGGCCGTGCGCGAGTAGTTGGCGAGCAGCTCGAGATCGACCCGCTCGTGCAACGCGACTTCGTAGCGAGCCGTCGCTCCGTAGCTGGTGCCGCCGTAGCGCACCTCGCCGTAGGGCACGGTCATGGTGAGGTTGCTCTGCAGCTCCTTGCGGTAAGTCGAGGCGAACACTTGCAGCGACAAGCGCTTGGCCCAACGGCGATCGATCACGCCGATTTCCAACGAGCCGCCGCCCGCCGTGTAGCCATCGTGAAAGCGCGAGACCTCGGTCTGGACGAGGCGCCCGTTGGGCGCTGGGATACCGACCTCGATGCGATAGTCGTTCTTGGCGCGGTCGAAGAAGCCCGTCACGCCCACGATCACTCCCGAAGGGTCGTGCCGGTAGCGAGCGTTGAGCGAAAGTCGATGCGTGCCGAACGAGCCAATCTGATAGCTGACGCCCGCATGCGTTTTGTAGCTCGGGTCCGTCACCAGGTTTACCGCCCCGCCCAACGCATCGGCACCAAAACGCACCGGGACCACGCCGCGGTACACCTCGACACGCTCCAAAATGCTGACCGGGATGTTAGCCACCCCGAACGGGTAGCCAGCCAGGTCCAGCGGCACGCCATCGACGAAGAATCGAACCTGCTCGTCGTAGAGCCCGTTCAAGGCGAAACGCGTGTTGCTACCGAGACCGCCCGTGCGGCGCACTGCTACGCCCTGGGTGCGAGCCAGCACCTCGCCCAGATCCACGGTCTGCTGCTTGGCTTTGCGCAGCTCCACGACGTTCACGGCTTCTGCCGAGCGCTGAAGGCGCTCTGACTCCGTCGCTTGGCCGCGGACTTGGATCTCGACAGGCGCCACTGCCTTGGCAGCCGGGGCAGCCACCTGTAGGTCGAGTGTCGATTCGGTCCCAGCCCCTACCTCGGTGCTTGCGCTGGCAACTCGCCCGTCCGCGGTTGCTTCAGCAGCATAGAGGCCGGGCCGCAATTCTCCCCAGCGCGCCTCACCTCGCCCATCCGTCGCTAATGCAGTTCTCTCAGAGCTCGGGCTGACCAGGGTTACCAGCACCCCGCTCAGAGGCAATCCATCACGGGTCAGTCGGACGAGTAGCGATCCGAAGGTAGCCTGTCTTGACGCCTCTGGCGGCAACTTGAACTCGTACAAGTAGCGGACGCGAGCAGCGACTGGGATCCCGTTCCTCCTTGCCGGAACGAAGCGGTACTGCAGCACGGCTTCTTTAGCTGCGCCACCGAACTCAGCGCCGCCGCCTCGGAGCACCTCGGCGCTCGATACGTTGCCCGATGCGTCAATCGTAAGAAGCAATTCGACCGTCGCCTCGACCCGTGCGTCGAGCGCAGCGGGCGGGTAAGCCGCCTCCACCGCTGCCGCGAGCGACGGCGGTTGCACGGCATCGACTTGTGCGGGCGCAGCTTCCTCGGCAAGCGCGTGCACCGATGCAAGCGTCATCAGCGCAAACGCGGCTGTCGAAAACACGCGCCGAGAGCAGCGCGCTAGGCGTCGAACCGTGCGCACCGGGCCTCAGCACACGGCAACTGGAGCAAAGGTCGACGACGCTGCTCCAAAAAGCGGGAGTAGAAGTTGTGCAGAATGACGCATTTGCCGCTCTTTAGCATCGCCATTGTGAATATGAAAGTGATTTTCATATTCAATATAGATGTCTAGAACGTGCCTACGTCACGGGTCCATCTCGAGCGAGGCGCCGGTTCAACACCACGGAGTGACCCACGGCCTTATTGTCAGGGCGCGGCCAAGAAGCCAGGTCAACGGTGTGTTGCCCGGAGTCTGCTGCGCGCTGCCGCTTCACTTCGGCAATGGCGCGGTCCCTAACGACTACTACCACGAGCCGTTCCAGGCCTTCCATGCTGGCTCCGCACCACCGTCAAGGCCGTCTACGCCAAGGCCGAACGCGGCACTTTGCCGGGCGCCACGCGCGTCGGCCGTCGACTCTACTTCCTGCGCGCCGAGCTGCTAGGCTGGGTCGAGCAAGGTCGCCAGCGCGGCCCGTCCGAATCCGGCGCGGACCCTCGCGACACGATCAGTGCGCATA
>CAXSGJ010000089.1:0-13198 GCA_964236865.1 uncultured Polyangiaceae bacterium
CGGGAGTGGCCTCCGCGCCGCTGGGACCGGGGCGGCGCGGGCAGGGAATCGCGAACGTCGTCAGTAGGGCCATGTCTACTCGGCAGGGCAGACAGCTCACCGAGGCCGAGCGAGCCGAGAAGGCAAGCTTCGAGCGCCGAGCGAGCGGCCGGGTCGGCGGGGGGCTCGCTTGAATCGTCGTTGAGAAAGCCATGGCGACGTAGCCATGACACGACTCGCATCTCCACGTTGACCGAGAGCGTTTCGACCTCCAGACGGTCTGGTGTTGGCAGGCGCCAAAAATTGGCGCGCGCGGCGCGCTTGGTCGCGGTGAAGACGCCGTCGGGTACCGCAACGTGGAAATGAACGTTCAAGTTCATGCTGCCGCCGAATCGTTGCGGAAAGCACACCGCTCCGCTTGCTGTTGAACGAAGCCCCGACCGCCGGGCACGCTCGCGCTGCGAGCGGAAGATCTCTTGCACGAATATGCGCCCGACCGCGGTCAGAGCACGCGGGTCGCGGGCGAGCAGCAGGCGCAGCTCAAACGGCACCGAGAGCACCCATTGCCGCAGCGGCACTTCAGGAACCACGTGGTCCGTTAAATGGGCAGCGGTTCCACACATTCGTCGCGCATTGCAGGATGGGCACACACCCCGCTTCTTACACGACAGCGCAACGAGCAAATCCTTGCCGCACGAGCGGCAGCGTGCCCGCAAAAAGCCGTGCGCCAAGATCCCGCACTTCAAGTACTCGCGCAGCTCGCGCTCGACGTATTGCGGCAGGGCACGCTCGTGCGTCTCGCGCGCTTCTGCGAGAAACGTCTCAAGGTGCTCAGCGACGATCTTGTAGAGTGGCGTAGTCTCGGGCTCGTGCCGCTGGTGGCGTTTGGACGCGGCTGCCGTTGGTCCTTGACGCGTTCTGTGCGGTCCCACCAGAGAACAATCAGCGAACCCCGTGCCACCTGAACGGCAGCAAATTTCCGGCTAAATGAGTCCCGCGGGGGTGGCCAAGCGGCGGTTCTGGCCGGCGACCGCCGGCGGCTATCAACAGCCGCTCCCGGCGCTCATCGGAGGGGTCGCTGGATGCGAAGGTCGCGCGGATGCGTACGCCTTGGAGCGCAACGACAACAGCTCGAACACGAGCCGCTCACCCTACTATAGTCGGCTCCGATTGGCCCCTGGGCCCTACCGCATCACTCTTCGTCGCCATTATTTCAATTGCGTTTTATGTCAGTCATTACCGCAGCCCCGAGAAAACCTGCGGCGTACGGGGCCTGCTGGGCGGTCGAGCAACCCAGCGCGGCGTACGTCGCATCACCACTTGGCAGTGTGCAACGTGCGTGGCGCACCCGAGGCACGGTGACCGGTCGCGAAGCGATGGCGCGGCAACGACGCACTCATTCACCGATGCGGTCGAGCACTTTGTGGCAGCCGATCAGCTCAACTGACGACAATGGCCAAGAATTAGCCAGAGCGGCTTCTTGAGTTTCTCCCTGGTGCTGGCTCAGGGTCAGCCGCAGCGGAGAGCGTTACATGTCCAAGACCGGTTCCGTCCGCAGCGACCACACACTGCCCGACCTCCTCACCCCGGACGAGGTCGCCGCCTGGCTACGCACGACCGACAAGGCCGTCTACGCAAAGGCCATGCCCAGATCCTTTGGGCGTAACTTAGCGGGATGATGGAAATATATCGGAAGTGCCGCGAGTTGTTTTTGTTCCAGCAAAGACAAGCGAGGCACCCCGCTGACGAAGAGAATTACGCGAGTCGCAACGAGGAATCCAGCGCCAAGATCTAACACCGGCGAGGCGGTCGAGGCAGCGATGCGGAGGACGTTCACGGCCGCGGTGGTCGACGAGCTTCGCGAGCAGACCGGCTACAATCCTCGCCAGCGGTTGATCACCGCGCAGCGGTTGATGCTCGTGGTCGTCGAGGCGTTCCTGCTTGGCCAAACGCTAGGATTTACGGCTATTCGCGCCATCTTCTTGCGACGTTTCGGCTTCGTTCGACCCTGCCCGTTTCAGAAGCGCTTCAAGCAGGCCATCGCAGCAGCCTTCTTCCGGGCGGCGCTCGATCGTCTCGTGCAGTCGGTCATCAACAGCGCCGAGCTTTCGCTCACTGGGCCACTCGCGCAGTTCGCCGACGTGCGCGTCTACGACGGCACGGGGCAGCGAGTGCCACCACGAGGACGCAAGGCATTGCCCGGTTGCACGGAAGGTAAAGCCGGCAGCAAATGGGTCGTGGGCTACAGCCTCAAGACCGGCCTCTTGGAGCACGCCGAAGGCAGTGCGGAGACTGCGTCCGAAACGCCGCTGTGGCACAAGCTCGTCCCGAGCTTTACCCGCGGCGCGCTCTACTTTTCGACCTCGGCTTCTTTGAGCGAAAGCTGTTTGCCGCCGCCCAAGATGCGGGGGCTCACGTGCTGATGCGGCTCAAGAAGACAGCAAAAGTGCGCGTAATCGGTCACATCGTCGACAGATCAATTGGAGCCATTCCCGGCTGGTCGCTCGGCTACTACCTCACTTCGGTGTCACGACGTCGCGGCTCGATCTTCGACCTCGACGTCGTTTGGGGCAAGGGCAAGGACGTCATCGGCCTCCGACTCGTCGGCGTCGCTCACTCCTCGCGCACCATCCGCTGGTACCTGACTACCGTGCCCCGAAGCCAGCTTTCCGCTCGCCAGATCGTCCAAGCCTATCGGCTGCGCTGGCTCATCGAGTTGCTCTTCCGCGAAATCAAACAAGCAACCGACCTGGGTCGCTCATTCACCGCCGACGCCGACGCTGTAAAGGCCATGACCTACGGCGCCATGCTCGCCCATGTGCTCGTACGTTCCTTGCGCATTCAAGCCGCGCTCGACAACGAAATCCCGCTTGCGTATTCCGGGCATCGTGATCAAACAAACCGCGTCATCGTGATCGCGCATTCCGGCGCATCGTGATCGGAGCGAAGCGACGTGCTTGTCAGGGTCTTGTTCCGGTGTTGTTGGTTCCTTGCGTGCGGTCAAAGGGTAAGCGTCGGGGCGGTCGGCGATCAATCGCCGCTGGGGTTTCCCTTGACTTTGCGCCGAGAAGGGCCTTCGAGCGCGACCTTGTGCGCGCCGTGAATGATGCGATCGCAGATGGCATCGGCGACTGTGGGATCTGCAAGGTAGTCGTGCCAGCGCTCGTGTTTGAGTTGGCTCGTGATGACGGTGGCGCGCAGTCCGTATCTGTCTTCGAGAATCTCCAAGAGGTCGCGCCGGCTCTCTTCGGTGAGAGGCGAGATGGCAAAGTCATCGAGCACGAGCACGTCGATCTTGGCGAGACGCGCGAGAAGTCGTTGATACGTGCCGTCAGCGCGAGCCAGGCGTAGCTCGTCGAAGAGCCGCGGTACGCGGCGGTAAAGAGCGCGAAAGCCTTTGCGGCACGCTTGGTGGGCGAGTGCGCAGGCGAAGTAGCTCTTGCCGGTGCCAGTCGCTCCGGTGACCAGCACGGGCTGATGCTCGCTGACCCAACGGCAGGTCGCGAGTTGGCGAACGACAGATTTTTCGAGCTGCCTCTCGCGTTGAAACTCGATTCCTTCGATGCAGGCATCGGTGATGCGGAGCTTGGCATCGCGAAGATTTTTCGCGAGGCGCGTGTTGTCACGAGCGAGCGTCTCGGCCTCGACGAGCAAAGCGAGTCGATCGTCGAAAGGCAGGGTGAGCGTGTCGGGAGACTTGTCTTGCTCCAGCCAAGTGGCAGCCAATACGCGCAGGCGCAGGGCTTGAAGCTTTTCGATGGTGGGCTCTCTCAGCATGGTTTTCCTTTCAATTTGCGTTTCAGTGTCAGTGAGCGGTCAGTGGTAGTAGTCGCGGCCGCGAACATTTTCGTGCGAGGCCCCAGCAGTCGCGGGTTGCTCTGGCTTCGGGAGGGGTTGCTGGTCAAGGTTGTGCTGAAGGATCGTCAGCACGTGGCGATAGCTGCGAGCGCCGGCGAAGAGAGCGCGTGCGCTGGCGGCCTCGACGCGCGCGTCGCCGTACTTCTTCGCGAGCCGGAACAATCCAAGGCAAGAGCGGTAGCCCCACTCTGGGTGCCGGCGCTCACGCAAGATCACCTCACAGAGAGCGCGTGTGTTTTGACCCACGGTCTCTGCCCAACCGAGGATGCGAGACGGCGTCCATTCTGCGTGAGCGCGATGCGTACTCGGCATGTGCTCGGGCGTGGTCGTGCGACCGCCTCGAACGTAGCTGCGCACGTGACAGGCGACACGGGCGCCGAGGTGAAAAATTTCGAGCGAGCTCGCCGTTGCTCGGACCCAAAGCTCTTGTCGGAGCAACGCATGTGGCGCCGAGTAGAGGTGATGATCGAAGTCGACGTGGTAGTCGATATTGAGCCGGACTTCCTTCCAGCTCGAGGCTTGAAATGGCTCAGCTGGAAGGGTCCCGAGCGCGGGCTTGTCGAGCCGCTCGAACAGCTCTCGCCGGCTTGCCTTGTACGCGCGCATCGGTCGCGTGTTGATGATTTCGGTGAGCTCGAAAAGTCGGCGGTTGAGATCGCCAAGGCTCGTGAACGTCTCGTTGCGGATGCGTGCGAGTAGCCACCGCTCCGCGATTTGCACACCGACTTCGACCTTGGCTTTGTCCCGCGGCGACATAGGTCGCGCGGGCAAGATCGTGGTGTTGTAGTAGCGCCCCAGCTCGGCCGTCGTGCGTTGTACGCCAGGGTCGTAGCGGCACGCTTTGACGATCGCACTCTTGAGCTGATCGGGGACGATCGCGCACGGCACGCCGCCGATAAATGTCAGTGCACGAGCGACGCTCGACGTGAAGTCCGTGACCTGCTGCGTCCGCGTTGCCTCCGCATAGGTATAGTTGCTCGCGCCCAGTACGGCGACGAACAACTCGACTTCGATGAACTCGCCTGTCAGCGGATCGAGGAGCCTCGGCTTCATCCCCGCGTAGTCGACGAACAGCTTGTCACCCGCCAGGTGTACTTGCCGCATCACTGGCGAGTGCCGCTTCAGCCACTCGCGATAGCGCTCACAGAATGCCGAGTATCGCAGTCCCTGCGGCTGCTCAGCCAGGTACTCAACGTGCAGCAGCGCGAGCGTCACCGCACGCCGTCGAAGCTCGAGATGAAGCTGCGCGCAGTCGGGCCCCCGGCGAACGCTAGCCGGCGATGTCTTCGGGTATAGCCGCGCTGTGAGCTCGGCATCCGTCATCGCCTCGACAGCGGCAGCATCAATGCCAAGTGACCGTGCGTCGCTGTAGACGCCGTGAACTTTCCCGGCGCTGACGCCAACTGCCGACGCCACGCGCCGGTTGGTCAGCCCGAGCACGAGCTTCTGCATGAGGATCTCTTTGAGGACGTGCATGGGTAATCTCTCCGTTGCCATCCCGCCCTGTAGGCGGGCCGGGGCCGGAGACCCCAGAAGCATGTCGCTGGCTCGCTAGCCGAACGTGATCACGATGCGCCGTTTTGTGTGATCACGATGCCGTGGAATCGGTGATCACGATGCGCCGGAACACGCATACGCGTTGCAAGCGGGCTAAGACTCGAACGCGAATTCGATGAAGATGACCGGGCTCAGTCAACACCCCCGCCTGGATCGGCGGGGAGCGTGTGGCGCGTCGCGCGGGGTGGTGGGGGTCCCGGCCGCGCGTGGGCAATGTTGCCTACCGGGCCGCCGTCGTTTCGTTGATTTTGATCGGGAATTGCCGGGAATTCCGTCAGATTCACTACCGTATGGTTCCCCGGGGACGCCCAGACGCCCCACTCCCGACGCTGAGCTGCCGGCTCTCAGCGCGGGGGGTGGTGGGAACGACGGGAGCACCCGCGTCATCGCCCGACTTGGGTTCCGAATTCAGGAACGGTCACGGACGCGCCAAACGAGGAGCGACTAAGCCCGCCGGTAGCCCGCATGACGGGAGCTAAGCTCGACTCCGACGATCCGAGCGTGCCCCAACGCGAACTGTCGGTCGTCTCCGTTTTACGACGGGCTTGAGACGCAGCCTCGCTATAGAAGCCCGTGAATATCCCGCTCCGTTACGGTCGTCGTGCTGGCGCCTTGCTCCTCGGCGGCAGCTTCGAGTGCGAGGCACACGCTGCGCTCGAAAGAAGCGGTGAACGAATAGAGGCCGGCAACCTGCCCGTCAACTCCGGGTAACACCACACCGAGCGCTCCGGCAGAAGCCAGTTGCTCGAATACGTTCGGGTCGTTTGCCACTTCGAGGTGAGCTTGCGTCGCGCGAAACGGAGCTCCTAGCGGAGACAAGATCACCACCTGGCCTTGCTGCGCCCACGAGAAATAATCCGCGTCGAAGATTTGCGTCCGCGCTTCTAGGGCGCTGCGCGCCGTCGCCCACTCGAAGTGACGCCCCAGTTGCCACTTTCTGGGCAGCATCAGAGCCCCGGTCGGCGCTCGTACGGCCACTGGATACGTGACCGCCGCGCTACGGAACCAGGCATTCGTCATTACTTCGGCGGCGACCTTTAGCAATCCGGCATTAACGCGCGGTTCGGAGGTGCTCCACGCAACGAGCAAACGCTTACCCGGTACGTGTAGCACGGGTAGCTGCCATTCTTCGCCAACGAACCCGGGGCACAAAAGGAGGCGTGGCAAGGAGCCAGAGTTCGGCGGGCGCTCAGCTGGATGTTCGGTCATCACGGTGCCGGCGAGTCCGGAATGCGAGTGAACCGCGCGTCGCCCCAATCGTACAAGCGTCCCGCTGCGCGCGTGAAGCCCTCGTAGCCGATGAAGGCGCCAGCGAGGCAGCCCACGGTTCCGCCCACAGCAGTTCCGAGCCCGGGTTCGACCGCCGTTCCCACCCAAGCTCCACCGGCCCCGACCACCTTGCAACCAACCCATGCGCCGGCCCAACCGGAAACGACTTTGGCAGCCTGCCGCAGCGCCTTGTCCGCAACGACCACGGAGTACGCGTCTGCGGCCATGCCAATCACCGCCAACGCACGACCGGCGTATCTGAAATACCGCGCTGCTGTGTAGAGACTGCGCCCGGCTACGCCCACCAGTGCATGGTCGACGATCCCAAAGGTCTTGTATGTGCCCTTCTGATTCCAATGATAATTGATGCTCCGCGTTTGGACGTTGTACCCGTAGTCCAAGCGAAGGTGTTGCTTGCCAGTCGCATTCTGGATGAACAGCGTGGAGGTGGAGCCACTTTTGGGTGACCAGCCGCGCCCGCCCAGCTCGATGCAAAGGCCGTTCGTGAATGGGACTGGGATGCGGGCCCGGGAGGCCACCCCGATGGCGAACGGGATCTCCCCGAGCATGGGCACGTTGGCGGCTTGGCTCATACTCCCGGGAGTGAAGCCAACCGCGAGATCAGCGGACGCCCAGGCCGCTCCGTCCGGCATATGAGCGGTTAACGTGGTCACGCCGATACGCACGCCCTTCACGCGCACGGTACGCAAGGTCGAGCCGCTAGTCTTCGGCGCTGCGTAAACGATTTGCGCCACTCCCTCAGCCCCCGTGCGCACGGTGAGTTGCTCACCGTTTGGCCCCCCTCCGAACAGCGCCAGATCCGCGGTGCTGCCCGGATCGAGCGCGAATGTCTCTTCCGCGGGAATGTACGTCAGATGCAATTGGCTAGAGGCCAAACGAAAATCCGCCACGTCTCCCTCCTCTCGGTGCGAGCCGCACCCTAGCACGATGTCCTTCGAACTTCAGCCGGTTGGTGGCCGCTCACCGAAGCATCACGCAGTGGAAACCTAGGCCACAACCACCAGAGCAACTTCCAAGAATTCCCCGCGGTCCACCACCGTACGGTTCCCCTTGGGGACGCTGCCCGACGCCCCACCCTCGACGCTGAGCTGCCGACTCTGAGCGGGGTGGTCGGGAGTCGTCCGAGCGTACCGTTCCGGTACGGTCCCTCCCTAAGTTTGCGGCCGGTGCGCTGCCGCGAGCAGCCCCCGCTCGCATATTTATTTCATCGCCAGCGGCGCTTGCGTCTTCGCTCAGGTCGCGAGTACCGCGAGTGCTTCGCCGGAGCACTTTCGAGGCGTGTCGCAGTCCGTGTCTGGTGGACGGGCGGTGGTGCCGCAGGAGTCTTTCGCTCGCTGTCTCGACCAAGCTGCTGGAGCAATTGAGGACGCGGTGCGGCTGCGCCGGCCCCGTTCTTCACAATCAGCTGCGAATCCGAGCATATAGCGCGATCTAGTTTTATGCGCAGTGCGTGCGCAGGCGCATGCATGCAAGCTGGGTTGGTGTTGGCAGTGTCAACAGACGGAGTTCATTCATGAATCGCAAGGGTCGAAGCATTACCCCGGCAGAGCGTTGGGCTGCGTTTCAGCCGCCGCGACTTCCTGGCGTGTTGCGCTAAATTGGGAGGTTTCTTTGCGGGCTCGAAGTCGTCCTGCGTATGCACGGGACCCGGTTTTGAAAAATACGTAGACTGCTACGCGAACTGCCCTGGAGTGGGAACGCTCAATACCTCCAACTTCTGCGATGATGGTCTGAAGAGTTGTTGTTACATGGCGGGAGGAACACCGGACCTGTCATGCACTTGCGAGGTGAACTCGCTACAGGCCGAGAGAATGTGCTGAATTGCGCGCGTGACCAAGTTTCGACGGGCACAGCACCATCGCTTTGCTTTTCACCCCCGCCTGGCGGTGCGAGCGCGGGCGGTGCGAGTGCGGGCGGTGCGAGCGCGGGCGGTGCGAGCGCGGGCGGTGCGAGCGCGGGCGGTGCGAGTGCGGGCGGTGCGAGTGCGGGCGGTGCGACTCACGACCGGCGGTGGTGGGTAAGTTCACGAACCCCGCTGAACGAGCGCACCGCTTTGGTCTATTAGCGCCAATTGCTCGACGAAGTCCGATATAGACAATGTCATCAGTGTTGAAGGGCGACGGAGATTCGACTGGACTGCCTTTCCTTGCTACGGCTACATGCTGGGCATGGGCGCATCCATGGGCATCCTAGGGAGCATTATCGGGATGGATGTTACCGGCGGAGGCCTGTCGATCGCGTTTTTCGGCGGGCTCCCGTTTGCTGCCATCAAACTTTGGGGTCTGGGGCGGGGTGCCCTGCCCGGGCTTGGGATTGGCGGCGGTCCGGCGTCGTTCTCACTCGTGCGTGATTAGAAGGCGCGCGCGCTTGCTTCGGCTTGCGTGCAAAGGAGGGTCTCGGTGATTTCCACACCTTGGACTGATGTAGCCATCGCGGCAGTCACCGTGTTCGTGCTTGCATTCGGTGTTCTGAGTGGCACGGCACTCAATCCGCTCAATCGTCCGGGCATACGTGCACTGAAGACTGCATTCAGGATCCGGTTGTTGCTATCCGCAGCGTTGGCCGCGCTCGTCGCGGCGTGGGTGGCTCGCAAACGCTGACTGAAGTCGGTTCACAGGGTACTTGATGTGGCGGCCGCCGCACGGGCCCGGCGTCGCCGGCGGCGCGATACGTTTGTAAGCGCCGCACGAAGCTCATCTGTTTTGGAGGTCATTTCGGGTGGCATGACGTGGGGATGAGTAAACGGCACACGGCAGAAGATCGAGAGCGCTGTTGGTGTTGCCCCGCACCGTCCAGTGCTCGGCCCTTCGGGCCTGCGCGCTCCTGCCTCCCCCTTACGCCGTGCTCGCGGCCGCAGCGGCCGCTGCGCGCGGCGTGGAGGGGAGGCTCAGCCTTTCCAACCAGCGATCGGTTGTGAAGCGAGCTGCCCTGATCGCGGCGTCTCTCGCCCGGACTTCCATGCTCAAAACGCCGACCGCTTGACATATTAGCATTCGCTACTATGTTATCCGTCGATGTCACGACTCACGAGCGACGACAGCGTCTTTCAGGCTATCGCGAGCCCGACGCGGCGCGCGTTGTTGGACGCGCTTTCGGGCGGTGAAAGTAACGTCTCGGACTTGGTGGCGTCGCTGAGTGTTACGCAGTCGGCGGTGAGTCAGCAGCTTGCGATTTTGAAGAGCGCGGGGCTCGTTTCGGAGCGCAGCGAGGGTCGCTTCCGGCGTTACCGCTTGGAGGCGAGGCCGCTCGCGGAAGTCGACGCATGGGTCGGCCGCTACCGCGAGTACCTGGGGCGTGAGCTGGACGCTCTCGGCCGCGTGCTCGACGCAATGCCGGACCTGCCGACGCCGCGCGCGCGCTCCACGAAAAGGAGACGCGGCAACCGATGACAGACATTCGCTTGGTTCGAACCTATCCGCACTCACCGGCCAAAGTTTGGCGCGCGTTGACTGAGCCGGAGCTGATGGTGCTCTGGGGCATGCGGCCCGAGGGCTTCGCGCCCATCGTGGGGACGCGCTACAGGTTGCACGGTAAACCGAACCGCATGTGGCGCGGCTTCGTCGAGTGTGAAGTGCTCGAGGTGCGCGCGCCCGAGCTACTTCGGTTTGCCTGGGTCGGTAGCGAAGGCGCCGATCGAACGCAGGTGACCTACCGACTCGAGGCGCGCGGTATCGGCACGCGCCTAACCTTGGAGCACGCGGGCTTCACCGGCATGGGCGGCTTCGTGTTCGTCAATCTGCTGATGCGCCCCGGCATCCAGCGCATGCTCGATAAGACCTTTCCACCGGTGCTCGCCGCAACGGACGCGACTGGCAAGCTGCTCCCGAGCAGCAACTTGAAGCCGATGTTCTGATTTCGAAAAACCCATAATCATGCGTAAATTGTCAGTATTCAATCATTGCTCGCTCGATTGCTTCGTCGCCGACGCTCAGGGCGACATGAGCTGGGCGCACAAACAAGACCCCGAGTTCAACACCTGGGTGGCAGGCAACGCCAACGGCGGCGGTGAGCTCGTGTTCGGCCGAGTCACCTATCAACAGATGGCGGGCTTCTGGTCGAGCCCTATGGCACTCGAGAGCATGCCGGTCGTCGCCGAGCGCATGAACCACTTACCGAAGGTCGTGTTCTCTCGGACGCTGCGCAAAGCCGAGTGGAACAACACCCGGCTGATCCAGAGCGACGTCGCCGGTGCGGTGCGTCAGCTCAAGAGCGAGCCGGGGCTAGATCTGGTGGTCATGGGCAGCGCGAGCGTGGTTGCCCAACTCGCGGAGCTCGATCTCGTCGACTCATACCAGCTCGTGATTAATCCCCTCATTCTGGGCGCTGGAAGATCTATGTTTGCCGGCCTAAAAAAGCCTCTGCATCTTAAGCTTACGAATACGCGCGTCTTCGCGAATGGCAATGTAGTGCTGTTTTACCAGCGCGCCTAACCACGCCGCCGCGTCGCGCTGCGTCGGCCTCCGCGCCCAGCACCGTCAACGCCTCACCCGTCCGGCACGATCACCACTACGCCGTGCCAGCAACGGTTCCGTACACTTCGCGGGTGCTCACGGGCCGCGCTGAGCACGCGATGTCTACCTCCCCCAGCCGCGCGCAGCGGCCGCTGCTCCGCGAGCACGGACTCGGGGGGAGGTCGGCGCCTCGCAGCCCACGTAGTGGGCGAGGAGCGACGCGTGCCAACACCGCTCACCGACGCACACCGAGCGGGCAACTTCAGCGGAGAGGGAGGGATGGTGTTGCCCCGCACCGTCCAGTGCTGGCTCGCTTCGCGAGCTGCGCGCTTCCTGCATCTTCCGAGTTGCTGGCTCGGCGACAGCGGCTTATTGGCTATTTCAGCGTGGACTCGAAAGGGGTGTGGGTCGGTTGACCCTGAGGAAGGTGCGTGTCGCGCGCTGCGTCGAATGCTTTCCGAAGATGAGTGTATTATGCGAGATAGCGCATTGACGGCGCGCCGTCACGAAACCTCCAGAGCAAAGACGGGCCGCGTCGACGGCGCGCCCCAGCTACCTAGCGGCTTCGAGTACGATGGTACGGTCGCAGTTCGAGTGATCGTGCCCGTCTTGACTTGTACGGCAATCACCGTACAATCCAAGAGCCGGAGCCAACCATGGCGCGCACAAACACTGCAGAAACACGCACCCATCGCCTCGAAGCGCGCATCGCACCGAAGGCGCTCGAGCTCATCAAACGCGCCGCGGAGGCGAAGGGTAGCAGCCTGAGTGAGTTCGTCGTTGCCGCCGCTAGGGATGCCGCCGTCCGTGAGCTGGAGGAGCAGAGCATTATTCGGCTCTCAGCTCAGGAACAGCGGAAATTCATCGCGTTGCTGTTCGCTCCCGCCAAGCCGAACCGCGCCTTGAAACGCGCGGCCGCTGCGCACGCGAAGCTCATCAAGCGTTAGTGTGTCGCCGCCGTTCGTGATTGAGCTTTTGAGATTGCAGCACCAACGCGACACATTCGTGTGTGGCGTTGAGCCTCTCAATCGTTATTTTCGCGAACAGGTGAGCCAGGACGTTCGTAAACGGGCGAGTGCCTGCTATGTGGCAAGGCAGATCCGTACCGATGCAGTCGCCGCGTACTACACCTTGGCTGCCAGCTCGATTTTGCTGTCTGGCTTGCCTCAAACGCTTGCGAAGAAGCTACCGCGCTACCCGGACGTGCCGGTGGCGCGTCTCGGGCGGCTAGCAGTTGACGAAAGGTTTCAGGGCCGCAAACTGGGCGCGGCGATGCTCTGGGACGCAATCGAACGCGCAGCTCGCTCCGAGGTTGTGGTTTACGGCGTCGTTGTGGATGCGAAGGATGGCGTCGCAGCGGCATTCTATGAGCATCATGGCTTTGTGCTGCTCAGTGCTCGATCTCGGCAACTCATTCTTCCGGTCGGCAGCCTCAGCCGACACGAAAAGAATCCTAAATAAAAAAAAGCGCCGGCCCCGCGGACAACGCTCTTCGCGTGTCGATCAGCCCGGCTGTGGTTCCGCGCTCGAGGCTTTCGGCTGAGCGTGCAGTTCCGTGCTGAGGTTCCGCCGCACAGTGCATGCGAGTCGTGATCGCAAGCTTCGTCGCCTCGGTTATCGCGTCGTTCGCCGGGATGCCAAGCTCGTGCTTCGCGATCTTACGGCAGCCGTCGCACTGATCCGCGCCATGTTGTAAGGGCGCGCAATGTCTACCTCCCCCAGCCGCGCGCAGCAGCCGCTGCGGCTGCGAGCACGGGATCGGCGGGAGGTCGGCGCCCCGCAGCCCACGGAGTGGGCGAGGAGCGACGGGTGCCAACGCCGCTCACCGACGGACTACGAGGGGGCAACACCAAACCGACGGGTGCCAGCGCCGCTCAGCGACGCCCACCGAGGGGGCAACTTCAGCGGAGAGGGAGGGATTCGAACCCTCGGTACGGTTGCCCGTACACTTGATTGGGGTTGCCCCGCACCGTCCAGTGCTCGGCGCCGTCGCCGGCGCCTGCGCGCTTCCTGCCTCCCCCTTACGCCGTGCTCGCGGCCGCAGCGGCCGCTGCGCGCGGCGT
>CAXSGJ010000090.1:0-11415 GCA_964236865.1 uncultured Polyangiaceae bacterium
AGAGCGAGAGCGAGAGCGAGAGCGAGAGCGAGAGCGAGAGCGAGAGCGAGAGGGAGAGCGAGAGGGAGAGCAGGACGCGGGAGGATTTTTTTTCTCAAGGTTTGGATTTGGGCTCCGTTCAATGGGGTCGAGAGCGATGATTTGGGCCTGGGGTCCATTCGACCCCGTCGGGGTCTGAAGATACCCGGGCGGGGTGAGGTGGGTTTCCCGGGGTTTCAGGAAGGCATGGCTTTGGGGGCAGGTCAGAGTTGACCTGAGCGTACGATTTGCGGCGAATGTAGGCGTTTTGCGGCTTTTTAAGAGCGCCAAGAGATCAACGCGGGATCGCCAGCGAGTCGACAGTTGGCCCGCTGGTTGCTTTAGCCACTCTCGCCACGGCAGAGGGCGGAAGGAAGCACATGGATCACTCGACACTCAATCACGGCGCTGCAGGATTCGGGAACTTCGTCGACGAAGAACACACCTCCGGAGTCTACCCTTCGACGGCGCCTTCGGCTGGAGACGGCATGGACATCGTGCACGACGAGGTGGCGTCCGCCAACGTAGCGAGCCTCGGCAGCGCGGACGAGATCGACGAGCTGGTCGCGGACGAACCCGCCTCTGCCAGCGCTCCGCGCATCCTGCCCAGCAGCATGCAAGGCGTCGTGGGCCTTTCGGATTCACTGGTCGACGTGTACCGGGTGATCGACCGCGTCGCAGATACCCTATGCACCATCTTGATCACGGGCGAGAGCGGCACCGGCAAGGAGCTCGTTGCCAAAGCCGTGCACAAGCAGAGCCAGCGCGCGAGCAAAGCCTTCGTGGCCATCAACTGCGGCGCCATTCCCGAGGCCTTGTTGGAGAGTGAGCTGTTCGGTCATGCTCGCGGGGCCTTCACCGGCGCGCATGCGAACAAGGTAGGCCGCATCTCGCTCGCCGAAGGGGGAACCCTGTTCTTGGATGAGATTGGCGAAATGCCGCTCTCACTTCAGGTCAAATTGCTGCGGGTTTTGCAGGCCCGCGAGTATTCACCGGTCGGCGACAACCGCACCCTCAAAGCGGACGTGCGCATCGTGGCCGCGACCAACGTCAATCTAGAAGCCGCGGTTCTGGCCGGTACATTCCGAGAGGACCTTTACTACCGCCTGAACGTGATCCACTTGGCCGTGCCCGCCCTGCGCGAGCGCAGTGAGGATGTGCCGCTCCTCGCGCAGCACTTTTTGCTCAAGGCCCGCGAGAAGACCGGCAAGGGCGGCGAGATGGAGATCTCACGCGCGGCCGCGCAGCTGTTGTCGGAGTACCAGTGGCCCGGCAACGTGCGCGAGCTCGAGAACACGATCGAACGCGCCGTCTTGCTGTGCGCCGGAACTAGCATCGATCCCCGCGATTTGCCGCAGCGCGTCTGCGGCCTGGGCACGGAGAAGCGCATCACGCCCCGCCTGCCCGACACCGGCATTGATTTGCGCAACGCGGTCGAGTCCTTCGAAAACCAACTGATCCGCCAGGCGCTCGAGCGCACGAAGTGGAACAAGAAGCAAGCCGCTACGCTGCTTGGCCTGAACCGAACCACGCTCGTCGAGATGCTCAAGCGAAAGCGCATCGCACCGCGCGCCGCCTAAGCCACGATCGCTTGCGCCGCCGCTTCGGGCTTGGCCCGACATTTGCGATGCGGGTCACGACCACCGTGCGACAGCCCCTACGAACTTCCACAACGTCGATCGTTCGACGCCGTTGCATCGAGCTCTCGTCGCTGGCTCTCGCCATGCTGCTCGCGACGCATGCCCGCGCCGAAGGTTACTTGGTTGACGGAGACTTCGGCGTCGGCTCGGGCATGGAGGGCGGGGACGCGGGCAGCGGCAAGCTCGGTTGGCGCCGCGCTCGCCTCCGTATCACCACCGGAGTCGACCTGCGGGACGACGAAGATCAGGCAAACGCCCTCGGATTCCGGGCGTTCGCCGAAATTGAAAAACGCGCCACGTTTGGCGGCGAGGCGCGTTACGAACGTTGGCTCTCCCACAACGTGGGCGCTTACGCAGGCGTGATTGGCGTCGTCACTCCGGAGACCTTGTTCGGCGGTAGCGTGGGCGCTACGGTCGTGCTTCCGCTCGGTAAACGCGCCGGGCTTTTCTTGGAGCCATCGTTCGGGGTCCTACCGTTGGGGGCGGACCTGCCAAGTACCGGGCCTCTGATCTGGCTACTTTTTTCCGTCGGGATCAAGTTGGGGCTTTGAGATGACAGAGGCGCGCCTGGCTCCCTTCATTCTCCTCGCACGCGCGGCGTTGGCGCTGTGCTTCCTGGGCCTGATGCTGTCCGTGGCCAACTCGGGCTGTGCGCCGGCCACCGTATGCTTTAGAACCACCGATTGCGCCGTGGGCTCCGACTGCACGGCGGGCGTCTGCGTGCGTCGCGTGGCGCAGTCGGATGCAGGGGTCGCAGGCGGCGACTCGGAAACGCCGAACGGCGATGCCGGATCGACCTCGAGCACCAACACCTCCGGCGCCAGCACCGGCGGTGGGAGCTCCGCTGGCGCGGGGTCGAGCAGCGGCGGCGCGGACACCTCCGGCGCGACCATGGGCGGCGCCGGTACCGGCGGCACGAGCGGCGGCGATACGAACGGCGGCGGCGATACGAGCGGCTCCGGCACCGGCGGGGCAACGAGCGGCGGCGGCGGCACGGGCGGCGCCTGAAGTCATTCGAGCCAACGGTCTGACGCGAGCCGACAGCGCGTTGCCACCGCGGCCCCATCGAGTGCCGCCTGCTGTCGATGAACTGCCGCCAAATGGGCTTGAACGGCGTTTGTCTGGCGTTGGCATTCGAGTTGCTTTGCTCGTGCTTGGAGGTTCCATGTTTCGATCGCTGAACATCGCTGCCACCGGCATGGCCGCCCAAGAAACGCACTTGGAGGCGATCTCGAACAATATCGCGAACGGCAACACCGTTGGCTACAAGAAGCAGCGCGTCGACTTCGAAGACCTGCTCTATCAACAGGTCCGTTCCGCAGGAGCCCCGACCGGCCAAACCACGATGTCCCCGAGCGGACTGCAAATGGGCACGGGCGTACGAGTGGTCGCGACCTCACGCCAATTCGAAGAGGGCACGCTGAGCCAGACTAACGGCCAACTGGACGTCGCCATCGAGGGCAACGGCTTCATCGCGGTGCAGCAAAACGACGGCACGCTCGCCTACACGCGGAATGGCGAGCTGAAGACCGACGGCACTGGCCGTATCGTCAACTCCGACGGCTTGCCGCTCGACCCGCCGCTCACCATTCCGCAAGGGGCGACCAACGTCACGATCGCCTCGAATGGCCAGGTCACCGTGCAAATGTCGGGCGAAACGAACCCCACCGAGATTGGCTCGCTGACCATCAGCACCTTCATCAACAACGACGGTCTGCGAGCCGCCGGCCACAACTTGTTCATGCCCACGCTGGCCAGCGGCGAGCCACAGCTCGGCGAACCTGGCACGGAGGGCCGCGGCACCCTGATGCAGGGCTCCCTCGAGCAATCGAACGTCGACATCGTCGAGGAGATGGTGGGCATGATCGGCGCTCAGCGTTCGTACGAGATCAACTCCAAGGTGATCTCAACGGCGGACGACATGCTGCGTGCGGCCACCCAGATGCGAGGCTGAGCCCGCACATGAACCATCACCTCGTCCTCGGTTTTTTGGTCGCCAGCACCTTCTCGCTCCCGGCGCACGCCGAGCTGTCTCAGACAGTGGACGGCGCGCGGATCCACTTGAGCGACGTGAGCGACGGCTACGACGACGGGGATCTGGCAAGTCTCGATCTCGGACCTGCACCGCCACCCGGTAACTCCCGATTAATGGCGCGGGCCGAGGTCGAAGAGCAGCTGCGGGCGGCTGGTGATGACACCAAGCATTTGCGCATGCCCGCCTCGCTGCGCGTCAAAAGCGCCGCCAAACGCTGGAGCACCGACGAACTGCGCGAAGCGCTAACGCCGAAAGTCATCGGCGCGCTGCCCGTGGGCGTTCGCTTCAAGAGCTCGCGCTTGAACCGCAGCCTCGTGACCTCGCCGCGCGTGCACGTGGGGGAAGCGCATCTGCCTCGCATCCCCAAACACGTTGGCGAGCTCACCCTGACGGCGAGCGTGGACTTGGTGCAAGACGACGTGACCGTTGTTCGCGTGCCGATCACTTTGACGGTGGAAGTCAGTGAAGCGGCGACTCTCCCCGCCGCGGCCAAAGGCTCGCGCATCAACCTCGTGATCGAACACGGCGCGGCGCGCGTCAGCGCGTTGGCGACGGCCATGTCAGATACCGAGCTCGGCGCGACGGGCCTGTTCCGCGTCGCCAGCACCCAGCGCGTGCTACGCGCCCGCCTCATCAGCCCGGATTCTGCGCAGGTGGTCGAATGACCAGTCGCGCACTCGTCATCCTGCTCGTTACGGTCGGCGTGGTATCGCTGCTCGGAGCCTGCGGCCCGAATCACATTCAGCCGTTTACGGCGCGGGATCGTAAGTACACGCCCGGCGAGTATGCCGCCACGCGCGCCGACGCGAAACCCTCGCGCGGCTCGCTCTACAGCGAAGCCCAGCCAGGTTACCTGGAAGACACGCGTGCGTTGCGGGTCGGCGACATCGCCATGGTGAAGATCAACGAGAACGCTCAGGCGTCGGGTGGGGCCACCACGAACCTGAAGAAGGACACGTCACGCTCGGCCGGCGTGGAGTCTCTGCTCGGGCTCGTGCCAGCCATAAAAAAGGCCTACCCGAACATCGACCCCGCCGATCTGTTGAAGATGGCTTCGAGCTTCGACTTCGATGGTGAAGGCAAGACGCAACGCGCCGGAACCCTGAAGGGCCAGATTGGCGTGCGAGTCAAACAAGAGCTGCCCAACGGCGACCTATTCGTTGAAGGCACCAAGGTCGTCATGATCAATCACGAAGAATACCACCTGTATGTCTCGGGCGTGATCCGTCCCTCGGACATCGAAATGGACAACTCCGTGGATTCCTCGCTGATCGCCGATGCGCGCGTCGAATTCACTGGCCGGGGGGACATCAACGACCAAGTGGAACGCGGTTGGTTGACCAAAATTTTAGACTTCGTAAACCCATTTTGATCATGATTTCCGCGTCAAAAAATATTCCTTCCATGGCCGCCCGCACGCTCCTGGCCTGCGCGCTCGGCGTGTCTCTGATTTTTTCAGCAAGCGTCGCGCGTGCCGACAAGCTCCGCGATTTATGTGACGTGGTCGGCGCTCGCGACAACCAACTCGTGGGCTACGGCGTCGTCACCGGCCTGAACGGCACCGGGGACGACATCACCGTGCCTTTCGCGCAGCAGTCTTTGCGCGCGCTGATGCGTCGCCTCGGCATTCAAGTCGACGCTCGGCAAGCCCGCCTGCGAAACGTTGCGGCCGTGATCGTGACCGCCACGATCCCCGCTTTCGTTCGTGAAGGTTCGCACTTGGACATCACCGTATCGTCCATGGGCAACGCCAAATCCCTGCGCGGAGGCGTGCTGGTTCAGACTCCGCTCCGCGGCGCCGATCGCAAGACGTACGCAGTGGGCCAAGGGCCGCTCGTGGTCGGTGGCTTTTCAGCTCAGGGCTTCTCGGGCAGTTCAATTCAAGAAAACGTCACCACCACCGGCCGCGTACCGACCGGCGCCCTGGTCGAGCGCGAGATCAAGACCAATTATTGGGTCAAAGAGCAGCTCACCCTGGCCCTGCGCAGCCCTGACTTCGGCACGGCTCAAAAGGTCGTGGAGGCGCTAGACAAGGCGTTCGGCAAGGACAGCGCTCACGCCGTGGACGGCGGCTCGATCGACGTGAAAGCGCCGGCAGAGCTCAAAGGTAAGCCGGTCGAGCTCCTCGCCAAGCTCGGTGAAGTGGATGTGGACCCGGTGAGCTCGGCGCGCGTCGTGATCAACGAGCGCACGGGGACGATCGTCGCCGGTGGCGACGTGCATCTCTCTCCCGTCGCGATCGCGCAAGGCGGCATCACGATTTCGATTCAAGAGAACAAACAAGTGGTCCAACCCAACGCGCTGGCCGCCGGACAAACCGAGGCCGTCCAAAACAGCGCGGTCGAGGCCAACGAGAAGGGCCCGGCGCTCACCTACGTGAAAGGCGCCGCCACGCTCGCGGATGTCGCGCAGTCGCTCTCCACGTTGGGCGTGTCGCCGCGCGAGCTTGCCAGCATTCTTCAAGCGCTCAAGGCGGCTGGCGCGCTTCGTGCAGAGATAATCGTTCAATGACCCCGATAGGCGCACTCAACGCGGCGAACGCCAGCGCACCGGTGAAGCCGGACGCGCCCGACCCCAAGCTGCTGAAGGCGGCCAAGGACTTCGAGTCGATCTTCGTACGGCAGATGCTCAAGCAATTGGAAAAGACCACTGCGGCCGGCGCGGGCACCCAGGCGTCCGCGGGCGAGAAGACCTACGGCTCGATGATCGTCGACACCCTATCGGACTCGATACAGAAGGCCGGCGGACTCGGCCTAGCCGACGTCATTGCCCAGAGTATGGCCATGTCACACCCCACCCTGCGTGCCTCCGCCCCGGCCGTCACCCCCGGCGAGAAAAACGCCACCAGCGCCCCGGCGAGCCCGGCCTCAGACGCGTCAAAGCTCTTGAAATGATTGAAACCGCTCCGGTTGTCCCGATCCGGTGCAGATTTTACTAAAGCCCCCCTCATGATTACCGTTCCTCTTTTCAAGGATTGTTTGTTGGAGTTCTCCTCCACCCGCAATTCCGTTCGGAGGAACTCATGAAAGGTATCACTGGCAACCCGGTCCTCGACGCATACCAGCGGGGCGGAGTGTCCAAAGTGGGCGCGGCAAAACCGGTCGAAGCCGTCGGCGTCGCAGCACCCAGCACGGGCGGCGCCAGCACCTCGGCCGTGGAGGTGTCGATTTCTTCGCACGCTCGGGACCTGGCGGCGAGCGCCGGTGCGCCCGTCAATCACGCCAAGGTGGAGAACGTGAAGAGCCAGATCTCGAATGGCACGTTCAAGGTCGATTCAAAGGTCGTCGCGCAGCGACTGTACAGCGCGCTCGGGTGAGCCTCTGCCGATCGTATCGGCTGAGGCAGCCCGAGCCGCTCTTCTTGGGAGAGTTCGGTAAAGGCAATGGCACATAGTGAGCTCACCGAAACGCTATCGGCGCTGGAAGCGCTGCACGAAGCGGAGTGCGTCGTGCTGACCACGCTCGACCGTTCCGCGCTCGATGGCATCACGGAGCAGAAGCTCGCGCTGTGTGAACGGCTGCAAGCGCTCGCCGTCGAGCGCCCAGCCGCGCCCGAACACCGCGCTTCGCTCGAGCGCATACGCCGTCTGGCTTTCAAGAACCGCTTGCTCGCCCTGCACGCCCGGGACGCCGTGCGCACCATCCTCAGTGAGGCGGGCTTTGCGCCGCCTGTTCAATTCGGGTCGCAACGCCCGGCCACGATTCAGGACGGCGTCCGCGTCAACTGGAAAGGCTGAGCAGCATGGCGGGGCTCACTTCACTTCTGAACGTCGCGCGCGACGCGCTCACGGCGCAGAGTTATGGCCTCGGGGTCACCGGCTCGAACATCTCCAATGCCAGCACGCCGGGCTATGTGCGCCGCGTGGCTCTGCTGCAAACGCAAAATCTCGGCACGCAGACCAACGGCAGCGTCGTAGCGACGGGGCTCCAGCGCGTCACGAACGATTTCATCGAGCGGCGCGAGTTCGCGGCGAACGGCCTGGCCTCCGCCGCCACGTCGCGCGACCAAACGCTCGCCTCCGTCGAGTCGTTGTTCAACGATGTAAGCGGCACGGGCTTGGGCTCCTCGCTCAGCAATCTATTTTCGTCGTTCTCCGCGCTCGCCAATAACCCCAGCGACGGTACCACGCGCTCGAACGTACTGGCGGCGGCCGGCGCCTTCACGGAGCGCGTGAACGCAACCGGCAACGCCATTGCGCAAGCGCAAGCGGACCTGAAGACCCAGGCCCAACAGACGATCGACCAGGTGAATGAGCGCGCGCAAGAGATCGCCAAGCTCGACATGCAGATTGCGCAGGCAAACATTCAGGGCAACGACGCGGCCGACCTGAAGGACCAGCGCACGCAGAAGCTGCTCAACATATCCGGGCTGATCAACACCACCACGTTCACGGACAATCAAGGCAATCAAGTGGTGCAGGTCGCAGGCACTACGATTGTCGACGGCGCACACGCCAGCTCACTGTCGCTCGATCTAAGGGCTGATGGCTCGCTGAAGCTCCTCGCAAACCAATCCGGGGGCGCCGGCACCGAGATCACGCAGTACCTCACTGGCGGCACCCTGGGCGGCATCAAAGAGGCCCGCGACACCGACCTGTTCAACGTCGCAAAGCAGCTCGATCAGTTCGTGTTCGATACCGGCACGGCGATCAACGCGCAACACGCCGCCGGCGTGGGAGCAGACGGCGGCACCGGCCGCAACTTGTTCGACGTCGGCGTCTCCGCGACCGGGGCCGCCCGCGACATCCGAGTTTCGGTCGACGTCTTCAATCAGCCCGACCGGGTGGCGGCGGCGGCAAGCGTGTTCTCGGTCCCCGGCGGCTCCGACAACGCGGTCGCCTTGAGCAAGCTGGCCGACGTCTTCACGTCGGTCGGCGGAACGCGGACCGCCGCCCAGGCTTATGGGGATATCGTCGGCAGCATCGGCAGCACGCGGGCCAACAGCCAGCGGGACGTCGAGACGCAAACCGCCATTTTCAACCAGGTTCAGTCGATGCACCAATCCGAGAGCGGCGTTTCGCTCGACGAAGAGATGATCGCGCTGACCAAGTACCAGAATGCTTACCAGGCGGCGAGCAAGATCCTCAACGTTGCCGATTCGCTCCTCGGTGAGCTGATGAATTCCGTCGGCCGATGAACGCTTCGTCTCAGAGCTTCGGAGGTGAACCGTGAGAGTCACCGACAACATGCGGTATGCGAGCGTGACCAACAATCTGGCCGCGCTCAGCTCTCGCCAAGCCGCGGCCGCCCAGCAAGCGCAGACTGGGCTGCGCGTGAACCTGCCGTCGGACGATCCGATCGCCGCCGCGCAGCTCGCCCGGCTCAGCGCCTCACAAGCCCAAGTGACGGCGCGCCGGGAGGCGATCAGCTCCGTGCGCGGCGACGCCGAGCTCGCGGAATCGTCTCTGCAACAAGCCTCGGACTTGATGGCAAATGCCAAGGAGCTCGCCATGCAAGGGGCCAACGGCAGCCTCGGCGCTCCGGAGCGAGCGAGCCTGGCCCTGCAGGTCAAGAACATCCGCGAGCAATTGATCGGCGTGGCCAATACCAAAGGCGGCACGGGCTATCTTTTCGGCGGCAGCCAGACGCAAAGCCAGCCTTTTTCCGCGGCGGGCTTGTTCAGCGGGGACGACCAGAGTCACGTCATCGACATCGGCAATTCTACGCCCACGGCCGTCAATGCGAGCGGCGCCAAGGCTTTCACCGCCGCGGGCGGCCGCGACGTGTTCGGCGATCTGGATGCGCTGTATAGCGCGTTGAACAGCAACGATCCGACTGCCGTCAGCGCCACCCTCGACAACCTAGACAGCTCGCGCGCGCAGATCACCCACGCCCAAGCCTCCGCTGGGGTGGTCATCAATCGCCTCGACGCGAACGATTCGATCTTGGGCAACTTGCAGCTGCAGACGGCCAAGAGCACGGAGGAAGTCGGCGCCGCCGACCCAGCCGTTGCCTTCTCGACCTTGACCCAGCTCAATAACTCCCTCCAGCAAAGCGTCTCCGTGGCGAAGACGATTTTGGATCTGGCCTCCTTCAAGCAGTTCTGAGAGCCCTGCCGACTGGCACGCGGCGTGCACCGTTCGGTGTCGCCATGCTCATCATCACCCGCCGCAAGGGCCAGCGCATCGTCATCGGGAATGATATCGAGATCATAATCTCCGATATCTCGCGCAGCGGCGTGAAGATTGGCATCGTAGCACCGACTTCAACCACGATATTTCGCGGTGAAGTGCGAGATGCCGTCGAGTCCGCGAATCGCGAGGCGCTCGAGAGCAGCTTTGCCGAGCCCGTGGCCGACGCGGCCGATCTCACCGTCGACGTTGCTCATTCGCCCAGCGAAGTCCAAGCCGTTCCCGCGGACCGCTGAACTTGCCACTTCGTCAATGAAGTGGCGGCACCCGTCGTCAACGCGCAGACACCGCCTAGTCAGCCCAGCGAAGCGCGCGAAGCGACGCGCGCTGCGGCGCCGAGAATCGCGCCAAAGCGCAGTCTTTTGCCGATGAAACCGCGCTAAACGCGCTTGGCATGAATCATGGATTGATGGTCTTTGCGGGTAACCGCCGACACCGATGTCCCTCGATTCAGCACAATTGAAAACGCAGTTCTTCGACGACAACGTCGCGCGCGCGCGGCTCTCCGGCGAGGCTCTGAAGTCAGTCAAAGAAGCGCACACGATGGCCCGCGTCATCGAGCTCGAGGACGGCACCCCCGCCCTCTTGCACGGCGCCCGTGTGCTCGGCTCTGCCTTCGACGAAGAGTCGCTGCTCTCAGTCGCGCAACAAGCGGGCAGCCCCATGACCTTCGTGGTCTTCGGTCTTGGGATGGGGCACACCGTGCGCGGCCTGCGCGCGCACAGCACGGCAAAAGTCGTGGTCTTCGAGCCTGATCCAGGGATCTTACGAACTTTTTTCGAGAGCGGACCGAGCGATCTCGGAGAAGTTCCGATCGTGTGCAGTCTGCACGAGCTCAACAATATTTGGCCGAGGCTCTCCAATGGCAAGCAAAGCGTCACTCTCGTCAATACCGCCGGATACCCTGAGCTCTTTCCAGAGCAAGCGAAGAGCCTCCGCGAGGCGCTGGGCCAGCTGGTTCAGCGCGGCGGTATCAACGACGCGACACACCGATTGCGGAGCCGAGTCTGGATTCAGGACGTGCTCGCGAACGTCGACTTACTTCGTGAGCACCCGACCTTCTTGGCACTCGCTCGGCAGTATCGCGGTGTACCGGCGTTTATCGTCGGTGCTGGCCCGTCGCTCGCTAAGAATGGAAGGCAGCTCGCCGAAGCCACGCAGAAGGGCATCGTCTTCGCCCTCAACTCGAGCGCCCGAGCTCTCGACAAATACGGAGTCGAACCGCAAGTCCTGATGTGCATGGAGTCGATCGACGTATCGGCCCTGCTCGAGCGCGTGTCGTTCATCGATCGCGCGGTGAAGGCCTTCAGCCTGACCGGGCACCCGCGCTCGCTACGCGTCGGCAAGGGCCCCCGCTTACCGCTATACGAAGGGCTGCCGCAGCTGAACGGCCCCCTCGTCCCGCTGCTCGGTTACCCGGGCATCCCGGTGTCCGGAAGTGTCTCGACGCTCGCTTTTTCGTTAGCGCAGCGTTTGGGCTGCTCACCGATCGTGTTCGTCGGTCAGGACCTGGCTTACACCGACGGCAAAGCGTACGCGCCGGGCACGCCGTACGAAGACTCACGGGTGCGAGTCGGCACGGACGGCGAAAG
>CAXSGJ010000091.1:0-11207 GCA_964236865.1 uncultured Polyangiaceae bacterium
TGCAAGGAACACCGAAGCCACTCAGGGTTCCGCCGAACTGTACCCAAGCACCGGAGACCAGCGTCATGAAATTCTCGGAGGCAATGCTGGCCTTACAGGCGCTGCCGGTCGTCGCGGTCGCGGGACGCAAGGGGCACGAAAAGGCCCTTTCTGACCGACTCGATCTTCACCGTCTGCTTCGCACGTTCCCCGAACTGCCGGTGGAAGATGGCCCAGTGCCGCTTCGGCTGAGCGCTCTCGGGGCCAGTGACGATGCACGCCTCGCGTGGCAAGAGATCGCGCGTCGCCCGCTCGAAAGCGACGGCGACGATGCCGACAACGACGAATGAGGCGTTGAAACGCGCGCCCACGCGGCGCGGAACCAGTTGCCGCAAGATAGCCTCGTGTCTTAAAGTATTGGCCCGCAAAGGAGGCACGAGATGCGAAAGTTGATCCTCAAAATGGATGTATCCCTCGACGGATTCGTCGCTGGGCCGAACGGTGAATCCGATTGGATTTTCAAAACAGGCGACGAAGGCTGCACGATTTGGGAGGTCGAGACGATAGAGCAAGCGGGCCTGCACGTCATGGGGCGGAAAACGTTCGCGGATATGGCCAGCTACTGGCCGAGTTCGACCGAGCCCTATGCGCCGGCGATGAATGCGATTCCCAAACTGGTCTTCACGCGGTCCGGTAAGGTCGACGTCGACGCCATCTTCAGCGGAGCGTCCCGAGCGAACCTCAAGGATGCGAACGCCAATGCCGAGAACAAGCAGCTGAAGCACGCATCGCCCGAAGAGACGAAGAAGAATCAAGCATCGTGGCGCGACCCAATCATCGCGACTGACCTGATCGCCGAAATCGCGCGGCAAAAGGCTCAGCCGGGCAAGGCCCTGATCGCCTACGGCGGCGCAACTTTCGCGCGCGAGCTGATCAAGCACGACCTCGTCGACGAGTATCGCCTCGTCGTCCACCCGGTGATTCTCGGGAGGGGACTTGCGATCTTCGACGGGCTCGAAAAGCCGCGCGACCTGAAGCTCGTGAGTAGCACCGCCTTCCCTGGCGGCGCGACCGCGTACATCTTCACGCGCGTTCGCTGAGGCCCGGACGCAGCCGCTGGATGGGTGATGGTCACGCGAAACGGCAGAGAGCACTCAGCCTTCGGCGGCGCGGCCGACTTCCCGTGACGAAGATCACGCAAAGCGGCCCACCCGTGTCGGCGTTTGGCGTCTCCGGCCTCGTTCCTGTGACGGGAACATCGGCGAGTTTGGAGGTGCGATGCTGGGTCCCGACCCCCTAAATCCCATTCGTCCATGCGGCCTTCGGTTGCACTTGGAGAGCACGGTCCAGCGCGGGTTCGCAAGCAGCAATTCGACCGGGCGATCCCACTCGCGATACATCAGAGGTTCACGGCCCCAAAGGTACAGTGTCGCGCGATGTTGCGCCGATCGTTCCGAAGATTACTTCGATGATCTCAATGCGCAAGTCGCGCTGCCGATCGACCGTGGGAAGACTCCGGTGATGCCCCGTCTCTTCCACTGAAATCACTGCTGAGTCTAGGACAACCAAAGGCCCACTAGCCGCCAAGCGGTTCAGGACGCTGACCGCGTGATCCCGTTGTGCGAGGCTCAGGTTCGCGCGGCCTCTGGTCAGCACGTCGACGCCCGTAAGTACTTGCCGTGGGCGCTAGTATTTTGTCATACAATCGACGCACGCATGCGATTGAGGGATCGAAGCGCGCTCGGACTTGGCCTGGCCCTTGTCGGCGCAGCGAGTCATGCCCTGGCTCAGGGCGAATCGCCGCCGCTGCAAATCGCGCTGGAATACCAGGCCGATCCCGCGCTGAACGATTGCCCAAGCGCGGCTGAATTGTCCGCGACGGTCGGAAAGCAACTCGGATTCAACCCGTTCGTCGCCGCAGCGATTGGCGGCGAGCGCCGTGTCAAGGTGATGATCGAGCGCACGCCGCATGGCACTGAGGCGCATTTACAATGGTGTAACGAGCGTGGCGAGAGCGAAGCTGAACGGAGCTTGACGTCGGAGGGTCAAGGCTGCGCTGAAATCGCGCGTGGGCTCGCGTTCGCTATTGCCGTGCGGATTCAGTTACGCGCCGACGTGCCGGCCCGCGCCCCGACCGCGTCACCGCCATCACGAACGCCGGTTTCTCCGGCGGCGCCGGCGCCCGCGCAGTCGCGGCCAGTCCTGCCGGCCGCGCCCCGCGCCCCGTTGCTCGTGGTCGGCGCCGGCTTACTAGCCGAAAACGGGCTCACGCCCCAGAGCAGCCCCGGCTTGCATGCCTTCGGTGCGCTCGCCGGTCCCCGCATATCCTTTGTGCTCAGCGCGGAGGCGACGGCGGTCTCTAGACTCAAACTCGCCGACGGTACGGGGTTCACCGCCCGGGAGCTCGGCGCCAAGTTCGCGCTGTGCGCGCGCATCGCGGCGCTCGAACCGTGCGCGGTTGGCATGGTCGCTCAGCTTTCGGTGCGCGGGCTTGGCGTCGATCGGGTGTACAGCTCAGCATCACCAATCGCGGCCGGGGGGGCCCGGCTGCTACTGCTCCTGCCCGCGTCGCCCAGGTTCGCGACGCTTCTCCAAGCAGAGGCGCTGATTATTGCTACCCCGCGCGTTGTCCTGCTCAATGGCCAGGGCGTGTGGTCTACCGCCCACATCGCCTTCGATGTAAGCCTGGATGTCGCCGCAATTTTTCGGTGACAAAATCGAACCCGCCGCGACAATTACAAGCAGTTGGCGGTCGAAAAGCTAAAGCTCGTCGCGAAAGTCGCCAGTTCCTTTCCGACAATGGTGGACGACTGCTTCCAGGCATACGAGCGGGAGCTGGATTACCTGTTCGGCGTGCTCCGGCGTTTGGGCGTTCCGAGTCGAGATATCGAGGACGTCATACACGAGGTTTTCTTGGCGATGCATCAGGGTTGGGAAGGCTACGATCGCGTGCGGCCACTCCGACCGTGGCTGTTCGGCATTGCCTTCCGGGTCGCCTCCGCCCAACGTCGTAAAGGGCAGCGTGAGGTTTTGGGAAGTTGGCCCGAGACTCAAGACTCTCGACCGCCGCCAGATGACGCGGCGGCCGCCAGTGAATTGCACGACCTGCTACTGAAAGCGCTGGCCCGCGTGCCGCTCGAGCGCCGGGCCGTGCTCTTGATGCATGAATTGGACGAAACACCGATGCGTGAGATCGCGGTCGAGCTCCGCATTCCGCTTTTTACCGTCTACTCGCGCCTGCGCAAGGCGCGCAAGGAGCTCGATGCCGCGCTCACGAGACGACAGAAACGAGGGCGACCATGATCGATCGCTTCTTGCCTTCGCTTTCGAGCACCGCCAAAGTGTTACTTGCCGACGCACGAAGGAACCGCGTCAGTAGCGAAGAGTTGCGGCGGCGCGTTCTCGAACGCGCCCAGCTCGCGCTCGAGCAAGACCGGCCTTCCGGGATTTTATTGAGCTCGGCGCTGAACAGCAGTGTCGGGATACGCGCGCCGCGGGGTAGACGCACTCTGACGCTGTTCGCTGCCGCAATCGCGACGACTGGGTTGGCCGCAGCCAGCGCCGACGTATACCATCACTTGAGGGCACGGCCGCGCACACCGCCGCCACCGTCCTCAGCTGCCACAGTGCCGTTACATCGGTCAATCCAACCCGAAGCACGCACGCCTGAATTGCCGAGCTCGGCAGCGCCGGCTGAACCTGTCGATAGCAGTGCGCCTATCGAGGCGCCCCACACCGCCGTCTCGGGCAGTGGCGGGCACGCGCCAAGTATCCAGGGTTATGCTCTCGAGCTCCGTTTGCTCGAGCCCGCGCGGCGTAGCATCGCACACGGCGACTATGCGGGCGCACGTGCGGCGATCGCCAGACACGAGCGCGAGTACCCGCGCGGGCAGCTTGCCGAGGAACGCGAGGCGCTGCGCGTTCGAGCCTTGTGGGGAATGGGGCGGAGAGTCGCAGCCGAAAGCTCTGCGGCCGCTTTCCGCACGCGCTTTCCGCGGAGTGGTCTCTTGAGTTGGATGAAAGAAGCGGCGGACTAGTGTCCCGCCCTCACGAAACGCCTCAGAATTTTCCGTGCTCCCGACGGGGCGACACCGCGGAAAATTCGCAGGCGTCGGCGTGGTCTAGTCAGCGGCTTGGTTGTCTCGTTGGTGTGCGCATACACCTTGCTTCGGCGAGCTTCTTGCTCGGGGCGTTCGGGTGCAGCGGCCGCCTCCAGGCTGGGTACGACGTGCCTCATGGCGCTCTGCCAGTCGACGAACGCAGCGCGCTCGTCATGGTCAATGACGGCCCGCACGACAATTGGCAAGGCGAATATGCATTGCTGCTCGCTGTTCGGGAAGAGCCGCGGCTCGTCGGCATCGTGGTCAATGACAGTTCCGGCTACCCCTCGTTAGACGACAACGTCAGCGGCTTCCGACAAATGACACAGGCGGCGCGCGACAGCGGCATGAAACACGTACCCGAAGTGATGGCCAGCGTCGCGCCGGCGCTGGTCGAGCCAGCGAGCGGTCTGATCGAAGACACGGAAGCGAATCGCTCCGAGGGTGCACTCTTCATCCTCGACGCGGCCACGCGCTACGGAACGACCGCGCACCCGCTAGTGATCGCTACCGGCGGGGCGCTGACCGACGCAGCGGACGCATATTTGCTCGATCCGACGCTGCCCGAACGAGCGGTCGTGGTTGCGACCCTCGGCACGGGCGATAGCACAGGAGCCCTCGCCGGCATGCCCAACGGCGACACGGACGTGTGGGCAACGGTGATCGTGGCGCAGCGCATGCGCTTCGTTCAAGTTAACGGCACCTACGATGAGACGCTCGACGTGCCTGAAGCTCGCGTTCCGGAGCTGCCGCGAAACCCGTTTGGCACCTGGATCGCGAATAACCGAAAGACAATCTTGAAGCTGCCGTTTGCCCCTGACCAAGCGAGCGTTCTGGCCGCGGCGAGGCCATGGTTTGCGAGCAGCGTCACGAGAATGAGCGCGGTCGTGGGCAATCAACCCCCTGCGATGATTCCCGACCCAGCGGGTCAGGTTTGGCACGTCGATGCCACAGACAGCAATCGCGCACGCAACGAATTCTGGAATACGCTCAAAGACCCAACGACGTTCGACTAGAGGACTGGTACCAGACGGGACGCCAAGTACTTATCGCTGTCCGAGGTGCCCGATTCTGTCATCGAAAGATTGCAGCGAGATCGGAGGCGAAGCGGCTGCTCGACTGAACGCCCCGCCGTCCGAACGCGGGCAAGCGTAGTTCGTATGACAAAACCCCGGGCCTCAGGGCAATTACTCACAGCTCTTCAATGTGCCAAGGCTCGACGTGAATCGACGAACAACCAAGCTCGACTATGCGGTGTTCACATGCGGCGCAGCGCTGGCGTTGTTCGGCTGTTCCGGTTTGATCGACGGCACACCTTCGGGAGCGGCCGCGAGGGGAGGCGCTTCATCCGTGCCAGGTGGCCCGGCGTTCCCGGGCGGGGGCACCGCGTCGGTGGGGACGGGCGGGACCGGTGTCGCAGTGGCCGCAGTGTCGCTCCCCGGCCTGGCACCGGTGCGGCGGCTAACGCACATCGAGTACGACAACACGGTCGCCGATCTACTCGGCGATAAGACCGCCCCGGCCACCGGGTTCAGCGCGGACGCGGCACAGGATGGCTTCACGAACAACGCAACTCAGCTGAGCGTCAGCCCGGCCCTGGCTGAGCAGTACATCGCGGCCGCGGACACCTTGAGCCAAAGCGCCACGAAGGATCTGAAAACACTGCTGGGGTGCGACACGACCGCGGCGGGCGAGCCGGCCTGCGTGCAGCAGTTCATCAGCAACTTCGGCAAGCGCGCATGGCGCCGTCCGCTGAGTGCGCAAGAGGCCGCGCGTCTACTGAGCGTATTCACGACAGCCCGCGCGACGTTGGCGCTCGATGTATCTGTCCAGCTCCTCTTGCAAACGCTCCTGGATTCACCGCAGTTCCTGTACATGCTCGAGCCAGCCGACCCCAAGCTCGCCGCGACCCCGGCCAGTGTCGTGCCGCTCGACTCGTGGCAAGTGGCGACCCGCCTCTCTTATTACCTGACGGGCTCCCTGCCGGATTCGCTGCTGTTCGCGGAAGCCGAGAAAGGCGCGCTCACGACGCCCGATCAGGTGGCGGTGCAGGCGCGCCGGCTCTTGGCTCTGCCGCGCGCCCGGGATCGTATCTCGCTGTTCTTCACCGAGTGGCTCAAGCTCCGTAACATCGACACCTTGCAGAAGGACGCGACGCTCTACCCCAACTACAATTTGGCGCTCGGGCCAATGATGCGGACGCAGGTGCAGCTCTTCGCCACTTCGGTCATTTTGGATGGCCCCGGCACCGAGGCCGATCTTCTGACCGCGTCCTATACCTTCATGAACAAGGATCTCGCGCCATTCTATGGAGTGCCTGCGCCAGCTGCAGGCGGCTTTACTCGCGTCGAGCTCGATCCCACCAAGCGCGCCGGGCTCATGACACAAGTGGCCGTGATGGCTACGCTGGGTCACGAGAACCAAACAGATCCGGTACACCGCGGCAAATTCGTGCGCGAACGGTTGCTCTGCGAACCAGTTCCACCCCCGCCGGCGAACGCCAATATCACTCCCCCCGTCGTCGACACGACGGCCACCACGCGCGTGCGCTTCACTCAGCATCGCGCAGATCCGGCGTGCTCTGCCTGTCACCAGCTGATGGACCCGATTGGCCTCGGCTTCGAGCACTATGACTCAGTCGGCGTTTGGCGCGACACGGATAACGGTCAGCCGTTAGACGCGACCGGTCAAATCAACGGTTCGGACGTGGCCGGCCCGTTCAATGGCGCGATTGAGCTCTCCAAAAAGCTCGCCAATAGCCAAGAGGTCAAGGATTGTTTCGTGCAGACCTGGTTCACCTTCGCTCACGGTCGCTCGGTCACGCAGGCGGATCTCGGCAATCTAGCTGTCGTCAGCAAAGCCTTCGCCGACCATTCCTTCCAGATCTCCGAGCTGCTCGTGGCCATGACACAAACGAAGTCGTTCCTCTCCGAGCTCGTCCCAGATCCCAATCCTCCACCTGCAGCTGGTAGCGCTAACGGCTCGGGAGGTGCGCAATGAATCGCCAAATGCCGCGCCGTACGCTGCTGCGCGGCGCCGCGGGCATCGCCGTCGCGCTGCCCTTCTTGGATGCCATGCTGCCGCGCAGCGCGCAGGCTCAGGCCGCAGTCACTCCAAAACGCTTCGGGGTGATGTTCAGCCCAAACGGCCTGGTCAAGAAAGACTGGGAGCCTGCCGGCGGTGAGACCGACTTCGTGCTCAGGCCAGAGCTCGCGTCGCTCCAGCCCTACCGCAGCGACATCATCCTCCTGCACGGTCTCAACAATGAGACGTCGTACATGCAGGACGGCAACCCGCACGATTTGTCGATGTCTCACATGCTCACCTGCATGCGCATGAAGGTCAACGCGCTCGGACGCGCGGGTCACGTCGTAGACGGCACGGCCGGCGGTCCGTCCATCGATCAGTCGATCGCCAAAGCCATCGGCAACGATACCAAGTTACGCTCGCTCGAGCTCGGCGTGCAGTCGACATCCACCGATCTCGAGCCGATGGTTATTCGCATGAGCTATGGCGGCCCCGGGGATCCTCGGACACCGCTCGATGATCCGAACCAGGTCTTCACGCGCATGTTCGGTGACACGCGGGCCTCTCAGGCAGCTCTGGATGCCCTTCATAAACAGCGCAAGTCGGTGCTCGATGCCGTGCTGGATCAGTTCAACTCGGTGAGCGGCTCGCTAGGTTACGACGACAAGCAAAAGCTCGCTCGCCATGCCAATGCTATTCGCGACATCGAGAATCAGCTGAATGTCGTGACGAACCAGACCGCCAATTGCCAAATTCCGAGCTCAGCGCCCAACGTGCCGGTGACGGCTTACGACTGCACGGTCGACACCCCCCCGCGTCCCGCCAAGTGCCTGACCGGTTTCCCCGCAATCGGCAAAGCGCAGATGGACCTGATGGTGCTGGCATTCGCTTGCGACATCACGCGCGTCGCTTCGCTGCAGTGGTCGACCGCGGAAAGCGTCGTCGTGCATTCGCAGCTCGGCATCAGGAACGAGCATCACTTGATGTCGCACGCGACCGACGCCGCGACTCAAGCCAACCTGACTAAGATCAACACCTGGTACACCCAGCAGTTCGCTTACCTGGTGTCGGAGCTGAAGAAGCTGCCCGAAGGCGAGGGCACGGTGCTCGATAACACGCTGCTCTTCTGGCCGAACGAGCTTCTCGTCGGAGATACCCACGAGCGCCGCAATTTGCCGTACATGCTCGCCGGCAAAGCTGGCGGTCAGATTCGAACCGGGCGTTATCTCAACTACAAGGGGAACGCGCACAATCAGCTGTACGCTGCCTTCCTCAACCTGTTCGGCGTGCCCACGACCAGCTTCGGCGAAGCGATGTACCCTGGCACGCTGACTGGGCTCACCTGACGGCATTGGCACCTTCAGG
Source organism: uncultured Polyangiaceae bacterium (assembly GCA_964236865.1). Classification (GTDB taxonomy): domain Bacteria; phylum Myxococcota_A; class Polyangia; order Polyangiales; family Polyangiaceae; genus PMG-095. Next base: position 8,472 of record CAXSGJ010000091.1, read on the forward strand.
GTGGCTAACGACGCGTCTGACATCAGCAGTTGATGTGCGACTTCCTATCGCGCCTAAAACGTCCTAAAAGCGGCGTAAATGCACATGGCGAACTCCGCCCGGCAGTGATTGCATCGCCGAGCTTCCTGATTGCAGGTATCGACTCTAGGCTAGGCTCGCCGGCTCGTAGAAAGCCGGGCCGCTATGACTGATTCGAATGACGATCACATTCGAGCATTGGAGGAAGAAGTCCAGCGGCTCAAGCTGATGCTGGAGAGCGCGCCGGATTTTCATCACGCGCCTGAATTGTTTCGGAGCTCCATCGCCCGGGCCCGCTCACGCGCCCTCCTACTCTCCGCCTCGCCGGTCGCCCGACGCTGTGTAAGGAATGGGCTTCCGGGGGTGGACTCCTCCCCGGATAGGACTTGCTCAAGTTGATGATATCCGTTCGGTCAGGCCCGTCAGTGTGACGGTCAGCGTGCAGCGCTATAGTGATGGAGCGCGATGGGCAGATCAGGACGGCGGCGAAAGCACGACGCGGCGGAAGACGTTGGCGGCCAGCTTCTGCTGAGTTTCGGACTGCTGGAGTGTCTTGTGCCAGTAGGCGGGGGCGAGCTCGAGGATGCGACTACTGGGCCAAGTGGGAGCAAGCAGAACAAGTCTCTGAGGTAGCCGTGGGGATCGATGCCGTGGAGGCGAGCGCTGGCGAGGAGCGAAACGAAGACGGTATTGACGGCTGCGCCATCGTCGCTGCCGACGAAGAGCCAGTTTCGACGACCGAGGACTTGCCTGCGCAAGTTGAGCTCGCTGATGTTGTTGTGTGCGGGGAGGCGGCCGTCGTCGAGGAAACGGCGGAGGGCGACGCGCTGATTGCGCGCGTACTTCAGCGCGGCTTGGATGGGCGTCTCGTCGAGCACGCGCGGCAACTCGGCGTCGCACCACTCGAAAAACCTATCGACGATGGCGCGGCTCTTGGTCGCGCGGCACGCGCTCCTTCTCTTTTTGGACGAGTCCGCGATGGACCGCTCGACGCGAAAGAGAGCACCAATGTGCGACAGCGCCACCTTTGCTCGGTCGGGATCTGAATCGAGCGCTTTAAAAAAGTACACCCGGCTCCTGATTGCGGGAACCTCAACCATCGGCAGGACCGCGAGCACGGAATCCAAGCCCACCCGCGAAGCCGCCCCCGCCACTGAACAAAGTCACCAACAGCCGCTGCGCGAGCACGCTGCAGTCGACACGACCGCCGACGCATAGGCGTTCAGGTTGCCATTCTCGATCCTGGTCGACGCCACAAGGCACGACCACCTGCTTCCGTATCGTTCCCCTCTCGGTCCGGCCAACGTATCGGGGTTTAAGCTGCAAAAGCCGAGCGAAGCAAGATTTTTGTCAGGTTCAAACCGGAGTTATGCGGGCTCGTCGTTCGGGTCGCGGTCTGTGCCAATGGGTAGCACATAAACACGTGAGTTGACCTTGTCGATCGTCACGAGCGCGCCACGCTCTAGGGCCTCGCGTCTGAAATGACGAACGCGGACAACGTCTGGGCCAAGTGAGCTGGGCAGCGTATTCTTGACGCGAGCTTGCAAGACACTGGGACCGCTGGCGCGAGTAGCCGCAACCAGTGCGCCGAAGTCCATGTCATGGGTGAACACGACGTGGTCATGTACTCGTGCCCATGACATGAGTTCGGCATCCGGCGCTCGCGGATTGCCTACGGTGCTCCAAGTGAACGCAGTCGAACCCAGCTTGGGTGAGGAACGGCACCCACGCAGGCGAGAGATTCATATCGATCAGGATCTTCACGGAAGCGGAAGCTCGGTCTCATGCGTCCGCCAGGCGGCGTATGACAAGGCAGCCTGAACGTCACCTAGTTCCAGGTAAGGGTACGCCGCCAGTCAGCGCTTCACCGTTTTTCATCATCGGTGATCACGCGGGGAACCGTTCGCCCCGGATTTGGGTAGCTTGGGCCTGCTGGAGTCCGAGCTGACCCGATACATCGCCTGGGATCTGGGAGCTAGACCCCCACTTGGTCAGCGGTCGCTTCGTACAGCCGTCCAGACCGCACACTGTCCCCGCTGGCGGACGCTGGCAGTGCCGAGCACCCGGCTCACCCCAGGGCGGCCCGCAATCAGGACAGGGCGTGCCGCGGGGCAGCGGAGGCGGGTAGCTCGCGTTGGCGGTTTTCAAGCCGTCTTCAACAATTGGTGAGCGCGCTGGCGCGTGAGACCCAGGAGAGTCCCGACGTCGCGCATGCTGAGACCGCAATCGGCAAGAGCAAGCGCCGCTGCCCGAGTTGCCGATTGGGTCTGCTTCTCGACCTCGGCAAATTCTGCCCGGCGCTTCTGCGCGGTCGTGACGGCTTTTTTAGCACCCGCAGGCAAGACGACATCGTCGATCAACTCCGCCTTATTCGCCGGACCGTCGCCGATGAATAGAGCCAGGGCCTCGCGGATCCTCTCTCGAGCCTGATCAATTGTACGGCCCTGCGTGAGACACCCGGCCACTTTCGGGATCGACGCCACCCACCGGCGAGTCTCGTCCAACTCGTACCGCACCGTGTAGCTACTTGCTACCGAGCCACTTTTTGCCAAGGCAGTCCTCCAGATCTTTCTCGACTGATTTTAGCAGACCCGTTCCGAGGTCCTCGCCCTTGTGCATCGGGATGCTTGCTCTGCAGTTCCCGCATTGGACGAGCAGGTGCGAACCCTTTTGACGTAGCTCGATGCAGCCACGGCTCTTTAGGATCCGGACGAGCTC
>CAXSGJ010000092.1:0-11178 GCA_964236865.1 uncultured Polyangiaceae bacterium
TTGCAGTCCCAGTGGCTACGAATCCTGCCCGACGCTCACTCCGCTGCGCCGAAATTGTTCGGGCACCGCCTAGCGTGCCGACCGCCCCCCAATTGTTTCACCTACGCGCTTCGTTGGGTTGTCATTCCGCTACGAGCAGTACCTGTCTGGAGACCTCAAAGACGGCGTCGCCATCGGCCTCGATATCGGTGTGCGATACAAAGCCGTCGCGCACTTCTGTCAGGCGGGAATAGGCGCAGATTTGCGGGCGGTGCCGACCGCCCCTTGCTCGCCGACTCGCCGCTAAAATTCGACATTTTGCATTTGTCCCCGGATGCGATTGTCGATGAATTGATTGTCGAGCAGCGTATCAGTCTCGAATTGAACACCCAGATCACAATCGAGGGTATTGTTCGTCAACGTGAGACCAATCGTTCCAGGCGTGCGCACGCAGATGGGCGCAGAAATCACGGAGTTGGTGATGGTGAGCCGTTGGTAGCCTTTGTGTACTACACCCACGGTGTCGGAAACGATGTGCACGCGGTTCAACACACCATTGGCTTCGATCGGTCCGCGTATCCACTTGAGCCCCTGTTCATCGACGCTTGGTGTGCTGACGGTGGGCACGGCAGCGCGCGGCTTTTCGCGAGCCACGAGCAGCAATGCACAGCCTTCGCCCTTCGCGCGCACGCGCAGCGCATCAGCGTCTCCTGCGATGAATTGGCGCGCTTCGCTACCAAAGTCGCCTGCGCCCAAGAGCACACTTGGCTGCGTGATCGCGTCCCCTTGCAGATCGCGAAAGTCTGCCGAGCCCACTCCCCGCCCAATCACGACCGTGTGGTAGGTGCCACCGTGGTCGAGCTTGACGGTCGCCTCGGCACCCGCGGCGCTGAGCACTAGCGTGACCTTGCCGACGGGTTCGAGCTGCGTGCCACTGGGGCTAAACACGGCGTTGGCGACCTTTTCGAATTGTGCCGTGTGATCCGCGTTGCACTTGCCGATGCGCGTCTCTTCCGCGCGAGCGTGGCTTTCGGCAACGTTAGACGCCCAAGCAACGAAGCCCTCGCTCAGCTTGGATGACAGTGCCGTTCCAGCGAGCGCGCCGTCAATCTTTAGCCAATTGGATGCGCTGCTGAAACCGCCGTCCGGGTTCGGATGCAAGGCTGCGGTCGCCCGGATCGTTGCGAACGCGTCGCCTAGAGTCAGTGAAGCCTCGCCGCCAGCGTCGGTTTCGAGCCGCAAGCTGCCGCCGCCGACCGCAATTTCGAGTTGGTGCTTACCGACAGCACCCGCGGGGCAGGGTGCCGGCTCGACCTTTTCCGTGGCTACCACCGGCGAATCCCTCATCCCATCACGGGCTTGAATGCTGCCGATGATCGCCGGAATGAGCAGGAGCGCCATCGCTCCCCCGTAGATCACCGCGCCACCGTCCTTCGATAATTTGGAGGAACCGTCGTCCTGTTGGTCGCGCCAGGACTTGTGTCCAAAAGCGATTGTAGCCCCGCCCGCGCCAGCAGCAAACGCGCCGATGCCACCGAAAACGTAGAGCAACGCTTGTCCGGTCGCGGAGCCGTCCGCCACTGTTCTCGTGATGTACTCGTGGCCGCCCGACTCACTTCGGAGGGTTCGCTCACAGGAGCGGCTCCTGGCGAGTCGAATCGAAAACCGGCTTGCCTCGTTCATGCGTTGTTGCGCGGTGTTCCATGACCCATCGGCCGATATTTCATCTCGACTCAAGCGAGGCTCACCAGTCGAGATGAGCCGGGGGGGAGGGACTGCTTCGTTGACCTGAATGCAACCCGACAGCGTGCTGGCCAGCACCAGCCCCCAAACTATCCTGCTTTTCATCCCGTTCCTACTTTCCCCATTCATTACTTCGCTGAGAGCCGGCGAGCCCTGGGCGGGCCCCTGTGGCCTCAGGCCGCTCGACGGTGCCCTGCCCGCCTCGCGGGCGATCGTACGCTATAAGGGAACGCGGAATCAGATTTCAGTCAGTTGAGTTGCATGCCTAGTTAGATGTCTTTCGGCGCCTCGGCGGGCGAGCGGCGAGTGGCGCCTTGCCGGCCCGAAGGTTGGGAAATCCAATGCGATATGATTGAGACCGAACAAGAGCAGCGAGATCTTTGACTGGACAACTCGCTTGTTTCCAGCGGCTCGGTGTGAGCAACACTGAGCAATCGCCATACGCCAAGTGCACTGCCGTGCGCTACCCACCGCTGGCGGCTTCTTACAGGAATTCGACGAAAGCGCTCCGCCAAACCGCCGAGCGGATGTCACCGCTCAGGTAGTGCTCGTAATCGAGCTTGACCCCCAGCGTGAAGTCCACGCTAGGGTCGACCACTGCGTAGGACACGTCGAGCCGGACTCACGAAGTAGCCGCCGTTCACATTTAGCTTTTGGCTCGGCAATGACGCAATGATATTCACCAAAATTGAAGGCGACGGCGGGCGCTCCGTCGTAACCATGACCGCCTCCGAGCGGGGCCTGTTCGCGAACTCGCACCTAGTAGTGGGGCCGACGAAGTGCCTGCTCGTCGATGGACAATTTTTGTTGAGTGAGGCGGAGACGGCCGTCGCGTACGTCCGGGCGATTGGAAAGCCGCTCACCGCTGTGTACCTCACGCATGGTCACCCCGACCACTACTTCGCCACATCGGTCTTTCGGCGGCGTTTTCCGGGCGTGCCGATCCTCGCGTTGCCAGAGGTAGCAGAAGACATTGCCGTTAGCTTCGAGGCCAAGCGCGCCTTCTGGCTGCCCACTTACGGCGACGATCTGCCGGCAATGCTTGAGCTGCCCCAGCCGACTGTCGATGACATGGTGCTCGAAGTGATTCCCGTCGGGCCCGCCGAGAGCCCGCACGTGTGGGCCGGCCCTCTGTGCCAACGTGCGTGAGACACCTGGGCCGCGTGAGTTCCGTTAGCGCGCGTAGCTACTGTGACGACAACCCTTGGCCGGTCAATGCGCCAAAATCCGCATGGGTGAGCGCGAATTGGTCGATCAAGGCGAAGGTTTCGGCGGGGCGCTCGAGCTGCGGCAGGTGGCCCGCGCCCTCGACCAGCGCAAAGCGACCGTTGCCGAACGCTTCCGCATAGGCCTTCCCGCAGGCCGGTGGGATAACGCGGTCGCTCTCGCCCCAATCGCGAGCGTGGGAATGCGCACGTTTTTCAAGCGCCGCAGGAGCTTAGGGCCCGCGTAAGAACAAGTCGACTGGTTAAGACTCCTGCGTGCGTGAATGGACGACGTAGTTCCACTCGCCTCGAAAGCTGCCGGAGTCGATCTTGAGCGCGCATTTCCTGGGCCGAAACTCTACGTTCGACTGGATAGCTTCGTCGATCGAGTCTCGCGCGCACGACGAGTCCTCCGCGATTGGTCGTATTGCCGATAAGGTTCACGACCGTTTCGTAACTACGCAGTGGCCTACCGCGCCACTTGATCGTGATGAACGAGAATAGTCGATGCTCGATCTTGTTCCACTTGCTCGTTCCCGGTGGGAAATGGCTGACGTGGATGGATCCTCCGACCTTATCAGCCAGCTGCTGAAGCTCGGCCTTCCACATGCGCGAGCGATAGCCGTTGCTGCCACCGGCGTCGGCCGTGATGAAGTTCCCGTGCATTCGGGTAGCGCTGTGCGCCCATCCGTGTCCACCGCGTTTCTCCGCATCCACCGCGAACGTAGGTCATGTCGCGACGATCCTGTCGATCCCCAATCGACCACATTCGATCGACTTGTTCTTACGCGGGCCTTAGCACTGGAAGGCGCGAGATGAAAATGATTTCCATTATCATTTTGCTCGGCCTGGTACCGGCACGTTCATGATTGGCAGCGGTGAGCAGCCCACCATCACGCGTTACGACCTAGATAAACGCGGGCAAGCTCGTCCAGGGCGAGACGTTTCCGTTGCCAACTACGGCGTGACCGCGATGGCGGACGACGCGGTGACGTTCGTCAGCGAGAACAACGCGTACTATGCCGACGGCGAACAAAACCAACTCGTCCTCTTCGACCCGAAGAAGATGGAGGTCAGCGGTACGATAGACGTCTCGGCGGCGAATCGCGACGGTTTCCAAGCCTACATCGCGCAGGCCGGACGCGCTGTATTTACCAGTAGCCTGGTACGAGCTCTCGCTCACCTTGCTCGACCCAATACGCATCGATAGTATCACCCGTTCACCCGCATTCGGGTCTATTCTTTTGGCATACCCAGTACCGTACCCAGGAGAATATCGTGAAGAGCGGTCCCAGCTTGTCGTCGTGGTTGCTGCTGCTGCGCGTCGCGGTCGGTTGCTCCGATACGACAGGAAGCTCCGCGCTGGGAGCGGGGGGAGCGGGCAACACGGCCCAATCCGGCAGTACGGGCACCATGAATTCGAGCGCCGGCGACAGCTCTACAGCAACTGGTGGCGCGAGTGGCGAAAGCCCGATGAACGCGAACGCAGGCGCGACTACGCTCGGCGGTGTAGGGGGTATCGCGGGCGCCGCGGAGCTCGCGGGTCGAGGCGGCCTGGGCGGATATGGGGGTAACGAAGCCAGCGGAGGAAGAAGTGGAATGGGTGGAGTAAGCGGATTGGGTGGAGTGAGCGGAACCGGGGGCTCAATGGGTCCACTATCCGATTGGCAGCTCTATGGCCGATGGGATCTGACGCGGCCGGGCCGGGCCGTGACGGTCAACAGTGGCAGTCACGTGAGTGCGCGCTTCAACGGAACCGGAGTCAGCGCCAAATTCGATACCGCGCTCGATGTGGGCCAGATTCCTACCGTTTCCATCAAGATCGACAATGCTGACCTCGTCGACAAGGAAATCAGCACGACGCTCGAGCTGGCGTCGGGCCTTACCGCGGGCGCGCACGACATCACGCTATTCGTGCGTGGCATGAACGAGACCGAAGCGCGTTGGACGCCTCCGCTCGTCGCTAGTACCGCGTTCCTCGGTTTCGTCGTGACCGGCGGCGACATCGTGCCCACGCCTCGCCCAGAACGAATGAAGATCGAGTTTCTAGGTGACAGTATTACCGAAGGCATATTCATGCACGCGAAGGGGCCTGCCGGTCAGACCGGCGAGAACTGGCGGACGGATGGTCCACACGCTTACCCTTCACTGACGGCGATGAAACTCGGCGCGGAGTGGCGTCAGGTCGGTTTTGGCAGTCAAGGCGTGTCGAAGGGCGGTAACGGCGGCGTGCCCAACGCTAGAGACGCCTTCAACTGGGTCTACGCGGGCGTCGCGCGCGACGCTTGGCAAGCCGATGTCGTGATCATCAACCAAGGCACGAACGATCGGAACATCAGCGGCACCGCGTTCGCGCCGCTCTTTTTGGCTTATCTTGCGGAAGTTCGCGCGGCGTATCCCAAAGCAAAGATCGTCGCGCTCCGTCCATTCGTTGGCGCCTTCGGCACCGAAATCCAGGCCCAAGTGTTAGCGCGTAAAAGCACTGGCGACGCCAAAGTGTTCTACATCGACACGGCAGGCTGGACGGTGCCCGCCGATTTCAGTGACGGTTTACACCCGACGCAAGCGGGCAGCGTCAAGATCAGCGATCGGTTGCTCACCGCCCTCACGCCCATTTTGGGCTAAGGAGGGTCACATCCCGGTCGGTCAAAGAGTGGGCGTCATCGGAAGCTCCGAGCCACTCCGCCCGTCGTTCGCGACCTCGGCGGATGCGCATCACGCTGCTCGGCTACCGTCGAAATACGCAGCGCCAGCGCACCGTCGCAGCGCGCTGGCCGGCATAAGCGAGCCCGATGCGCGGCTCCGCGCGAACCGCGGGCGTCTCGCCTGCGTCCTCTATCAGATGCGCCCGCCCAGAGGATCCCCTTCATCGAAAGCGCGAGGCCAAACGCGCGCGAGAGAAGACCCGGCGAACGGGGCGTGGCTCCGCGCGCCCGCATGATCTCCTCTCGCACGAGGGGTTCCGCGGCTCGCACCAGCACCGCGCCCGGAACGCCGACCGGACGCACGAGATGTTGAAGAGGACGTAACCGCCTTGCACCACGTACAGGTAAGCGCGCCCCGCGGGCCCGAGGAGCACGGCGGACGCGCGGGGACGTCGCGCGAGATGCATGGCAAGGGCCGCGTCGCCGCGCGCACAGTACGCTTCCGTTTCGAGGATGCGCCCGCCGACCCGCTTGCCGGCGGCGAGGCTGTAGAGGTGCTTGCCGACGAGCTCGCGGGCAATGGCGCGAGCGTCTTCTCGCTCGAAGAACGACGCGTCGAGCGCGCTCACTCGCCGCCGCCCGACCCCGCTCCCCGATGCAATGCTTGGATGTATCGCTTCTCGCTTCCCGAGACGGCATTTACCCTCATCGTGCCGGTGCGCCTACTCCACCGCGAACGGGCCGAAGTCAATCGCGGTCGAGTGCTTCTTGCCGCTTTCGTCCGCGACCGTCGCGCGTACGCGGATCGTCCTTACGCCGGACTTGGCATCGGGATCGGCGCGGAGCTCGTTGTCCGTGTAGACGCCGTCGCTCGAACGCATAGAAATATTCTGTCACGGGGTAATCCGGCGCTCAACTCATTCGGAGCCCATCGCCGCGCGGACGCTCGAGCGCAGAATGTACGAGTCAACCGCGCCAGCGCTGAAAGCACAGTTAACGAATGCGTCGTGAAGGGGCCCGCCGCGAAGAGCTAAGCGAAGTCCCGGTAACGCGCCGCGCACAGGTCCGATTGGCTTCGTTTCTGCGCGACCGAGCTGTTTCTCGGCTTTGCCGGGCGCGCCCGCCGACCACTGACGCGTGCGCCGACGCGGGGAGCCGTGGTCCAAGAGGACCGGTTTCGATTGATCCCGCGGCTCGCGCGCGCCAAAGTCTACGCATTACGGTCGAGGGCGACGGATGATTTGTCGGGAAACTCAAGCCTGCACCGGCTCTAACCGGGGAGGCGTGTAGATAGCCGCCAGGCGCAGGAGCCAGATAATGAAGTCAATCAAGACTCGGATTTCTCCCTTCTCGAGAGCGACTCTGGCGTGGGCAGCGGCGAGCGGCGTGTTGTCGGTGGTAGTCCCCGCAAACGCCGCTCTACAATGGGCCAATCGCAGCTGGAACGTCACGGCGGGTGGAATGGCCGGGGTGTGTGCGGGCAACCCGGCGAACGTGTCGGTGGATGCCAACGGCTACCTGCACCTGAAAATAACCAAGACCGGCGACACTTGGAGCGCTGCGGAATTGTTCACCGTAGACAAGCTCGGCTTCGGAACCTACCAATGGCAAACCGACGGTCCGACGGATCGCATGGACCCGAATGTCGTGTTGGGGTTTTATCCGTATGGGCCTGCCGCCGGCATCGGCGAGAACGGCACAAACGAGATAGACATCGAGTACTCGCGCTGGGGCCGTAAAAGCGGCGTCAACGGAGACTGGACCGATTACCCCAACTCAGGCACGACCATCGGCGAGCTCAGCTACAGTTTTTCGCTCAACGGCGGCACGCTATCGACCTCGCGCTTCATCTGGAGCACGAGCCAGATTGGAAACTTTTTGATCAACGGCCTTCAGCCCGTGGGCAGCGTGACTGACCTGATCAAATCTTGGACGTACGCTCCTGCCAACCCGAAGACCAATATTCCGCAACGAGCCATGCCGCTAGGGATGAACCTGTGGTGCTTCGAAAAGACACCCACCGACGGGCTGCCCGTCGAAATCGTGATTCGCGATTTCAACTTCGTTCCCGAGGGCGCTGCGAGCAGCGACGCGGGCGGTATGGGAGCGGGCGGAACGAGCCTCGGCGGCAGCGGGGGAATCGGCGGCGTCGGAGCGGGCGGAGTGAGCAATGCCGGCGGCGGTGCGGGCGCGAACGGCGCAGGTAGCTCGGGCGCGGGAAAAAGCGGTGGCGCGACCGGCGGTGGCGAGACCGGCGGTGGCGCGACCGGTGGCGGTGCGGGCTCGCAAGGTGGCGCCGAGGATGCCGCGGGCCAAAGCTCACACGGCGCTGGCGCGCCAAGCACGAGCAGCGTGAGCAACGCCGATCCAAGCTCGAGCTGCAGTCTGAGCGAACCCGGTCGCGCTGGCCGCAATGAGCTGGGGGTGCTCCGCTTACTGCCCGCCTGGCTCCTCACTCTGCGCGCACGTCGCCGTTCACGCGACTCGCGCTGCCCATGGTCGCACCCTGTGAAAAGCCCGCGTACACCCCAAACCCGGGCAAGATGCGCGGCTCCGACGCGCGCGCCGCGGCGACGGCGGCGGACAGCTCCTTTTCGAGGGCTCGATGATCGCGATAGAAATAGCCTGGGTACGTGCGAGCGGGGTGCCGCGCAAACAGAGCACGAACACTCGATCGTTCGTGAGCTGGCGCCAGTAGTCGCAATCCCACTCGGGCGCTCCGCCCGATCCATGTGCGGCGACGAGGAGCGGCCTCGCTTCAGCGCCCGCGGGCGTAAAAAATGTGGCGGATCCAAAGCCCGGCACTTCGAGCTCGCGGAGCGCGGCGGCAGATATTGCGCGCTGTTGCACCGTGGCTTTGCGCGGGGGATCGGTGTTCCCGTACGCAATTTGCTCGCGGCTCGCGTCCGCCATGGGCTCACTGAACCGCGGGGATTCGAGCTGTGGAGTGCACTAGAAGCCGAGTAGAAGCGGCGCGGTGCTTGCTTGTGATCGTAGGAATTCGAGCATCGATGATTCGCGCTTCAGCACTTGATACGCAACATCAGTGCGGTGTCGTCCGCGTTAGTCATCACGGCCCGAGTGGCGGCTTAACGGGATCACCGAACGGATTTTTCTCCTCGCTTGGATCGAGCGGCTGAGGCACGTGGGATCGATTGGCACGAGATCCGGCGCGGGGCCGGGGGCTGGCGGCGCTTTGGGCTTTGGCTCGGTGGGAACGTTTGAGCTTTCAGCCCCGCGGGCTTTCGTCGAGACAGAAGCGTGGCGGTGAGCAACGAAGTCGTGACGCTGATTCATGAATCCTCCGTCGTAGATGTGCTGGCCCTTGCGGTCATCCCGTGTGCAAGCGCTATGCCGTGGGCGTGCGGACGCTCGCTGATTGGGCTCGTTTACTTGCTCGAGGTCTTGTCGATGCCCGGGGCATCGCGACGCGGGTTCGGTGCGGGGCGAGGAGACGATGAATCTGTTTCGCGGCCTCTTGCGTCGCCTTGCGATAATGTACATCTAAATGTACATTATTCTGATGACCAAGCAGTACTCTATCGCTGACGCTCGGCGAAACCTCCCGGGCTTGGTGGATGAGGCGGAGGCAGGCTCCGAGGTGCGCCTCACGCGCCGCGGCCGCGCGGTTGCGGTGGTAATATCGGTCGAGTCGTATGAACGGCTGAAGTCGCGGCCGGTCGCTTTTGCGGAAGCCTATCAGGGATTTCGCGAACGCTTCCCTGCGTCTGGCGCCGGGGTAGCTATGAGTTACTTTCAGGCGCTGCGTGATCGCAGCGGCGGTCGCAAGGTTCCGATGTGACGATTCGGTATCTGCTCGACACGAGCATCCTTTCCGCGGTCATCGCTCCTAAACCCAACATCGCAGTCATTCGGCGTGTCGGCCAGCGGGGCGCTCATTGCGCGACGGCATCAGTGGTGTGGAATGAGCTCAGCTACGGGTGCGAGCGCCTCGACGCAGGTAAGCGCAAAGCCGAGCTCGAGGCGTACTTGCGTGACGTCGTTCTCGCGTCTTTTCCCGTTTTGCCGTACGACCAAGAGGCCGCAACATGGCACGCATCCGAGCGTGCACGGCAAGAACGCGCAGGCCGGTCAGCCCCATATGTCGATGGTCAGATCGCGGCGATCGCATCCGTTCACCAGCTCATCCTGGTGACGGCCAACGTGAAGGACTTCACGCGCTTCAAGGGCTTAATCGTCGAAGATTGGACAAAAGAGATGCGCGCCAAGAAGTAGCGCGGAGTCCGGCGCGCGATCGCCAAGGGCTGAGCGAGCTCGCCGATTTTCTCGAGCAGCTCCTTCTCGCGCCCCGAACCGCTCGCGGGCTCACCCGGCTGCTCAAACACCGACGCCGCCCGGTCCATGAACTCCTTCTCGGGCCAGAACAGGGATCGTCTCCTGCTCGCGGATGGCCGCCAGGGCGACCTTGGCCTTGAAAGCCGCGCAGTGCCGGATGCGGGTGCTTGTCATCTTTGGCTGCTTCTTCCTTGAGAAGCAGGCGCCGTTTACACCACCTTAGCCGCTGGTCCGAATTTTGGGATCCTCTTCAACCTACGCAGTGGTCGACGCTGCGCGGAACCCTGCCGTGCTGAGCGAGTTGGTTCGGCACGGGGAGCTTTACTATTCGCTATACGACGGCCCGGATGGTGAAGCGCTCGCAGCCGTTGCACCGTATCTCGTGGCTCTGCCGCCGCAGTCGTCGTTGCTCGCCGCGTTGCTGAGCGGACATTGGGGAGACAGCCGAATGATGCTGCTCCTCGCCAACGCCGACTTCAAAGCCGTGCGTCGCCAGTTGCGTCGCTTCCTGACGGTCGAAGACGAAGCCGGCAAGAAGATGTACTTCCGCTTTTACGACCCGCGCGTGTTACGCACGTTCTTACCCACGTGCGCGCCCGCAGAAAGTGCGGATTTTTTCGGCCCCATTTCCTGGTTCGTGACCGAGACGGAGCAACCGGGGCTGGCGCAGGGCTTTTCCTACACCAACGGCAACCTGCTGCGCACGGAGAGCGTTCAGTTCTGAACGTGAGCGGGATGCGAATCAAGAATGCGCGGCTGTACCCGACGGCGTTCCTGTACGGGAAAACTTCAGCCGGCGAATGGTTCATGTCGTTCCTGGTCAAGGCCACGTTCCGCATGGATGCGCGCGGCGTGCCCGCGACCGCGGCAGCGAAGCAACAACCGATCTTGAAGGCGGACGAGCCGTACGATCCGAAAAAGCCCGACGGCTTACTGCGCTTCGAATCGGACTCGATGCCATTCAAACCGCGCGCCGACATCGTGCTCGTGGGCTCCGCGTATGCGCCGCACGGGCAACCGACGCACATGCTCGACGTCGAGATCCAAGTGGGCAAGACCAGCGCGTGATCCGCGTGATGGGGGATCGCCTGTGGTCGCTCCCCGTGCGCGACCAGCACGCGCCAATCTGCGTCGGGCCGCGCGAGTTTAGCGAGATGCCGCTCACGTATGATCGCGCCTTTGGCGGCATCGATCGCCACGCGGCACTAGATCCGCAATTGCCCGCTTTCGGCCGTGGTGGGCGCAGAACTACGCGGGCCGGGGCTTCATCGGCGCGCTCACCGTTGACGGCATTCATCGCACCCCGCTGC
>CAXSGJ010000093.1:0-8172 GCA_964236865.1 uncultured Polyangiaceae bacterium
GCATCATGCCCATCATGTTCGGCATCATGCCCATCATGTTCGGCATCATGCCCATGTTCGGCATCATGCCCATGTTCGTCATCATGCCCATGTTCGGCATCATGCCCATGTTCGGCATGGCGGGCGTGGGCATCGGGGAAGTCATTGGCGCGGTCGGCATGGCGTTGGCGGTCATCATTGGTTGGCTCACTTTCGGTGAACTCCTTTTGTCGCACTGACCGCGAAGCCACAAGCCTTGCCGACCGCGCCCTCCCGTTTCGTCCGCTAACGCGGAAAGTCGTCTTGCCCTACGGATAGGCCCGACTGGCGTGGAGCGAACGCCGGTCCGGCGTCTAGCCGCGCCCATTGACCGCACAAATGGCCGGTCTCAGCACAAAGCCGCCCCATCGACAACGATCGGGCCGGCTGGTCCCAACCGGGCGACGGAGCGCACAGAACCCCGACCGTGGCGTCCACCGTTTGCGCGGCGCAGCTCGCGCCCGCGTGGCCCAGCCGGTGAGGCATGGGCCGATGCGACTCGCGATGGGCTAGCCACACGATTAGAGTGCCAGTAATGACGAACGCGCGGGGCTCTCTTTCGTTCAAGGTTTTCTTCGCGTCGGGCACGCTACTGTCATCATTGCTGTGCGGCGGAGCGCGTGCGCGCGCCGCGGTCACGGACGACGGGAGCAGCTCCGTGCAACCGTCTCCGAGCGTGGCGCCCTCCGCGAACGCTATCGAGACCCAGCCGTTGCATCCCGGGATCGGCATGGTGCGCGTCCACGTGAGCGCGGGCGCCCGAGAGTTTTTGGTCTTCTTGGGCCGTGGGCAGCGTCCGATCGCGGCCTGTCGCGGCGAATGCGATTTCTGGGCCTGGCCCGAGAAGTACCGAGCCGTGATTCGTGACGGTGACGCACCGAACTACGACGCGACCGTGGCGCTACGTGTGCAGAGGCCCGGGGACTACGTGTTCGTGCCCGCCCACGGCGGCCCACAAAACGCGGGGTTGGTGCTCGGGGTCGCTGGGCCTGCGATCGGTGTTGCTGGCTTGGTCTTCACTGCGGCCGGCCTGCTGAAGACGTGTAGCGCGCCACCGAGCGGGAGCTGCGACACTCCCCCGTCGGTGTACATCGGCCTCGCCGGGTTTGTCGTGGGCACCGGCATGACCACCGCGGGCTGGTGGCTTTATGCGCACAACCGCGCTCACTTTCAGCTCAGCCGCACGCCGTCGCCGGCAGCAGGCCCGCACCTCGCTGTTCTGCCATTGCCGCGCGGCGGCCTGGGCCTCGGCTTGGCCCTCACGTTCTAGGGGACTTCGTCCGGAACGCCGCGCCCGTGCCGCCCGGCATTCAGACGCGACCACAGCTCTCGCACTACCAGTTGACGCGCAGCATGACGGTTTTTTCAACACCCGTCAGCGCAAGCGCGGCCGACGCAACGTGTGCGGTGCTCGCGGCACGCGCGGGCCCGGAGAACGCACTCCAAAGACCGACACTCAGCGCCGCAGCCGCGCCCAAGCCGGTACCCACCGCGAGCGCGCGGTCGCGCGTGAAAGCGTCGTGGGCAGCGCTCGCCGAACGCTCAGTGCTGGCGTTCGAGATGTCGCTTCGCGCGTTCAGCGCCAGCACCGAGAACGTGCCAGCTACGCCGGCCAAAGCGGCGGCGGTGCCGAAGGAAGCCCAAGCCAGCACGTGGTTGGGACCGCCGCGCGCGTCAGTGACCGTGGGCTCAGTCGGGTCGGCCCCTATTTGATTCGCAAAAGTGACCGAGCCAAAGTCATCGTTGGCGTCGACGAAGCCGCGATAATACGTCGGCCCAAACGGGGTCGCAAATAGCCCCCGCGCAAGCGATGTCTCGAGCGCGCCACGGGCGCGCGTCGTCTGCGGTTTCCAAACAATGGTGTCCATGGCGACACTCTCGTTTGCTACCGGTTCAATCCGGGCCTCGCTCCCGGCGTCGCTTTTTACGTAAATGAGTCGACCAGTCGGCAGGATGAGCGAAAAACGGTAGCCCATCTCGGCGCGCACATCGGCGAGCCGCAAGCCGCGGTCGTCCTCGATGGAAAACCCGCGAGTATTACGCCCGGAGCCTTCGAGGCGCGCGCTCCGAACCGCCCACGAGAGCTCGGTAAGCGAAGCGTGGGTATTTAGAGCCGGCGTCTTGACCAGCACCGACAGCTTGGCGCGTGCGTCCGAGACCTCACGATTGGCGGCGTTGAGGAACGCCGTGACTTCGCTGTATTCGACCTTGCCATCGTGGTTCACGTCGGCCGCCCCGCGCATGGCCGTCAAGAGCTCATGAGTGAAGATCCCCTTTTCGATGGCATCCCACTCGTGGGACTCTGCGCCACTCGCGGTGGCGATGATGGCCCCGACGTTCGGGAAGCGCGCGAGCGAGCTGCGTTCGATGACTCGCCGCTGCTCGTCGGGCGTAGTTGGAACGCTCGCAGCGTCCAGGTCGCGCGGGCGCACCACCGCTTCGGCGTGGCAAGCGTCGACGAGCAAGTGAATGTACCGCGCCGGTAATGCGGCGAGGACCTCGTCGTAGAGCACGGTTGGCGTAAGCGGCCCGTCGAGCATCGTCAAGGAAGGCTCGCCCGACCCGCCCAATGTGCCGTGACCGCTGTAGAAGAGGATCAGAACGGGATCGTCTCCCGCTCGGCGATCGCTTTCGAACTGCCGGCGGTGCCAGGCCACGGCCCGCCGCAGCTCAACCAGGGTGGGAGCCCGGGCGTCCCGTGCGATGTTCGGAAAGCGGCGTTGCGAGGGTGCGTCCAAAACCGAAAGCACCGTGACCCGAGCACCCATCTCAGCGCCGAGCTCCGCCATCCCTGCGGCGTCGTCATCCGAATAGCGCAGCGTGGCAATCTCCGCGTTTCGCCCCGGCGGCGCGGAGTTGTTGCCGATCGCGAGCAGGTAGAGTTTGGTGTCGGCCGAAGCCCGCGCCGATATCCCGCACGCGATCGCCACGCATGCGCAGGTCAGCGCGCGCCGCCGAGAGGCGGTCACGGTACGACCTCCAAGGCGATGACCTGCGCCGGACGCGCTGCCAACGCCTGCGCACGACTCAGGGGCGCCGCCGACAGCAGCAGCGTGACGCGATAGCGGCCGGCCGGTATACCCCGCAGAGGAATGGCACGCGACGCAGCCTGATGCGCTGAGCTCGCGCGAAGCTCGAGCGACGGCTGGCCCGTGCTCGGAAAAAACCAGAGCCGCTCACCGCCCCCTTCCGGGTCGGCGTAAGCGCTCAAGAACGGCTCGGACGATATACGGTTGGCGCTGAAATAGAGCGTATCCGAAGTACTACAGTGCGTGCCGGTGGCCCCGCGTGCACCGCACACGAGCTCGAACTGCGCCACGGTCTTCCCGAGGACCTCACCTTTGGCGCGGAAGCGTGCGTTTTCAGCGGCGCGAGGGTTGAGCACGAGCGCCGAGGCTACGAGCAGCGCTGCGGGCAGCGCACCCCAACGAACGCCCTGCATCAGCCAGCTGCGGCGCGGCTTGGCGGTTTGCAGCACGCTCTCGAGCACACGCTCGCGCGCGGCGCCGGAGAGACCACCACGCGCGAGCAGACCGTCGAGCTGTTTCTGGCGCTGTCGATCCATCGTCATTTCGTACGCTCGGGAGCGGCGTTCGGGTTGATGATGGTCTCCGCTCCGCGGGACGCCCCGCGCAGCGCGGAGTCGAGTCCCTGACGCAGCCGCTGTTCGCGAGTGCGCAATTGCTGTCGTGAGATGCCCAACGCGGCCGCAGCGACGCGTTGCGGGTGGCCGAGGACGTAGCGCTCGCGATGCACGGCCGCCAATGCGGCGGGGAGCTCGCGTACGTAATCCTGGACCAAGGCAGCCGTGATCGGGTCCGCCCACGGCGCATCCTCGTCCGACGACGGAACGGCGGCGGCGAGGTCGTCGGGCCAATCATCCAGCGAAATCTCGCGTGCTGCATGACGCGCGAAATCGATCACCACGTTGCGAGCGATCGTGAACAAGAATGGCCGGTATTCCCGGAGCCCATCGAACGAGAGACGCGCGCGTTCGTTGAAGGCCTTTGCGAAGATCTCCTGCACGAGATCCTCCAATAACTCGGGCTTTACCCCCGGAACGCGAAGATCGTCCTTCAGGCGAAAGCCACGCCGAACTAGCCCGGCTACTTGGTCGATGTACTCCCAGTACACCTGCTCCATCGCCTCGCGCGAACCCTCTCGAAAGCGCTCCAGCAGGCCAGGCGTGTTCCGAAAAATCGGCATCAACCTGGCCGGGCGTCGCGTGCGCCGCATCGCTTCGTTCGCAGCATGTCGGAAAGTTAGCGGCAGAAGGAGGGCGACACCAGCGCGCAATGATGATCGATGCAATGGGCGGGAGCTTTGCAAACCGCTGCGCCCGCGGCGGGCTCGCACGCGGCGCCAAGCGCCAAGTCGGGCTCGCATCGCCCGCCGCTCGCCGAGGTAACGCACGATGTGCCGGCGACGCACGCTGGCTGTAAGCCACTCGCCGGCAAGACGGCGCAGGGCTCGCCCACGCTCGCCGCGGTCGACTCGGCGCAGGTGCCGGTCGCCGCGTTGCATTGTCCGAGCGCGTCGTTGCAAGAGGCGGAATCGATACAGGAAAATCCTGGATAACCCACTGCTTGAACGCAATAGCCGTCAGAGCAAATCGCGCTGCCTGCACAGTGCGGCGCCGCCGCATCACACGCTTCGTCGACCGGAACGAGCGGAACACAGACGCCTCCGCTGCACTCGGAGTCGAACCCGCATTCCGTGTTGCCCTCGGCGCACGACTCACCATCCTCCGCGAAGGCGATGGCCTGGCATGTGCCGCAATAATCCTCTGGCTCACGCGAGCAAATGGAATACAGGCGGCACTGGTCGTCGGCGTGGCAGGCGGCCTGGTCCGGCAACGACCCCCCCGGTGCGTAGCAACTCTCTAAGCTGAATTGTAGCCAATCGTCACACGATTGCTGGGCGAGCTCGCGGGCACACTGCTGGCGCCCGGACGCGCTTTCCATGAAGCCCGGCTCGGTCAAGGCCTCGCGGCAACCGTATTCGTCGAGCCGCGCGCAGGCGCCATCATCCGCGTACAGCGAGCCGTAGTGAGCCGGCGAAGTGCAGCCTTTCTCTTTCTCGCAGGTGGCGTTTGCCCAGTCGGCGCAAGCCGCAGCGACGTTCGCGGGCACTTCTGGCATGCCGAACGCGTCAGCCGGTGGCGCGCCGCAGCGACCCAACGTGCACGCCCGCCCCGCATTGCAATCGCTATCGTTGATACATCGATCGGTCAGGCTGGGTGAGGCGCAGCGCGCCGCGCCCAACGCGAGTAGCGCGCCAATCAGTTGCAGACCGACGCGTCCTCGCATAGCTCGAGCGGTGCGTACTACCGCATCGCCGTGGGTCTCAGCAACTCATCGGAGCCGCGCGAACCTTCAGAACTGACAGCAGCCCAAGGTCACCGTCCCTTGATTGACCTTCCAGTCACAGCCGGATGTACCCGGAGCCGGCGTGCAACTCGCGGCAGCAACTCCGTTCTTCGAGCAGCTGCAAGTGCCGTCGACGCAGTCGGCCGCGTAGGTGTCGCTATTATTCGAACCGCGAAAGCTGCAGGTTTTGGAGCTGCCGCCACCACTGCTTCCGCTCGGGGCCGGCGGGGGCGCGGGGCGCACGGGCTTCGGGGGAGGGGCCGGCTTGGCCGGGCTCAGCTCGCTTTGCACCTGTGATTCCTCGTTGGCATCGCCGCTTTCGGCGGAGCAGCCACCGACGACCAGAGTTAGGACGGGAAACAGTAGCGAAATAATCGAGGTCGCGCCGGGATGGGTCATGGACTGGAATACGTCGCACTCGGTAACTTGGGTTGCTGCCGGCGTTTATTTTTGGCGAGCTCGCCTACACGTACAGCACGCTCAAGCGTTCGACGGTTTCTTCGGAAGTGCTCATGGATTGGGAGGATTGCACCCCTGGCAGCCTGAGTCCGCCGTACTGAGCCGCGTTTCGCGCTCATGTCGAATTGCTAACGGGCAGCCGTTCCCGCGATCGGCCCCCGGATTGACGCGGCACAGCGCTGCGCTCAGTGCCACCCCATGGTCGCGGGGCGGTCTCGAATGTCGCTTTGCCCGACGAATCGCCGGACGGTCGTTGGGCTCAGGGCAGGGCGATGCGACCGGGCGCGGCCTCGATGCCCTCTGCGCTGTGGCAATGGTTGCAGTCGCCGTTCGTTTGCGGTGTGAGCATGACGCGCTCGCGTCCATGAAACACGACCTTGGCATGCAACGGGTAAGTGAAGGCGTCGTCCTCAAACGAGAAGTTGCCATTGTAATTCACCGTCGCGCTGAACTGCTTGCCCTTCGCGTCAGTGACGACAATCATCGCTCCTTCAGCGGCTGAACCCACGCAATTGTCAGGCTCGTGGCCAGTCGGAAAGACGGTGCCGGCAAACGCAAAAATTGGCGCATCGCCTTCGCCCGTTGCAGCGTTTGATTCGGCATGGCACGTGTTGCACGCGTGGCCCGGCATCATGTCCAGGCCCTCGGACTCATTGGGGTCCCAAATGACTCGGCTCGAGCAATGCGGCGTGGCGCTGAACGGGTCCTCGACATTGTCAGCGCCGCCTGCGTCACCTCCGGCAGCGCTGCCAGCTTTGGCAGCACCGCCGGCTCCAGCAGCGCCCACGGCGTCGCTCGCAGCGCCGGCAGCGTTGTTTACGCTGCCGGCATTCGAACTCGCCGCTGCAACGCCGCCGCTGCCATCCGAGCCACTGCGCCCCCCCATGGCCATGGCTGCACCGCCGTCAGCCACAGACGCAGGCCCGTTCGATGACGCGCTTTGCCCGCAAGCAACAAAGCTCGTCACCAGAAACGGGACGGCGCTCCAAACAAAAGAGGTTCTGGCTTTCACTGCGGAACAGGAAGTAGAAGAAGCGCCGAATCATCGTTGGCTGAAGCGGGGGTGGGTGCGGTGCCGACGCCTTTGATGCCCGCAACGGCTGCGGTCTTATTATCGGGCGATAGCGCGACAGCCCACAAGAAGTCTGCGGGGCCGCCCAAGTCGAATGTCTTGAAGCCTTTCGCAGCGAATGGCGTGTAAGGGGCGCCGTCGGGTGTGAGGATGGCCACGACGCCGTCCACGTCTGCCGAAGTGAGACGGCCCCCGCCAACTAGCATCACTCGCCGGTCGGGCAGCACCACGAGCTTACGCGAGTTATCGCCGAAACCGCCGATGTCCAAACGTACGAGGCCGTTGCTTCCGAACGTCGTGTCGAGCTTGCCGGCGGAGGTGAGCCGCAACGAGACGAAGTCCGTCGTCTCGGTGCTGAGCGATCGACCGTAGCCCGTCGTGACCAACTTATACCCTCCGCCTACGATCGGCTGCACGACGGCCGCATAGCACTCTGTTTGCTCGGTCAACGGGCGATCGACGAACGCGCCGTTCGTGCCGAAGGTCGTATCGAGCTGACCGGTGTCACTGACCTTGTACACCACGGGTCCAGTATCGGCGCCGGGAATTGGCTGATAGCCAGCTCCGATCACGCCATCCGTGCCCGGTAGGATTGTGACGTTGCGCGGGCTGGCATTGTTGCTCACACCGGCGATCTGAGTATCGAACGTGAACACACCGTTCGTGCCGAAGGTCGTATCACGCGTGCCGTCTGCCTTGAGACGAACAAGGGCGAAATCAGTGTCGAGCGCGCCAGCGCGCACTTGCCCGCCGCTCACGACCAAGCGATCGTCGGCGTACGCCGCCAGACCCCACGCACTATCCGCCAAGAAGCTCGTGCCGTTCAGCACGCCCGTGCTGAGATCGAGCATCACGATGCCATCGGTGCCGAAGGTGGTGTCTTTGGTGCCGTTGGCATTGAAGCGCGCCACGGCGATATCGCGATCGCGGATGTCGGTCGCGCCGACGTGCTCGATACTACCGGAGACGACGATTTTTCCGGTGCTTTGCACGACGATTCCGCGAAAGAGCTCACCGGTCGTGCCGTTCGCCATGTTTCGCACTACGAAGCCACCGGCCCCGAACGTCTTGTCGGGGACGCCGAGCGAGTTGAACTTGGCAATCACCGTCGCGATGTCGGCGTTGGAATCCGTAGAGCTCGTGAGCTGGCCGACCGCGTAAATGTTACCCGCGGTATCGTAAGTGACGCCGAAGAAGCGATCATGACCAGTGGTCGAAATCGGTGTGATGATCGGCAGGGTCGCGGCGGGGGAG
>CAXSGJ010000093.1:8182-9958 GCA_964236865.1 uncultured Polyangiaceae bacterium
CGGCACCTCCGCCTGCACCAGCTCCGCCGGCGCTGCCAGCAACGCCGCCGCCACCGCCAAGCCCGCCGCCACCCGCGATCCCGCCGCCGCCAGCGACTCCGCCAGCGTTACCGCCGATGCCCGCCGTCCCACCGCCGCCGCCACTCATAGAACCTGCTGCACCCGCTTCGCCGCCTTCTGAACCGGCTGCGCCAGCGAGTGACTCCTCCCCGCTTTCTCCGCCGGAGCCCCCGTTTTCTTGCGCAGGCGCTCTGCCACCGGCGGACCCGGCTTTGCCCTCGGATGCCGAGCCTGATGTGCCGCCCGTACCCGCCGCGGGCGCGGCACCGCTGGTGTCATCGTCGCTGCAGCCAGCCAGGCAAAAGATCCCTACGCTGAGGCAGGGGACCAAGACCGAGACGAGCGGCCGGCGACGCGCGCGCAGGAGGCCGGTGCGAGTTTTGCTCTTGGATTCTGAGTTCGTAGCCATGGCATACCTTTCGGAAATGTTATTTGATTATGCAATTGAAAGTCGTCATCAACTTGCGCCGAAGGGTTCGTCAGGCCGCCCTTCCGGTAAACGCAGCGTGTAACACCATACAAACGCAAATGACAATGATTTTCATTTTCAATAAGCAGGAGGCGGGCGCAGCCCCCGCTGGCTCGCGTGACTCGAAACGGCCAAGACCACGCGGCTAGAGCGACTGCCTGAGGATTTTTTGGGTGATGGGCGCGCGCACGTCGCGAGTAATCAAAGCCTTCGGCGTCGCGGGGCGCCTTCGTGCCGCTCGATCTAAAGCGCGCGCGGCATGGTCGATCTCGAGATCCGGCTTCATGGAGTGAATCCGTGGAGCGGGTCGGGACTGGCCCGCGCGCCTCGCGGCACACGCCTTGCGGGGCGATGGGCGCCCTGTCCGACGTCGCTCATCGCTCGTTTCTATCGCCCGCACGCACTGCACTGCGCGTCCGCTCGCCGTCCCGAATACAGTCGCCGCTGCGGTGATGGGGCGCTGAGGCGAAATGGCCAGGTTTCTTGGTGCTCGCTGATCTGTTATCAAGGATGGACGATGGTGAAGGGAGCCGTCCAGCCGTGTGCGAGGCGCCCTCGCGCGCTCGAGGAGAATCGAAAAATGATCAGGGCAATGTTTAAAGGCCGGGGCCGTACGTCGTTGCTCGTTGCACTCACGCTGACGAGCGCGTCTTTCGGGCTGAGTTGCAGCTCGATGCCCGGTCAGGGTGCGGAGGCTGTCGATCGTACCGGCTCGATTGGACTCGAACTCCAACTGGGCGGCGCTGTAAGCCTGGATAGGGTCACCTATACGATAACGGGTGTTGGCTACACGAAGGTCGGTCAGCTAGATGTATCGAACAGCTCGCAGATCTCGGGCATCATTGGCGGCATTCCGATCGGCGCATACACGATTCGGCTCGACGCGGTCAGCGTCACCCAGCCGCAGGTCAGCTGCACCGGCTCAGCGCCATTCGACGTGCTTGCGAACCAGACCGCCTACGCGCCTTACACCAAAGAAATCGAACTCGGCGCGGCGGGCTCACTTGCATGGTGACCCCGAAGACGGGCAACGTGATCGTCACAGGCTCCGCCAATGTGTGCCCGACGATCGACTCATTCGCGATCGAGCCCGCGCAAGCCATCGTCGGCCACTCGGTGAGCTTGCGGTCCACCGCAAGTGATCTGGACCACTTCCCGTACGGGCCCTATTCGATGTGGGCGGCCAGCGGCGGCACGCTCTCCGAAAACTATGGCGGGAACGCGACGCTCACTTGCACGAAGCCGGG
>CAXSGJ010000094.1:0-9267 GCA_964236865.1 uncultured Polyangiaceae bacterium
GGTAAACCAACACTTAGCTCGTGTTGCCGTGGAAAGAGCCTCGCACGCCACGAGCGTCGGGTTCAAGTGGGGCGTCTGCCGGTCGCTGACCGAGCTGGCTCTAGTTGACTTAGACCCTAGCACGTCGATGAGGCGAATCCCGCCCGGCACTGGGCGTCGCATCAGTTCGCGTGCAGGGGGACCTCGAGCCAGTCGGCGCCGCCGCGGTTGTCGTGGACAACGGCCCAGAGCAAATATTCACCGGCGGTCTGGGGCGCGTGAAAATCGTCGCCGGTGTTTGGGGTACGGCCTCCGTGAGTGTCATACAGGATGACAGTCTCGTTCTTTGGTTTTCCGGCGGTGACGTAGTAGTCGACCCAGATCTCTTCTTTCAAGGGGTCCCCACTGGCGTCCCTGTTTGCCGGAGTGAGCTCTTGATTCGCTTCCAGCACGACCGTGTCGAGGGGCGTGGTCGGGCAATCATCGATTTTGCCCTGCGTGCAATGTTCGACGGTCACACCTAAATCTGGGTCGACCGGGGTTCCGCCCTGGGTGAGGCGAGTGATGACGGGGTTCGCGTTGGTTTCCTCGCTGAACGAATAGACGAGCGAATAGCTGAAGACGAAATCGTTCGCGTCGAGCTGAGTCTGGTGGTCGTCGAAGCAACCGAATGGGAGGGCGTCGGGAGCGCCGCCGGATACGGGCGCCATGTACTGAACGTGGCCCGCGCACGCCATACTAAACACCACGGCGACGCCGTAAGCATCGCCACTTTGCGGCGCGGCATGAGTGGTGATGACGTCAGCGGGTAAGTCGAACGAAAAGCTCGTCCCCATATCGAGTCGCGGGGTCAAGTCTATGCCTGGCTTGAAGGTCTTGGCAAAACCAGGGAAGCAGTTGTAGTAGGCGTCGTTCAGCGGGTTGATGCACGGGGTCGTGAACCAAAAGACGTCCATCGCTTCGGGCTTGCTGGAGCGGCCGTCGAACGCGAGAATATCGAGCTTGACGGTGTCGCCCGGAGCGCCGTAGGGTTTGTCCGCACGCGTCGCGAGAACGCGCACGCTCTTGACCTCGCTCGGCGGATCGAAGCTTGGACTGCAACCGATACCCGCGCTCATCAGCGCGAGCAACAGGAGTTGTGCTTTGAGCATCACTTAGAACTCCGCGCGAAGGCCGAGGCTCGGCAGGATGGGTAAGCCGGTGACGTAACCGTATTGCGTATAGTTGTAGTTGTACCCAATACCCTCGGCATTTTTGGCGTAATACACGTTTTGTACGTCTAGATAGGCGTTCAGCTTCCAGGAAGGAAACAACCAGGTCTTGTCCGCCCGAACATCCAATTGGTGAAAATAGGGCAAGCGCGAACCGTTCGGCGGAAAAGTCGCGACCCCGAGCTGGCTGCCGGTGGTCGCGTCGAAGGCGCCATAACTGGTCGGTGAGTAGAGGTTGCCCGAGACCAACCGGAAGCGGCCGCCGAGTTGCCAGCCGCGACCCAATTTGTAACTGCCGATCAGCGTCAGAATATGCGTCTGATCATACTCGGACAAACGCAGCGGCTCGGCGGGCGTGTCGCGCCGCTCGCTCCGCGACAGGGTGTAAGAGACCCAACCGAAGAAGCGTCCGCCAGGCTTGTAGCGGAGCAGCCATTCGGCGCCGTAAGCGCGGCCGTCGCCCGAATTGCCCGCGTCGCTCACGACCAAGTGGTTTAGCGATTTGTAAAAGAGATCGAAAGATAGATCTATATTGGCAGTGAATTCTTGTTCGAGTCCCACATCATAGTGGATGGCACGGTTCGATGAGAGCATCGTTTGAGTGCCGGTATCTATAGCGCCTTGGCTCGTTCCGATCGGTGCTGGGGGCTGATAAAAAAGCCCGGCACCGGCCTTCAGCGTCGTTCGCGGAAAGCCGGTCGTGAGATCTTGGCGCCCGTTGACCCGCGGTGAAAAGCCCCAACTGCTCGTCGAGCTGTCGTAGTCGGCGCGTAAGCCGGGAATGATGCGGCCACCGCGCCACGGGACGACCTCGAGCTCGGCG
The DNA here is from genome assembly GCA_964236865.1 of uncultured Polyangiaceae bacterium. Taxonomy (GTDB): domain Bacteria; phylum Myxococcota_A; class Polyangia; order Polyangiales; family Polyangiaceae; genus PMG-095. The sequence goes on from CAXSGJ010000094.1 coordinate 2,014, forward strand.
TACCCGGCGGGCATGAAGAGCGTCTCGGACGTCGTCACCCGAACCGGGACTTGCCCAGGGCCGCCCGACGGTTGCCCGGGGCGCACCGTCGGGGGAACACTGAGGGACACGTAGTACGGCTCGTAGACCAAGTCCACGCCAAAGTTCGCGCTGAGGCCCCGCACGACCTTCTGCGACAGCTCAGCGCGCGCGGAGACCGGATGTAGCGTGGTCCTGATCAAGTTCGTGCCGACGCCGAGGTCAATTGCATCCACCCCATACGCGGCGGTCACGCGCAGCTCGGTACGAGCGCTCAACTTGTTTTGATACCTTGCTTGCAAGCGCCAAAAGCTCGTACTGTAGCCGAGTTGACCGGCAAAGGTGGGGTCGGCGGAGTCTGGAGTCTGATTGAGTATCTTCAGAGCGTCGTTCGACCCAAGCAAGGTCAGTCGAAACGAAGAGTGTGAATCGATATCACGCTGGAGCATCGCTTGGCCGTCATAGTACCGGGGCGCGGTCGTGACCCCCGCCCCCGTCCGCTTCAGGGCGGGGCCGAGCCAAGCATCGAAGTAGGAGCGCCGCCCCGCTACGAGGAACTTCCACCCCGTCTTGAAGACGGGACCCTCGAGCATCAGACGGGCGTCGATCAAGTCGACCTGGGCCAAGCCATGTAATCCGTCGCTCCTCGGATCGCGGAGACCGACGTCGACCACGCCGCCCATGCCTCGGCCGTACACTGCGCTGAAGTTCCCGGGGTAGAAGTCGATCTTTTCGAGCAGTTCAGTGGGCACGACGGAAGAGAGGCCGCCGAAGTGGTAGATCAACGGAATGTTCGTGCCATCCACGAAGATGTTCGTGTCGGCGGGAGCCGACCCACGGACGATGAGGGCGCCTTGAAAGGGCGGTGGGCGCGCCACCCCCGGCAGATTTTGCAGAGAGCGCAAAGCGTCGCCATTCGTCCCCGGGATGTGCTCGATTTCTTCTTTGCCGAGGGTGCGTTTGGTGACTTCACGAGGCGGGCGCTCGCCACGCACCTGGATCTCGACGGGTGCTTCCGCGCCGGGCGCTGACTCCGCCACTGGCGTCGAGGCGAGCTCGGGCGAAAGCCGCAGGGTGAGAGACGTCTCTTGCCCAGATGCGAGGTCCTCTTCGCTGTCGACCGGCATCTGACCAGCCGCGCTCACCAGGATGTGAACATGCCCGGGCGGCAAATCCAAAAAGCCCCACGAGCCGTCGGGCGCGGTCGAAGTCGTGTGTTCCCCGCCGCTCGCGTCGCGAACCTTGACCTGCGCTCCGGCGATCGGCCGGTCACTCACCTGTCTTGCGACGCGCCCAACGAGGCGTGGCGCCGGCGGCGTGAAGACGTATTGAAACTTGATCCGCGCAGAGATGGGCGTGCCATCGCGCAATGCCGGCTCGAACACGAGCTTATGCGCCGCTGCGAGCGCGGCCTCATCGAAGCCATGGCCCTGTGGAGTCTGTAAGTCCGCCTTCGCTACCGCTCCGTCCGTGCTGATTTCCAAAATAAGCGTGACTGTCACAGAGGCCGGAACTTGATCATGGAGTGCCTGCGCTGGGTACTCGGCACCGGAATCAGTCTTTAGGCGCGGTGGAGTGATCGTCGACCCTTTCGCCGCGTCCATTTGTTGTGCGCGCGCGGCCAAGCTGGCAAAGATGAGCGCAAGGAAAACTAAAGCCCGCGCGACGCGGAAACGCTCAGCGATCGAAACGAACATTGACGACCACCGTCCCTTCCGTCGGAGCACCGTCGTGGTCCAAAGCCGAGCTCCAGCTCTTGCTCAGGGCGCAGCGCGTCGCTTCCCGTCCGAACCCGTGCCCCGGATCGCTGAGCACATTGGCGCTCTTGGGAGTACCGGACGGATCGACGAGGACTCGGATCGTGACAACAGCGCTGTCAATTTGATCGCCGTCAGCCTCCGGAGGAAACGGGCAGCTCCAATGGGCGCCCCCCGCGAGTGCGGGCCGGCGTGACCGGTCTGGCCCCGTAGACCGCGGCGTCGAGGGAGACGCCGCCGCCGGGACGGCGCCGACGACCACGGGGCCGTGGACCGCGCGGTCGCCGGTGCCGTTCGTGGAGCTCGTTCCGCCGGCGAACGTCGCCGCAGATCCGGTCACGATGCTGTCTGTGAGATCTACGGGCTCGTTCGGAGTGGCTTCCTTCGTTAGGACTGCGGCCGCCTGTGCTGGAGGCGGAGGTGTATTGGTCGGGAGCGGCACTGCTGCCGCTCGAGCTGGCTCAGGTGGTTCAGGCGGCTTCGGCTCGCTGCGCGGGGGAGGCGGTAACGGTTGCTCGATGTCGATGACCTCGGTAACAGAGGGCGCAAGTGCCGCGCCTGGCGCCGGCGAGTGGAACAGCTGTGGCAACGCCACGGCCACCGCAGAGTGCACGATTAGTGCAACGAGCACGGCCGCTACGAGCCACGGTCGCTCGCGACGAAGGCTCGCCACCAAGGCATCCACGGCATCGATCGAGCTTTGCTTCGCCGTTGCTGGTGGCATCGTGTCAGTGAGCTCCAGCGGCGGACGACGCTGGCCCGGGAACAACGCCAAAGCCAATCTTGCCGACGCCGGATTGCCTCAGGAGGTCGAGTACGTGCATGACGCGCCCGTGATTGACGGTGGCGTCGGCTTTGATGACCGCGCGAAGATCCTTATTAGGGCCCTGAGCGGCCTGGGCTTGACCAAAGATTTGCTCGTCACTGGCGAGCGTTTGTCCGTTGACCTGGGTGGCCCCGCTTGCCGAGAGGACAACACTGAAGATCTCCTGAACCTCGTTGCCAGACGCCGCTTTGGGTAAGTCGACAGAAAGAGCGTCGTGATTGACAATCAGCTTTGCCGTGACCATGAAAACGATCAGCAAGACGAGCGTGATGTCCACCAGAGGTGTTACGTTGATGCCCGTGATGCCGCCGCTCCTCGAATGCGAGTTTCCACCGGCCATGACTCAAGCCCCACTACTTGGTGCAGCCAAATGCGGTTCGGGCGCCGGCGTGATGGCAGATGAAGACAATGCCCGTCCGCTCGGCAGCTCAGCGTCGAGCGCGCCGTCGATGTGGGTCAACAGCACGTGTCCGAGGGTACCCGCGTCGTCGAGCGCGGCCGTCAGCAGCCCTTGAAAGAAGTTGAATACCGCGACGGCAGGAATGGCGACCACGAGACCGACCGCGGTCGCGACCAGCGCCTCCGAGATGGTGCTCATGACCCGTTCGGGAGCGAGCTGGGTCGCCGCCGCGCTGCTCTTCACCGTTGATCGACCGAGCTCCTCGAACGCACCCACGACGCCGATCACCGTTCCGAGGAGCCCAATAAAGGGGGCATTATTGCCGACGGTGCCGAGGAACATGAGCCGCTTTTCGAGCAGCGAGCGCTGAAGGCCAGTGGCGGCCGCCATTGCTTCCTCCGCCGCGCGCGCGCCATTTTGCCATTGCGTGAGGCCGGCGAGGGCTATGGCCGCTGCGGCGCTGTTCGACCTACCGAGTCGAGCGTGTGCGCCCACGATGTCTTGGCGGCCGAGTAGTCGGTTGAGATCCTGGACGAGGACCGGCACGTCATCTCGGTGACCGAGAAACACCCGCGCCCGGTCGAGCATGACGCCGACCGAGCAAACACTGAGCGCCACCAAAAGCCAAAGCACCCAGGTTGCCCCCGAATCCACCATGAGGGTTTTTATTTGTTCGATCATCGCGTGTTCACTCTCGTGCTTGGGTGCCATTGCCGTACGAATCCGCCACTCTGCCGTGCAGAACGCGAGCGTCCGCACCCGCGCGACGAAGCGCGGCGGCATTTGCGACCGCCGGTTTTGGAGATAGTGGCGATGGCACGTCCGGCCAATGTTGCACGTCCATTGCAGTGTGTTTCAGGCGACGCGAGCGCAAATCTCGCCTCTTTCAGCGCCGCGCTCCGAATGCCCAGCTCGACCCAAGATCCATATCCGACGCGATAACTCTGGGACGAGCAAAGCGACTTGCGGCAACCTAAACAAGGTGCAGCTGGGGCATCACTGCCATTGTCAGCTGACCCGCGCCTGCCAGTGGGCAGTGGGCGGCCTCGAGTCGTTTTGCAAATGATTTCAGCCCGGTGCAGCCGCCTCGAACGCGCTAAGGTGAGCAGATGAGCGATTCGATGTCAGCGCTCCTAGTCGAGGACGATGTTCGACTCGCGCGGTTTACGGCCGAATATCTGCACGAGCATGAGATTCTGGTCACTCACGTAATCGATGGCGAGGGGGCGGTCCTGGAGATCACTCGCGGTCGCTTCGACATCGTCGTGCTCGATCTCATGCTGCCAAGGCAAAGTGGGCTATCGGTATGCCGGGCCATCCGCCAGCAGTCGGACGTTCCGATCGTTGTCGTGACGGCGAGAGCGGAGGAGGCCGACCGAGTGCTCGGCCTCGAAACCGGCGCGGACGACTACGTCGTCAAGCCCTTCTCGCCGCGCGAGTTACTCGCCCGAATGCGGGCCGTCGTCCGCCGCGACCGCGGAGAGCTCGCTCCAAAGCCCAAGAACATCCAAGTAGGCTCCTTGACGATCCAAACCGCGAGTCGATCTGTAACACTCGGCGGCCAGCGACTGGTCCTCACCAGCGCGGAGTTCGATCTTTTAAGCACGCTCGCGCAGCGCCCCGGGCGAATTCTTTCCCGAGATCAATTGCTCCGGCTCTCACGAGGCAGTGACGGTGAAACGTTCGATCGGGCGATCGACGTGCAGATCTCGCGCCTACGGCAAAAGCTTTCCGCGCACCCCGATGGCGGCGCGTTGATCCAAACCGTGCGTGGGGTAGGCTACATGCTGGTGGATGGCACCGGCTCGTGCTGAGTTTGCTGAAGGGACATCGCCTGCACTCGCGGGTTTTTTTGCACGGTTTGGTCGTGCTGTTCGCCGTCGCGCTCACGTTCACGCTGCTCTTCGCGCTGCTCATACGACCGGGCCTCGAGCGCGACGCTTTGGTTCTCAGCAAATGGCTCGGTCCCCACCTGTGCCAAGCCCTGTTGAACCCTCCGACTTTGGACCGCCGGGAGGACGCCGTTGCTGACCCATCCTATCTTGCCGCCTCCTCTTATTCGGATCGCGGGGTGTTACGGAGAAGCTTCGCCAAACCGCCGCTGCCACCTCTCACTCCAGAGCAGTTGATGCTGCTGCGCGGCGGCGGTCAGCCGCTGTCGAAGATTGGCTTTAGCCAGGCGGTTTCTTGTGCCGATGGTGTCGGCGGTGGCTACATCGTATTTCAGCCTTCTGCCGTCCCCTCGCTTCCCCAGCTTGCTCCCCCCTTTATCATCGTGATTGTGTTCGTGGCGTTCGCCTCACTCCCGTTCGCGCGCTCAATCACGCGGCCTATCGAGCGGGTCGTCGCGATCACCCAGGCATTTGGCCGAGGCGACCTGTCGGCCCGAGCCGAAACTGCTCGACGAGATGAAGTGGGCGACCTCGCCCGCGCTTTCAATGACATGGCCGAACGCGTGGAGCGCTTGATACGCGCCGAACAAGAATTACTCGCCAATGTCTCACACGAGCTGCGTACGCCTTTGGCTCGAATCCGGGTCGTGCTCGAGACCGCAATCGAGAACCCAAAGCGCGTCCCACTCCTGCTGGCCGAAATCGGAACGGATCTGACGGATCTGGAGCGCCTCGTCGAAAGCGTGATGGAAGCGATGCGCCTCGAGATGGGGACGGGGGCCCTTTCGGGAGGACAGCTTCCGGCACGTTTGGAAGCAACAGACATACGCGGGCTGGTGCTAGACGCGGTGGCCCGCTTTCGCGATGCGCACGGCGAGCGGCGCGTTGTCATCGAAGCCACCGAGGAAGTCACCGAGGCGCACGCCGACGCGCGCTTGGTGCGTCGCCTGTTAGACAACCTACTCGAAAACGCTTGTAAATACTCGGAGACGAATTCGCCGATCAGAGTTCGCATCGGTGGTGACCCAGGGGTCGTTTTTGTGAAGGTAGCTGACTCGGGCATCGGCATCGAGCCTCAGGACTTGCCTCACGTGTTCGAACCATTTTTTCGAAGCGATCGCAGTCGAACGCGCGCGACCGGCGGTACTGGGCTCGGGTTGGCTCTTGTCAAGCGCATCGCCGACGTTCACGGCGGACACGTAGCCATTCAGAGCCAGCCAGGGCGAGGAACCACGGTATCCTTCGAGCTTCGGCGGAGCCCGCCGGTTGGCGCCACGTTGCTCCGCGGCGACGCACCAGAGCCATAAGCAAGGACAGATCTGGCGCCGACCTTCCGGACTATCAGCTCGGAGCATCGCCGGGCGTGCGCGCGGGTAAGAGCATGCGCTTCTTACGGACTTGCTTACGGAGATGCGAGCCGTGCTTTCGACAGCACGGCCCGTCCGAAACAGGCCCGAACCGCCGCGGACAGACGACTGCGCGTAAAAACCGTTAAGTAAACCAACACTTAGATCGTGTTGCCCGTGGAAGAGCCTCGCACGCCACGAGCGTCGGGTTTGAGTGGGGCATCTGCCGGTCGCTGACCGACGTGGCTTTGGATGACTTAGACCCCGTGTTCACGCGGCGGCCCCATTGAAGAGAGTGCCGATGGGTCAAGCCGAAGCGCGGCAAGGTACATTCCGCCGTGTTCACGCGGCGGCCCCATTGAAGAGGTCAAGCCCTTCGTCAGGCCCGCCCACGGTGTGGCCCATTCCGCCGTGTTCACGCGGCGGCCCCATTGAAGAGGTCAAGCCCTTCGTCAGGCCCGCCCACGGTGTGGCCCATTCCGCCGTGTTCACGCGGCGGCCCCATTGAAGAGGCCATGCCCACCGATTCCACTTGCCCCGCGTCGTCGCATTCCGCCGTGTTCACGCGGCGGCCCCATTGAAGAGACGGTCCGCCCAGACTGGTTTCGGACCAGCACCGAGTCATTCCGCCGTGTTCACGCGGCGGCCCCATTGAAGGGACCGATGCGCGCGCACGAATTCGTGCTGGTGTTCTCATTCCGCCGTGTTCACGCGGCGGCCCCATTGAGGGGCCAGCGCGATCATGGCGTGCAGTGTGCTTGGCCTGGAGCATTCCGCCGTGTTCACGCGGCGGCCCCATTGAAGGTTCGCACTGGGTGACTTTCACACGTTCACTACGGTCGCATTCCGCCGTGTTCACGCGGCGGCCCCATTGAAGGAGCCAGAAGGCTCCGGCGTCGACAATTCTGCATATCTTCATTCCGCCGTGTTCACGCGGCGGCCCCATTGAAGGATGAAAGAACCGCGCGACTCGTCCCGAGAATCATCCGAGCGCCTTCAATAACGCGACGACGTC
>CAXSGJ010000095.1:0-9003 GCA_964236865.1 uncultured Polyangiaceae bacterium
AACGCGGCTCGTCGTCACCGATGCTGTGCACTCCTGATCGTGCTCATTCCGAGCGCAGCTTGTCGCCGTGAGCCGAATGCGGCACTGGCCGCCACCGCGTCCGCAGTCGACGCTGTGCCGGCGCCCAGGCCTTCGGCTTCGCACTCGCATCCGCATCCGCATCACGAGCTGAATTTGCCGCCGGTCGGGCCCGACGTCACCGTCGTGTTCGAAGACCAACGGGTGGACGTCGCGCTCGCCAGCTTGCCTCATGAAGGCTCGCAGGTCCCGGTCTTGCAGGTGTTTCACGCCGCGCTTCCGAACCAAGACACCGGTGCACTCCGCTTCGACCCGTATGGCTCGGATGGATTTCATCCGAGCGCGCGTCCGCCCTGCGCGCGCTTACTTGGAGCCGCTGAGCTCGCCAGAGCTTAAGCGAATAGGATCGTGTCCGTGGGCCCGGGCACCCAGCGCGAGCCTTGCGGCCGCAAAGCGCGTATGAACCAGCGAGCCGGAACGACTCCCCCCGGCACGGCAACCAGTGTGCGCAGCATCGCCAGGTCAGTGCTGACGACCGGCGCGGGGATGCTCGGTCGCGGCGATGCTTCTGGGCAAGCACTCAGCAGCAAACAACCGAGCCCAACGCAAACTACTCCTCCTCGCCGGGCCGAGGTGGCATTCATTTTCGATTTGGCCCGCTGACAACTTGTCCGGGGGGCACCTTGCGAAAGTCCACGGGGCCCGGCGGCATGGTGAGGCTGATCGTTCGGGTCAACGTTGCGTTGCTGCGGAACTCGGCGCCGAGCCCCGTCACTTCGAAGCGCCCGTTTTCAGCGGCTAGGGTGCCCGTGGCAATGTCGGCGTCGAGTAGTAAACGGATCTGATTTGGCACCTCGGACCTACGCAATGCAGCGGCGCCCGCCGAGCGCCAAACCTGCCACCACTATACTTCGAGGCCCTCGCCCAGCACGACATTTGCGCTCAGGTGGCACGATTGCCGGTGATGGTTAAAAACGGCGCGCCTTTCGGCGAAGTGCCCAAGTTGGAGGCCGCGATCGCGACACGTGCTGACGGTTGCATGCGCCTTGCGCGTTGTTGTAGAGGTCGGCTCATACGTGAAAGGTCCCAACATGAACCCAATTACTCTGTCGCCGTATCTTTTCTTCCAAGGCAACTGCGCCGAAGCCATGGAATTTTATAAGGGCATTTTTGGGGGCGAGCTCACCGTGCAAAAGATTAGCAGCGTTCCCGCGGACTCGCGTCCGGCCGGCATGAGCGAAGACCTCGTCATGCACGCATCCCTGAACGGCGGTGCCGCGAGCATCATGGGGAGCGACTCGCCGCTAGCCAGTGCCAAGGCGGCCAAGGTCGAGCTCTCGCTCAGCTGTGAGGACGAACCGCAGATGCGCGCGATCTTCGAACAGCTAGGGGACGGCGGTAAGGTACGCATCCCGCTCGTCAAGCAATTTTGGGGCGATATCTTTGGCGCGGTCACGGACAAATTCAACGTCGACTGGATGGTGAACATCCCGGTAAAAAAAGGCTAATCACGCGCAGCGAAATGCCGACCCTCGTCATGCCCTCCTCTAGCTTCGCGATCATCACCGCCGCACTGGTGGCAGTGCCGCTCCGCTGCCGAGACCGGAACCTCAACTAGGTCGGTCTCGATCTTCGCGGCAAGTAGTTCCGCGTTCGCCCGACGTTTGAGTAGCGCCTTCGCCGGATCGCCCGTGGTGACCCCGATTAGCGAGCCACGAGGCGGCCCACCTGATTTGCAGGATCAGCAAGCTCCTCCGCCACCACGTTCCAAGCGGGATCGTCGGGATACAGCGTGTACGAATGTACACCCAGGTGATCCGCTGCGCCTTGGGCGACGAGCGCGGGTTCTCGTCGGACGCCTCCTTGGCGTCGTAGCCCGAGATGCCCCCACGAAAATGTCGTGCGCCGTTGAGCGTCAGCAATGACTTGAGGCCGGGGCTCAGGCGGTAGGCATCGGCTCGCCAATCACGGCGTTCGGAGAACATCGGATTGAAGTCGCTGTCACCGGTGACGACGAGCGCGGGCGTTGTCATGAGGCTCAAGTCGTGCAATCCGCGTCCAAACCCGCGCGATCGTCGTCGCGGCTGCCTGCGCGCACAACAGCGCGCCGTACACGTTGAGGTCGAGAGTGACACGCCCGAGACGCGCCTCGGTCTCGGCGAAGAGGCGTTCGACTTCGTCCGATTGTGACGTCGGCTTGCAGTGCTACCCCGGAGCCCCGGCGTTCTCGATGCTTGACACGACCTTTGCGCGCCACCCGCGTCCCGTCGATACTTCACCGCGACGCGATAACCGCGCGTGCCCGCCAAGCGACACGTGGCCGTGCCGATGCCACGCCCCCCGCCGTTCACCAACAGGACTCGGTGCGACATGCTTGCAACATAGCCTGCCACGCGGCCGCTCCAAAGCCGTCAAGCCGGAAAGCGGATGTAGAATGGTCGCACTCCGATGAATGTCCTGCACACCGCTCGTCTCACACTCCGCCCTTTGCGCGCCGATGATATCGACAGGGTGATGACACTCGCCTCCGATCCGCGCGTCATGGCACCGCTGGGCGGTCCACTGTCGAAGCCGGAAACCCGAGACTGGCTTGACCGGCAACTCGCGCACATTGACGAGCACGGCTATGGCCGCTGTGTGGTGACGCGCGGCGGCCAATTCGTGGGTCTCGTCGGACTCTCTCGCTTTGACTTTGATCGCGGCCTCGTTCCTGGAATCGAGGTTGCCTGGCGGTTATCCTTCGCCCACTGGAGCCGAGGCTATGCCACCGAAGCCGCGCGCGCCATCATTGACCAAGGGCGCACGCTTTTCGATATTTCCGAAGTGGTCGCCGTCACTAGTGTCCACAATGATCGCTCTCGTCGCGTCATGGATAGACTTGGTATGCTCCACTCGCCCGACGAGGATTTTGACCACCCACTACTTCCTTCGGGCGATCCACTACGGAGGCACGTGGTGTACCGACGGCACCGTTCGTGAGCCGACTTCGACCCGCAACGATGCCGCCCCCGCAGTCCGGCGGCCGATGCTGCGCGGTAGCGGAGCGAAGCGGCCGTGTGGTCGCAGGCGATCCGCGCATCAGGCGTTTCTTGCGACCCGGGCCACGCTCGCCCATCATGGCGCGATCGCGCAGTCTAGCGCGGACGCTCAAGCCATCGAGGGACGCCGCATGATCATCCTATACTCGTCGCCAAGCACCGCGAGCCTCGTGGTCCATTGGCTCTTGATTGAGCTGGACCTACCCCACGAGGTCCGGAACCTCGACCTCGGTGCCAGGGAGCAGAAGTCGCCCGAGTATCTGAGGGTCAACCCGGCGGGGGTCGTGCCCACGCTCGTGCTCGACGGACGGGCGATCTGCGAGGCGGCCGCCATCGTCATGCATCTCGCCGACCTGCATGCAGACGCGGGCCTGGCCCCCGCGCCTGGCTCGCCGGAGCGTGCGCAGTACTACCAGTGGATGTTCTTCCTCGCGAACACGCTGCAGCCCGCGTACCGCGCCTGGTTCTATCCCACTGAGCCCGCGGGCGCGCCCAACGTCGGCGCCACTAAGGCGCACGCGCGCGAGCACATCGAGGCCGCGTGGGAGCGTGTCTCGACCTTTCTGGCGACGAACGGTCCATATCTACTGGGCACGAGAGTGTCAGCGGCCGACTTCTTGCTAACAATGCTGATGCGCTGGTCGCGCAACATGCCGAGGCCAACCGACACGTGGCCGACACTGTTCGAGCACGCTTCGAGAATGAAGGCACGCCCCTCGTTTAGAGAGGTCTATGCACGCCAAAGCCTGACCGACTGGACCTGAGTCAACGATCGGACCTTTAGTGCGGTGCGGAGCTCCGCAGCGTCTGCGCTCACTATTTTGCTCCTCGCGATTAGCACGCCGACGTCCAGCCTCGTTGTGTCGGCGTCCAGTAGTGCTTGCACGTCGTGCGAGTGGCGTTGCTTGAAGAGTCTGTTTAGGACAACCAAAGGCCCACTAGCCGCCAAGCGGTTCAGGCCGGTGACCGCGCGATCCCGTTGTGCGAGGCTCAGGTTCGCGTAATATCTAATAGAATTTACGCGCATTGATCGTGCAACGGCATTCGCGCCCGTTTCGGGCGGGTGGCGCTGGCCCGGCGTCATCTCGCACCGACTTGGCGAGGCGCGCGAAGTCGAGACGCCCGACGACTTCTCCGACGACGAAGGCGACCTCTCCAACGGCGCCCCGCTCCAGTTTACCCGTCGGAGCATTTTTTCATCGCTCAGCGACTCGGAGCTCCAAGCGCGCGTGCTTGACGCGGTCGCCAAGCTCGTGAAGCGCCCCACAAAGACATGACCCTCCGCGGCTTGTCGTTCCTCGGACCCAATGCCGTTCTCCGACAAAGCTCCGCCGCTGTACCCAGAACTCCGGCACCGAGAAGAAACCCGAGCCCTGGCATCGCCGCCAAGTCGACGCCAGCGCGCGTCGCTGCCATCCAGCGCATGCTCAAATTCGTCCGCATACCGTCGGGCGTGGACCAAATGGCGCCACGAAAACCGCGCCAGCATCTTTCCAATCGGCACCTACGCACTCCGCATCTACGCCCTCGTCGCGTGCGCACCAGCGGTGCCCGTCGCTCGGGAAAAGCAGACATGTCACATCACGGCGGCAGGCGAGCGTGACCGACCGCGCAGACTCCGTGCGGGCGCCTATAACTGCTCGTTCCGTCCGTTCTGTCGCCGCAATCCTCATCGCAAGTTTCGATTTAATCCGCTCCGCGCGCCGCCCCGATTCGCTTTCCGGGGCCCATAGTGGGTGGAGTTTCCCGGAATTTCCGGACAGATTGTTAGGGCGACTATGCCCCGAGCAGACCGGAATTAGCCAGCTCGAAGTTGATGGGTGATTCGTTTCCGGCGGCCGAGTGGCGGCGTTTCGCGTTGTCGTAGTTCTCGATGTAGTTGCTGATGGCGTCGTACGCTTCCGAGCGTGTTTCGAAAGCGCAGCCGTGCACCAGCTCTTTCTTCAGTGTCGCGAAGAAGCTCTCTGCGACGGCGTTGTCGTAGCAGTTGCCGGCCGCACTCATGCTAGCGACCACGCCGTGGCGTTCCAGCACGCGCCGATACGCTCTGCTCGCGTATTGACTGCCGCGGTCGGTGTGGTGGCAAAGACCGAAAGGTGGCCGGCGGCATGTCAGGGCATGGTCGAGCGCGGCGAGTGCCAGCTCGCAGCTGAGCGAACTTGCGCATTGCCCAGCCAACGACACGAGGCGAGTACAAGTCGAGCAGGACGGCCAGGTACGACCAACCCTCGGCCGTCCAGATGTACGTGATGTCGCCGACCCAAACTTGGTTCGGCGCTGTTGCGGTGAAGTTCTGCGTAAGCAGATTGGGTGCGGCTGGCAGCCGATGCCGGGAGTCGGTCGTGTGGCGAAAACGCCGCAGGACACGCGCCCAGATGCCGTTTTCCTGCATCAAGCGCGCGACGCGTTCATCGTCGTCGGCGGCGTCGCGGCAGTCTTCCAGCGCATTCCCATCAACACCCAAGACTTCGACCTCGTTCACGAGCGAACTCTCGAAAACGTAAAGCGATTACTCGCCGCGCTTAACGAGTTGAAGGCCACGTACCGCGACGACCCGCGCAAGCTGCGGCCCCAATTCCTCGCATTTGATCGGCCCGGGCAAGCAGCTGCTCGAGAGTCGAAGCCTCAATTTCGATGTTTTAGGGCGCATCGACTGGGGTTGCCGACTACTAAGATTTGCTTCCCGAAAGCGAGCTCCTCGAGATTGCCGGCCATAGCGTGCGCACGCTCGAGAAACAAATCGAGCTCAAACAAAAACTCCTTCGCCCAAAAGACAAGCTGATGCTCATGCGGCTCCAAGCCACGCTCGAAGAACGCGACAAAGCGCTCCGAAAATCATGACCGCTTCCCGACTCGCACTCATGCTTAGCGCGCCCCAGTGGATCGAACCACTGACCTACGGCTCCGGAGGCCGTCGCTCTAGGTGGTGCTCCTTGCTGGGTGTGTCGGAGCGCGGCCGGTCGTGCTCGCGCCTTTGGCGCTGCGCGCGACCGGGACCCTCAACGCCGGACGCGGCGCCAAGGCGCGCCGCGCGCGGCGGAGGGTCCGACGGCTGCGTCTTGCCGACCTTTATTGTTCTGGCTTCAGCCTGAGACCTTGGTCCGCGTTCCCCCGTAGATCTCCGACAAGTGCTCTAGGAGCTCCGCCCCTGCAGGGTTCCCGGGGTAGGCAGTCAGGGTGAGCCGCCCTTCCCCGAAGTCGTGGGTCGTGATCTTGCCGAGCTCCTCTGTCATGCCGCGCGCCGCTGCCTCCTTCTGGATGGTCTCGAGCGTCACGTTCTTGAGCTGTACTTGCATGGTCCTTCTCCTTCGCCTCCGTCGATGACCTAGCGGACCCCGTTCTTGCAAGTTGGCAGGGTACGCAGGGCGCCTTACCGCGGGGTTTGCTCGTGGCCGGGGCCCTTCCTGTCGTGTTGCTGTCGTCCTAGTGTCGTGGTGTGGGCGACACTCGAAAGCGAAAGTCAGTGAGCCAAAGGAGGCGAGCATGACGAACCAGGTTATCGCGACGAACATCAAGATAGTTCGGGAGAGCAAGGGGTGGTCCCAGGAGCAGCTAGCGGACATTGCTGGCATAAACGCACGTACTGTCCAGCGCGCCGAGCGCGCCCACGGTACTTCTGCCGACACTCTTCAGGCCATGGCGCGGGCTTTCGCTATGACCGTCGACCAGCTCACGTTCGACCGGGTGGGCGCGCTCGCCGCCGAGGTCGGCGTCGAGCGCGACGCCCTTACCCCGGAGCTGCTGGCCGAGCACGAGCGGCGAAAGAAGGCGGAGATTGAGGCAAAGTACCGGCTCGTACCCGTCGAGCGCATCGGGTCCGCCGACGACATCAGCTTCGGCCGTGGTCACGCCATGCATTTCGGCGTGGTGAGCGGTTCCGACGAGGCCCGGGATGTCGCCGCTGACCTGGAGTCTTTGATGAGAGACTTGCTCGACCTCTACAGTGACCTGGATCCAGTGGAGCGACGGGAGGAGTACAAGCGCGCCGTGGGCTACGTGCGCCGGCTTGAGGCCTTGGGGTGCGTGGTATCGATTGGGCTCGACGAGACCAGGCTGCGGATGAAGGGCGCGAAGGACTCCATGGACTGGCAGATCTTGTACGTGGTCGTATGGAACGCGGCAGACGCGAAGGACTTCGTCGGCGTCGAGCGCGGCGCGAAGGTCCAGTTTCAGTAGCCGCAGGCGCGTGGCCCTGAAATCCAGGTATCCCTTGTGGACCGGCCAACAGTTCATGGACCCGGAGACCCCCTCTGTTGACCATAGCCTGATCGAACCCGCTCTGATCCTCCTGAAGCCTCGGAAGGCTTTCTCTTTGCGCGCCCCAGTGGATTCGAACCACTGACCTACGGCTCCGGAGGCCGTCGCTCTAGGTGGTGCTCCTTGCTGGGTGTGTCGGAGCGCGGCCGGTCGTGCTCGCGCCTTTGGCGCTGCGCGCGACCGGGACCCTCAACGCCGGACGCGGCGCCAGGGCGCGCCGCGCGCGGCGGAGGGTCCTGCGGCTGTGTCTTGCCGAACTGTTACTGCTTCCTGGGCTTTGCGCATGCGAAGATCGCGACGGGCTCGTTTGCGGCTCGGGCTTGTTGTTGGTTCGAGTCATGCGAGAGGGCGCACGCGCCGCGCCAGCCCCGGCTGGTCAGTCGCAACACGTCGGGGGGCTGTCACGGCGCCTGCGCCTTTTTGGGCATGACTCGAACCAACAACAAGCCCTCGTTTTCGGTCTCGAAGCAACCAGCGCGTAGCGGTCCTTGCGGAGCGCGCTCGCGTGATGCGCGTGTCACCAACCGCTACCGAAGCGCTCTTATGGCATCGAATTTGCGGGCGTCGCTTGGGCGTCGTCTTCCGCCGGCAGGTGCCGATGCTCGGACGCTTCATCGCAGACTTCTTTGCTCCTGCGCAGCGCCTAGTGATTGAGGTCGATGGCGAATATCACGCCGAGCGCGCTCGCGCTGATGCTCGCCGTGATGCAGCGCTTGAGCGCGCCGGCTATCGCATCGTTAGGGTCGAAGCATCGCTGGTCGTCAGCGATATCGAGAGTGCTCTGCATCGCATTCGGGCCGCGCTTAGCATCTAACCGCGTCGGCCATCGACGCCGCTTTGCGCCCCAGTGGATTCGAACCACTGACCTACGGTTCCGGAGGCCTGGGCTCTAGGTGGTGCTCCTTGCCGAGTGCGTCGCAGCGCGGCCGGTCGTGCTCGCGCCTTTCAGGCGCTGCGCGCGTCCTACGGCTTGCGTCTTGCCGAACTGGTACTGTTCCAAGCTTCGCACCGCAACCGCCCGAGCCGCGGCGCGCACTTGGGGTCGTTGCCGGTCCGAGTCAGGGAACAAGGTTCCTGATTGAAGTGGACGGCACTCACCACGGTCAACGCTGGAGCCCGAGTCCCGGTTAGCTGAGCTGCCGCGACGACCGCCCAAGCCGCGAGCCTGCGCGCAGGCGCGAAGTTCGGGTGCTGCTTGGTCGCCCAGATCGGGTAAGGTGTCAGGCGTGTCCGCATACCTCGAAGACGAGGCTCCTCCGAGCAAGGAGTACGACCACAACGGCGTGGATCGAAGTCTCGTGCGTGCCTGCCTCCGCGACACCCCGCTCGAGTGCTTACAGGCCCTCGAGGAGATGCACCAGCTTGCCGAGAGTGTGAAGCGAGTTGGAGAACCGATTCCTCAGGCTGATTGAAATCCTCACCCGCCACGAAGTTCGATTCATCGTCGTCGGCGGAGTGGCGGCCGTTTTTCCAGCGTTAGTACTCGGACTGCATTTCCGCCTACGTCGAGCACCTCGCTATACGGCAGGAGGTCTTCGTAGCCGCCGCCGAAGTCGATAGAACCGAGCAGATCGAATTTGAGGTTAGCCGCCTCAAAGCCGCAACCACTGCCGCTCTTAGATTCTCACCAAGAATCAGCGCGCCCCAGTGGATTCGAACCACTGACCTACGGCTCCGGAGGCCGTCGCTC
>CAXSGJ010000096.1:0-8727 GCA_964236865.1 uncultured Polyangiaceae bacterium
CTGGAGCCCAACTCTCGTAGGACGCCATGGAAATCAAGCAGCAACTCCGCCTGTCGCAGCAGCTCGTGATGACACCACAGCTGCAGCAGGCCATCCGCCTGCTCCAGCTCTCGCGTTTGGAGCTGGTGGACGAAGTTCGCAAAGAGCTGGACAACAATCCGGTGCTCTCGGACGAAGAGCCGTTGGAACGCACTCGGAATACCCCGGGTGAGGTCCGCACGGTCAGCGAGCACGGCGCCGGCGAGGAGCGCGAATACCCTCGAAACGAGGTAAAAGCGACCGAGAAGGTCACCCGCGAGGTGGACTGGGAAAAGTTCCTAGAGAACCGCACCCAGCAGCAGTCCCCATCGGCCACTGGCCGCAGCGGGTTCGAGGATCTGCCGCCGATCGAGCAGAACCTGACCAAGCCCGGCAACATTCAGGACCATTTGCTCTGGCAGCTGCAAATGAGCGACTTCGCCGAGGACGAGCGGCGCTTCGCTGAGCTCGTCATCGGAAACCTGGATGAAAAGGGTTACCTCGATTTAGCCGGCATCGAGCGACCCGACGGCACTCGAACGCCTGACCTGACGATCGAGGACCTGGCTGCCGAGGCCGAGCTCCACCCCGACGACGCGCCGCTCGTTCTGGAGATGATCCAAGCCTTCGACCCGATCGGGGTCGCCGCGCGCGATCTGCGCGAGTGCTTGCTCATTCAGGCTCGCGTTGCCGGTTACGAGGACGGCGAGCCCGAGCTCGAGATCATCAAGAACCACATGCATCACCTGGAGAAGCACAACTACCAGGCGATCGTGCGTGAAATGAAGATCTCGCTCGAGGACGTGTACGAGGCCGCCAAGACCATTCAAGAATTCGAGAGCCGGCCCGCTCGCAACTTCACCGATACCGACGACCGCACGATCGGCATCACGCCGGACGTGTATGTGATCAAGGACGCGGACGAGTTCGTCGTGCTCGACAACGATCGTGGCGTGCAGCGCCTGTTCATCAACGAAGCGCTGACCAAGCGCCTGATGAAGGATCCGTCCGCCAAAGAATTCATCGGCGAGAAACTGCGCAACGCGCAGTGGCTAATTCGCGCCATCGAGCAGCGTCGTAAGACGATCATCCGAGTGGCCGAGTGCATCGTGGAAAAACAGCGTGATTTCTTCGAACGTGGCGTCGCGTTTCTGAAGCCCATGATCTTACGTGACGTGGCAGAGGCCGTAGGCATGCACGAATCCACGATCTCACGCGTCACCACCAATAAGTACATGCACACCCCGCAGGGCTTGTTCGAGCTGAAGTACTTTTTCAACTCGAGCATTCGCCGCGTAGCCAACGAAGACATCGCCAGCGAGAGCGTGAAACAAGCCATCAAGACGCTCATCGATCAGGAAGACAAAGCAAACCCGGTCAGCGATCAGGCCATCGTGGAGATGCTCGAGAAGAACGAAGGCATCAAGATCGCGCGTCGCACGGTGGCGAAGTACCGCGAGATGCTCGG
Source organism: uncultured Polyangiaceae bacterium (assembly GCA_964236865.1). Classification (GTDB taxonomy): domain Bacteria; phylum Myxococcota_A; class Polyangia; order Polyangiales; family Polyangiaceae; genus PMG-095. Next base: position 1,487 of record CAXSGJ010000096.1, read on the forward strand.
CATCCTGGCCTCTTCGAAGCGTAAGCGGCTGTTTTAGGCGGCTCTCGGCGCGTCGACGAGGCGCGCTTTTTCCTGCGTCTAGTGCAAGGAGGCCTCGACCACGTAGGTCGGCGAAAGCGCCTAAAAACGTCAGGCTCGCGTATCTCTCTCGAGTTCGGGTAAAGTAAGCGGCAGGCCCTAACGAGCCCCGCAGGAGAGCCAATGATCAGTACCACCTTTCGCCATGTACCCCCGAGCGATGCCCTCAAACGCTACTCCGAGGAGAAGATCACGAAGCTGCAGAAATTTCTGCGCCAGCCCATGACGGCGAAGGTGACGCTGTCTTTGGATCGCTTGAAGCAGGTCGCGGAGGTCAGGATCTCGAGCGGTGGGGAACACTTGGAAGCCAAAGAGGCGACCAACGACATGTACGCTTCGATCGATGTCGTGCTCGGCAAGCTCGAGCGCCAAATTCGCGCCAGCAAGGGCGCGGCGAAGGCCAAGGTTCGCGGCGGTGAGAGCGTGCGCAAAGCACCCAGCACGCGCGTCCCAGATCTCGAGGTGGAGGCCGCCCCGCGCGCGAAGACCGCAGCCAAGGTCGCGAAAAAGACGGCTCCGAAGCGCGCGGCGAAAGCCAAGCGCTGAGCGCTGAGCGGACGCATCATGCGACTCTGTGACATTCTAACAATCGACCGGATCGTGGTGGATGCGGACGGCGGGATCATCCCGAACAAGGACGCAGCCCTGAAGACTCTGGCTGAGTTGCTTTCGCCCGCCGTCGGCGTGCCTCAGCCCGAGGTCGAGGACTTGCTGTTGGAGCGGGAGCGGCTGCAAAGCACCGGGATCGGTGACGGCGTCGCGATCCCGCACACTGCCCTCGACCACGCCGAGCAACAGGCTGCGGCTCTGATCTTGTGCCCGCGGGGTGTTGATTTCGAAGCCATCGATGGCAAACGCGTGAACATCGTATTCGGCGTGGTCGGTCCCAAGCGCGCCACCGGCGAGCACTTGCGCACGTTGGCGCGCATCTCACGTCTGCTACGCGACGACGGCACGCGCGCCCGGTTGGTCTCGGCGGGCAGCCGCGAAGAAGTGTACGGGCTCATCGCCGCCCACGACGCGAGCGAGAAGTAGGAGTGTACTCGGAGCCCCCGTCTCAACTGGCGCATGGGGTGACGGTGCGAGCCCTGCTCGACGATCCGGCGCTCGGTCTGAACGTGCGGTTGGTCGGGGGAGCGGCCGGTCTCAGCCGAGAGATTCGTCATCCGCGAATCCAAAAGTCCGGCTTGGCGCTGGTGGGACACGTGCACGGCGTCGTCCCGAGCCGCGTGCAGGTGCTTGGAGAAACGGAGCTCAGCTACGCGGAGTCGCTCAGCCCAGAGCAACAGGTGCGCGCGGCGGAGGTGTTTTTCTCTCTCGGCGTGTGCTGCGTGATGGTGACGCGCGGCGTCGACCCGCCGCGCGCGTTCTGTGACGCCGCGGAGCGCACGGCCACACCGCTCGTCGTCTGCGCCGAGCGCTCTTCGGCGGTGATCACTGCACTTCACACCTTGCTGGATGAGCAACTCGCGCCGCGCTCGCGCATCCACGGCGTGCTGGTGGATGTGTTCGAGGTCGGGGTGCTTTTGCTTGGCAAGAGCGGGATCGGCAAGAGCGAGTGCGCGCTAGAGCTCGTGATGCGCGGGCACCGCTTGGTGGCCGACGACGTAATCGAGTGCGACTTCCGCCCGCCCAGTATGGTCTTCGGCCAGCCGGCGGCGCTGCTACGGCATCACATTGAGGTGCGCGGACTCGGGATCCTGAACATCAAGGACCTGTTCGGAGTGACGGCGATCCGCGAGCGCAAACGCCTGGATCTAATCGTCGAGCTCCAGCTTTGGCAAGCCGACGCCCCCTACGACCGCATTGGTCTCGAGGACCGCCACCGCGAGCTCCTGGGCGTGCCGATTCGCGAAGTGGTGTTACCGGTCAGGCCCGGTCGTAACATGAGCTCCATCATCGAGATCGCCGCGCGTAACGAGCTGTTGCGGCAGGCCGGGCATCACCCCGCCCGAGAGTTCGTGGAGCGCATTGAAAAGGGTCTCCTCCGCCCTGAAGAGCCCGAGGAACGCATGCACCGCTCGCCGAGCGGCTCGTTCCGCTTCTTGTCACCGAACGAGAGCTCCGCGCCCCCGCCCGTCAGTACTCCGGAGCGCCGGTGACCGACCCTTCGCGAACACTGGTCGTCGTGGTCACTGGCGTGAGCGGCGCCGGCAAGTCCACGGCCGTGCACGCGCTGGAAGATTTGGGATTTTTCTGCGTCGACAATCTGCCGACCCCGGTCATGAAAAATACGCTCGAGGCGTTCGCCGCCGTGGGGGTGCGGCGGATCGCCCTCGGCATCGACGTGCGTGTGCGAAGCTTCTTGGACGACGCCGCGGCGGCGCTCGAGTCGCTGGGCGTGCCCGGTGAACGTGAGCTCGCCGTCGTGTTCCTCGACGCCTCAGACGAGGCCTTGTTGCGTCGGTTTTCGAGCACGCGCCGCCCACATCCGCTCAGCACCACCCCCGAGCCGGGCGGGCAGCAAGCGGCGTTGGCCGTGCTCGACGGCATTCGGATCGAGCGCGAGCGGCTGACGTCCCTGCGCGCTCGCGCCACGCTCGTCATCGACACGACGCGGCTGAGCGTGCACGAGCTGCGGAGGCAAGTGAGCGCGCACTTCGGTCCAGGCGCCGAGAGCGCTCCGCGCCTCCATACGCGCTTCGTGTCCTTCGGATTCAAGTTCGGCACGCCCGTAGATGCGGATTTGTTGTTCGACGTCCGATTCCTGGACAATCCGCATTTCGTGCCTGAGCTGCGTGACTTGCCGGGCACGACGCCGGCCGTGAAGCAGTTCGTCCTGGCCCAGCCGGACAGTCGCGGGTTTCTGGAGCGCGTCGCCTCCCTGCTCGAATTTTGTCTGCCACGTTTCGAGCGGGAGGGTAAAAGTTACCTCACCGTAGCCGTGGGGTGCACCGGTGGGCGGCATCGTTCGGTAGTGATCACCGACGAGCTCGGGGCGCTGCTCCGTCAGCGCGTTGGCGTGGCGATCGACGTCGTGCACCGCGATGTCGACCGCGTTCGGATGAGTGGTCCAGGGGCCGATCCGGACCACGCAGGCCCACAGCCCAAGTTGGGTGGAGTGAAGATCCCATGACCAGTTCGCGTGGCACGTTCGAAGTAAAAAACAAGCTCGGCCTGCACGCGCGGGCTGCGACCAAGCTCGTCCAACTCGCTTCGAAGTATCCCTGCGAGATCTTGGTCAGTCGCGCCGGCCAGGCCGCGAACGCGAAGAGCGTCATGGGCGTCTTGCTCTTGTGTGGCTCGAAGGGCACCAAGCTCGACATCGAGGCCACCGGTGACAGCGCGGCAGAAGCCGTGCTGAGTCTGGGTGAGCTGATCGACAACCGCTTCGGAGAAGACGAATAGCGAATGAGAGGGGACAGCGCACTCCAGGTCGGCACCGCCCAGGTGCTCGAGGGCATACCGGGGTCGGCCGGCTATGCCGTCGGCCATGCGTTGATCGTCGACACGCGGCGCTCGGGCGTAGTGCGCCGGCACGTCACGAGCGACTCGGTTGCGTTGGAGTTGACCCATTTCGACGATGCCGTCGCGCGCGCGGGCAATGAGCTTCGCGTTGTATTGGCCGCCAAACAAGGCCAGGCCAGCCGCGCCGAGACATCGATCTTGGAAGCCTACGTGTTGATGGTAGAGGACGAGACGCTGCGCGCCGCCGTGGAGCACAAGATACAAACCGACGGCGTGTGCGCGGAGTGGGCGCTCGACCTTGCCGTGGCTGAAATGGCCGCGCAACTGCGTGAAAGCGGCGATCCGTACCTCGCCGAGCGCAGCCATGACTTCGAGTTCGTCGAAGATCGGCTGCTTCGGACCATGGCGGGCAAGCAAGGAGCCGTCGTGCTACCGAAAGACGGCGCGCCCGCCGTGCTGGTCGCGCACGACCTGTCGCCCGCGGAGACCGCAGGGCTCAGCCGAGAACGCGTGCGCGCGATCGTGACCGAGGTGGGCACCCGCACCAGCCACACCGCGATCCTGGCGCGCGCCTTGGGAATTCCGGCGGTGGTCGGGGTCCCGAACCTGCTCGCACGCGTGGGCAGCGGAGACCTGATCGTGGTCGACGGCGTGCACGGGAAGGTGGCGATCACCCCCAGCGCCGAGTTCATCGCCGACACGCACGCACGCGCCGACCGCTTCAGTGATGTAGCTCGTAATCGGCGGGAAGCGCGTGATCGCCCGATTCAAACCCGGTGCGGTCAGACCGTCGAGTTGCGAGCCAACATCGAGCTGCCCTCGGAGGCGGAGGTGGCGCTCGAACAAGGCGCGCGCGGCGTAGGGTTGTATCGCACCGAGTTTCTGTATCTGGACCGCACCGAGCCGCCGAGCGAAGACGAGCAGTACGAGACCTATCGGCGCGTGGTCGAAGTGCTGTCCCCACTTCCAGTCACACTTCGCACGTTCGACATTGGTGGAGATAAGTTTTCCTCAGTGTTTCAAGTCCCAGCGGAGATGAACCCGGCGCTCGGGCTACGCGCGGTGCGGCTCGGTCTAGCCCGCCAACCGATTTTTCTGACGCAGCTGCGCGCCATGGTGCGGGCGTCCGCCCACGGTGAGATGCGCATCATGGTGCCCATGATCTCGTCGCTCGGGGAATGGCGTGAGGTCAAACGGCTGTTCGAGCAGGCCCGCCGAGAGGTCGAGCGCGCGGGCCACGCGCAGAGCTCCGAGCTCCCTCTTGGTATGATGGTTGAGGTGCCATCGGCCGCGGTCATGGCCGAAGAATTCGCCGCCGAGACGGAGTTCATGAGCATCGGCACGAACGACCTCGTCCAGTACACGCTGGCCGTCGACCGCTCGAGCCCGGAGCTCGCCTACCTGGCCTCCTTCCTCGATCCGGCAATTTTGCGGCTCGTGCGCATGGTGATTCGCGCCGGCAAAAACCGCGCACTCCCCGTTTTGGTGTGCGGCGCCATGGCCAGCGATCCACTTGCCGCCATCTTATTGGTCGGTATGGGGCTTCGCGAGCTGAGTATGGAGTCGTCGGCCATTCCCGAAATTCGCGAAGCCATCGGCAGCATCACCGTCGCCGAGGCGGAAGCGGCTGCGGAAGCCGCCTTTGCGGCGGAGACTGCCAAAGACATCGAGCGCTTGCTGATCGAGCGCTTCAGCGAGCGCCTGGAAGTCGGCGAGTAAACTGGCGCCCGGCACGACCGATACTGCCGCTGATGGGCAGGTCACGAGTGAGCTTGGTGGGGGTCGCCGCGCTGCTGCTTGCATGCGGCGCGAAGCACGAAACCGGGCAGCGCTGGTCGGGGCCCGCCACGCTGGTGCTCGTCCATACCGCCGACCTGCACTCGCACGTGTTTCCCGAACCGCTGCTGATCGGCGCGGCCGACGCGCGGCGCGGTTTGGGTCACACGGGCAAGGTCGAGTCTGTCGGCGGCTTCGCGCGCATCGCCACGCTGATTGACCACATTCGGCAAAGCAGCGAGCGCACGCTGTACCTGGATAGCGGCGATCTGATCGAGGGCACGGCCGCTTTCACCGAGTTCGGGGGCGAGCCAGAGCTGCGCGCGCTGAGCGCGCTCGCGCCCGGCGCGGTGGCGCTCGGCAATCATGACTTGGATCCCGGCGCGGCTGAATTCGTAGAAAAACATCGGCGCTACGCCCAGTTTCCGGTTTTGGCCGCTAACTACGCGGCGCCCGCCTCCGGGCTCGGCGGGGCGCTCGCGCCCTACGCCCTGCTGAACGTGGGCGGGCTGCGGGTGGGGGTGATCGGAGTCGCCAATCCGGCGAGCCCGGGGGACTTGGCCTCGCTCGATAATCCCTATGGTGTATCCCTCACGCCGCTGGCCGAGGCCGTCCAGGGTGCAATTGACAGCCTGCGTCCGAACGCGGATCTGATCGTCGCCCTCACGCACCTCGGCTTGAAGGGCGACGAGGAAATGATTCGCAACACGAGCGGCTTGGACGTAGTCCTCGGAGGGCACCAACACCTGACCATCGATAGCGCGCTCGAGCGCTTCGATTGCGCGCCGTCGGTGAGAGCGGAACGCGGTTGCCACGAGCGGCGGGTGATCTTGATCCACTCCGGCGCATTCGGGCGGTACGTGGGCCGGGTGGATTTGACGCTCGAGCCGGTAACCGCCGCGGGCGATGGTCTGGCAGGCCCGGACGACGCGCTCGAGGTCATCAGCGCGAGCCATTCGCTCCTGCCCGCAGCGGCGGACGTCCCCGAACAGCCCGCGCTAGCAGCATTGCTCGAGCCGTATCGCGCCCGGCTCGCCGCTGGCGGTTACGATCGGGTCCTTGCCTTCGCGCTCGGCGCCATCCCGCGTTACGGGGCCAAGAAGGGCGACTCGCCGCTCGGCAACTTGATCGCCGACGCCATCCGGGCGCACACGGGAAGTGACCTCGCGCTCCTCAACACCACCGGTATCCGTGCCGATCTCGCGCCGGGCCCGGTGACGAAGGCCGCTTTCGTGGCGGCCTTACCGTTCGCTGACACGCTGACCGTCTTGCGCTTGAGCGGCGCCCAGCTGAACGCGCTCTTCGACAAACAGGCGCAGATCGCGGGCGTGCGGGGTTGCGAATGCCCATTTCAGGGATCGGGCTTTAGGATGGTCATTCAGTGCACTCAGGCGGCCGCGAGCGTCATGCAGGTCGAGGTCGGTGGTCGGCCCGTGGACCCTTCATCGAGCTATTCGCTAGTCACCACGGAGTACTCCGCCGACAACGGCGCGGGCTTCGAGGCCACACCTGCCTCGGACCGGGTCGCGCTCGACGCCGACCCCCTGGACCTGCTCATCCAATCCCTGGGCCAGCTACCCGTCTGCGGTCCGGCGGCGCTGCCCTGCCTCGACCCGCATCGACTCGATGATGGCCGGATCGCCGTGCGGCCCAAAGCGCCGTGAGCGCCGAAGCGTCGTCAAGTCGAGCCGGTTGACCTAACAAGTCCCGGTGTTTATTCGGATTTATCGCCGGTGCGCACGCGCCGACCAACGCCCGAGCAGCGGACGGGCCAGGGTTGACCCTTAAAGGCGCGCGCGTATAGTGTCGCGCCGGAAACGGCCTTTCGTAGGAAGTATCAAAATGCCACAGGACGCGGACGTCAAAAAAGACGTAATTTCCAAGTATCGCTTGCACGAGTCTGACACCGGTTCGTCGGAAGTGCAGGTAGCCCTCCTCAGCCAGCGTATCGAATACCTGACTGAGCATTTCAAGACCCA
>CAXSGJ010000097.1:0-8704 GCA_964236865.1 uncultured Polyangiaceae bacterium
CACGACGCTCGGCCGTGCGACTCTCCCTGGGCGCGCAACACGAGCTAAGTGTTGGGTTAACTAACGGTTTTTACGCGCAGTCGTCTGTCCACGGCGGTTCGGGCCTGTTTCGGACGGGCCGTGCTGGGGGCGCCCGAGCTTCGAGTAGGAGGCATTCGATGATCTTGAGGCTCAAAACTTCTCGAGCGTGATTTTGCCCTTCGCCGTGCCGCTTTCGACCAGTCGGTGGGCATGGCGCAGGTTCGCGGCATTGATCGGCGTTAGGCGCTCGGTCATGGTCGTGCGCAACGTTTCGCTGTCGACGAGCCGGGACACCTCGTTCAACAACAGGCCCTGAGAGGCGATGTCGACGGTGCCGAAGATCGGGCGCGTGAACATGAGCTCCCAGTGGATCGACACCGATTTACCCATGAACAAGTTGGCGTCAGCGAGATGATCGATGAGGCCAAAGCGACCTTGCGCTGCGATTAGCTGAGCGATCTCGGCCGCGTGCGCGTCGGTCTGCGTCGTAGAAAACACGAAGCCAGGCGCGCCGATGCCGATTGCCGCAACTTGCGCAGCCAGGGGTTGGCGGTTATCGATGACATGGTGAGCGCCCATTTCCTTGGACCACGCGATGGTCTCCGGGCGAGACGCGGTGGTGATCACGACCAAGTCGCTGAGCTTACGCGCGAGCTGGGTCGCGATTGAGCCAACCCCCCCCGCGCCGCCGACAATCAGTATCGCCTTGGCCGCACCCGGCACCGGCCGCGCTACGTCGAGCCGGTCGAACAACATCTCCCAGGCGGTGAGCGCCGTCAGTGGCAGTGCCGCGGCTTCCGCCCAGTCGAGCCGCTTTGGTTTCACGCCGACGATTCGCTCGTCGACGAGATGAAACTCGGCGTTGGTTCCGGGTCGCGTGATCGACCCCGCATAAAATACTTCATCACCTGGCTTGAACAACGTAGCGCCCGAACCCGCCTCGACCACCACTCCTGCGGCGTCCCAGCCGAGCACCTTCCATTCGGAGCCGTCCGGACCCGTTCCGTTGCGCACCTTCGTATCGACGGGGTTGACCGAAACCGCCTCGACGCGAACCAAGAGGTCACGGCCGGCCGCCGACGGGCGGGCAACCTCGATATCAACCAGCGCGTCGTCGCGGTCGATCGCGCCTTTTTGCTTATAGCCGATGGCTTTCATTTGTTTTCCTGTGCTGAAGTTCGATCACGCTGGCCGCGGGAACCCGACCGCGTCGAGCGCAGCCTCTGCGGCTTCTTGGTCTTGCTGATGATTTCCGCCTGACACGCCGATACCTCCGACCAGTCGGCCATCCGCCATGAGTGGGTGGCCCCCCGCAACTGCCATCATCCGAGGCAGATTCTGTAGCGGCGCGACTTTCGGATCGGCAACGTAAGTGTTCCAAACGTGCGTTGGGTAGCCGTATGAAGCCGCGGTCCAGGCCTTGTTGACCGCGACCTCGGCGGTCAGGAACGCGGCCCCGTCGCTGCGCTCGAACGCGCGCAGCGTGCCGGTCGCATCAGTCACCGCTACCGCGGCCTCGAAGCCGAGGGCTTTGGCAGCGGCGAATGCGGCGTCGACCAGCGCTTTGGCGGCAGCGCGGCTGACGTACGCAGCGGGGATTACTTGAACCGGGTGATTCTGGTTGGACATGATGACCTCCACTTCGAGTCAAAAATGTTGCAGTTGGCGTCGCGCGGCGTGCGAGTTCGCCAGCGAATCGCTGCCTGTTAGATAGGGCGTGCGCTGCAGCTTCGTCTATCGCTCGCGCTGCATAGCCGCTATTCATCGCTGAATGACGGCTCTGTTCGGGCCCGGCGTCAGGGGCTAAGTTGCAAGCGTGAGCAACGCCCTTTCCTGGGAAGATCTTCGTCTGTTCCTGGCGATCGTGCGCGCAGGAACGCTGTCCGGTGCGGCGCGTACGGAGCAGCTGAGCCAGCCGACGCTCGGTCGCCGGCTACAACAGGTTGAAGCAAAAGTCGGTCAGCCACTCTTGCAGCGCTCGGGCGGCCGCTTCGTACCCACCGAAACCGGCCAACTAGCCGTCGCTGCGGCAACACGCATGGAGGAAGAAGCACTCCGCGCTCGATCGCCGACTCTACGCCAGTGGCCAGGCGATAACGGGCCTGCTCCGGCTGTCATCATCCGAATGGTTCGCGCACCACGTCCTCGCTCCCCGCCTGGTGGCGTTCCGCGCGCTCTACCCCGCCGTCGTGATCGAGCTGCTCGCCGAGACGCGATTATTGGACCTCGATAAGCGAGACGCAGATATCGTATTCCGGTTTCGTCGCTTCGAAGAACCAGGCGTATTGCAGCGACATTTCATGCACGTGGAATATGGCGCATTCGCGGCACCTGAAATCGCGCGCCGCGTCCTCAGCTCCGATGGGCCGCCGATCACTTTGATAGTAATGGATACCGCCCTCGCGGGGCTGGCTGACGTGGAATGGCTGGCCAAGTGGCTGCCGCGCGGCGCGATCGGCTTCCGCAGCAACAGCCGCGATATCCAAGCGCGCGCCTGTGCCGATGGGGGTGGGGTCGCGGTCCTGCCGCTTACGCTGGGCGCCGCGTACGGGCTCGAAGTGATCGACTTGGGCGAGCCACCCCCATCGCGTGAAGTGTGGCTCGGATATCACTCGGATCTTCGCCATCACCCCGCGTTGCGCGTGCTCATGCAGCACTTCACCGTTCAATCAGAACCAGAGCCGCCCTCCGCTGGAGAACCTTCGTCGCCGCGCGCCGGGTAATCGCGTGGAGCGCTCGAAGATCCGTTATCGACGAAGTGACTGGCAACGCTCGAAGCCGCGCGCGCCAGGCCTTTCCGGCCTGGGGCGAAACCTCAAAGGTGCCAGCGCGAGCGACAAGATCGCTAGCAGCAAGCAGTCCACACCTGCCTGCGTCTCCGGCATGAGAGTCATCAGCTGAACCAGCGTCGGCCTGCGCAATCTCTAGTGTACAGCTGGTTATTACGACGGGGCCGCATGGCCCGGCCCCCAGAGAGAGCGGCAGATTGCCGGACTCGGACTCGAACGCACATCCGAAGCGACGCACTTACAATTCAGCGGCGAAACCAGGCGCGAGAGCCACTGACCGGTCGACAGGAACTTCGCGCTCAGGCGAGCGCAACCCTGCAGAGTGGAGCAATGTCACAAAGCGGCAACGCGCGAGAGCTTGCGCGCGGTTGCTCGCGACGGCGGCGATTGACCTCGCGCGGCACCGGGCCGGAGCAGACCGGGTCGGCGCTCGATAACCCGGGCCCCGACGCACGTTGCACCCATTGCTGAGCGCCTTTCGCAAAAAAGGCAGCTCACAAGACCCTGCCCCGATTCGCGTTGCGTCGCTCGATCAGCCGGCCTCCGTCGGGGCTCGCAAACCAGTCGAACCGAGATGTCGGGGCAGCATCGAGGCGTACAGCACGTCGCGCAGCGCGTTCGTTTCCCAAGTCACCGAAGAATGGGCAATCTGCGTGCGGACGAACACGGCGCTCGCGTGCGAGAGGTCCCTGCGCGACAAACGCAAACTGAGGGACGACGAGGATGGCGTTTTGCCGACTGTCGACGAGCTGTTCTCGTAGCGCATGCGCGGTGATCGCACGCTCTGCACTGCTGTTGTGCCCGTGAATCATCGCCTTTCCCATCACGTTCGGGATCGGCGTGGACTACTCCGTGAACGTGATGGCGCGCTACCGGCAGACCGGCGAAAAGGCGTGATAGAGGCGATTCGCTCGACCGGCGGCGCTGTCGCGCTTTGCTCCATGGCGACCATCATCGGTTATGGGTCCTTGCTCTTGGCCACCAATCGCGCGCTGTTTCTGTTCAGGTTGGTCGCGGTCCTGGGCGAGCTGGCCTGCCTCGTGTCTGCGGTCGTGCTGCTACCCGCCGTACTGGCTAGTTGGAGCAGACCCCAGGCGCACTCGTAGTGCCGACGAGCATGTCCTAGAATTAGGTGGCAGCGCGCCTGAACGGCCAGAGCGTGCTCGACCCCCTTCGTGCGCGGAGCAACGCGCGCGGGATCGATGACGAGTGACTCGAGAGCGAGCTTGCGCAGCGGTCCGTCAGCGAGCCCATCAAGGGACGACCGCGCCGGACGTCACATCGAGCTTCCAAGACGGATTGTTGTCGAGCTTGAGCGTGCTGCCACTGACGGTGAGTGGAAACCAGATGTACTTGGAGCCGATCACGTCCGGATCGAGCCAGCGATCGCCCGCGTAAATGTAGGTCGTCGTCCGAGCGCCACGAAGTGGAATCACGAATGCCGGCTGCGTGTCGTAAGTGATGTTGTTGCCGATATTTTGCAGCGCTGACCAAGGCCCCGCCATTGCCGTCGCCGTGCTGTACTTTGCCTGGTTGGGATCGAAGCCGCTGGTGCTGGATGAGATGAAAAAGTAACGACCGTTCACCTTGAAGACTGCAGGCGCCTCGCGGAATGCGCCTGGCCACGGGTTCGCGATCTGCTTTGCAACACCGAGGTAGTCATCGGTCAGTTGGTAAAAGATCTCGTCGGCATTGTTGTTGCCGGCCGAGACGAAATAGGCCCGACCGTCGTCGTCCTTGAACAGTGTATCGTCGCGCGACATGTTGCCGTTGGGCTTGAAGGACTTGACGAACGTGTAGTCGCCGTCGACCGTATCGCACGTGAACACGCCGGCCTGCGCTTCCGCGGGGGCGAAGTTATCGCCGTCCCAGTGCAACCACACCACGAACTTTTTCGTCGTATCGTTGTAGATGAGCTTAGGCCGTTCGATGATCCGGCCCATCGTCGCCAAGGTGGGTGTGGTCGCTGGCCGAATGATGGCGCGACGGAACTCCCAGCGTGACAGATCCGTGGACGCGTACAGGTTGATGCCCCGAAATGTGCGGCCGTTCAACGAGCGATCTTCGCCAACCCAATACCAGGTCGCGCCGACCTGCATGAATCCGCCACCATGTGCCTCGATCCGATGCCCGGCGGTATCATTCCAAAATCCGCCGTTACTGATAGTGCTGATCACGTCTGGGCCGCTCATGCCTGCTCCGGCCGTGCCTGCCTGTCCGGACCCGCCGGTGCCACTGCCAACGACTGAGCCAGCGGCACCGCCCGATCCGGCGGCACCGCTCGATCCTCCAGCACCGCTCGATCCTCCGGCACCGCTCAAACCGCTCAGCCCGCCCGCGCCACTCGAGTCGCTAGCGCCGCTTAGACCAGCCGTAGCGCTCACTCCAGCGGAGCCACTCGACCCGCCGAAGCCGGAAGCCGCGCCCGCCAGCCCCAACGTGGGCGGCGTGCCCGCGGATGCAGTGCCGCCACCCGCGCTCGTGCCGCCTGGCGAGTCCGAGTCGGAACTGCAAGCAGCGATGGCCATGGCCCCGGCCAGCGTGAGGAGGATAGGTAAAGAGGCTCGGCAAATCCAAGACGGTTGTTTAATCACGGCCGCTGTTCATTCTTACATAGGCCCGGGACTGCGCAACCGGTTGAACGCGGCAAATGCACTGTCTTGGCAAACGGCGTCGCGCTAGTTCCGCGAACGCTGGCGAAGGAGTCGGACCCTCCGCGCGGCGCCGAGAGCGAGCGCCGCGTCCTCCGCAGAGACGGGCGGGTGGTCGCCGCGGCCGCAATGATCCGGCGCTAGTGTCGCTAGCCGGTCGCGCGCGGGCCGAAGCGTTTGATGTTGCGGGCGCGGCCTTTGGCGCGTTCTACTTCGCGGTCACGCGGCGGCGCATTGCTGACCAAGGTCTCGACGAGGTGTCGCGTCACCTGGGCAACTTGCTCGACGGCGCGCTCGAACTGAGCTTGGTTCGTGAGCGAAGGCTTGGCTACGCCGCTCACTTTGCGCACATACTGCAAGGAAGCCGCGCGGATTTCTGCCTCGGTGGCGGGCGGCGCAAAATTGAAAAGTGGCCTAATGTTGCGACACATCCCGCAATTGTGACCGTTGGCGGCCGTGAATCCAATGGGAACGCTGGCGGCACGCGAGGTGCGTTGCTGGAGCGCGACCGCCCCCTCTTCAGAACCCGCGTCACTACCCCTCGAGGGGCCGCATCGACGAATGCGGCCGGCCCGCGTCAGGTTAATGTTTGCTGTCCTCGCCGTGTTTCTCTAGGAAATCGTCGTAGGTTCCGCGCCAGTCGATCAGGCCTTTGCTGGTAAACGCAAGCATGTGGTTGGCGAAGCCAACCCGGCCCGTCCCAATTCGGCGCGGACGCTCACAACACGGCCTGTTCGCGTAAAAACCGTTGGTTAAACCAACACTTAGCTCGTATTGCCCGTGGAAAGAGCCTCGCACGCCAGGAGCTTCGGGTTCAAGTGGGGCGTCTGCCGGCCGCTGACCGAGCTGGCTTTGGATGACTTAGACCCCGCACCAGCCCGTCGGGGCCGGGCAGCAGCCGCTCAGTCGAGAGCGGCGGCCGCAAGATGTACTTGAGCAGTGCTTCTCGCCCCTGCTCGTCGGCGGCTCCCGCGCGCGTGGCCGCATGCAAGCTGAAGCCCGCTTCGCGCACCGACAGCGGTGCGCTGACCACCACACCGGGGCGTCCATCGAACGCGAGCTCCACCGGCCGGCGGCGGAGCTCGGGACCCGCGGGAGCGAGCCCGGAGACAGCAGCGGCCGCCAGCTGTGCCAGGGCCGGGTCGCGCTCCGCGAGCTCGTCAGAAACGGTAAGCACCTCCGCATCCGGGTCGACTGTGATGACTCGCTGACGCCTCAGGTAGCCGAGCATCCGAGCCCGGGTGTGAGCAGAAGGCTATGGGTTTCCCGACGGAACGGGATAGACGTCGCAAGCTGCGAGCACGGCGCGCCGCAGCGTGGTCGGGGCAGCAGAACGTAGCGCAACGCGATCCTTGAGCTTGTATGCGCTCCACAGGTCGATGGTCGTCAATGCCGGATCCTTTAGTCGCCCGGAACGGAATTGCCGTTTCAATCTTGAAGCTGTATGTTGGAGGTCTTCATCCCGGGCAGCCAACGGGCGACTGGATCATGGACAATAGCTCGAGTAACAGTTTTGCGCGCTCCGACGGCACGCAATCGACGCCAGAAAACCTTCAAACGTCAAAACAGTTGCTCCAGGAGTACGTTCGAAGAGCGTTTGGAAGCGTTCGAAGCGCGCCTCATCAAGACCGAGCGCGAGCGTGACGAGTACAAGAAGCTCGCGCTGTTGTTGCAAGAGCAAGTCGAGCGACTCAGGGTCGGCCTGCTCGGGCAAAAGGCGGAGCGGCTACCGAAAAATGACGCGCAGCTCTCGCTCGCCATTCTCAATCTCGCGCTCGGCAACGAGGCGCTGACGACGACGCCCGCAGAGCCTGAGCCTGAGCAGACGGTCCCGGCTCACACCCGCAGAAAAGCCGTCAGAAAGCCGCTCCCCGACACACTGCCGCGCGTAGCGATCGAAATCCTGCCGCCTGAGGTGCAGGTCGAAGGCCTCGATGCGTTCGAGCTCGTCGGCGCTGATACACGCGAGGTGCTCGAGCGCCGCCCGGCTTCGTGCGTCGTCGTGGCGATCACCTACAACAAGTTCGTGCGCAAAGACCGCGAGCGCGGGACTGCGACCGAAGTGCTCTGCGCGCCTGCCGCCGAGTTGCCCATCGAGCGTGGCCTTGCCGGGCCCTCGATGCTCGCCGATTCCATCGTGCGGCGTTGGCAAGATCATCAGCCGCTCACTCGCCTCGAGGACATCTATCGGCGCGAGCAGCTCGACCTCGCCAAGTCCACACTCTGCACCTGGCACGAGCAGCTTGCCGACCTCGCACGACCTCTCGTCGAAGCGATGTTCGAGGATGCCTATCACGAGCCGTACCTGTGCGTCGACGCCACTGGCGTGCTCGTGCTCGCGAAAGACAAATGCCGCAATGGCCACTTCTGGGTGTTAGTAGCCCCAGAAAAGCACGTGCTTTACGGCTACTCTCGCAAACACGACGGCCTAGCCGTCGACAACTTGCTCAAAGGCTACAAGGGCTACCTCGTTGCCGATGCGCACTCTGTTTACGAGCACCTGTACAGAGACGGTGACGTCATCGAAGTCGCGTGTTGGGCCCATGCCCGTCGCTACTTCTATAAAGCGCTCGATTCAGATCCCGACCGAGCCAAGGTGGCGCTATCGCACATCGATGCGCTGTTTCGTATCGAGCGGTCCATCGCGGACTCGCGCCGCAAAGACAAAGAGAGCGTGCGCCGCGATAAAAGCCGCGCCATCGTTCACAAATTGTTCGAGTGGTGCGCCGCAGAGCTGCCGCGTGTGCTCGACGAGACGCCCATTCAGGCTGCCCTTCGCTACGCGACCAATCAGCGCATCGCGCTGCAACGCTTCCTCGACGACGGTCGGCTCCCCGCTCACAACAACATCAGCGAGTTGAATCTGAGGCGTCAGGTCCTCGGTCGTCGAAACTGGCTCTTCGTCGGCAGCGACGACGGTGCAGCCGTCAACACCCTCTTCGTTTCGCTGCTCGCCAGTGCGCGTCCATCATCGCATCCTGCCGCCTGCACTCGCTCAATCCCCAGCAGTACCTCGACGAGATCTTACGCATCTTGCCGTACTGGCCGCGTGATCGCTACCTTGAGCTCGCGCCAAACAATTGGCTTGCGACCCGCGCCAAGCTCGACCCCGACGAGCTGAACGCCCCACTCTGCTCGTTCACAATCCCAGCTGCCTGCGCAGCGGCCGCGCGGCCATAAGATGGGCTACTTAGGTCGTGTTGCCCGTGGAATGAGCCTCGCACGCCACGAGCGTCGGGTTCA
>CAXSGJ010000098.1:0-8629 GCA_964236865.1 uncultured Polyangiaceae bacterium
GCGGCTACCCCGCCTGAAAGCGGGAGTCACGACGGGACAGGGCGAGATGTAACCATCGGGCAACGCGTTCGGCTGATCTGCGGACCAGGTGGTGTGTAGGCAGTACCGATCATTCCATTGCCCGTCGTACTGGCCCGGCCTCGGCGCTCCCCACGCTTGGATCATAGCCCTCGTGCCAAGCGAACCTGCCCGTGGCCCAAGTGGGGTCGGTGCACACGATCTCTTCAAACTTTCGCGCTCGTCTGTTTGGCGCGCGTCTCGAGCAATCTGTGCGAAATGCCGCGCACTACAAGGGCGACAAGACCTGTTGCTGTCAACAATTCGAGAATAAAGGCCCGATAGACCGGGCCTTCGCGTTGTGCACAAATTTTAAATGCGCTTGACCACTGTGAGGCCGGAAGCGTCTCCAGCTGCCCTCGAACCTTGCGACAGAGATCTCCCTGAATGGAGTACATAAAGATCCCTGCAAGCGAGTCAAAGGCGAACCAACAAGCTAGCGCCAATGCGATGCTTAAACCAACAAGACGCATCGTCCTACCCGAGACCATTAGGAATGTATTCGTGAGAGAAGCCGTAATATCCGGTCCAGTATTTGCTCCAATCGTGCTCCTGACACGCATAGACGACCAACCCCAAGGCGTCGCGGTGATTGATCGGATCATCGTTCACGTACACGTATAGATTCCCCTGTCGCCCACCAAAAAGTATCGGGTCCTTACTTATCCACCGGCCCACGACTGGATCATAATCCCTCGCGCCAAGGGTAACGTTGGACGCGACTCCACGGCGGCAACGTCGATTTCCCAGGTGCATTCGTGGGCTTCTGTGTCCGTCAACCTTAGGATTTGTTGGTTCCGCAAGCAAAAATCTCAGACGCGAGTTTTGGTTTGCGCGGCGGCGCGGTGGGAAGCGGTTCGGGAGGTGAGCACGGCCATCGAGACGCGTGCGCGCGCTCAGGGCGGCGTTGCCTCTGATGCGTTCTCCGAGCGCGTTCTCGCCAAGGCCTGACACGCTTCGGAGTCTAGCGGGGTTCGAGGCAGGCGGCTAAAGGAAGAATGCGGCTTATTTTTAGCCTCTTCCTGGGCGCTGCACGGACGCGCTTCACGTCGCGTGCGTCTAACGGAGCGTTGGAGCAGACGGCGGCCAGCGCGGCTCTTGAAACGACTCGCCCGAGCTCCATGATGGGCTCGGGCTATGCGCGACGTTGTAACGCGCCGCCGCCGTTAGACGCTTCGTCGATGTCTATTCGCGTGCGGCTCCCGCCCGCCCCGGCGTAACGCGCTTGGCCGAGCGCGGGCCCCTGGCCCTCCCGCGCTCGGCCGCAACTACGAGTGCCCAGACGTGGTGCGTCGTCACTTCTTCGCGCTGCAGAAGCCCGATGCGGTATCGTCGCAGCCGATGCCGTCGCTCGATCACGAGTCGCTCGTTCTGCTTTTTCGCAACCAGCCCGAGCTCGCCGCGCAGCTGCTGCGCGAAGCCCTCCATCTTGAGCTTCCCGCCTATACAGAGGCCCGGCTCGCTTCTTCCGACTTGACCGAGGTCGTGCCGACGGAGTTTCGCGCAGACGCCGTGGTTTTGTTCGTCGGCGACAAACCAGTGCTCGGCGTGATTGTGGAAGTGCAGCTCTCGCGCACCGATCGCAAACGCTTCACCTGGCCCGCCTACGTTTCGGTTCTGCGCGCTCGTCACGAGTGCCCCGTCGAGCTGCTCGTTGTCGCGCCGGATCGCGCCGTCGCCACCTGGGCAGCGGCTCCCATCCCTCTCGACCTGGCTGGGACCAGTATCATTCGTCCGCGCGTTCTCGGGCCCGATGCAATTCCCGTCGTCACCGACCCCGAGCAAGCCGCGCAGAGGCCGGAGCTCGCCGTGCTTTCCGCCATGGCGCATGGCAAAGGCGACACGGAAACCGCGGTAGCTATCGCGCGAGCCGCATCCTCGGCTCTCGGCCTACTGCCAGACGACCAGCAGATGCTATATTTCGTCCTCATCGAGTCCGCGCTCGGCGACGCCGCTAGAAAGGCTTTCGAAATGCTCCCCGAAGCAGAAAAAATCGTCGAAAAATTCATCAGCGAGCGTCAGCAACGTTCCTTCGACAAGGGCCGCGCTGCCGAGAAAGCCGCCGACGTACTCGAGGTGCTCGACGCCCGTGGACTCGTCGTAACCGACGCCGAGCGCGAGCGCATCCTCGGCTGCAAAGAGCTGGAGACGCTGACGCGCTGGCATCGTCGCGCTGTCACCGTCGCTTCTGTCGACGCCCTGTTCGAGTGATCGCGGCTCGGGCAGCGGTGGGGGCTGTGACGCACCGAGGCCCGGCTGGGGCGGGGCCAGCCGGGCCGTAGCGTCATCGGGTGGGGGCGGGCGGGCGCACTCCGCCGCAACACGCGCTCTCGATCGCGCTCCGTCGCTCTGTGCAGAGCGGAGCCCGTCCGCCGAGGAAACATAATGTCTCGTTATGTTTAGCGAGGGGCAGGCGCGGGGCTTGCCAGCCGTCTTTCGCGCTACCCAACTCTCACCCTCGAGAGTTGCAAGCCCCGTGACCCGAAGGGCGGATCGCATAATGCTGCATTATGCGATCCGCTGACCCGAGCGACTCGGCGGACGGGCGGAGCGACCGCGCCGTCCTGTGCGAGCCGCTCCGTGCTTGCTTCAGACGCCGCCCGTGCTCTTCTCGGAGGAGGCGGCTAAATGAGGAAGTTGCTCCTCGACTTGCGCAACTTCGCGCTGCTCGAGCCGCGCACTCGGGTGCGTCGCCGTGTGGATTTCCTTCAACTTCCGCACCGACACTTGCGTGTAAATCTGCGTCGTCCCGAGCTCTGCGTGCCCAAGCATCTCTTGGATAAACCGGATGTCGGCGCCGCGCTCGAGCATCACCGTCGCCATCGTGTGCCGAAATAAGTGGCAGGAGCCGCTCTTGCCGAGCTCGGCCGCGTCGATGTAGCCGCGGACAAGGTTCGTGAGGGGGCCGGGGCGAAAGCCTTCGCCGAAGCGCGTTAAAAACAAAACGCCTTCGTCGGGCAGCATCACCAGCTCCGGACGTGCGCGGTCCATGTACCGGCGGATCCATGTCAGCGCTCGATCGCCGATCGGAATCATCCGATCCTTTTTGCCCTTGCCGTGCACCAGCACTGTGCCGCGCTCGGTGTCGAGATCGAAAATCTTGAGCCCGATGATCTCGCCCCGACGCATCCCCGTCGAGTACAGGGTCTCGAGCATCGCCCGGTCGCGCAAGCCCTGCGTCGTGCTGAGGTCAGGCAGCTCCAACACCTGCTCGGTCTCCGCTTCTGTGAGCACGTGTTTCGGGAGGCGTCGCTCGGCGCGCGGCAGCTCGAGCTCGCTGGCGGGGTTCCAGAGCAGCACGTTCTGCTTCGTCAGCCACTTGAAATAGGCCCGCACCGGCACCAATCGCCAGACCTGACCGCGGAAGGACAGCGGCTTGCCGTCGGGCTTTCTGAGATGAAAAAGATGGCGCTGGTAGCGCTCCAAAATCGGCTTGGTCACTTCGACGGGCCTCACGATGCTCCTCGCCTCACACCAGTCGATGAAAGACAAGAGGGCGTTCTCGCGGTTGCGCACCGTGTCGCCGGAATAACCCCGCACGCGCAGCCACTCGAGGTAACGCCTGAGCCACACGTACAGGCCATCCGGCTCCTGTGCGCTCGCTGGCAACGGCTTCTTACGCTCGCCTCGACGCGGCATGGCTCAGCCCCGTGCCGCCGCGGCGGCCACAGCTGGAGCAGTGTCGCGCGCCACCGTCGGCAGCGCTACGACACTCGCCGACTCTCGGTCCCTAATGAGCGTGTTTTGGCCGCGCTCGTTCTTTCGATCGCGGATCGACCCGCTTTTCTGCTGATTCAAGCGCCTTTCCGCGCCCTGCGCACCCCCCGCTTCGGGCCCGCTTGCCCCCCGCACACCCCCCGCGAAGTCGTCATCATCACCCCGCGGAGTTAGTGCTGACCCCCGCGAAGTCGCCGTCGTAACACTGCCGCCGCTCAGTGCCTCCGCGTCGAGCAGGCCCGGCAGGTGAGGCCCATTCGCGCCCGTATTTGCCAAAAGCTCATACAAAAAACTCTGCCCCTGCCGACCCCGGTGCGAAAGCACCAGCTCCAGCTCCACCAGCCGCCCCAGATGCACCCGCAGCTGCGTATCCCCCCAGCCCGTGCGCTCGCGCACCTGCCGGCGGCTAAAGCGAAAATCACTCCCGTCGACTCCCAGCTTCTGCGCTCCCTCCGCCACCAGCTCCTCGATCAAGCCCAACAGCCGACGCGTTTGAGGCGGCAGCTCGTCCAGGCTCCGCCCTAGCACTTCGTGCGCGAGCCGATGCGCCGTCGCGATGTCTTCGCGCGTCACCTCGATGTACCGAATCGCTTCCCCTAGGTGCTCCGCTGTCTTCACTGGCCGCTGGTACTGATGCAATAGCGCAATGGCGCGGATCAGCGTCAGATACTTCATGTGATCGCGCCGCGTCCGCGTCTGGTGATCCAAAAACGTCAGCTCCCGCGCGAAAGGATTTGCCACAAATAGAGGACGAATCAGCCGCTGTGCGTTCTGGTAAAGCCGGATAATCCGGTCCCGCTCGCGCTTCGCCAATAGCCCCTCGAGCGTCTGTGCTTCCCGCTGCAGCTCGTGGATCTTTCGCGTCTGGTCGCGCCCTTCATCCACCGTGAGCACCAGGCAGCGGTTCAAAAGCTCATCGTCCACTTCGATCGCCGTCGTCGTCAAAAAGATCATCACCGGGCCCTCCACCCGGTACTCCTGCGTCACCAGTCGCCCCGTCGCCGGATCCTTGCCCGTCGAAGCGATCGTCAGCTCCCCCTCGCTCTGTAACAGCTTCAGCGCGTACGAAGCCCGCTCCGCGCCTTCCTCTTCGACGATGGCCAAAATCTTGTGCTTCAAATCCGCTTCCCCCATGTAGAAAAGCGACTGCCCCGTCATCGCCGAGTACTCCACTCGCTCCTCCTCCGGCATCAACGACAACACGGCATCCATCAACGACGATTTCCCCGCCGCGCTCGAGCTCTGGATGATCACCGCCAGCGGTTGATCGAGCTTCCGGCTCGTCGCTGCGAGATAACCAACGAGTTTGTTCGTCTCTTCGCCCACCACCCCACACCGCTCGAAATCGCGCAGCAATCGCTCAAGCAACTTCGGATCGGAAAGCAGTTCGAGCGCCGCTCGCTGCTTTTCTTCAGTCAGCTCGACTGCCTTTTTTTCAGCCTTTTCTTGCTTTAGTTGCTGCTCTTGCCGCTCTTCCAAGCGCAGCAGTACTTCACCCATATCCTTCTTCAAAATCCGCTCTTCCACGCCGAGCTCTTCGCTCGCCTGCTTCAAATACGCCGCCCGCTGACGCGCCGAGTACAGCTCCACCGTGTCCACGTGAAAGCTGCCGCTCTCGCGCGACACGAAGAGGTTCACCTTCAGCGCACCCGGCGTCAGCGCCTTGCTCAAGCCACGCGCGCGCCAGCGGCGATCGCCGAAGACCCATGACGCTTCGTCGGGGTGCGGGGGCGTAGTGGTGTTCGGAGCTGTGCTCGGAGCCGCGGTGCGAGTCGAGGGCGGGGGCACGTTGTCGGCCACGGCGTCGCCCAGATCGGCGGCTAAATGAAGAATCTCGCTCACCGACATTCGCGGGGCGGGCGGCTCTGCCGCTGCGGAGGGCTCTGACGCTGCCGGCGCGGACACGGGTGCGGGCGTCGGTGCAACAGCCCTCGGTTCGGCTGTGGGCGCTGCTGGCTCTAGTTCCGCGCTGATCACGTTGTTCAGCACGGCCTCCGGCACCTCGTCGCTCGGCGGCGACACCAGCGGTTGTTCTGCCTTGTTCGCTGCTGACGCTGACACGGGCACCGCCGCCTTGCCCCGCACCCCCGCCATCCATTCCGCTTGCCGAAGCACCAGCCCCAAGCTCTGCACTGCGGGCTGCACTTTCAGGGCGTAATCGTTCGCGTCCATCCCCTTCGGAAACTTCACCCGCAATACTTCGATCCCCATCGCCGCAAGCTCATCAGCAAGCTTCACCGCAGCCCGATCGCCCGCCTCGTCCCGATCGTAAGCGATGTACACGCGCTCCGTGCCGTACTGGCGAAGCGCTGCGCCGTGATCTTCGGTGAAGCCCTCCACGCCGTATGCCGCGGTCACGTTCCGATACCCAGCGCTCCAAAACGTCATCGCGTCGATCAGTGCCTCGCACAAAATGATCTCGCGGCTCGCTTGAAACGCCTGCAAATTCCAAACGCCCCGGTGCGCCCCCGGCAAAATACAAATGCAGCGGCGTCCCCGGCCGCAACTTCGCTGTCACCTTCCGCCCGTACATCTCCGTCACGCGCCCCGCTTCATCGAAAATCGGCACCACGAGCGAGCCGTTGAAATGCTCGTGCCCACTCTCGCGAAATACCCCGAGGCGCTCCAGCCGACCGCGGAGTTCCGCGCCCGCCGTGCGGTTCTTGTCCGGCAACCGATACCCAAGCGTGCGGTTCGAGAAACCAAGCCGAAATTGCGTCGTGAGCTCCGCGCTCAGACCCCGCGCCGCCAGGTACTCGAGCGCCTCGGGGCTCTCCTTCAGCGACTCTTGATAGTAGGCCACGACGCGCTCCAACAGCTCGTCGTCGCCAGCGCTGCGTTCGAGCTCGCCCCCGAGCTTCTTCACCGTAGAGTGCTTCACCACCTTGCCCAACCGCGGTTTTGAGCGCGCGGCCGCAGGCCCCGCAGCAGCAGCTAAGGAAGGAAGCCCTTCTCTGAGCAGCTCCACCGCGTGCCGAAACGAAACGCCCTCCGCCCGCATCACCCAATCGATCACCGTCCCGCCTGCCTGGCACGTGCCCAGGCAGTGCCAAAGGTTCTTCTCGGGGCTGATCACCAGCGATGGAGTCCGATCGTCGTGGAAGGGGCATTGCCCCATGAGATCCGCGCCGTGCCGCTTCAGCTTCACCCCGCGCCCCTCCGCCAGCCGCTCCAGCGAAATCTCAGCCTTTAATCGCTCGATTCTGCTTCCGGGATCCGAGCCATCTCCGCGCTCCTTGAATTAGGCCGTCAAGCGGAAAATCACAAAACCCGCTCGCCGGTTGACCTGTCACCTTGTAACCCATATATTGGTAACGATGCAAGCGCGCGATCCACCCCAATCCGGTGACTCGGAAACTCGCCCTTACACTCCCCGAGTGCCTCGCAAGCTCTCCAAGCAAAGACCCGCTCAGGGCGCTCGACTCGTCGCGCTCCGCAAAGCTGCTGCCCTCAGTCAGGCCGAGCTCGCTCGCCTCATCGGCGAGCCACAGCAAAACGTCGCCCTCTGGGAGCAGAGCGACAAGCCTCCGCGCTCCGACGCCATCCCCAAGCTCGCTCGCGCTCTCGGCGTCCGAGTCGAAGATCTCTTCACCGAAAAGACCTCACTCCCGCGCCCCAGCGGACCCGTCGGCAAGGTCAGGAAGCTGTTCGACGAGGTCGCCAAGCTCCCGCGCCGTCAACAAGACAAAATCGTCGAGTTCCTCGCCCCCATCATCGAGGACTTCAAACGCAGAGCGAGCTAGCCAAACCGGCAAACTTCACTTCGGATTCGTCAAACGCTCTAGCAAGCCATATACAAAAAATGGTGCGTGCTGCGGCACGCGTTCATTCGTGACTTTAACGAAGAGGAGGGCATCTGCCGGATCATCGAAAAGGTGATGCGCGTTGAGTCTGCTGGCCCATCTTGGCTGCAACTCCGCGCGCTCGTTTCTGACGTACCCACAATTGCTCAGACCACTAGTGAGCCACTGATCTGCAACGTCGTATCCGAGGACGCGCCATTCTGGGCCCGGCCGTTCTGGCGCCGCTTGGTCAAGGCGCTTCGTCGCCCATTCGTCTCGTTCTTCGGCGGAAAGCAAGTCCCAGACAACTACCGTCGAAAGCAAGCAGGACGACCCCACGTCTATTCCTAGGCGTTCGGCCGCACCGCACATTGTGTCGAAGTCGCTCCAATGGCCTAAGACTCCGCGCCATTGCTCACGATCCGCCTTAGGGAAACAGGACGGCCAGACCGTCTGATCTACCGAGAGGGGGCGTCGGATATCATCGCGCAGCAGGTACAGCGATCTTCTCTCTTCGTTCCAAGACAGCTCCGATGTCTGTCTGCCCAGACGAATATCGAACCCGATCAGCCTATCGATACCCATTGTGCTTACCGTCTCTGCCTAAAGGCACCCACCAAACTCCCTCTTCAAGTAGCACTGACAGGTGTTCGGGTTCTGATGGTACTCGTAGTAGTGCCAGTGATCATTGCACGGGTAATGCGGATGATCGAAGTGGTACTCGGGATCCGGCGCCTGCGGGCACGGCGGGCATTTCGGATTCTGATCGAAGCATTGGTCCGATGGCGGTGGCGGATCGCAAAGACCTCCCAGCGGCCCATGGCAAAAGCGATCGCCTTCATCATTCAGGCAACCTGCCATCGTTCCGCCACCCAGCAAACAGCGTAACAAGTCACCCGGCCCCGTACCGTTAGGGTCGGTCGCATTCACCGGATCGTTGTTGACGTACACGTAGATGTTCGCCTGCCCCCCATCAAACAAAATCGGATCCTTACTGATCCATCTTCCGACGACCGGGTCATAATCCCTTGCACCAAGGGTAACCTTGGACGCGACTTCGTAGCCTGCGCGAG
>CAXSGJ010000099.1:0-584 GCA_964236865.1 uncultured Polyangiaceae bacterium
TCAGGCAGCTCGCGACCTGTCAGTGGGTCAAGTCGAAGCACAACATCGTGATCGTGAGCGTGCGCGCGAGATCTGAGGGGGATTGGATCAAGATGTTTGCGGGACGCACCGCGTCGTAGCGATGGCCAGGCTCGGTGCGTCCGGTCTCAGAACGGGTCGGCGTCGTCGGGGAGCGGGGCGAGGCCGTCGATGACGGCGTTCCTGTAGCGCGCGAGGTTGCTGCGGAGGCGGTAGGCGGCGGCGATCAGCCGCCGCGCTTCGCGCAGCGATGGAGGCTCAGGGTCAGGTCGTAGCTCGTGATCGAGAGTGGGATGCTCGGCCCGAAGCGCGGTGGCGCAAACAGTTAGCGCGCTGTCGAGCAGCGCCAAGGCGGCCAGTTCTGGGGCGGCGGCGAGCAGGCGAAGCTCGAGAGGGAGCGGTCCAGCATCAGTGCGCGCCACGCTCAGCGCTTCTGTGTTGGGGAACCTGCCGCCTTCTTCTGCGTGGGCTGTGCGAAGGCCTCGAGGTAGAGCTTTTCGTCGAGTCGCGGCAGCTCGCGATCGAGTGCGAGGGTGAGCAGCTCGTCGGAAAGATTCATCAGCACG
>CAXSGJ010000099.1:594-8098 GCA_964236865.1 uncultured Polyangiaceae bacterium
CTTGAGTTCGGTGGTCATCAGGCTGGGATTGCCAGCGGATTCGAGGAGATGATCAAGACAAGCGAGTAGCTCGTCTCGAGAGGCGTAGTCGAGCGTGAGCCGCCTGCGGACGCGGCTGCCGAGTGGTAAAAGCTCGGGCGTGCGTAAGCGCTCGACAAGGCGCGCGTCTCCGGCGAAGACAACGCAGAGCAGCTGGCGGGAGTCGAGCTCCTTGCTGGCCAGAACACGCAACTCGTTGAACACGGCCGTGAGGGCCTCTTGGGCCTCGTCGATGATGAGGACGGGTCGGGTCAAGGTGGAGGCGATGTGATCGGCCCAGCGCGAGCGCAGGGCCTTGAATCCACCCCAACGGTTGTGGGATCCGAGCGGAACGGCGAACAAGTCACCGAGCTCGCGATAGAAGTCCATAGTGCGAGATTGTGGATGCTCGATGGTGCCAACCATGACATCACGCAGGGCCTGTAGTCGGTGGGTGAGCAGCCGCAGGACGATGCTTTTGCCGGTGCCTGGATCTCCGGTGATCATGATGTAGCCTCCATCAGCGATGCCGAGCTCGACGCGGCGCAAGAAGGCATCCACGGTGGGCGTAGCGTAGAGCGCTTCGACCGGGATATCGGGTCGAAACGGGTTGAATTTGAGGCCATAGAGCGACTGCAGTTTGGGATTCATGATTTGGAGTCCTCGCGATCGGTGGGGGTGAGTGCCTGGTCCTTGGGCAAGTAGGCGGGCGGCAGGCCAGTGGCTGCGTATTCAGCCATCTGCTGCTTCAAGAGCGGAGCGATGCCGACACTCGGCGGCGCGCCGTCGGCATCGGGCACGTTTTGGTCGTGCGACGGCAAAGTGCGGCGCCGTCGGTCGGCATTCTTCTCGCGGTCGAGCGGGAGCAGCGTCGACAGATGCGCGCCGCTGCGAGGATCAACCAAGTCGACGCTGGAGAGGTCCCATCGAGCGACGCGCACGCTGACCCAGATCAAAGTGCGGTACGCGGCTGGCAGCTCGTAACGGACGCCCTCGACGGTGATGGTGCCATCGCTGAGTCGCTGCTTTCTTTTGACCTCCATGCGGAACGCGCGTCGGAGCGCGTCGCTCGATGGGCATGGCCTGACGACGGAAAGGCTTGAAAGACAGCGGCCGAGCGGCGTTTGCTGGGTCTCGCTATGGATGCGGCGGTGATATTCCTGCTCGATCCAAGCCTGAGTGGCGCGATTGAGCAGCTCGAGTGTGAGCTCTGGCTCGCCTTCAAGCATGGCCATGAGTCGGCCTTCGACGACGGTCCAGAAGGATTCCTGCTTGCCGTTTTGCTCGGGAGTCTGCGGCAAGGTGGTGTGTTGCAGGATCGACAGCCGCTCGAGTCCCTCGCGTGTTTCGGCGGCAAGCATGGCGGCGCCGTTGTCGCTGAGCACGGCGCGCGGCAGTCCTCGTTTCTGGAATGCCTGACACAGGCCATGCACCAGTGACTCGGTGTTCTCCGGATCGAGGTACCACTGCGCATGGCAGCAGAGCCGAGAATGATCGTCCATGATGCCGAGCAGCACGGGCTTCAGCCGCTCGCCGCCGGGCAGGACGACGCTGCGCCGAGCGACATGAAAGTCGAAGTGCCAGAGCGCGTGCACGTGCGCGACCTCGAACGACCGCCGCTCGCGCGGCACGAACCCCTCTTCCAGCTCGTGGCGCCGCGGCCTGCGGCGCTTGCCCAGACCGTGATGCTTCATGTAGCGACAAACTGAGGCGTAGCCGGGCAGTTTGCCGAGGGCCGGAGTTTGCCGCCCAATTACCAGCAGATTGTCGTAGACCAGCTTGTAGCTCCAGCGCGGATGATCACGGCGCAAACGCCGAATCTCCTCCGCCACAGCCTCCGGCACGCTCGGATGCAAGCCCGCATGTTTAGGCACTTTGCGCTCCAAGGCGCGGATCGGATCTTGTGCGTTGCGCGCCGCGTAGAACCAGCGCTCGATAGCCTTAGCGCTAAAGCGCACCACCTCGTCCGTGCTGGGGTGACGCCAGGATTTCGCTGCCAGCTCGGCGATGCGGGTGGCGAGCTCGCCCGACTCCGGCGGCGTCGCCAACAGCTGGCCGATGATCTGAAAGCGCAGGCGTGCCCAACGCACGCGCGCAGGCGTACTCGTCTCGTCGCTCATGGTGACCGGTGACTTGCACGATTGGCGTTGCTGGTCGGTCAGGACCTTACGTGACAGGGGAAATCAAGGGTTATGCCATCTTCTGCGCGACCTCAGCTTTGGAACGCGACAATCACGAAACGCGATCCGTCGGGTACCGACTGCGTCGTCACGGGCGAGAGCCAGCGCGCGCATAGCAGCAGCACTTTGTTGGCCAGAGTCTCCACGCCGAGCACCACTTCTGCTCGCTCTAGTAGCGACCGGGGAAGATCCGAGTCCTCGGGTGGTGGTGGCACGAAGCGAGCGCGCAGCTGAGTCCACACCACCGAAATCGGAAACGCTTCCGTCCACCACCCATGCCAACGGCGCAGCGTGCGCGCTGGCACGCCGGTCGCCTCGCGAGCGTGGCGCAGCGTCTTGAGCGCCATCGCTCGTACCGATGCGAGCAGTACCACGGCTTCCAAGTACACCCGCCGCCCCAGAAAACGCAGCGAAGGCGGCAGCGCTCGCTTGCGGCAACCCTCTCGCCCGCAACACAGCGAGTGCCGCAGCGTGAACGCTTCCCCGGCACCGGCGATCTGCGCGCCCCGCGGCTTGCGCTCGTAGTTGCCCTGATACAGCGGGCCGCCGCAGTGGCGGCAACCCTCGGCCGCGACGGCCTCGGCAATCTGCCGGTCAAATTCCGCCAAGCTCGCGAACCACTCCTCACCGAACATCGACTCGTGCGACATTTGCAAAACCTCCAGGTCTAGACACCCCGGAGGCGAGCCCTCTCGGACAGCTTTCGCAAGTTTTCTGAGGGGGCTCCTTATTTTCCCCTCAAGAAACTTGATCAGATCCGCGCCACAGCCCCTCCATCTTTGTGCGGCTGCTCACACCACGTTGCTTGGCCGCCGCTTCGTACTCGCCCCACAGCAGCTGCAGCGTGACGCCGACACGAGTAAGCTCGCGGTGAAGCCACTGGAAGTCGATCGCTGCACGTGCGGCCGGCTCGCTGCGGCCCACGTGGGTGAACAGCCGCGCTTCGACCTCCGCATCGCTGAGCGGCTTGGCCTGCTCCCAGCTCAGCCCAGCAAGCGTGGCGCGGCTTAGGTAGTCGGAGACCGTCGACGGCGACATCTCGCACGCCAGCGCGATCTGGCGGTGCTGGCAGCCGCACTCGTAGTGAAGACGAAGAACCTCTCGAATCTTGCGCATGGACAGTCGCCTCATGGGCCGCGACCATCCCCGCCTTCCGCTTCAGCCGCTCGGCCGACTCTGATCGAATGCCCGGAATGGCTGATCGAATGAGCGGAATGCCGATCGAATGGCTCCGGAATCCTGATCGGATACTTTCGGAACGCTGATCGAATGCCGTCGGAACGCTGATCGGATCACGCCGGAATACGCAGATTTGGCCGTTCACGTGCCCGATCCAGGTGTTCACGATGCCGCGATTTGAGCGTTCACGATGAGCCGATTTCGGTGTTCACGATGCCCCGACATCCGCAGCGTCGTTTCCGCGAGCAGCCCGTCAAGCTCAGCGCTCAAGCTGAGAAAGCGCTGCCACAGCGCGTTGTGCTTCGACACCGTCGTCTTCACACAGACCGTCACGACCCGCTGCCGCGGGCGCCTGTACACAGTCGCGCCTTCCTGACGGCAGAGCGCGATAAACAACAGGCGTGAGTACATGTCCTGCACATTGTAGAGCTGCTCGAACTCGCCCTCGCGCACGTCGAGCGACGGGCGACCATCGTCGCCGGGCGCGACGATAAATTCGAGCGGCGTAACAGCCGGCAGATCAGCCTCCGACAACCTAGGCGGCGCGCCACGATCAATTGACACCCCGCTCGCTTCGCATGCGCGCCAACCCGCCGCAATCAGACCGCGAGCACACGCGATTTCCCGCCGCAATGCCCCGAGCCTACGTCGCTGACGGATGGCTTACGATCCAGAGAGCCACCGACACATGATCGCCGTCCTTTCGCGAACAACGCGCGCACAGGACGCCTACGTCGTCAGGAAGGGGCAGAGAGAAAGGATACGCACGATCAATTGACACCTCGCTCGCTTCGCATGCGCGCCAACCCGCCGCAATCAGACCGCGAGCACACGCGATTTCCCGCCGCAATGCCCCGAGCCTACGTCGCTGACGGATGGCTTACACTACAACAACGTTCGACCCACTCCTCTGCCCTGATACTGGGCCCGTTGACTTCCAGAATGACGGAGTGATGCACGAGCCGGTCGACAGCTGCTGCGGTGGTTGTCGGATTTGGCAGCGTCTGCCGAATGGCCAAGCTGAGCTTCGTAGCAGACACCTCCGCGGCTGAGCCGGCGAACGTGAGGCGTTTGGGGCGCGGCCCTACGCGCGGAAGCGAGCGACAAGAATCGGTGGGAGTTCAGCAAACACGGCGCTCGTCGTCCCAGGCTCGATGTGCGAGCTATCGAAGACAGGTTCTTCGAGCCCGTCCAGAACGAGCTGATTTCGAAAGAATACGTTCAGCACCGCGCTGAGTGGCCTTTCGAAATACCACTGCGCTTCCGGCTGACCGCCAAGCGCGGTCCCTCGCCCGACGCGCGGGTGAATGTACTTGGAGATCTTCACAGAGTGGACAAAGTGGACGCCCTGCGCATCGTCGATCTCCTCGACGACGCGCGCGGTCCCGGTGGAATTGAACGCCGGGTGCTGGATCGAAAATACGAAGCGGCCTCCCGCACGCAGAAGGATCTGGACCGCCTTGGCGAGGGGTTCGACCGCGGCCATATCCATGATCGCCATGTTGCAGACACAAGCATCGTAGCTGCCGGCAGCGCCTAACGCCAAGAGCTCCTTGAGCTGGGTGGCATCGGCAAGCCGATACCCGACACCGCCACCGTGCGCTCTCGCACGCTCAAGCATGCCTTCGCTGAAGTCGGTTGCTAGTACCGTTGCGCCGAGGGCGGTCATGCGGCGCGCAAATTCGCCATTTCCGCAGCCTATCTCAAGTACCTGCTCGCCGGGCTCTACCATTAGCAGCCGTTCGACTGCGGGTTGGATTAGGGTACGTTGCCAGGTTCGCCCAGCTTCCATTTCCTCGTCCCAGTGCGGCGCGAGGCCGTCCCAAACTCGGCGGCATTCATCCGCTAGGGGCTCCCGCTTGCTCATCCGACATCAGTAGCACGACCTCGCAAAGTTAGTGAGGTTCCCGTCGCGTGCGCATCGTCCGCGCTGTAGTCGCCGACATCTCGTCGAGCCAGTCTTACGTGGCAGAGACGTCAGGCGTGGTCCTCGGCCATTCCGCTATCGACTCCGCGAAAGAAACGAGCAACTGTCGGGCACGGCCGCGGCCATCTGTGACCGCGCCTAGACGACGTCGATAGACGCACCGAGCCGTCTGAGCTTCCCGACGAGATCTTCGTAGCCGCGCGCCAAGTGTTCGGCGCCGCGAACCGTAGTTTGCCCCCGAATCCCAAGGGCAGTTACCAACAGTACGGCGGCACTCCGAAGGTCGTTCCCGACCACGCATTCTCCACCTTTAGAAGGGCGACCCGGCTCGATGAAAACCTCGGCATTTCGAACGGTCAGACGCGCACCAAGCTTCGCGAGCTGACGCGCATAGTCAAATCGCTCTACCCAAACCTCTTCGCGGATCCGCGACGGCTCTCTCGCCAGACATAGTAGAAGCGTAAAGAAAGGGTGGTTATCACTATAGATCGAGCGATTGGTTACGTGAATATCAAGCCCCCCACGCGACGGGGCGATCTGCCGGGCTAGGACGTCGGAGGCGCCCCAGGTCAACTGAATCCCTAACGCTTCAAGTAGTTCGATTTCGCAAACCAACCCTTGTCGGGCGCGCGGTGTGACATTCGTAAGTCGCAGTGGCGTATCGAGGTACGCCGCGCAGGTCGCGAAAGTAAAAATCTCCATAACATCCGAAACAATCGAAAATGTCGTCGGCTTTATCGGACCTCCAGCACCTTGAATCGTTATGAGCTTGTTGTCATACTGAATCGCTACACCTGCAGAGCTGAGAAAGGCCAGCAGCTCAGTTACGTCAGGTTTGCGATACGGGTTCGCAATCTCTGACACTCCTTCGGCTGTCGCAGCAGCAAGAATTGCGGTTTGGGTCGCACCAGAGGTCAGTGGACCCGGAATCTGAAGTCCGTAGTAATCACGAATATTGATCCGGGTGCCTCTGAACCTGCCCGTCGGAAGCGTCAGATACATTCGCCCGTCAGTTTGCCGGCAGCTAGCACCGAAAGCTTGAAGGACGCTTACTATGTGATTGACGGGACGCGCTCCAGCACTGGCAGAATCGCCTATCTGACACCCACCACTATTCCCGAGATCAGCGCGCCCGAGCCGCGCCAAAAGTGGAGCGAGCAAATATAGAGCCCCGTGAATCTGTCGCGAGAATAGGAAGACCAAAGCGGTGCGCTCGTTCGGCGGGGCTCGTGAACTTACCCACCACCGCCGGTCGTGAGCGCCTCGTGGGTCCGGCGATTCGATCTAACTATTGGTTAACCTAAGAGATATTGCGCGAACAGGCCGTGCTGCGAGCGTCCGCGCCGAGTTGGGACGGGCCGCGTTGAGTAATCCAAACGGGGCCACCTCCGGGATTCCGGGCGGGGCTTTGCCCTCGGCGCCGGGGGCGGGCGGTCGTTCGTGCAGGTCACCTCAGCCATCACTGGTCGGGGCGAGAAACTCTATGCGTCGAATGGGACGGGGTCGAGCCAGTCAGGTGATCTCGCGCGGGCGATGGCAGGCGGCTCCGAGGGGAGGCGGAGGCTTTCGAGAATTGCGCGAGCAGGGTCCTCGTCCAGGATGAGCGCGACAAATTTCAGACGGCCGCCGCACGGGCACGCCAGGGCGTCGACGTCATGGACGCGCTTCAGGAGCTCCGCCCAGTCAATACGTGTAGACGGCTCATGGACGGCGGCTTGGGCAACGTACCTGGGGGCGATGGCGGCCGTGCAAGACGGAGCTGGGCCGCTGCACCGGTGCGCGAGGATTAGCGGGGTGGACGATTTGACGATTCGTGCGACCGTGCTCGCCGTCGTCGCTGCGGCGGCTGCAGTGCTGTCAGTGGAGCAGCTGCCGTCTTCGTCTCGTTGATGGCAACAAGACGGCGGGATTGGAACGACTTTCTCTCGCCAAGAAGAGTGCGGCGCGAACACGCCGTAGAACCGGATCAGGGGGTGGCGAGGCGGCGGAATCAGCGCTGCAAGGCGGGCGAGGAACTGTAGTGGCGACATTACGCGGTGCGTCTCGTTACCCCAGGGTTTGCGAATAGCGTACGCGATGCGGCCGTCGTCTAGCACGCTGAGCCGCTCAAGGCTGAGCGGGGGCCTGGCACAATAACGAAGGAGCCGTTCGCGGCCGTCGCGGTCCGTGGCTGACACAACAACCCCCGCGTGCACGTCGA
>CAXSGJ010000100.1:0-4767 GCA_964236865.1 uncultured Polyangiaceae bacterium
CAGCGTCCGGGTCAACGGTGATGACTCGCTGACGCTTCAGGTAGCCGAGGATGCGGGCGCGCGCGATTTGAAGGGCGTCCGCGACATGGCTCGTTGTAAGCCGAGGCAGTGCTCGGAACTCGAGATTGCCGTCGGAGCCGGCCGCGTACACCCCGTCCAGGAACACCGCATGAAGGTGCGGGCCCAAAGCTGCGCAAGCATTGGTTCGAGCGTTAATAAGCCGCAGACGATCGCTGACACGAGCAGGGTGTGGCGCCCATGGCGAAAGTCGCTTGCGGCCCGCCAGCATTCTTCCATAATATTGGAAGAAGTCCCGTGACGTCAAAAGTTAACTACCACGCCGATCAGCTCGCTGCGCTTGGCCATCCCGTGCGCCTAGCAATCTTGCGATTCATCGTGCAAGGCGGCGAGCACGGAAGCGCCGCGGGTGAGATTCAGAGTCACGTTGAACTTCCTGCATCCACGCTCAGCCACCACCTGAAGCGACTGCTCGATGCCGAGATGCTGATCAGCCGCCAGGAAGGCACGTTCCATTTCTACGCCGCTGACTACGAATCGCTCCGCGGGCTGACAAACTACCTCTGGCAAGACTGCTGCAAGCGCGGCGGCAAGGGCTCGCCCTGATCAGGATATTGAGATGACCCAGTCACTCACGGACTCCTCGTCGCCACACAAGCCCCGGATCCTCTTTCTATACGGGTCCTTGAGAAAGCGATCGTATAGTCGCCTGCTTGCCGAGGAGGGGGCACGGATTATCACCGAAATGGGCGCGGAGACCCGCTTTTACGACCCGATGGAGCTGCCCTTGTGCGACAGCGTGCCCGCCGAACATCCGAAGGTGGTCGAGCTCAGAGGCCTGTGCGAATGGTCGGAGGGTCAAGTTTGGACGTCGCCTGAGCGTCATGGCGCCGTCACCGGCGTTCTCAAAAACCAGATCGACTGGATCCCGCTCAACATCGGCGCCGTTCGGCCCACGCAAGGGCGAACGCTAGCGGTGATGCAAGTGAGTGGTGGTTCGCAATCGTTCAACGCCGTCAACTCGCTTCGCCTGCTTGGCCGGTGGATGAGGATGTTCACCATCCCCAATCAGTCATCGGTTGCAAAGGCGTACGAGCAGTTCGATGACGACGGTCGCATGAAGGATTCGTCGTATCGCGACCGCGTGGTCGACGTGATGGAAGAGCTCTACAAGTTCACCCTGCTACTACGAGACCACACCGACTACCTGACCGATCGCCACAGCGAGCGAAAAGAGGCCGCCGCAAAGCTGGTGGCGCAGACTGCCGCGAAAGCGGTCCTGTGACCGGTGCCAATTGCGATCGCCACGGGTTTATTCGCTCTTGCAGCGGCAACCGGGCTGCCGCGGTTCGCAGTCGATGACTTGCCCTCGTGCATCGACACCGATGCGGCAACAATCGTCGAGCAGGGCGCGCAGCTTCTCACGTCCCCGTTGATTCCGAGACTTTGCGCCGGACAACGTGATTCCGAGCGCATCAGCCGCAGCCTGCTGGGTGAGCCCTTCGAGTTCGGAGAGCGTGAGCGCCTCGCGGTAGGGCGACGGCAGCCGACCGACTAGCGTCACGAGGTATTCGGCAACCTCAGTCTCTAGCGCGGTCGGACCACCGCCCTCGCTCGCAACGGCGGAGTTGGCGTCATCCACTTCGACGACTGGACGACGCGATCGCTGACGGTGGCTCTCGGCGATCGCGCTTCGAGCAATGCGGTACATCCACGGACCAAACCGCTCATCGTCGCGAAGCTCGGGGAGCGCGCGCTGCGCGCGCAGAAAGACGTCTTGCAGGGCGTCTTCGACGTCCGAGGTCGGCACGCGACGCGCAACGAAGGGCCGAAGGCGTTCCTCGAGCTCTCGGTAAGCGCAGCGCGCGTCGTCGCTTATCACTACTGAGTTGCTCCCGGTGTGCAACACTCAGGGCCGCAGCACGAACGGACAGCCGCCGGTTTGACCGCTTCCACTGTGGCGGAGGCGACGTACTCCTCAATCCCGGTTCCGGGCATCCAATCCTTTGTGAACTCGCGGCTTTCGGGACGAGGTCGCACGGCAACTCCGGCAAACCCGGCCTCGGTCAGCATTCTTTCGAGCTTGTCCACGTGCGCGGCTCCGCCGATGCAATCGGTCAACGCCGAGTCCGTTCCGCGAAGCCGTTCCGGGATCGGTGCAGTGGCGACGACATCGGAAATTGCCAACGTCCGCCCGGCCGCAGCACTCGAAACGCTTCTCGAATTACGTCGGCCTTGCTTGGTGAGAGGTTGATCACGCAGTTGGACAGAATGACGTCCACGGACGCGTCCAGGACCGGGAGGTGCTCGATCTCTCCAAGGCGGAAATCGACGTTGGTCCACGCCAGCTCTTCGAGCGCTGTCGCGTGCCTTCGCGACCATCTGCGGGGTCATGTCGACCCCAATGGCTTGACCGGTAGGACCGACCTGGCTAGCCGCGAGGAAGCAGTCGAATCCGGCACCACTACCTAAATCAAGCACCGTCTCGCCCGCTCGCAGAGCCGCCATGGCCTGCGGGTTGCCGCAGCCAAGGCCGAGATTCGCGCCGTCGGGGACGGAAGCGAGCTCGTCTGACGAGTACCCGAGTGCGACGCTGCTATTTGGCGCCCGGACTGCAACACCCTGGCGAACAGCCAACGGTGCCCTTGGTCTCAGCGACCTTCCCATAGTGTTCACGGACTGTATTTCGAACTTCGTCTGCGGATGAACTGACCAACGTGACCTCCTGCCTATGAAGACAGACGGTACGGTAAAAGGACGCAAAGAATCAGCGCCATTGCTCTGCTTCGAGCAAGGCTGAAACCCGGGACTTCACGTCATCGCGGATCTCACGCACTCGCTCGACTGGCTTGCCTTTGGGGTCCTCGATCGGCCAGTCCATGCGCCTGAGTCCTGGCACCACCGGACACGCCTCGCCGCACCCCATCGTGATCAGGATCGTCGCGGTCGCTGCAAGCTCGTCGGTCAGCTTCTGCGGTTCGATCCCTTCGAGCTCGATGTTGACCTCGCGCATTGCTGTCAGCACTTCGGGGTGAACGCGAGTTCCAGGCTCTGTGCCCGCCGAAATCGCGCGCGCCTTCGAATCATCAGCCAGCGCGTTGAACCACGCAGCGGCCATTTGTGAGCGGCCCGCGTTGTGAATGCATGCAAATAGTACGGCTTTCATTGATATCCTTGTCTGACCTAGTGATTCAGGCGCTATGCGAGCGCGCTCTCTCAGAGTCGGGCGCGCCGTCTACGACACGACCAGCCGTCTGCGGCAGCGACGGTACCAGCCAATGGAACAGCGCCGTCGCCGCAGCCGCTCCCACCAGCTGTGCAACAATGAAGCCTGGCGCATCAACAGGCCGTATGCCAGCGAAGGTGTTGCTTGCGGCGCGGGCCAACGTCACCGCTGGGTTCGCGAACGACGTGGATGCTGTGAACCAATACGCGGCAGTGATGTACGCCCCAACGGCAAAGGGGGTGTAGTGCCCGTGGCGTCTGGAGACGCCCCAGATCACGGACAGTAGGCCGAACGTGGCGACGAACTCACTGACCAGCTGCGCAGGACCGCTCCGAACATGCTGCGACGCCGAAAAGATCGCCTCACTGAACATCACGTGCGCAGCGGCGACGCCCGCGAATGCCCCAAGGAGTTGCGCTGCCGTGTAGGGAAGTACGTCGCGCCATGCTAGGCCCCCCATTGCCGCGTCCGCGAGGGTGACCGCTGGGTTGAAGTGAGCGCCACTCACCGGGCCGAACGTGAGGATGAGCGCCACGAGACCCGCGCCAGTTGCGATCGTGTTGGCGAGCAGCGCCATGGCCACGTTTCCGCCGGCCAGGCGCTGCGCCATGATTCCTGAGCCGACGACCGTTGCCAAAAGAAATGCCGTACCGACCGCCTCCGATGCGAGGCGCCGAGCGATCGAGATGTCGTTCACTTAATTTGCACTCCGCAAGAGCGGGACTTCTTCGTGGTCGTTCACAAGGTTCGCGTCGCGGCTAGCAGTTGTGGGCTCGAACGTTTGGAGCACGGGCATGTTCCTGGCACTTCCTTTAGCGTAAATTGACGATTATAGGCTGCCGATGAGCGCCTTGAGGCGCCGCAGAGCTCGCGGTTCAATGCAGTAGCAAACTCGTGGGCCATCCACGTCGCCGCGAATCAAACCGCACTCTTTCAACACCTTGAGGTGCTGGGATACGGTCGACTGCGCAAGCGGCAATTCTTCGACGATTTCTCCGCATACGCAGCCCGTTTTACGCGAGAGCAGTCTCAGGATTTGCACCCGCGCAGGGTGCCCGATGGCCTTGGCCAGCTCGGCCAATTCTTCGTCTGCCTTTGCGCCTTCGACAGGCCTAAGATCAGGGCCTTCAACCGCCGGGGCGCAACATTCCGGTGCGTGAGAAGCTTTCATGGGATCGGCAATCACGGTGACCTATCGTAAATGAACGATAGACCGATAGCGCGGTTTCGATCAAGTCCCTTTGCGCAGGAGGGCCGACGCTTTGCTGCCGGGAGCGCTTACGTAGGCAAGTGCAGGGCGGATAGTGCCCTAACCGTCGCCGGCAGTGCGACTGCCTGCGCTCGCATTAGAGCGGTGGGCTGTCCGCGCTTCGCCTGGGAGCCACCTTAAGCCTGGAGAGAACCGAAGTCCGTCGACCGGGAACGGTCGCGCGCATTCCGCACCATTGCCTTCCAGGTGGTACGTTCTCTCGCATGCTCACGCGCGCACAGGTTGCGGAACGCATTGGCAAAGGCATCGCGAC
>CAXSGJ010000100.1:4777-7868 GCA_964236865.1 uncultured Polyangiaceae bacterium
TGGCGGAGAGCTCGACTCGCGCCTCGACTCGCGCGGCGTTCACCGGTTTGACGCACGCGAAGTGGCGGAGCTAGCGAGCGATATTTTAGTGGTGAAAGCATCACCGCCGCGCGCGGATCGATTGCAATGCGTCGCGCGCGGTCAAGCGGTGGGCCGAGCAGAGTTGGTGACGACCAAGAGATCGTTGAGCTTCGACGCGAAAACGCCGAACTCCGGGGACGGCTAGAGGTCGCGCGGTCCGCTGTCGAGATCCTGGTCGAGCGCGGGCTCATCGATGAGGTGTTTGACCTCTTCGACGCGGCGCTCTGACTCCTGGCCCACAAGCTAAGAACTAACAGGTCGTCCGAGCGCGGGCCCGGGCGCGCTGAAAAATTGAGAAAGGGGCGTCATCGGTCAGGTCAGCGGACTAATTCAGCGCGGCCCGAAAGCGATGATGCCCATTCCAAGCAAGGCTACGGCGGCACCCGTAAGGTCCCAGCGATCCGGTTGGATACGCTCGACCAGCCAGCCCCAAACAACAGCCATCGCTACGTAAACCCCACCGTAAGCTGCGTAGGTCCGTCCGGCGGTGGGGTGAAACGAAAGCAACCATGCAAACAGACCGAGCGCGACTGCTGCAGCCAGCAGCAACGCGACCGACCGACCGCCTTGGCTCCAGATCAGCACCAAGTAGCAGCCTAGGATTTCTGCAAGGGCTGTGATGGCGAACAGCCCGATCTTCGCGACTGGATTCACGCGCGAACTATTACTTGGGCGGGGGTACGTCAGCAGCAAAAATCAGCCCTGCTCCTCCGATCGCCTCTTTGATCGGTTGGACCTCGTTCCCTCGGGAATGCTGGCCCAGGCGGTCTGGTAAGCGCGCGAACTCGTCCAACACCGCGGCCGCTTCTTCGTGAGCCGTCGTTTGCCAAACGATCGTCTCTCCAACAATCCGCAGGTCGAACTTGAAGAAGCTGCAGCAACGATGCTCTTTTTTCGCCAGGTTTCGCAGGTCGCCACTCAACCCTGGACGATTCGCAAAAACCCAGCGGACCGCACCATCGACCTTCTCAGTGCAAAGCAGGTGCGCGAACGCGGCCCGATAGCCGTCCAGCTGGCCTTGCACCGTCGGTTGGTCGCGCAAGTCGGCGGTGCAAACGATCGGCTCACCCGATCGGGGAGACCCGGTGGCGAAAACATTGGTGTTGCCCGGCGGCGCGCAACCGCAGCCACCGCCAACGTCGCAAGAGACGTTGCAGTTTGCGGCCGGCAGCGCGCGTGCGCGTGCACGCGTGGCACGCGAGGCAATGAACGCCAAGACACCGACGCCCACGAGACTCGCTACGACGAGGTCGGCTCCGGGACGGATATAGCCTGCAACGGCGGACAGGGCCCCGCCGCCGATGCCCCCTGCCACGAGGACCGGCAAGGCGCAACATGCCGCGCAGGCTGCGAAGGCGGCCATGCCCGCCAACCCAGGGCTCTTCTTTGTGACGACGAAAGGGGTATCGCTCATGCCGTCCGTAGGCACCACTTTTAGAGTCGTGACGAGTACTGCAAAAAAAGAGGTCACGACACGCCCCGAGCGCCTACCGTTCGCGCCCCCTCCCGCCCGCGATGGACCCGAACCTCAGAAAAGCCACCCAAAGCGCTATTCTTCGCTTGGCGGATGGCGATCGTTCCGCGATGAGGCCGCTGGTGGAGCAGCTGTGGCCCGTGCTCTT
Organism: uncultured Polyangiaceae bacterium; assembly: GCA_964236865.1. Taxonomy (GTDB): domain Bacteria; phylum Myxococcota_A; class Polyangia; order Polyangiales; family Polyangiaceae; genus PMG-095. The sequence continues at coordinate 6,481 of CAXSGJ010000100.1, forward strand.
GAGCTATGCGGAGCGTGGCCTCCGTGACCCGCAGGCGGCGGAGGATGTAGCCCAAGAAGTCCTCTTTCGGATTTCCTCTCGGATCTCGGAGCTCGACACAACGCGCGATCCGCTCTCATGGGCATTCGGGATCGCCACCTTCGAAATCATGTCTCAACGCAAACGGCTCCAGCGCCGGCGCGAGAGGCTCGTAGGCGAAAACATGCTCGACTCCGAAACGGCGGCGGCCTCCGTCGAAGACGCTCTCATTGAGGCCGAGATCCACGCCGCGTTCGCCGAAGCATTGGACCAAACATCACCTGACGACGCAGAGCACCTTGGGCTGCGGGGAGCCGCACGGGGAGGGCCGGCAACACCGGCCATGCGCAAGCGTCGGCAGCGAGCGCTCGACCGACTGCGCAATCTTTGGAGGAGCATTTATGGTCAATCTTGAGACACTCACCGCCCGAAGCCTCCGCCACTACGAGCTCGGTCGCCTGCGCATGGCCGTTCGAGTGGCCATTGTGCTCGGCCCCATCGTCGCCATCTGCCTACTTGAGCCGGTTGGCCGCGAGGCGTGCGCCTGCTGCGCGGGGCTGCTCTTTGTCGCCAGTGTGTGGCTTCGGTTTCGAAGTCGAGGGGGCGTCGAGAGCGTCACCACAGGTCTTCTCGCAGGGCTGATTCCACTGGCAGCTGCGTTGGTACTGACGCGACTCGACCCGGGATGCGCCGTTGCCGGCCCCATTTCCTACTGTACTGGGTTCTCGCTGCTGATCGGTGGAGCCGCAGGCGCGGTAGTCATGCTGTGCGAGCGCGGTCGAGCACCGCTTTCAAATCACTGGCTGCTTGCCGTTGCTGTCGCCCTGCTCACCGCCAGTCTCGGCTGCATACGCCTAGGGATGGCAAGCATGGCCGGCGTTGCTCTTGGGATCCTTGTGGGGCGCGCCTCAATGCGGGGAGCGAGTGTGGCGCCGTGACGCGGGCATGCATGTTCGGTTAGAATGGCCACGGCCGGTTGAGCACGACACGTCACAGCGGCTGTCGCAGGTTTAGTCCGGGAAGCCGCTCCGACGCACAGTCTCGGGGACTTGCCCTAGCAGATCCTTGAGCTTCGACGCGAGAACGCCGACTACGGGAACGGTTAGAGGTCGCCCGGTCCGCTGTCGAGATCCTGGTCAAGCGCAGGCTCCTCGATGAGGTGTTTGACCTCTTCGACGCGGCGCTCTGACGCCCGCCGCTTCGGTGCTGGCGCACGTCGTGCCGCACCAGCTGGTTTGCGCTCTGTCGCCGCCGCTGTTGACTCTGCCCGGGCAGCCGTGGCGAAATCGGTGATCACGATGCGCCGGAACACGCAGCTGGGTACGCGATCGGCAAGAATCCCACCGGCGTAGTAGCCGACGGCGAGCGCT
>CAXSGJ010000101.1:0-5982 GCA_964236865.1 uncultured Polyangiaceae bacterium
CACCCAATCGTGGCCGAACGATGCATCCCCCTGCCGGGAGTGGAGAGCGGTGAAACGCGCTCGCTCTTGTACGCATTGTGCGACACCCCGCACGGGCCCTTGCCCGTCTTCGTCACGCATTTGAACTGGAAACTTCATCACGGCGTGGTGCGCCAGGCGCAGGTTGCGTTCATTGCAGAGTGTGTTGCCGAGCTGGCGCCGGTCGACGGCGGGCACTTGCCGCCGGTGTTGATGGGGGACTTCAACGCGGCTCCCAACGCCGACGAGATTCGCTTTCTGACCGGGCTATGTGCGTTGAACGGCAAGAGCGTGTACTTCGCCGACGCTTGGGTGTTTGCGGGTGTGGGCCCGGGCCACACTTTCGATCGTGCGAACCATTTCGCGGCCCAGGCGCCCGAGCCGCAGCGACGCATCGATTACATTTTCGTGCGCGGCCCCGATCGCCAATTCCGTGGCGAGCCAGTGAAAGCCGAGCTCGCGTTCAACGCAGCCGAGCCGAGCTCGGGCGAGCCCGTCTGGCCCTCCGACCATTTCGGATTGTTTGCAGACCTCGAGTTGGGTCCGAGTAAGCCGCCGCCGTCGGCGCGCAGCGAGGCTGCCAAAGCGCCGTAAGGCGCGCTAAGGTTCAGCCCATGGCGACGTGCAAAGGCTGCGGCGAGGAGAGCGACGAGCTCATGACGGTAAAGGTCTCGGGCAAGAGCAAAAAGCTGTGTGAAGCCTGCGCCGACCTAGCTCGCGAACAAGATCAAATCGCCGAAGAAAGCGAATCCGCCGTTCAAAATATGATGGGCTTCAAAGGGCGTCGGTAAGGGCGGGCAGGCCCATCACCGGCTCGGGCTCCGAATTTTTGGGGAATGAGCTGGGTCTTGCTAGCTGCGTCGCGCGAGGCCATCGGGAAGGGGCTAGTTCGCCACCAAGTGCGCCTGAAGCGATGAACAAAACACACAGATCGAGGACTGCATCGAGCCCACCACCATGCGGCAACTAACAGTTCTCGTTTAGAAAGTTGCTGCGATTATTCGACGGGGACGCGGTGGTGTGCGAGCAAGGTGACCAGCCGCTGAGGGGTCGGCGTTTACTTCATTCAGGAGGGCGAATTGGTTGGAAACGCGGTGAAGGCCGGTATTTGAGCTGGACCGCTCCGCGCGGACTGAGAACCGCGCTAGGCTTCGCGGTGCGCGGGACGGAGCGATGGGCGCCGTCAGGAGTTGAGGGAGTATCGTGAGTCGGGCGAAATTTTTTATGATCTGGGGTGTGGCGCTTGCATTTGAATTGGCTTGCTCGAGCGGTGGTTCCTTGCCAACGCCGGCGGGCGATCCGAGTGAAGGCGGGGCGGTCGACCAAGGCGGTTCAGCGGGCCGAACGGCCACGACCGAGGAGGCCGGAACTGCAGCCGAAGCCGGGACAGCGGGGGCTTGCGACGATGGCACGTGCCCCGGCGCGGGAGCGTGCGGGGCGAACGACCTCTCGATGCTTGACGACGGTAACCCGTGCACGACCGATGCCTGTAACGCCGCGAGCGGAGTGAGCCATAAAGTCGTTCCGGACGGCACTTCCTGCGCCGACTCAAATGTCTGCAATGGTGCAGAGGCCTGTAAGAAGGGCATCTGCGCGTCGGGTTCAGTGCCGGCGCTCGACGATGAAAATCCTTGTACCGTTGATACTTGCGATCCGATGCTCGGCGTTCAACACGCGATTGTTTCGCAAGGAACTAATTGCGGCGTCGATCAAGGTTGTGGCGGCCCAGCCCAGTGTGACGCCACCGGTGAGTGCATGAAAGCTGGCGACGACGGCAATCCGTGCACCGTCGACGAATGCAACCCGGCAACGGGCATCGTCTCGCACTTGCCATCTCCAGAAGGCACGGCATGCCGTGCTCTGGATTCATGCTACCGACCCGGGACATGTGACGCCTTATCTCGTTGCAACCCGGGTGCACCCGTCGCGAAAGACGACGGCGATCCATGTACGCTCGATACCTGCGAAGCGCCGTCGGGATTCAAACGGCGACTTTGCGCTCCGCTCGACCCAACCGTGTCTACGGTTCCCGGGGACGCCAACGCCTGGCTTTATTCCGGCGCTGATCCCGTGCAGACCGGTGTCGCACCGGGTATCATCAAACGCGCGCGCGCCTCTCTCTTAAAGGGTCGAATTCTCAGCCGCAACGGCACCCCGCTGAGCGGCGCAGTCGTCGCGATCGCGGACCACCCCGAGTTCGGCGCATCGGTGTCGCAAACGAATGGTGAGTTCGAAATGGTCGTCAACGGCGGCGGCTCGATGACCTTTCGTGTTCAGCGCAAGGGTTTCCTCACTTCCGACCGCAGCGTGAACGTCCCGTGGGCCAACTACGCCGAAATTTCGGACATCACCCTGATTCAATCCGACGCGATGGTGACGCCGGTCGACCTCACTGTCAGCACTAGTGATTTCGCGGTCGTGAGGGGACTCAAGGTCCAAGATTCGGACGGCGCAAGACAACCCACCATACTCGTGCCCGCAGGAACTACCGCCACGATGCTCGCAGCCGACGGAAGCACCATGGCGCTCGACGCTCTTCACATCCGAGTGACGGAGTTCACGGTGGGACCGGACGGTCCAAGCATGATGCCGGCAACCCTTCCGGCCACGACAGCCTATACTCATGCCTTCGAAATCAATGCCGATGAAGCGATTTCGGCAGGAGCGACCTCGATTCAATTCAGCAAGCCGCTCGTCTATTACGTCGACAACTTCCTAAAGTTCCCGACCGGGACAGTGGTGCCGCTCGGTTCGTACGACCGTCAAAAGCACGCATGGAAGATTGAAAAGAGCGGAAGCGTCGTCGCCGTTGTCGCGATCGTCAACGGCGTGGCGCAACTCAACATCAATACCGACCCTGCTGCGGAAACGCCGGCACAGCTAGCGGCAGCCGGCATCACGCCGGCCGAACAGACTCAGCTCGCGAAAATCTACAGCGCAGGCCAAAGTTTTTGGCGCGTCGAGTTGCCCCATTTCACAAGTCCATACGATACCAACTGGGCTCGATACCAGCCGAACGCGAGCCCACCTCAGCCGCCGCAGAATAGAGACGACAACGACAATATTACTTATAACAACGTGATCAACCAATGTGAGCAGGCGGGAGGTTCGTCGGTGGAGTGTCAGAATCAGACGGTGCACGAAAAAGTGCCTGTTGCCGGGACGCCGCTTGAGCTTACATATTCGAGTGAACGCGCCCCCGGCCGCAAAGGCAAGTACACGACATTCATACCGATCAGCGGCGACGCCGTCTCGGTGACACCGATTCCGCTAATTCGTATCGACTTGGATGTTGAGGTCGGCGGCCAAAGTTTCCACAAGTCTTTTCCTCCGCAGCCTAACCAAACCTACTCTTTTCACTGGGACGGGAGGGACAACTTTGGCCGTCAAGTTCAAGGCGTTCAGCTAGCGACCATTACCGTCTCTTACATTTATCCAACGCACTACGCCGGCGGTACGCTTCTATTCGAAGACTTCGTTCCGGGAAGCGGCATAGTCGGCATTGCACCAACCCGCACCGAGGTGCCCGTGTCGAGAACCTGGACGAAGGCGATCGGCCAGTGGGACCAATCACGCAGCCCGCGCCTCGGAGGCTGGACGCTGAGTGTACATCATGACTACGACTTGCCCGACCACATTCTTTCGATGGGCACGGGAGACAGCGTGCGTGCCGATGTTTTGCCGGCGGTTCTCGCAAACCCTGGCGTCGGGGCGACTCTCTGCAGTCGCGCCGGACGGCACCGTGTACGTTGCAACGCAAACGACGATCAGCAAGGTTAGCAACGGCGCCGCAGCGGTCATCGCCGGCAAAAGCTCCGCTCCAGGCGGGCCCGCGTCGGGGGATGATGGGCCCGCAGCAAATGCGGTATTGTCGTCCGTGTCTTCCATGACAGTTGATCCAATAGGCAATCTTCTGATCGTCGATGGAAATACGATTCGGAAAGTCGATGTGTCGGGCAACATTTCGCGCGTTGCCGGCACTGGATCGCGTGGCTATTCAGGTGACGGTGGCGCCGCGACGAATGCAAGCCTCTGTCCGAGCGGTAGCGCTGATTCGCTGGCTGTGCACGAAGGTAACATCTATCTCGCCGAGAATGGCACTCAAGACCTTGTCAACCGGATCCGAGCCATCGATTCGAACGGATTCATAAGGACTATTGCTGGCACTGGTCATCAGCCGGCTTTCGGAAAACAGTTGTCTGACGGCGCCTCCGCTTTGACTGCGAACATAATGCCCGCCTCGATAGCCTTCGACGGAATGGGAAATCTGTACTTTACGCAGTACGGTGGCAACGCGGTCTGGCAGGTTCGTCCGGACGGATCGGCACGCCGAATCGCTGGCTGCGGCACGACATGTTCGCCCGACGGATTGGCGTGCGGTCCCGCGTGCACGGGAACGATCAATGGGCAGGACGCGAGAAACTCGTCGGTCTCCGATTCGACCCCGCTGGCAGTCAGCGCGAGCGGCGTCTTGTACTACTCGCCCAACGCCTCTCCGGGCGACCTTGTGCAGGTTTCACCGGAAGGTCTGCTTTCAGTTCTTTCACACGCACCGGCGTCGACGTTTTTTACTGATGTGAAGGTCGGTCCTGATGGCCTGTATTTCAACACCAACGACTCGACGAGTAGTCTCGCTAAACGCCTGATACCCGCGATGCCAGGAATTGACACATTTTCCTTACTGATACCATCGGCTGACGGTCAGCAGTTGTTCGTCTTCGATCCTACGGGTCGCCACCTCGAGACGCGGGATGCTTTTACCGGTGCATATTTATATCGCTTCGGATACGATTCGAGCGGCCTTCTCACGACGATCGCCGACGCCAATTCGAACGTTACCACGGTGCAGCGAGCTAGCGACGAATCGGCGACCGCCATCATCGGCCCGTATGGGCAGCGCACGGCGCTCTCGCTCGACAAAAATGGGTTTCTCTCGTCGGTAACTGATCCGCTGGGCGGTGTAGCGTCAATGACTTACTCGCCTGACGGCATGCTTTCATCATTCAAAAACTCGCGTGGCTACTCGTCCTCGATGACATATGATGGTTTGGGACGCATAGTATCGGACGTCGACATGGGAGGAGCAGTGAAGGCCGTCGTCAGGACTGAGCTCGCTGATGGCTGGAAAACGGAAGTACAAAACACGGCGCGAGGATCCACGGCTTATGAGGTTCATTTCTTGACTGACGGCTCACAACAGCGCTTGATTCGCTACCCGGATGGCAGTAACGGCTCCGATACTATCGGTGTGGACGGCTCAGTAACGACGCTATTGCCTAATGGCAGTAAAACCGTGGAGACGATCACTCCCGATCCGCGCTGGGGCTTCACGGCGCCTATAATCGCTGAGACCGAAACTATGCCTAGCGGGCTGCAACGGGTACACAAAACGACGCGTGCAGCGACGCTCGCCAACGCGACCGATCCATTTAGTCTCAGCGCGTTCAACAATAATACATTCCTGAATTCGTTGCTTGCTACCCAGGTGTATTCGAAGACCACCAATACGTGGACGACGACGTCCGCTGGTGGCCGGATCAGCGCATTGACCCTCGACGCAAACGACAACATCGTCAAGTTCCGACCTGTCGGAAAATCTGGAGGCGACACTCTGGCGTCTGTCGTGTTGGCTTATGATACGCGCGGTAGATTGTCATCGACGACGCAAGGAACACGCAAAACTCGAGATAGCTACTTCGATTCGGGAGAATCGAGCGGCTACCTCTCAAGCTACGTGGATGCCCTGTCGCACATGACGACGTTCGCCCGTGATCCTCTAGGCCGCACTCTTGGCGAAGTCACGCCGGAGGGCTCGACGACCAGCTTCGGATGGGACTCAATCGGGAATTTGATCTCCGTAACCCCACCAGGGCGTCCGATTCACACGCTCGGATACAGCTCCACCGATAAGTTGAGCGGTTATTCGCCCCCTCCCTTAGTGGAAATTGCAAACCCGGAGACCAA
>CAXSGJ010000101.1:5992-7332 GCA_964236865.1 uncultured Polyangiaceae bacterium
GACTATGACTCTGCCGGGCAGCTTCAGCACGTGAGGCGCCCGGACGGCGTTGTTATCGATTATTCGTATGACGGCATCGGTCGTCTCTCGTCAATCAAAACCCCGTTCGGAGTACTCACTGACGTCTACTTTCCTCCAACGCCGTGTGCTGGTTGTGCTCCGGGGCGGTTGAAGCAAATTCTCGGAATGGATGGCGTCGATCTTAGCTACACGTTCGACGGTCTGCTGCCGACAAAAACTGCGTGGTCGGGCGCCGTTGCAGGGTCGGTTGCTTGGAATTACAACGCGGAATTCAGAATCGCGAGCGAGGTTGTGACAGTTGGAGCGAAGAACACCAACACCGCGTTCACTTATGACGGCGATGGGATAGCTTTTTCAGCGGGCGGGATGAAGATCGGGAGCGACACAGATGATGGTCAGGTAAGCGCGCTCACTTTGGGCTATGTTCAGGACTATCTAACATATAACGGTTTCGCAGAGCTTGCGCGGCAGAACAGCTATGCTCTCGGGCTTAGCATCTTGGACGAGACCTATGATACCAGCACCAAACCCAGGGACGCGTTGGGGCGCGTACTCGAAAAGTCCGAGATCATTCAGGGCGGCCAAACCACGTTCGACTATACTTATGACCTAGCATCTCGGCTGAAAACCGTAACGACTAACGGCGCTCTGTCGGCCACCTACTCTTACGATTCGAACGGCAATAGGCTAAGCGTCGCTCGCCCTACAAGCACGGTGAGCGCGACCTATGATAATCAAGACCGCTTGCTTAGTTACGGAACGTTCGTATACAAGTACACGGCTAATGGTGAACTCGAAAGCAAGACCGATACTGCGACTACGGCTATCACGTCGTACAAATACGATGCGCTGGGTAATCTAAAGCGTGTCAATCTGCCTAGCGGAACCGTCATAGAATACCTCATCGATGGCCAGAATCGCCGCGTTGCCAAGAAAAAGAATGGCGTCGTCGTCAAACAATGGCTGTATCGGGATCCACTGCACCCGGTTGCAGAGCTCGACGAGAGCGGAAATCTGCTCTCGACGTTCGTATACGCGACGCGGAAGAACTCGCCGGATTATCTCGTGCAGGCAGGCGTAACGCTCCGAATCTTGAGCGACCAACTTGGCTCGCCGCGACTCGTGCTCAACTCACAAACGGGAGCTGTCGCTCAACGCATGCGCCACGACGAATCTGGCGCCGTGGTCGAAGACACGAATCCGGGCTTTACGCCGTTTGGTTTCGCGGGCGGGCTGTACGATGCCGACACCGGCTTGGTGAGGTTTGGTGCAAGGGATTATGATCCGAGCGTGGGCAGATGGATTAGCAAGGATCCGAT
>CAXSGJ010000102.1:0-7295 GCA_964236865.1 uncultured Polyangiaceae bacterium
GTCACCATCGGGCACATGTGTTGGTCGCCGCTTCGAGCCGCCGGTTGTCCCATCGCCTAGCGCCTTTTCCCGCCGTGCACGCTCGAAACATAGAAGCCTGGGCGCCGACTGTCTACACTCACCGCTTCGGCTGCGCGGTTCCTCCGAGGATCTCATGTTTGCCACGGCCAAGATTGCCAACACACACAAATCGGACGAACGCGCGCTCGTCCGGTGATTCGCTGATCCAACGATCGTACATGAAATAGCGTCGCTCAGCCGCTGTCGTCGTCTTGCTTCTGTCGCCCATTGCTTGCAATGGCAAGACGTCGCGGCCCGCCGCGCAAGATCCAAATCACGGGGGCACCGCCGGTTCTCTCGACGGCTTCGAGGGAGAGATCGCGCTCACCGCCCAGGGCACCTTGGCCGGAGGTCCTTCCCCGTCTCGTGTGATGAACGTCACCGTGCTCGTGAAGGACGGACACCTGCGAGTGCCCATGCCCGACCTGCTCCCACCCCGGAATCGTCCCGGCATCTCCGAGCTTCGTCGTGGGACTGTGCTCTCACGTGTTGGTCGAACCACCGCCGGCAAGGCCGCGCACGGTGAGCGCACCGGCAGCGCCTTCCCGATACCGTGATCTGATTAGGAACGAAGTCTCAACGTACCTGAAGCCGCTATTGCTCCACACGATAGAAGGCGCCCGAGGGCAACAGTTTATTGGCGCTGAAAGTTCGCCGCACCGTCTCAGCCAGGTGCGCGAACCGGTCGTAATGAATTTCAGCACTATACGGGCGGTGCAGGGAGTCGATTCCGCCGAAGAGTTCCCACCACGAGAACGACGACACTCGCAAGCAGGATGAGGTTGCCGAGCCCGATGGGCAGTGCGGCCCGCGCAAATGCGTCGCTGATGCCTTGCGCATACCGGGTTGCATCACTCGACGAAGTGCTCGGTGATATGTCAGCTGCGGTGGCAAGCTGGCGCATCGCCCAACCCGCCCCGGCGAGCGCCAGCACCCCGCCGAACAGCGCTCCGCGCGCGGCAATATGGAAAATGAGCGCCGCCTGCCGGCGAGCTACCCAAAGTCCCCACAGATAAACCGCGACGACGACCGCGAACGACGCCGCATAGACGAGTGCTTCCACTATGGTCGTCGATTCAAGGACCACTAAAGGGGTATGTCGGACCGAGAACCATTTTGCCGATACTGGAGGCCGCGCCAGCGCCTACCGTAAACCCGGTGGAGATATCGAGTGGATTCGGATCGGTCTTGATACCTCGCGGCAAGCCCATGAAATTGACGCTATTGAAGGTCCACCACATCGTGCCGGCGGTCGTGAATCGCGCCGCCCCCCCGAACTCGTTCGTGCCCATGAGACCGGTGGTGACGAAATAATTCCATGGGCCTTGCAGCGTCGCTGAGATCGGCGGGCCAGCCTTGAAACCCTTGCCGACACCGGCTGCGGTGTGTTGGTAAAACGTAGTGAGCTGATTCTTGCGGTCCCAAATCTGAAAATAAATGGCGTCGGCCACGAGCAGTCCGATACCTCCCGATAGGCCACCGAGCTCTCGGATCGTGAATTGCGAAGTCGTCTTGGGAACGTCAGTGGGAGGCGCGGGGTCCCGGCGCGCAGGAGCTGCCAGCAACGGTGCGCAAAGCAAGGTAACCGCTCGTTCACCATCCGCCTCGGCGATCGTCATGCTGGCCATCGACTCGCCCACATGGCTCAGCGAGAGCCTGCTCGACGAAGCGCCTCGGCTAACGAGGTAAGCCGCTACCTTGTTGACGCGAGCCTTCGAGAGCGCGAGGTTGTATGACTCACTCCCCGTGTGGCTAGTCGAGCCCTGGAGCCAGCAGCGCGCAGACTTGCCCATCACGATCGGAAGTACGCGCGTCGACAGGAACGCAAGGTGCTCGGGCTTGGGTTCGGAGCCATCGATGTCGTAGTTGTAGTTGTAGAGTAACGCGCGTACGCCACCCGCCGGCACTGCCAAGCTCTCCGAGAGCTTCCCGCTACCGGTGCTCTTCAACATGCGTGCTCCACTTGGCTCGAGTCCCGCATGACTTGAGCCCGACCGGGAGACTCTATGACGCCAAGCAATTACATGTCAATCATGGTCGGGAGCAACGCGCATGACTTGGTTCAAAACGATTTGGCGCCAAGTGTTTCGAGCCAAGCGGCTGATCGAACCCGGCGCGTTTCTCGATGCGAACTTGACCTTGGGGTTGTTTGCGAGCCTGTGCCTGCTCGCGTGTCTGCGTGGACCAGAGCGCACGAATTGGGCTTTCACGGGTCTGGTCGCACTCACGAGCGCTACGCACGTCGGGGGCCGAGTGCTGGCAGCGGTCTGGGCGCGCCTGCTAGCACCCACCCTGTTCGTTCAAGGCATCTCGCTCTTTTGCACAGCGCTAGCGCTCGTCGTGATGTCGACCGAGCTCACCCTGCACGCAGAGAACCTCAGCAACGTTCGCTATCTGCCGGGCATCGCGCTGACATTCTTCATCCATTCGTCGTTCGAGATTCACTTCTTCGGGCCTCCGCAAATCCAAGCCTGGGCCGTGCGCCGCGTCGCCCTGGTGCTGGGGATCGTCGGAGAACTGGTGATGGCCGCCGCGCTCGTTTGGCACATTACGAGATGACGGCATCGAACCGGATGGGGGCAGCTGCGGCCACCGATCGATCGCATCTCGTTTCGGCGCGGCGGGCCCTTGGTCGAAGCCGCTAGAGTGCCATTGTGCGGTCCTGTGAAATTTGCCGACAGAAGCTTCGTGCCGGCTGCAATGATCGCCGCAGGAGGCGGATATCTGGTCGTTTAGAATGGGATGATTCGCGTGCAAGTAATCTCGGCTGATTGCAACCCGGATCACTTTTTATGATCGATCAAGCTTCTGGTGGCGACAACGTCGGAATTGCGGGCAGTGCCGAGGGCTATGGGGTCGTTTGGCAGCGGAATGCCGGCGTAACGATTACACCGATGCTACGCGTCTTCGGCCCGCATTATTGTGATTGACCGGGCCGCGGGGGCGGAGCGAAGGAAGCTGCTGTCGTCACCGCGAATGATAAAGCTCCTGCCGACCGAACGCCCTTCGGCCCAAGCGGAAAGCCGCGAATCGAAGTCGAGGCAATACCTGATTGACCACGTGATTTAACTCACCATCGACTGCCTTTCGGTGTCAGGTCGCGCGCACTTTCCGACTACGCGGGCGCTGGTGACGGGGGACCTCTGCCGCGCAATCCGGATTGCGAAGCGCGCGCCACAGCTGAGCCTCCGAATCGGCGGGCACCTGCCTGAGGCGATGTGCGAGTGTAGCGAGGATGACTTTATGTTCGACAAGAGCGGCTCCTTTCTCCGTCTGGTGGCCGGACGACCTCTCGCGCAGGAAATGTGACGCACGCCTGCGGAGGTGGCCCTTGCAACGTTTGCCCTCTGACCAAACGCGCGAAGCGAAGTCACGCGGCGCAGCTCGTGCGCGTCTCGCGTAGGGCGGCGCTAGTCGAGGAAAGGAGCGAGTGCGATCCAACCGTGCGACGTCACGCGCACAATGCGAAGTGATTACAAGATCAATACTGCGAGCGCAGCCGTGCGGGCCCCCACGTCCGGCGCAGCCGGCGTAAGGGGGCTCCTGGCGCGCGCAGCGGAGCGAGCACGCCGGGCCGTATTGCGACGTGAGTCTGTAGAGTCACTTCTTCCACGTCAATCATCATCAAATCCCGAAAGCTCACGCCACCGGACATCGTGAGCTGGCCCGTCACCCTGCCGGGCGACAGCGCGAGTCGCGTCAATACGCTCGTTGCCGCTAACCGCGACAAGGTCCTGTTTCCCAATGCCTATGGCAATCTCGACGTTCAATCGGGAGCCAAGCTGTACCTCGGTGAAGGCAGCTCCTACTTCCATTCCGTCAACATTCACAGCAACGCCCAGTTGATTTTACAGTCGATGGGTGGGTTGGTCCGCATCTACGCAGATACTGCCTTCACTTTCGATGGCACCGTGAGCGGGCTCGGCGGCAACCCAGCGCAGCTCTTGGTCGGCTACTTCGGTACCGGTCAAGCGCACGTCGCGGGCACCTTCAAAGGTACGTTTGCGGGGCCCACTGCCGCTGTCGATATCGGTGGCACGGGTTTCTCGGGCTCGCTCTTCGCGAAGCCCATTCAAGTGGCCAGCAACGCCAAGCTCACCTTCCAGACGGCCCCATGGGATCTGATCACCGGTCGCCCGACGACCGCTCCGACCCCGCTGAAAATGCCTCGCGCGCCAGCCTTGCTGACGGCCGTGAACCAGCACAAACCCACGGAATCATATACCGTCGGCACGGCTTCTCCGAGCTCGACCGTATCGTTCGTGGTTCCGGCGCGGCTACCGGTGAGCGAAGGTAACGCGGGCAACTTGCTCGCAACGCTCAGCTTCACGACCGGCACCACGAAGGTCACCTGCACGTACAAGGGCGGTGCCAGCACGGCTCACCCGACCGAGCAGCTCGATGTCGCTAGGGCCTGGTCCACATGTTTCAAAGTTGTTCGAACAACCTGAAGGCCGGCGCGACGACCACGGGCACGAACTTTCAACTCACGATTCAAGGCGACTCCCAGGCGCCCGGCTCGAACACCTCCGTCACCGCCGGTTTGGGCGCAGGCTGCGGCGGCGACCTGGAGCAGCCAATCCCCGCTGTCCATCGCGATGGTGCGAGCGTTCGACTGGTCGAAAACGAAGGCGCTGCCGAGCGCACAGCCGAGGGTCGCCCCACGCTATACTACGCGAACATCTACATTCGCAACGCGAACGAGCGCAAGCTGCTCGATAAGTTCCGCATTTACTGGCAGAAGCGCCCGCCGCTCGACGCCGAGATGGCGTCGTTTTCCGGCAAGTGCGGCACGATCAGCTACCGGGATGACGGCGAAGGCATGTTCGTATTCGCCGTCATCCCGGGCGCGACTTACAACAAGTTGCGAGAGGCGACGTCCAGCAGCCAAATCGCGCCGGAGCAACGAATCGTGTTCAAGGCGATCGTGCTCCGCCCGACTCCCGCTGCGATGACCGCTCCCGACGGCTCACTGTCCTATTCCGCACTGATGAGCACGGGGTTCTACTACCTCAACGTGCGGTCTTTGCCCTCGGACGCCGCATTGGACTCTACCGAGCTGCCCGGCGGCGCCGTCGCCGACCTCGTCGACGTGGTCGAGTTCGTGGCCACGGTGGCCACCGCGGTTGCGCAGGAGGTCACGGTGATCCTCGGTGACGTCGATCGTTGGCTGCAAGGCAGTGTACGCGTCGGTGTGCAGGTCAATCCGCTGAACCGCGATCCCAGGTTTCCTGGCAAGTTGACCGCCGGTTGGGGGCCACTGCCCAAAGACCCGCAGGGTAAGCCCCTTTTGGATGCGAACGGCAAGCAGGTGAGCCGCTCGCTCTCGGTACACGCCAGCATGTTGGTCGCTAAAGGCGGCAGCGGCTTCGGCGGCGGCACTTCGTCGCGCGGCTCAAGCGGCATCTGCCTCGAGCTCAAGAACAGCGCGGCAGAGGTGACCTTGGCGAAGTGTCGATCGACACCGACAATGGCGATCTCGTAAACCTCACCGAGATCACCGATTCGAAGGCTTACTACAGCTCGGTCGTGGACGGGCCCTGGCGCCGCGCCAAGGTCCTACGCGGCTTCAATGCCTCTGTGCTGGGCACCACAAACGGCCAAGGCGCTTGGGCTCCATGCCTCGGCTTCGGAAGCGGTGTCGCGGACGCCACGGTCGGCGCTGCCCTCGCCATCCCCGTGGTCGGCGTATCAGCCTCGCTCTACCTCGCCGTTCTCGGCGACTCTGACATCATCCTCCCGCCGCAGGCGAATTCCTACGCCACTCGAGGCATCACCACACACGAAAGCGGTCACTACGTTTTCTGCAACCTGGTCAACGAAGCGGCAGGAGCCGGTGCGGTCGCCGTCTTCGACGCCCTGCAAATCACCACGCTCACCGAAGGAAAGACGATCGACCCGGGCGACGAAGCGCGCATCCTCAACGAATCATCCGCGGATTTTTTTGCAGCGCAGGTCGTCAGCGGCACGAATCATTGGTTTGCGACCAATTCCGATAAGGGTAAGAGCATGAGTTTCTGCAACGGAATCGTGCCGGGTGCGGGCGGTGCGGGTGGAGGGTCCGGGATGGGGGGCGCGAGCGGTGCGGGCAGCGCTTGTCTCGATGCCAACGACAACGCGAGCGGTGTAAATGACACGGGCGCTCGCAGCGAGATGAAAAAGATCGGCACCATCTTGCAGGACGCCTTCGACGTCATCCGAGCTTCAGCGCCAATCTTCCGACCAACGGCGATGCCTGGAGGCAATCTGGAGCGTTTCTCATCGTGAACGACATACCCTACGGCGACATCGGCGATGAGAAGGTGAAGCTGTCGGGCGGTCAGCTGCGCAGCATCGTCAAGCACTTCGTTCAGAACGGGTTCGGCTTGTACAGGTTCGCGCCGTTCAAGCGCGGCATCGTGCAAGGCATCATGGAGGAATCCACCTGGTGCCAGGCGTGCAACTTGTTCCTGTTGCACGAAGGAACCGCTGCCAGCCTGCCACCGCCGCAACAATGGGCGATGTGCAATAATGGCACGCTTCGCCATTTTTCTCTGGGCTGGCACCCGACTCGAGCTTCCGGCTCGATGCAGTGACCTGCAAAGTGTGCGCCGATCCACACGCGGTCTCGGATGCGAACGGCGGCTGCAAGGCATGCGCAGCTCGCGAAATCCGAACGCAGAACACTTGCTCTGCCTGTCCGGCGGGCGAAATTCAGCAGAATAATGCCTGCGTCGCCTGCCCGAGCGATCAGATCGCGAGCGGCAACTCCTGCGTCGCCTGCCCCGGCTTCCAAATCGCCAACAAGGCCACGAACACCTGCGTCGATTGCCCAGCCGGACAGATCAAGAGCGGCAACGCTTGCGTCGCCTGCCCGACCGATCGCATCTCGCAGAACAATGCCTGCGTGCAATGCCTCGCGTTCGGGCAGGGCGCGAACAAAGTGACCAACAGCTGCGCGGATTGTCCAGCCGATGCGGTGATCAACGGTGGTCAGATCCAAAGCACGGGCATTTCGGTCACCGTGCGCCAGTCGGTCTCGCACGCCGCGAACGACTTCTGCCCCAACCAGTTCTGGGTCAAGGTCAACAACATCACCAGCGCATTACCTGGTTTTGCAGTCAGTGCGGCGCTTGAAACTCCATTGACCGGCAGCGCCTGTAAGGCCAGCATTGCCTCCGAGAATTTCATGACGCTGGTTTCCGGTGCTTGGGTACAGTTCGGCGGAACCCTGAGTGGCTTCGGTGTTCCTTGCA
>CAXSGJ010000103.1:0-7269 GCA_964236865.1 uncultured Polyangiaceae bacterium
TGACGCCGCCGGGAAGGACTTTGAGGGCCCGCTCGTAGAGGGCGGCGCTGCGCGAAAGGTCGGTTTGCGTGGTCATATTAGTGCTTCTTCTTTTTTGGCCAAAACTCAGAGCCGCAAAATACGTAGCTTTCCACAGGTTCCAAATAGCCACGCGCAGCGTGCGTGGGACGAAGTGACTTCAACGCACTCGGTTCAGTCAATCACCGTCGGTGATATTCCTGCACAAATGCACGGCCTGACCCGCTTGTCTCCTCCGATACTGCGACGTAGTTCCACGGTGCCGTCGTTGCGCACAACACGGTGTCTACGCCGCTAGACAAATAGCGGGTTGTCGTAATGTCGAAGATGTCCGCGCAGCTGCTACAAGATGCTCTCCTGAAGATGCCGCCGACGGGGGAGCACGGCTTCGAAGGTCTTGTCGCGAAGCTACTCAGCGTGCTGACAGGCGACCGTTTCTACATCGCTCGTTCCGGCGATCAGCCGGCGGATTCTGTTAACTCTGCTGGTGATGTCGCTATCCAAACCAAGCGCTACGGAGGCAGTGAGTTCAGCGAAACTACTTTTGAGGGCGAGTTTGGCAGAGCATGCCGCGCATTTCCGCTTCTCGACTGTTACGTCTTTGCCGCGACACGTCGAACGGCACAACTCGCTGCACTCGCACATCAACTCGAACAGGAGCACGGCGTTGACATCCTGCTGGTCGGTTTCGAGGGACTGGACTCAGAGCTCGCTGCGTTGTGCGTCAGCTTTTGGAGGGACATCAAAGACTTTCCCACGCTCTCCGAGCTTGGCGATGCGTTCGACGAATGGGTGGCAGGACAAGCCAGTGACCCCACGGTTTTAGCGCAGGTTGAAAAGCTGCGGCGGCAGCTCACCGAGTCGATCCCGTTGGCGGCGACGGTAAGACGAAAGCTGGCGCTGCGCCTAGATGCGCGATTTGGGTTCGCCGCTGCGGAGGCGGTTCGATTTGCCATCGACCTGCCGCATTCGGTCATGCGACCCGCGCCACACGCGGATCTCAATCAATGGTGGAACGACAAGGCGGCGAAGGCGTCGCTCGTAATCGGGGAGGAAGGGATGGGCAAATCAGTGGTTGCCGCCGCCTTCGCGCACTCCCAATCGCACCAAGCAGCCTTGGTACTGTGGCTGGACAGTGCCGACTGGACGGGCCTGAGGTCGATCTCTGGAGCTGTCGACACAGGGTTAATGCACGCCGGCTTTGGTGATGAGACTCTCCGGAAGCGGTTAACTCGAAAAGCGCTCACGAGGTGGTCGTCCAAGCTGCTCATCGTTCTTGACGGCGTAAACGAGCGATGCGCACGAGAAGCTGCGCACCATCTCGTCGCTGAGTTGCTGGCGCTAGGACGTTCAACGCCGCGACTGCTGTTCACGAGCCGACCGATCGCGTGGCATTCAGACGAATCGGCTTTGTGGCGCACGGCGAAGCAGGTCCCAGTAGACGCTTTCACCGATCACGAGCTGAACCAGGCGCTCGCTAGCGTCAACCCACCAACGGCGAGAACTGAACTCCCGTCGGGGCTGCTAGAGACTGCCCGAATTCCGCGTTACTTCAAACGGGCGGTGGAGCTCCGCAATCGGTTCGAATCGTTGCGGCATATTTCGAAGGAGATGGTTCTTTGGGCTGATCTCGTAGAGAAGATCGAAGCCGGCGACGCGCAAATTACCGATCGGCTTGGCGGCGATCTCCTGCCGATGCGAAACGCGCGCTAAGGAGTCTTGCCTCCGCCGCTCTCGATATCGGCGGTATGGGCGAGGGTCCGCAAGAGTCATATGCGATGTTGCAACAGTGCTTCGGCAGCGCGTTCGAACGCACGCGACTCGATCTAGCCGAGCAAAGGATTGTGCTCGATCCAACAGGGGACGAACCGAGACCCAGCAAGGATCACGTGATCCTTGGCTTCGCTCTACATCTGGCGCGAGTAGCGGCGAAGCACGCGAACGCAGAAATCCGTGACATCGCAGACGCGTTGCGGCGGGAACTTGAGCCGCTACTGGCGCACGACTATTTGACTGAATCGCTATTTGTCGCGCTGCAGCTCTCAGCATTCCTTGACCGTGCTCGCGTTGCTCTGTCATCTCATGCCCGTGCGGCACTTCTATTGACCTGGGCTGCTAGTCAAAACTCGCAGACTGACCATCAGCGGTTCACGTTTTGGGCGAGGCACGATCGCGAGGCTTACCTAGACTTTGTCGAAGAGCTATTCGTAGAGCCGGTCTCGCAGACTTGGAGTGAGCAGATCATTGCGCCACTGAAGGATATCTGGCGCGGTAATGTCGATGTCGTGCTTGAGCAGCGCACGAAACGGTGGGTGACGTTGGTGTGGCGTTCACATGAGCTCCCCGCGACACCCGTGTTGGAGCATGAAGGGCATCGCCTCCCCATCGCGAGAACTGCGCATCAACTGGTTCTGAGCAACGTCGCGCTGGCGATTTTGAGCGAGAACCCGCTGACTGCGCTGCTTCCGGCGCTCGCGTTGGCCAAAGCAACGGACCGTCTATCGACGGAGAGACATCATTGGCAACACCCGACGACCGAGCGGGAGCAAAGCCAGGACATTCCCTGCAAAGACATCATCAACAATCTCGGACCCGTTCTGCGTTGGCGCTTCACGGAGAAGGCAAAACCTCACATCGAAGCTCTTCGAGACAAGACGAGCGACGTGGTGCTTCGACGCGGCTTCGAGTCGATGCTCAGGTCATTCGACCGCTTCGGTTGGAATTGGGGTGGGACCACTCCGCAGCACTTGCGCGACCAGCAGCCGCTGTTCGCCGGTACCGCTGAAGAAAACCGAAGTCGATTTGTTGACTGTCCAGAACTCGCCGCGCGGGACGAATTGCCAAGCCTCCGGTCCGACGACGAGGCGATCATAGCCGAGAAGCTAGAGGAGGCGTTCAATTCGCCGCAGCTGCGGGAGAGCCGCTCGTACACTTCGGCTGCAATGGACGTTGACCATTATCTCGGATGGTTCGCCAAACTCAGGCCTGCGCGCCTTGCGGAAATCGGCTCTACATTTCGATTGCGTGCTCTCGCCAACCGGGAGCCCTGGCTTGCGCTGGACCTCGCAAACGATCTCCCGTATGCGCCTGAAGTCGTATCGCCAGCCGAATTGCTGCAGGCGGCGATCGCATTAGTGGAACGCAGATCGGCGAGTTCCACAAAGCGATTTGATCACTCAATTTTGGAAGCTCACGTACTCGCTTTGACATGCTTCGGCAGCGCCGAACTCAAGGAATGGTTGCTCTATGCCGCTCGCAACGAACGTGCTCGCGCAAACATTCATATGTACCAGATACACGTGCTCTCCCGGTACCTCTTGCCGGATGATCTGGCTACTTTCGCAAGAGAGCAGGCGAGACAGTGCTGCGATGAGGAACCGGACGAATCGGATATTTCCGCATCGCTGTTCGACTATTGGGCAGTCCTCGGGGGCACGTCCGGTCCACCAGATGCCGAATTTCACGAGTGGGTCGATTCGAACATCCGGACACGACACCTCGCGGGGCACCGCCGATTCTACTGGCGCTTGCTCTGGTTCCGCACAGCGCCGGACGAGGTTCTCCGCGAGGCAATGTCAGATGGCGCTATACTCGGCCTTCTCGGTAACGACGGGTTGCGCGCAAGCGTGTATGCGAATCGACCGATTCAGGACTGGACGGCGTTAACCCGAGACTTCGAACGCCTGATCGCGTCCATGCCACTCGACGATGTTGGTACTGTTCTGGTCGCTGCAGGCCAACTTGAGAATCTCTCGCGTTGGGGCCACCTGATGTTTGATCAAGCCTTGCCGAGCGTTGGGGAACCTCCTTTCGAACGAAGTTTTTGGGGCAAAACCATCTACGAGCGGGATGCGTTCGGCGGAAGTGCCGGCTCCTCCTGCGATCGAGAGCGGCCGGCGTCGACCGAGACGACGGAAGCGCTAAGGCCGGCGGCTAAGACGAATCTGCGTGACTTCGCCGCGCAGTTTTCGATTGAGGAACGAGATCGGAAAGTAAACGAAGCGCTGCAGATCTGGCGAAATGACTGGGAGAACCTTCGTCGACACGATGACGGCGCGTTCAGCCAGTTTGGCGCCTTCCGCGCGCTGGAAGTTTGGCGTGACCAACATCCTGCCGAGTTTCTTTCACGCACGGCCAAGCTTCTCGAGAAAGCCGCGGCCAAGCCGGGCGAGGCGTTTCATCTTGGCGGATTCATCGCTGCAGTCCTCGACGCGATGGTAACACTCGACGCTGATCTCGCCGTGCAATTCGATGAGCAACTTCGCGACAGCGCGCTGCGTGTCGATGTGATCAACGATTACGGTGAGCGAACATTTGTCGCTACGTTGTGGCGGTGCGCAGCGGCTGGCAGTGAATCGGCGACGCGCATTCTGCGGCGTGAGCTCGATGCGTGCACAGACGAAGAGCAATTAGCGCGACATGCGATTACCGCACTTGCCGAAGGCGGCGAAGCAACTCTCCAGCGACTGTGCTTGGAACTACTCGCGAAGCCACTCGCGAAAGACCGCTGTCTCGCGGTTTCGGTGATGGCGTGGATGCCAAGCGACTGGGCGATCCAGCGACTGCAAGCTTTGGCTCAGAGCGACGAGAGCGGCTGGGTGCGGAGGCACAGTGCGTGGGCTGCTGAAGTCGCGCAGCATGAGCAATCGATTCGCACACACTATCAGAGGACGCTAAGGATGATAGACCGCAATGCGGTGATCGCTCGTCTTCAAACGATGTTGCCCGGGCTGACGCTATCAGCCCGCTCGTGGCACCGCGACTTAGAGGAACGTGAGTTGAAAGACCGTGACATCCCGCGGGCGACTGAAGCCGCACTTGCGGCCTTCTGGTACAACTTCCGTCACCGGTCGAGTAGCGCCGGGCCGGAGATCTTCGGTCGCAAATCGCGGGAGTATCTCAGGGGTGAATGCCTTCGTGATCTCCGCGAACCAAAGCCTCGCCTGATCTGAGCGCAGGACGCGGACACGCTCAGAGGTATAGCGAGCGGTGGCCGACGGCTCGCTGAGCGAAAGCGTAATGGGAATGATTATGGAAAAGAATCAATCGCAAGAAGACCAGGCGTTTGCCGCATGGTGCGACGAACTGCTCTCTCTCTCGGAGGATTTCGAGCTTACAATCAAAGATGGATTGCGAGCTGAGGTGGAGTTGCAGCCAGCCCGGTGGCTCACGCTGGGCTTGAACATACTCCAGAGCAGCAAAGTGATGGCGCGCGTTCAGCTTTCACATGGTGTCGAAGGTGCGCCACTCAGCAGCATCCTTCCGTACCCCGTGTTTCAAATGGGGGCAGAGATCTTTCTGAAGGGGATGTGGCTGTGCCAGTTTGATGAACTCCGCAGGCTGAAATGGGACTCGTACATCGATGCTGCTACGCGGAACAACTATGAATATCTTCTCGGCGGCCCGACTCGGGGCGCAAAGAACCATCAGCGAGCTGAACGTCTCGCGCATGATCTGCTAAAAATCCTGTCGATTGTGCGGCAGGTGCCTATCTATCGCGCGGACGCTGTCTCGTTGCGGTTCTTGAAAGTCGTCGAGGGGATCGTCCGCCGTTTTTATTTCCCGTTCTACAAAGCCGGTGAACATAACTCGCGTTGGGCCGCGGCTCGTTATCCGAAGCGCTTCTACGATGACGCGAA
Source organism: uncultured Polyangiaceae bacterium (assembly GCA_964236865.1). Lineage (GTDB taxonomy): Bacteria > Myxococcota_A > Polyangia > Polyangiales > Polyangiaceae > PMG-095. The sequence continues at coordinate 5,658 of CAXSGJ010000103.1, forward strand.
GTGCGTAGGTCGCGCCGAAACGTATTTCAGTTATCCTCCGGCCAACTGGATCGCCAGGGTTTTTGAGGAGATGAAGTGCCACTTGCATCATCTATGGGAGATTCCCGGTTGATCGGCGGTCGTCCCTTGCGCCGCGGACGCTATCAAGTCGCGCTTGGCTGACACAGGCACCGCATTCGTCACATCAACCAGCCGAAGTGCGACCCAAGTAGTTTCGGACTGCGCGTGGCCAGTGCGCTCCGGCAGCGGCGTGATTAAAAGAAGATCGAGGTGCACATCGGGCGGCGCTGCAGAGCCACCCACCTGATTGGCACCACTAGTGGGACAGGACCGCTTTAGCCAAAACCAAAATCAACCCCGGTTGGCCTTCTTCCGCTCCACCCGTCGGGCTGACAAGTGACCAATACTATCTGGTGTCAGCTTGCTTCGATCCGAGCAAGCTGCTGGGGGTCAGAGCTTCATATCGTCAACTCCGCTGGCCATGATTTCTGAACGCCTGACGATCTCAAGCGCTTCGCCGGACTCAAGCACGAGCTTGGCAGCGATGCGGGGGCGTGGCATCGTCGGGCCATGAGCACGATCACGGTCCCGCTCTCTGATGAAGACTTCGCCTTTCTCCGCGAATTCTCGGCGGCGCAGGGGACTTCGGCGGAGGCGTTCCTCGCGCGGCAAGCGCGCAACCTGCGCGAGCATTTGCAGAGGCCGCTGGAACCCGAGGTGATGAGAGCGACGGGCATCATCCCGCCTGAAGTCGCTGGTAAGGAGACCTACCGCGAGCATCTGGAAAAGAAGCACGCGTGACGGTCACGGTGGACATCAACGTGTTGCTGGATGTCTTCCAAAAGCGCGAGCCCCATTACGCAGCATCCGCGCAAGTGGTTAGCATGGTCACTGCGGGCACACTGGTGGGTGTGTGCCCGGCGCATGGGCTGACGACTCTCTACTATCTCGTGCGCAAACACGGATCGAAACCGGACGCCGAGGCCGCGATGGATCAGGTGGTGCGCCATTTTCAAATCGGGAATCTCGAGGCGGGGGACTGGCAGGATGCGAGGCGTCTCCCGCTCGCGGATTTTGAGGACGCGGCGGTGGCGACTGTGGCCAAGGCGACGGCGTCGGTTTTCATCGTCACGCGAAATGTGGACGACTTTGCCGGTTCGCCCGTGCCCGCGATCGCGCCTGCGGATTTTCTCAGTCAACTGACGACGACGATTTGAGAGAGGCTGCTGGGGTCAGCGCTTCATATCGTCAACTCCGCCGGCCACGATTTCTGGGGTCCGAGAACGGGTCAGGGCGTGCATTTGTGCAGGAATATCATTGACGCTGACTGGAATGAGCGCGTTGAACTCGCTTCGTTCCACGGAGACTGCGCGTGGCTCTTTGGAACCTGTAGGAAGCTACGCAGTCTGCGGCTCTGAGTTTAGCTAGAAGAAAAAGAAGGAGGAGGCCAAGGCTGGCGACTAGATCGGCACTTCGGTGCGAAGCAGCGGCGCACCGGTGCGCTCCTGCACGAAATTGAAATCGACGCCTGGGCTCAGTTCGACGAGCCGAAATCCTTCCGGCGTGACTTCGATCACGGCGAGATCGGTGTAGATGCGGTTCACGACGGCCA
>CAXSGJ010000104.1:0-6950 GCA_964236865.1 uncultured Polyangiaceae bacterium
TGCGTGGAGTCGGGTTTGGTAAGCGGGGCGACTCCACTTCGGCCGGTAAAAAGATGACACGGAGCAACGTGCCCATCGTGGCCGCCTCTGCGGCGGAATTCGTGGTCGGCGTACTCAGCTGCAATGGCGATTCGGGCGGCCCCGCGCTGGACGGGCAGGGCCGGGTGGTGGGCGTGGTGTCGCGGGGCGGGCCCAATTGCAACGGGCCGCGCGCGCAAAACATTTACACGCGGGTTGATGCGTTTCACGCGCTAATCGAGCAAGCGCTGGGCTCGGGCTCGGGCTCGGGCTCGAGCTCGGGCTCGGGCTCGGGCTCAGGCTCAGGCTCGGGTGTTGGCGCGGCTTGCGGGGCAGGCAAGCGCTGTGCGAACGGCACGCACTGCAACCCGACCCAGCTCCGCTGTGAAGTCTCGAGCTGAAGGGCTGGAAATCGCGCAACCTGGCGGCGCGGTTTGGAGTAGACCGCAGCGTTCGCAGCGTCCTCGATTCGCGGTCGGGCGGCGCCCACTCTACGGCTGCCAGAGTTGCCGCGAGTCTTGGTACTGGATCGCCTGCGTAGCTGGGGGGGAACGTCACTCGCCGAAGGCCGAGCAGTCCGTCTCGCTGAAGGTCGCTAGCTCCGCGTTGCAGGGGCTGCAGTTCGCACCCGCGTAGGCCGGGTTGGTCGTCCCCGGCGTCGCTGTACCGGAGACACACTCGACCCACCCCTGAAAGCCGACGCCCTGCCAGGCGCAGGTGATGCTGCTCGAATTATACTTGGCCAGGTTACACGAGTGGCTGTTTCCGAGGCAGCCGTCGGCGCTCGTGCCCGCCTTGGGCACGTAAATTGGGCCCGTGACGTAGGCGGTGCTGTCTTCGGTCAAGCCGGCCCAAGTAGCCAGCTCTTCGGGCCGCGGCACGCGCCAATCCGAGATGCCGTCTTGCTCGAGTCCAGCGCAGTACTTGGCGGCGGCTTTGTTGGACAACGGCATCGCGTAGCGAGCTGTGGTCCAGGTCAAACATGTGTTGCCGTCGGTCAGTGAGTGCTGGCCCACTTGGGCTGCGCCGGAGCCCAGCATGCAATTCGCTTTAGGCTCGCCGCCGGCGGCCGCCATCGCCCCCGCGGTGCCGGCCGCCGCGCCAGAAGTCCCGCCTCCCGCCAGGCCGGCGGCCCACGCGCCGCCCGTACCGGAGCCGCCGACAGCCCCGCCGGCCAGCGGCGCCGAGCCGGATACCCCGCCGGAGGAACTCGCCGCGCTGCCGGACACGGCCATCGCATCACTTGGGCTGCCAGCGCCGCAGGCTGCAGCCAAAAGGCACGCACACAGCGCGACCCCAACAAAGCACGGCCGAACCAGCAACTCGTGCATCAACTCCACATAGCAGAGCCCAAATTGACTAAGAAGGCCGATTTCGCTCCGCGCACGGCTCGTTTCGTTAAAGAGCGCCGGCGCGCCGGTTTTTTGACGGGATGAGCGTCCCGCTTGTAACGCGGGCTTCATGACGCGATGCATGGCGAGACGTGACGGTGTCATGACCGGAAGCGCCTACCGCGGGCGCTACCGTTCTAGCATGTCGAATTCTTCCGCGAGCGACCCGCGTCGCATCGCGCGCCTGCTGTCGGTGCCTTTCTTCGCGGTTCAAATCGCAGCCGTGGTCGGCTTGTTTTGGTTCGGCTGGTCGTGGAAGGGCGCGCTTCTGGCGGTGGCTCTGTACTTCGTGCGCATGTTCGGCGTCACCGGCGCGTATCATCGTTACTTTTCGCATCGCACGTACCGCACGAGCCGCGTGTTCCAATTCCTGCTCGCGGTGTTGGCCATGACCAGCGTGCAAAAGGGCGTGCTCTGGTGGGCTTCGCACCACCGAACCCACCACCGCCACTCGGACCAGCCCGATGACGTGCACTCGGTATTGCAAGATGGCTTCTGGTGGAGCCACATCGGCTGGATCGTCTCGATCGAGTATCACGAGACCGATCTCTCCAAGGTCAAAGACCTCGCTCGTTTCCCGGAGCTGCGCTTCCTCGACCGCTACCATGTGCTCGTGCCCATTGCTTACGCCACGGCGCTCTACTTGCTCGGTGGCAGCTGGGCACTGTTTTGGGGGTTCTTCGTATCGACCACGCTGCTCTGGCATGGCACCTTCACGATCAATTCGCTGACGCATGTGTTCGGCTCACAGCGCTATGTCACGACCGACAACAGCCGCAACCACCTGCTACTCGCGCTGATCACCATGGGCGAAGGCTGGCACAACAACCACCATTATTATCAGCGGTCCGTGAATCAGGGCTTCTTCTGGTGGGAGATCGACCTGACATTTTACGTGCTCAAGGTGCTGTCGTGGTTGGGGCTGGTTTGGGACCTCCACACGCCGCCGCCGCACGTGCTGCGCGCGAACCGGATCGGCTCGCGGGCGCCGGTGACACCGGTTCTAGAATCCGTGCCCTGCGATTTGCCCGCAGAGTGAGGGTTCCGCGCAGGAAGCGTCGCGCGGCTCGAACCATTTGCTAAGGTCGGCGCCGATGTTCTTCGGCTCGGCGCGCCCGGAAGTACTTGCCCCGGCGGGCGACCGGGCTGCGTTGGAGGCTGCCATCGGCGCCGGTGCCGACGCCGTGTACTTTGGTGTGGATGCGTTCAACGCGCGGGCGCGCGCCCGTAACTTCGGTCTGGACACGCTGGCGGACACCGTGCGCGTCCTGCACGCCGCGCGGGTGAAAGCTCACCTGACGCTGAACACCCTGGTTTTCGACGCCGAGCTGGAAGCGTGGGCGGAAATCGTTCGCGCCGCCGCCACCGCTGGCGTCGACGCCGTGATCGTTCAGGATCTCGGCGCCGTGGGCCTCGTCAAGCGCATCGCGCCGGGGCTCAGGGTGCATGCATCGACGCAAATGACTTGCACGGACGCGGCTTCGGTCGAGCTGGCGGCGTCGCTGGGCGCCGACCGCGTGGTCCTGGCGCGCGAGCTCAGCTTGGAGGATATCGCGCTCATCGCGCGGAGCACGAGCGTGGAGCTGGAGGTGTTCGTGCACGGCGCGCTGTGCGTCGCCTACTCGGGCCAATGCCTCACGAGCGAAGCCATTGGTGGTCGCAGCGCCAACCGCGGCGCTTGCGCGCAAGCCTGCCGTCTTCCCTATGAGTTGGTGGTCGATGGCGTGCTACGCGACCTGGGCGAGCGAGCGTACCTGTTGTCACCGCAAGATCTGGAAGCCAGCGCAGCGATTCCGCACTTGATCGAGCTTGGCGTGCGGTCGTTCAAAATCGAGGGTCGGCTCAAGGGGCCGGACTACGTCGCTGCGACCACTCGCCTGTATCGGCAGAGCGTAGATGCCGCACTGGGGCTTGCAGCAGCCCCCGACGAAGCCACACGGTCCCGCGCGGTCCAGAGTTATTCGCGCGGCTCGGGGCCGGGATTTTTAGCCGGCGTGGATCATCAACGATTGGTCGAAGGGCGCTCCTGCGATCACCGCGGGCTGGAAGTTGCTGTGGCGCTCGGCTGCACTGAGCGCGCTGGCCGTCGAAGTCTGGAGCTCGGAACAAGCGAGCGCCTGGCCCGCGGCGATGGCTTGCTGGTGGAGGGCGGCTGGGGCGGGGAAGGCGAGATCGGCGGGCGAATATGGGCGATCCAGCTCGCCGGTCAGGACGTGTTAACCGCGCCTGCGGGCAGCCGGGTGACGGTCTGGCTCGGGCCTGAGCTCGAGCTAACGGGCGTGGCGAAGGGCCGGCGCGTCTTTCGCACGAGCGATCCCGAGACCGAACGCGCGCTCGCTGCGCTCGCGCGTGCGCCGTATCGGGAGCGTCTGGACCTGCGCGTCTCCGGCGAGCTCGGTAGGACGTTCGTGCTCGAGGGCTGGAGCGAGCGCGGACGCAGCGCGCGCGTCTCCGGTGACTGCGCGGTCGAGTTCGGCCGCAGCCGCGGCACGAGCGCGGAGGAGCTCGCAGACCAGTTGGGGCGCTTGGGCGACACCCCCTTCGTGCTCCGTGAGCTGGATGTACGCTTGCCGAGTGCCGGGTGGTTGCCGGCGTCGGCGCTGAACCGCGCTCGGCGCGCCCTCGTTGCCGCGCTCACCGAGCCCGTCCGGGGCGCGCTCAGCGTGAGTTTGCCTCGACCAGCTCGGGACAGCTCGCGCCTGGCGTTGCCAGCCCCGCCCCCGGGCGGGCTATTCGCACTGTGCCGCAATCGTGGCCAGGCTGATGCCGCGCTGGCGGCCGGCGCCGACGGTGTGTACTTGGATTTTCTAGAGCTCACTGGGACTGGGCGTGCGTTGAGGGAGCTGCGAGATGGCGGCGCGTACGTCGGCGTGGCGCCGCCGCGCATCCGCAAGCCCGGCGAGGAAAAGATCGATCGCTACTTGGCGAGCCTCTCCCCGGACGCGGTGCTGGTGCGGAGCCTCGGCGCGCTGTTTGAGCCGAGTGAGGCCCCGGACGCGCTCCGCATCGGCGATTCTTCGCTGAACGTCGGCAATCAGCTGACGGCCAGGGAAGTGCTGTCACGCGGCCTACGCGTCTTTACGCCTGCCTTCGACCTGGATGCACCGCGCTTGCTCGGCCTGCTCTCGCCGTCGCTCGCGCCGCACGCGGAGGTAGTGGTACATCACCCGATGCCGCTCTTCCACATGGAGCACTGCGTGATCGCCGCGCTGCTTTCGGAGGGCCGCGATCACCACACCTGCGGCAGGCCGTGCGAAACGCACCAAACGTCATTGCGCGATCGGGCGGGCATGGATCACCCGGTCGAGGCGGACGTCGGTTGTCGAAATACCGTGTTTCATGCATCGGCGCAGAGTGCCGCGGAGCTCGTACCCGCCTTGAAGCGGGCTTTCGTGACACGCTTCCGGGTCGAGCTCGTCCGCGAATCCGCAGAGGAAACCGCGCGGATCATCGGGGCGTATCGCGAGCTCTTGGCGGGCCGCTGCACCGGACGCAAAGTGTTCAGCGACCTGCGCGCCAGCGGCGGCTACGGCGTGGTGCGTGGCTCACTCCGCGTGCTGGCCGACTGAGGCTCGCATCACGACTCCGGTGGCGCCGCGGCGCGCCGTGGACTACACCGCCATCGTGGCTTCCAAAAAAATCTCGTTCGACCCGGAAACCGGCGGCGGCGGGTTGCGGCGCATCGTGATCGGAATTTTGATCCTGATCGCGGTGTTTTTCTTGCTCGATTCCACGCTGATGCGCATCGACGCTGGGCACGTCGGGATCAAGGTGAAGCTCGCCGGGAGCGCGCGCGGCGTGCAAGACATACCGGTCGTTACGGGCTGGGTTTTTTACAATCCGCTCACCGAACAGATCGTGTCGTTTCCGATCAGCGTGCAGAACGTGGTGTGGACGTCTTCCCAAAGCGAAGGCCGCGTGGTCGACGAGTCGATCACGTTCTCGTCTCAAGAAGGCGTGAACGTTAATTCCGATATCGGTCTTTCGTTCCACATCGACTCGGCCAAGGCGCCGCACCTGTACCTTCGCTTTCGGCAGCCCGATGTGCTGATCCTGGCCGACGGCTACATGCGCAACGCGGTGCGCGAAGCGTTCAACGACATCGCGTCACGGATGGCGGTTCAAGAGATTTACGGAGCCGGCAAGGGCAAGCTGGTTGCCGATGTGTCGGCGCGTTTGCGGGACGTGCTGGGCCGCGACGGCTTCGTCATCGATCAACTGACGATCAACGGCGCGTTGCGTCTGCCCGAAAACGTGGCTAGCGCCATCAATCGCGCAATGGAGGCGACGCAAAACGCCATCCAGGCCGAAAACCGCGTCCGCCAGGTGCGCGCAGAGGCAGAGCAGAACATCGCGCAAGCGCACGGTGGCGCCGAAGCCGCTCGCCAGCGCGCAGAGGGTGAGGCGGACGCGGTGCTGATTCGGGCGCGGGCCGACGCCAAGTCGAACGAGATCATCCGCCTGTCCACGACCGGCACCGTGCTGCAATACCGCGCCATCGAGCGCTGGGACGGTAAGCTTCCAATGATGAACGGGAGCGAGAAACTGCCGTTGCTCACCTTTGACACCAGCAAAGTCGCGCTAAACGATGCCGATCGCGAGAAGAAGCTCCGCGAGCTTTTGGCTGACGACAAGAACGAGAACAAGGCCGTGCCCCAACCGGCGGACTCGGCGGCGTTTGCGCCGGCCGTGGCCCCTCCCATTCCGCCCGCGGCGTCCGCTCCGGCTCCGGCACCCTCCCCGTAACTCTCGCGAGCAGGTCGCCGCCGCTCAGGACTCGAGCGAAGCGCGCAAAAACCAGGCGTTTTTCTCGAATTCCGTGATCACGGTCGTGAACAAATCGACGGTATCGGTGTCGGCTTGGCTCTCCGCGGCAGAACGTGAAGCGCGGAGCTCGCTCAGGTAGCTATCGAAGCGCTCGGCGAGCAACTTCACGTGATCGAGATCCCGCGTCGTGTCTTGTGGATACTCGTTGATGCGGGAAGTCTTGGCCACGTGCCGTGCGGTGCCAAATGCCTTGGCCCCCAAGGTGACGGCGCGCTCTGCGATTGAATCATTGAAGTTGGCGAGCGAGAGCGCGAAGGTTTCGAATAGCGGGTGCAGCGCGGCGAACTGCGGGCCCTTGATGTTCCAGTGCGCGACCTTGATTTGGCTGTGTAGGTCCAGGCCGTCGGATAGGCGCGCGTTCAAGACGTCACTGATGGCCTGACGGGCGCCTTCACTCAGATGACTGGGGCTGCGGTACATGAGAACTCCTTTCGGTGGTGATCAACTCGGGTCTTCGCGGATCAGGGACGTGCTGTCGAGCGCGACGGCAGCGCCGTGGAACACGGACGCGATGCGGATGGCATCGTGAATTTGATCTTCCGTGGTGCCATGCTGGAGCAGCGTCGCTTCGTGCGCGCGCACGCACAGGTCCATCGCCTCGCCCTGCGCGGTCTCGTCCGCGATCTCGGTCACGAACTGGCAGGCCGTGACCTGTGGGGAGATGGTGCTGAAGGCCGCGCCGCGCTGCGTCCAATCGCCGTCCGCCAGGGGTTT
>CAXSGJ010000105.1:0-5992 GCA_964236865.1 uncultured Polyangiaceae bacterium
TTGCTGGCTTGCTGCGTGGGCGGCATCACGCTGCTGCTGCCGCAACGAGTGGGTTGTGTGCCCGCCCGCGACGCAAAGCATCGACCCATGCGCTGGATGCAGCGCAGCCCAGTATCGAGCTCCACCTTTCCCGCCGTGACTGGTGAGCAGATAAAGCGCGATAGTGGTCTGATCGTCTCGCTCGAACGAAACTGGCGCGAATGCCCGCTGCACGACCAGTGCGCGTAAATTCTATTAGGTCATTCGAATATTTACGCGAACCTGAGCCTCGCACAACGGGAGCGCGCGGTCAGCGTCCTGAACCGCTTGCGGCTAGTGGGCCTTTAGTTGTCCGCGACTCCGTGACAGCGCGCTAGCGAGGCAGCCAGACAGCCGATGGCGATTTCACCCATACATGACAAGTACGAATGGTCTTGCCACATCTCGTTGCTGCTCTTCGAGACGCGCGCGAACGGGCCCGCAATGACGAACCCAACGCGCACGGCCCACAAAAAGTACCGGTGTACCGGTGGCGTGCAGCGCGCGCCAAAAGTGGGAACACGAAGTAAAAAAGCTCTTCCACGCACAGTGACCAGAGCACGTCCCAGGTGCCCGGCAAGTAGCCGACTTCGGCCTCCAACAGTTGAGGTGAAAGGTGAGCACGGAAAGAGCGTGGCCGAAAGCGATGCCGCAGGGGCGGGATCGCTGAACCCCGTTACGCCCGTTCGTTGCAGCACGGACTGCACGAGCACGAACAACGCGAGCATTGGGGCAATGCGCGCGAATCGAATTCTGTAAAACGCACGAACATCAACACGGCCCAGGTCTCCCGAGCGCGCCTCTGTCATGCTCGTGATCAAGAAACCAGAGATGACAAGAAAACCATCACCCCATGAGCCGCTCCAGAACCAGCAGGCGAGAGACGGCTTGGGTAGGCTGTGTCCGAGCGCGCCGCCATCGAACGGAACCCGGATGTTCAAGTGCAACACGATGACCGACAGCACGGCCAGCCCCTGAGCACGTCAATTCCCCGTTGCGCGTCGCTTCGCCCGAAGCCGTTGCTTCGTCCATATGCTCCACCTTGGTTCTCCTTCTTCAGCGCTATCGCGTGAGTTTATAGCGCTAGAGGGGGCCCGTTCGTCACGGATCTACGTTGCTTACAAAGCGAACATCACCAAACTCTCCGTCAGGCATGCGACGGTTTTGCGCCGCAGCAGAATCTCCTAGTACCGTGCTGCGACGTGCTAGCCTCGAAGGCGGGTGTGATGTGGCGATCAGGGGCAGGCAGCGCAGACAAAGAGCTTTCTGCTGCGCTGCATACGGGCGAGCGGCTTGGCTGGTCGGGGCGGCCGCGTCTCGGCATTCATCTCGGCACGCGTGACGCGCTGAGCGTTCCGCTGTCGTGCGCGTGGTTGGGGTTTGCACTTCATTGGGAGCGACACGCTTTGCAAGTGGACGACGGAGGCTTCTTTGCCGCCTGCGGCCTGGCGTTCGTCGTGGCCGGGATGCACCTCGTCTTCGGTCGGTTCGTCTCTCAGGCAATTCGACGACGCAATACCTGCTACGGCCTGACTGACGAGCGAGTGATCATCGTCTCGGGCACGTTCAGCCGCCAGGTCCTATCGCTGGACCTGCAATCGCTCGACGAGCTCACCATGAGTGAAAGGCAGGATGGCTCCGGCAGCATTTGCTTCGGCGCAGTAAGGAACATGAGTGCCGGGGTAGGCGCTTGGCTCGGGTCTTCCTGGCAGGGTGTGGCGCGCCATCTTCCTCCGGCGTTCGAAATGATCGAGGATGTGCGCCACCGTGTACGAAAAAATCCGAGCAGCGAGGCGAACGCTTGGCTGATCCCGCTTCGGCCATGGCTTCGTCAGAACCTTACAAATTGATTTTTGACGTTACACGCGAAGGCTTCCGTGACTGGTGGTTCCCCGCCTTTGGTTTGCTTTTCGTTGCACTGGGTGTGGTGGGCGTGATTGTCGAACGCCGCTTTGCTTCTCGACCACGACGCTGGCCGGGGGCGCTGGGCGTTTGGGCGTTCCTCGGCTTTTCCGTGCTGTGGACCTTCCTGTCTGGTTTTTTCAGTTATCGAGAGTATGCGACGCTCGTCTCCGCGGTCGAGCAGGGCACAGTGCAATACGTGGAGGGCCCGGTTCAAAACTTCGCCCCAATGCCGGCCAACGGCCACGGCGTGGAGCGCTTCGAGGTAGGCGGCAAGCGCTTCGAGTACTCGCACAACGTGGCCAGTGCCGGTTTCAACGACACGAGCACCGAAGGCGGGCCCATGAGGCCGGGCCTGCAGGTTCGGGTTGGCTACGTCGGCGATACGATCGTTCATCTGGAAGTGCGTTGACGCTCCGAACGCGTGATGTTTTACGGCTCATGAGGCAGCATCGATATGAGCAGTGGTTCGGTAGGCTAGCGAGGCGAGCGCTTCGAAGGACGGGGGCATGAGGCAGTTCACTTTGGACCTGCGGCGCGCTGGCATCTCAACCCCAGCCTGCTCACATTCAGACCGGTGACCGCGGTGCCGCGCCAGCCGCTCACCGTCACCGCAAAGAATGCGCTGAAGGGTGCGCTCGCTCTCGGCAAGAGCTTGGATCCCAAGCTGTCGCTGATGTCCGACGTCACGACGCTCGGGTCCACGCCTGGGACGACAACCGTGCTCCGCCCAGCGGGAACGCCCAGCTTTGCGCTCAGTAGCTCGACGCAGCTGACCATGGCAGTGGGTTTTGCTGGCGCGGGCTTCGCCCTCTTCGGGTCCGTTGCATCCATCGGCGTGTACGCATCCACCACGCGTGAGGTCGGTGGCTACCTGACTCTGGGCATCGGTCTGTTCATCCCCGGCGTCGGGGCCTCATCGGGTGGCGAATTCACCATCATTCTCGGTACCCCCTTCGATTTGTCCGGGCCTTACTTGTCAGCGGGAGTGAGCGTGGCTCCTGCGGTCTTCGGCGTCGGCTGTGCACTACCCTTCTCGCCAGGGCCGCCGCTCACACTCATGGGGCTAACGGTGAGTCTTTCGGCGAACACGCCTTCGGAGATCCCGCTGGTCATTACCCTCGAGGCCACGGATACTAAAATCAAGCCGTTCGTGAGGTTTTGATGGCAAACGCTTCACTCAAAGTCGGTTCGGCAGGGGCACCCGTTCGGGAGCTGCAAGGCGTCCTGAACCACGTCGTGCCGCTAAGCCCCAACCTGATACAGGACGGCATTTTCGGTCCCAAGACGCGCGAACGGGTCATCGCCTTCCAGAAGAAAGCCGGCTTGGTCGCCGACGGAATAGTAGGCCCCCGCACCGGCACTGCCCTGGTAGTCGGCATTCTCGACCGCACCGCGTCTAACCCGTTCATCACGCGATGAGTGCGGACGTGAGGCAACGGATCTTCAGTCGGGGCGCTACGGCAATTGAAGCTTTGGTGGTAGTCGTTCAGCACGAGTCCCCTCGTGCACTGTCACGGCCGGCTCACGTGCGCCGTTGGCCGCGCCAACAACACTCTGCTCAAAGCACCTCGCTGCGATGAGTGACGCGTCATTTTCAGTTCGGAGCGGAGAATAGGAAGACCAAAGCGGTGTGCTCGTTCAGCGGGGCTCGTGAACTTACCCACCACCGCCGGTCGTGAGCGCCTCGTGGGTCCGGCGATTCGATCTAACTATTGGTTAACCTAAGAGATATTGCGCGAACAGGCCGTGCTGCGAGCGTCCGCGCCGAGTTGGGACGGGCCGCGTTGGTGGTGACTCGTACTCGTTCGGCAAGCAGGTGGGCCGCGCGGCAGAGCTGCTGGTGATCGCCGAAGCCCTGGGTGAGACGGCCTCCGCCGACCAGCTCCGCGGTGCCATCAAGGCTGGCCTCGAGCAATGGTTCGAAGGCAAAAACAGCGATGCTCTGCGCTACGACGAGACCTACGGCGGCGTCGTCACCGGTAAGGGCGCGGGCAACCCCGCGTCTGACTACGGCAACGGCTGGTACAACGACCACCACTTCCACTACGGCTACTTCATCTTCGCGGTGGGCGCCGTCGCCAAGGGCGACCCCGCCTGGGCCGCGAAGTACAAAGAGCAGACACTCGCCCTGGTGCGCGACATCGCCAACCCGAGCGCGACGGACCCGTACTTCACTCAGTACCGCATGTTCGATTGGTTCGATGGCCACGGCTGGGCCGCGGGCTTGTTCCCGTTCCAAGACGGGCGCGATCAGGAATCGTCGTCCGAGTCCTTCAACGCGTGGGTCGGCATCGCGATGTACGGTGACGCGATCGGCGACAAGAACCTCAAGAACATGGGCCGAATCATGCGCGCGGTCGAAGCCGCAAGCGTGCAGCGCTACTATCACATTCGCAAAAACAGCGACATTTACCCGCAACCGTTCGCCAACGGCATGGTCACCGGCGTGCTCTGGTCAGACAAAGCGGAGTACGCCACGTTCTTCAGCGGCGCCGCTGCCCAAGTCATCGGCATTCAACTCGTGCCCATGACCTTCGCCTCCGAAGAGCTGATCGATTCGGCATGGGTGACGGATGCGTGGCCGGCCATGCAAGCCGCCGGCGGCGGCGACAGCTGGGGCGGCCTGATGACGATGGCCTACGCCACCGTGAACAAAGCAGACGCCTACGCCAAGCTCGACGCCATGGGCGGCGTCGAAGGCGGCAACAGCAAAACCAATACGCTGTACTGGGCTGCGACGCGGCCCTGATTCAGTAGCTCCTGGGACGCGCAAGTCGATCGCGCGTCTCTCGGGTGCCGCTACCGAGCGGTCGAAACACTGCCATGCCCTGAGCACAACCTAGACGCCGGGCTTCATACTCGGTGCTTCCGGCTCGGGGTTTTCGCTCGGGCGCGGCGGCGCTTGCTCGCCTAAATTACTTCAGTGTAAAGGGCACTCGCTTCTTGGCCCAGGCCGCGAGCACCGAGAGCGCTTCGGCGGAACACTTCCGTGGCGCGTCGCAGTCCGAGGCCGAGGGCTGAACCGTGCCACAAACCGCTCTCCTCTCGGTGTCGATCGCGCTCGCGGGTACGTTCCACAGTCGCGCACAACCCAGGTTCGAAAACGTCGCACGCTGATCGACGCCATGTTCACCGATTGTTAGGACACGCCGTGGACGCTCGGGGCATTGCCGCATAGCCTGCGCGACGGCGGTCGAGTCAACCTCCGAGAAGGTGCCATCGGCGAGCGCGTGCCATCCCAGCCGCGGGCCCAAGGCGTCGAACGACTCGATCACGCCGCAGCCTTGCTTAAAAACACCAAAGAATGGCCCGTAGCCGAGCAAGTCGATACGACCATCACCGTCCAGGTCCGTGAGCGGAACGGGCTCCCTGGGCGCGCTCGCATCGACCTCGAACGGTGCGATGCCGAGCTTGCTTGCTTTGCCGTACGGCGCGACCACGCCCTGCGCGAAGGACCACAGCGTGCCACGCGCCGACGAGCGCACCTCTTGCCCTATCCGCGCCGTCCACACCACGGCCTCCGGGGTACCGTCGCCATCGTAGTCGGATACCACTTGAAGCCGATACGGGCCCAGGTACGTCGCACCGTCGAATAGGTCAGCCTTGCCGGTGTACGCGGCGTGACCTGCGCCCTCGTCGACTTGATCGACGAAGTTCCCGGCATGCTTGGCGGGCGTTCCACTCGTCGGCAAGAAGCCGACGAACCAAGCCCACTCGCGCGGGTCCCCGCCGCCTTCGGAGAAGGTGGCCCATGAGCCGCCGTTGCTCGTGCGGGCGGGGGATGTAGAGTAGGGCCCCCTCATCCCACCGGGCGTGCGGATTTCCCGCACCCGGCGGTTCGGTCGGATTCGTCAGCGAGCCCACGCAGTGTCCTGACTCCAAGGCTGCACCGGCGCCCAAGCGAGCACACCGTGCTCGCGGTGGATGCGATGCCCCGAGACGTGCGACCATCCCGGGAATTTCTGTCCGTGCTTGCGCCGAAACCAGTGCGCTATCCGCTGTTCGAGGTAGCTGTCGAGACGACGTCTCGACCACCACGGTGACAATTGGAAGTACGCCCTGGCCCCAC
>CAXSGJ010000106.1:0-5740 GCA_964236865.1 uncultured Polyangiaceae bacterium
GGTAAACCAACACTTAGCTCGTGTTGCCGTGGAAAGAGCCTCGCACGCCACGAGCTTCGGGTTCAAGTGGGGCGGCTGCCGGTCACTGACCGAGCTGGCTTTGGATGACTTAGACCCCGTCAGGCCGCCGCAGGTCGCCCACGACATCGATATCGCCATTCTTGAACGTGACGCGCAGAACCTCAACCGCCATGGTGTCCTCCGAAGTGTGTGCGATTTGGTGCGGGTGGTAAATGAACCGTACAAACTGAGCTTCGCCGGTGTGCGGAGTGCAACCCGGTTTCCGAGCATCGCGAGTCGCCGCGGCCGTACACCCCCAGCTAGGATAACCCCAATAAGGCCACGGCGTTCCGGTAAGCGATCGCTTCCTTTTCGGCTTCCGGAATGGGCAAATTCTCCAACCACTGCCGTGCGCCACTCATCGTTAGGTAGGGGTAGTCGACGGAGAACACGATACGCTCGATCCCCAACACTTCGCGCACGAACATGAAATGCGGAGTGTTGAGCATGCCGCTTGGCCCAACCCACACTTGCTGCCGGTACGTCTCGCTGATCGTCCGCGCCAGCCCTGTTACCCCTGGCGGCATCGTGTCGTCCATACGCTGCAGAAAGAACGGCACCATCTCCCCCCAATGGCCGCTGATCAATTTGAGATTCCGGTGGCGGTCGAGTGCCCCAGAAAGAATCAGACGCACGACTTGTATTCCGGCCTCATGGTGCCAGCCCCAACCGAACAGGGAGAATCGAGCCGTCAAATCCGGGTTGAAGCCTCCGTAATAAAGCGGCTGAACCGCCGAAAGCGGTGGCCCTGGGTGGATGTAAAGCGGCGCGTTTAGCTCCGCGAGTTTGGCCAATATGGGCTCGAAACGTGGGTGATCGATGAAGTGTTCGTCCGACGGCCTACCGGTGAGCAGCGTCGCCGGCAGTTTGAGTTTCCGCACACACCGCTCCGCTTCGTCCACGGCCGCCTCCGGGTCCTGCCAAGGTAAAGTGAAGAACGCGGAGAAGCGGTCTGGGTGCGTGGCAATGGAAGCAGCGAGGCGATCATTGGCGCCGCGAACTAAATCGGCCGCAGCATCCTTGGCCGCCAGTTGCGGCGCGTTGCTCAGTGACACGACCTGGAAATCGAGAGCGGCCTTGTCCATCACCGAAACACGGGCCGACAACGGCTCGGTCGCCGCCTTCATCGCCTTTGGCAAGAACATCAGCCGAGGGCGGTCCGGCGGTTCCCGCTCTGGGTCGTCTTGATAGACGCTGCCAACGTCTGCGACACAGGGCGCTTGCGCCATGGAGGCGTCCTTGATGGCGGCGACGACGACAGGGTCACTAATATGCTCTTCTAGACAAATAATACGCATGACTAGTTTCCAATCCGCCGGGCAGAGATCGCCAACTCAGGATCTCGAATCATCGTTCGTTCTAGCCGAGCGTCGAAGAACCGTCTTCGGCGGCACGTTGTCGCGCTCGTCGCCCGGGCCAATTCGAGGACGATTCAGTCGATAGCAATATCGATCCTCACTCACATGACTCCGTCTGTTTACCTTATCCCGAGCCAACACGCTACCGTGTACAGCCACGTAGCTCGGGCGCGTCAGCACGCTGCTTCGCCACTACGTGCGCTGCGATTTTGTGCCGCACGCAAAGCGACCAGTGTCGCACCCGGCTCGCGAGCTGCGGCAACGACGCCGAGTCGCGAACCTCTCGCCGTGGCGAAAACGTCGAGAGCGATTTCGGCGACGTGCGTGACAAGCTCGTTCGAGTGGCCCGGCCGGTGCGGCGTCGAGCTCGCGATACACCGAGTGAAGCCTTTCAGCCGCGCGCTGAGCCGCTCGCGCGCTCCTCTGCGCCGCGCTAAGAGATGACGAGGTGGCAAGATGGTCGAGGTTTGGGAAACCACGTTCGCGGACAAACAAATGGTATGGGGGCCCGACCCGAGCCAGTCGGCGGTCTTCGCGCGGGACTACTTTGAGAGCGCGGGCGCTCAGGAAATCCTCATCCCCGGTCTTGGTTACGGGCGGAACGCGAGGCCGTTCCTCGAGCGCGGTATGAGGGTGACGGGGATCGAGATTTCCGCGACGGCGATTGGCTTGGCGCGAACGCGGATGGGTCTCGACATCCCCATTCATCACGGCTCCGTCGCCGACATGCCGTTCGACACTCGCCAGTACGACGGTATCTTTGCGTATGGCTTGCTGTACTTGCTGGATGCGCCCGCTCGAGCAAAGTTTTTACGGGACTGCCGTCACCAGCTGCGCCCCGGCGGAGCCATGATCTTTACCGTCATCGCCAAGCAAGCCCCAATGTTCGGGCGCGGAACCAAGCTCGAAGAGGATTTTTACGAAGTCCATCCCGGTGTGCAAATGTTTTTCTACGACGCCGTATCGATCCAGCGCGAGCTCGGCTCGTACGGGGAGATTGAGCTGTCTAATATCGATGAGCCCGCGGGGAACGGCACTTTCCCGTTCATCAACGTAGTGTGCAGGGCCGCGTAACCTCGTGCCACACTTGCTTCACTCGACGATCACACATTCTCTGTTCGCCGGCTACACGGCGGCACACTCTGACCCAGGGCGCGACTCCTCAGGCGTGGCACCAATGACGAGCAACGGTGGCGCCGTGCAGTTTGGACCTGCTTTTGGCGCCTGTCACAACGCGGCGTCCAGCGCCACGAGTAAGTGTCTAACGGCGGCGCAAGTCAAGACGCTCGGCGATGGACCGTGAGCGGAGCGAAGCAGATCGAGGGATGATGCACGCCATTGCGCGACTGCCCCGCGGCCGTGCTTCATCATCCAGCAGCTCGCAGCGTGTAGTGGCGTGAAAGAACATTGAGTCGCTCGCCCGCGCGAAGACCATCGCGAACAGCGTGAACCTGGAAACTCGGCGCGGCGGTACCGAACAGCGCCTGTGCATGTTACGCTCGAGGAGCCTCCATGGCCGCATCCGCCGCTGAAGTCATCCGCCCCTTGCGCCGCGTCGAGTACGACCGGTTGGTGTCTCTCGGTATGTTCCAAGACGAGCACATCGAGTTGCTCGAGGGTGTGCTGGTCGCCATGAGCCCGATCGGCGCACCGCACAACTCGGCCGTGCAAAAGCTGAATCGATTGTTCGTGCGGGCTTTGGACGAGCGCGCGGCCGTTCGCTGTCAGATGTCTTTTGCTGCGCTCGAGTTCTCCGAGCCAGAACCGGACTTCGCCATCGTCCCGCCCGGTGAATACGACACCGACCATCCGAGTCAGGCGTACCTCATCGTCGAAGTCGCAGAGAGCTCTCTCGCGGTTGATCGCGGCAAGAAGCTGCGCCTGTACGCCAGCTGTGGGGTTCCTGAGTACTGGGTGGTGAACCTGCCCGAGCGCTGCATCGAGGTGTACACGGGACCATCCGCCGGCTCCTATGCTCGCGTCGAACGCTATGAACGCGGCCAATCGATTCGCCTCGGTGTCTTCGGCGACGTGTCGTTCGCCGTCTCTGACGTGCTGAAGTAGCTCAGGCCTTGGCCCGTTTGTCGACGTGAGCTGCATTATTTAGGCAGCAGACGATTCGCATGGGAGTGGAGCTGCAACGAGCGGCGCCGATGCGCGCGCAGCACTTGCGTACTTCCGCTCTCCGCTTCTACAAGCTGACGCGGGACGCCACTTATCGCAACCTTACAAACTGACCCGGCTTCGCGCGACTTCACGATCGGAGCTCGCTGTTCGAGGCATGGGTGATTTCGCTCGACTGCCGCTATCACCGGAAGTCGGCACAGTAAGCACTGTCCATCGAGATTCGCAACCGCCGTGCTGGAACTAGCGCTGTGATACGGTCTCGCGTTGAGTGATTTGTTCAGGTAGGCAGTAGCCCCGAAGGCTCACTTGCAATTGCTCGGCATTGGTTGACTGAGCGTTTTCTTCAGCTCTTGGGCGTCGAGCGGTAGGGGTAGCAGGCGCGGATGAACCGGGGTGCCGTTCAGATACCAGGTGTAGAAGCCGTCGAGCGCTGGGCGCACACACACGCCATCCTCGGTACGAGGGAGTTGCAGTGATCCTCGCGTCCAAGGAAACGCTGTGATGCTGAGCTCGCCAGTGATGGGGTGATAGAGCACCCCCATCCCGGCCTCGATGGACACAACGACGCTGACGGCAGACGCAATCACCGCCATGACGACGCGGCGCAGCCAGCCGTCCGTGCCGGTGTAAGCCCGCCGCACCAGGAACGACATCCCGAGCACCGAACCGAGGACGAACAGCGAGCGGTACGGCTCAGCATATTGTGCGACCGCCCATGGGCCGTCCGCGATGTACTGGCGGTTGGCCGACACATTGAGCGCGAAGCACGCGAGGTCCACAAATGTGACGCTCGCGATGAGGAAGGCAGCGGTGAGGCGCGTCCGTCTTCTCAAGGTCGACCTCGTTGCCGGTGCTGCAAGGTTGCGGGCTCCGCTCGGCTCAGACGAGCGTAATCGTGAAAGAGACAGCGTAGAACGGCGTTGCAAGCGTATGCGAGCCTGCGCCGAAGGAGGGCGAGCTCGTTGCGCCGAAACGAACGCTCACGGTGCCGAGATCGTCGTCGAGTCCGGCTGTATCCTGCCCCGATGTCGTAACCACCAGTTCCGCGCCGGAAGCAACCACGACGGTCGCGTTAAACCACAGGATGATGATGTCACCCGTGTTCACCGTTGCACTGGTGAGCAGCGGCACTGGCGTGCCATTGACGTCCGCATTCAGCGTCCAATCGCCGGCGCCGAACGCGAAGGCATCGTTCAACACTTTGACCTGTGTAAAATCCAGTTGAACCTTGGTCGGTGGTGGAGGCTTGTACAAGAACAAGCCGAAGCCTGTCTCGATCAGGTTGTCCTTGACACGGATTGGCGCGAGGCCCGGTTCCATGCCCCCGTCGATGGCGAGCTCCTCTAGTGAAGGGCTCGCCGCGCGAAACTTGAAGCCGTCACCCTCTTTGCCCCAGGACAGTACTGCGCGGCACTAGCCAAGGCAAGCGCGGAGCTCTATTCCGCGCTCCGATTGAGCGGCGCGCGCTCGGCCGATACGCTCGCGCCCCGAGTCATGCCTCAGTCTCCGACGAGCACGAGTTGCCTCACCTTCGCTGGCCTCGCGCTGCTCGCGTGTCAGCACGCGCCGCTTGCCGCTTCCGGTGCGACGAGCGCCTCACCGCAACGCCCGAGTGCGACTGCAATCACTAGCCCCACACCCCCTCCAGCTGCGCCGCAGGCAGAGGAATGGCACTACACGGTCGCCGCGACGATCGGTCCGGGGAGTGAAGTGCCGGACGCCGTGCGCGTGCGGAGCCAGGCGGACTGCCCGCCCAAGATGGTGTTCATTCCGGAGGGGGATCTTTCGTATCTTGGCGTGCTGCCCGACAAGAAGGACCAGACGCTTCGACCGCAGCGGTTTCATGTGAAGGCTTTTTGCATCGATCCGACTGAGCCGGTAAACAACGATTGGTATGGCCTGAAGGGTCAGTGTGGAGCGAAGGTGGACGTCTTCAGGTGCCAAGGCGGCGGCATGTACCCAATGAGCTGCTTGACGCCCGAGCAGGCCGAGTGCTTTTGCGAAAAGGGAACGCTCGGCGTCAAGAAGCGTCTGCCGACCGATCCAGAATGGTTGTTCGCGGCCCTGGGGACCGATGGCCGGAAATATCCCTGGGGGAACGACCCCGTGCCTGCGGATGCGACAGACCGTAATTTTTGTACGTTAGGTCTCGCGCTGCCCCGTCGTGACACGGTGGGGTGGTGCTGCTGGGCTGG
>CAXSGJ010000107.1:0-5534 GCA_964236865.1 uncultured Polyangiaceae bacterium
CGACGCACGGCTTTGAAGTCGGCGTTGGCGAAGAGCAGCATGAGGCGATTGTCCCCCCAATGTTCACTCAGCAACGCGCTGAGCAGCGGCGATTGCGGCGGCAGCGCCACGAGGTACGGCGCAACGGCTGAGTTCCGGAGGTCCCGTCCCGGGAAACTCCGTCAAACGCGCTGCCGCTCGACGCAAGGTGCGTAAAACAGCGCATCGCGTAGTCAGGAACGACAGAAACGGAAACTATCCTGGGGCGGGTCGCTGAGGCGTCACCCGAAGCTCATCACATTTCTCCGGCGAGTGTGGCCCTCGCGCACATCAGCGCGAACCCGAGTAAGTTCTCCCCACGCCACCTCGCCGGATCGGCAACTGCCGGGTCCGTGGGGGCGAGGCCGATGCCCCAAACGCGGTCAGAAGGGCTCGCTTCGACCAACACCTCATCGGTCGTGGCCAGGAGGTACGCTCGCAGTGCGCTGTTTTGCCCGAACTTGTTGAGACTCGCCGTCACGACGATCTTAAAGCGAGCGCGAGCCCAGGTCGCTTCGTCGAAACCGCCGACGGCACGGCCGAGCCGCTTGTGCTCGGCCGGCTCGCGCGCATCGAGTATCTGAGAGCGCAGGGCCGCGTCCGAAAAAAGACGAGCTTTCTCGGCCATCATGTACTGCTCTGCACAATGGTAAACGGTGCCCGCCACGACGAAGCTCGCTGGCCACCATTGGCTAAAACAGGCATCGCCCAATTGACCATCCGCATTCGGGCGGTGGCTCCAAAATGGCCTGAACCGAAATGACTCTCCGGCGCCGACAGCAGCGGCCAGTGATCCCGCATCGAGTGGAAGCGAACGAATTGGCTGCACTGACCCAAACCTAGCGGGGGATTGCCCGCGCCGCGAGCAGCCCGCCGCTCAGCCTAGGGGCCGACAAGATCGCCGTTTGAAGGCCTTCCACCGCCGCAATGTCCAGCTGCAAGGTCTACCTCGCCGAATGGTGCGCGGGTTAGATGACCCTGAAAAGTACCGGCCTACGGGTCGGGCAGGATAGGCTGGACGCTCTTGCCGGGTGAAGGTTAACCTTCGCTTGGCTTTGCGGGGTGGGAGGCGCCAGCGATTGCCCGGAACGACATTGTCGAGCGTCGCTCGACCAATGCTGGGCGAACCGTCGTTTAGAACTGGACGAATGACGAGGCGCTCAGCGGCAGCTTCACTAGTCTAGCTCTTCAATTGCGGCGAGCGGGCGACGATGATCATCCGAAATAGAAGTCCGTTTGCCGTCGCGGTAGTTCTTGGCGAGAACGCAGATGCGGCGCCGTTTCTATCCGTCATCATCAAAGCGACCTTCCAGTTGCGACGCAGCTTTTCTCCAGCGCGGCTGGCGGGCCCCGAAGCCCAGCTACCCATTCTCGGTGCCGACGAGCCTTACGATCCGAAGGCGACGGGCGGCGCGCTGAAGTTTGAAGCGGATCGAGTGCCGTTCAAGCCGCGCACCGACATCGTATTGGTCGGGCATGCTCACGCGCCCTCCGGTCATCCAGTGAAGGCTTTGGACGTGGAGATCGCCGTTGGTCAGGTTCGCAGAAACTTGCGGGTGTTCGGCGATCGCCAGTGGTCATTTGGCGTAGAGACCGATCCCACACCGCTCGTGGCCGGTCCGGCGGAGTTCCAACGGATGCCTTTGACGTACGATCGCGCCTTCGGCGGAGTGGATAAGCTTGCCCCGCTCCGCCCCGCCGAGCCCCGTTTTAGGCCGTGGTGCGAGCGCAACATTCTGGGTCGCGGCTTTTGCGGTGCGCGGTCAGTGGCATCCATTCACGCCAAATTTCTGCCGCGGCGTGAAGATCAGAGACCCGCAGCGCGATGCCATGGCGAAGGGGAGTGCCGCCGCTGCGCTGGTAAAGGTGTTAGGAGCACTGGGCAAGCGCGCATTCTATGTCGCCGAACGTTCGCAAGTATGCGTCGTCGGTCATCGCGACGAATTCACCGCGCTGACGCTCGACCAGCGCGGTCGCATCATCGAGACTAGGTCACCGTTGGGTAGGCAAACCGCCGACCGCTTCGAGGCGGATCGACCCGGCGCGATTCGCGGCAGTAACGGCCAGGTACTGCAGTTCAGTTACGAGGACGAGGGGCGCACCGTCAAGACGTTCCGCTCCGACGGCTCGGGTGAAGAGGTTCAGGTCGATCGCGATGGGGAGCTCAAGCGTCACACGTTGGTGGACGGGAGCTCGTTGCGCATCGCACGCGGCGAACACGGCGTGACGAGTATTACGCAGCGCGGCGGAGCCCAGACACTGCGAGCCTATGACCAAAGCGGAGCGCTGGAATCGATCACTGACAGCCTCGGGCGTACGACGCGTTTCACGCGTGCCGCCGACGAGGGCCCGGATCGTATCGAGTACGCGGACGGAATGGTCGAAAGCTACACCTATGACGACGGAGTGATCGCTCAGCACGTGGACGGCGCGCTGCACGCTGAATACCAGGCGATGCCTGACGGCCAACTCACGGCAGCACGGTACATCGACGGTCAGTCGTTTAGCCTGATGCGCGACGACAACGATAAGGTCGTTCTCGCGGTGTGTGATGACGCGACCGTGCAATGTGCTTACGACGAAGAGGGGCGGCTGGTCAGCGAAGACCAGAACGGCCGCGTCGTCAGCTACACTTATGACTCTGACGGGCGACTCGCAGCGTTGACTTTGCCTGACGGTCAGACATCTCGCTACGAATACGATCTGGACGGGGGCGCCTCTCTGCTGTTGTTGATTGGAGGGGCGGCGTGCAGCGATTCTCGTATGGGGCGGCCGCGACACCCGCGGCGCGGGCGCTCCCCAACGGCTTGAGCGAACGTTACGAAGCGGACGCGCTCGAGCGCCGCGCAAGTGTCGAAGTAGTCGGGGCAGCTGGCGCCCTTTGGTTCCAAGCTTATGCGCGTGACGCCGTCGACCGCGTCGTGACAAAGGTCGAGGGGGAGGCAAGACCGCGTATCGTGGCGACGATCGCCCTTATGATCCAGCGGGAAACAAACCAGGAAGCCGCAAATCGCACGTCAACTCGGATGGCGACATCGAACCCGCCAATCCGAATGGCAGCGCCACTCCCGACCAGCACGTGAAAGGTAGGAGCCGGCCAAGAGCGACAGCCCGTACACCTCATTTAAGGAGGACCCGTCGACCGGCAAGGCATACGGCGATCAGGAAACGCAGGTCGACGTCGAGCGCTTGCAGCGCGACATCGACAATGGAAAGGTGAAAGACGTCGAGATCCTCAACCACGACCAACTGATGGATATCCATCAACAGAACGTTGATGCGGCGCAGAATGCGTACGACGCAAATCCCACCAGTAAAAACCAAAAAGTCTTGGAGGATGCGCAGCGCACCCGCGACTACTCTGCGCGCGACCGCGAGGTGTTGATCAAGGGCACCGTCCCCTCCGAGTATGTAACGCAACCCGGTGCGAAGCCAGGTGACGCCCCTCAGCCTGTGCCGGTTCCACCGCCCGACAAGGACCAGCAATGATCGATCCGAACATGCCATCGCCGGTAGAGCAGGACCATCTATTCAACGACGACGCTGCCGGTGAGCGAGTGGGCCAAACAGCTGTCAGCATGCTGGATCCGGTGCCTGCCGAGCGCGTTCCACGCATGCGCTTGTTGTTGGGACACCGGGACATCTTGGTCGTGCTCGAGGCGGCGCGCGTGCTCACCTCTTGGGGCGACGCGGTTGGCCTGAACAAGCTTGAGGAGTTGATCGACGTCCGGGTCCATCGTCTGGCCGAGTTCTACCCGCATTCGATCTACGGGTATGACAATGTCTACGACGTCCTGGCAGATTCGTTGAGCGACTTGCGCTATCGCGGCAACGATCTGCGCAGAGAACAACGGCAACGCGTCTTCGAGAAGCTGCTTGCGCTGTACGGCGAATTCGAATTCCGCGGAGAGCTCAAGGGTGCTCTGCTCGTGTGCGATTTCGCGCAGCTAGAAGGCCCGATCGACCAAGCCATGACTCGCGCTTTCCATTACCAGCGCACGTACTTGGCGAGTCAGTTGCTTCCTCCGCTTGCCCGTTTCAACCCAGCGCGCGCGGTCCAGCGCTGTCCTGAGTTCAGCGGCTTCGCGCGCCTATCTCCGAATCCTGAGGTAAACGTGGCTGAGGCGCTCGTCTACGTTCCGCCCGAAATCAGCCGACCGCAGCTTGAAAAGCTGACTCAGCACCGCGACAAAGTGATCGCGCAACAAGCTAAGTCGTCGCTCGCCAAGCTGCCACCGGGCTAGACGAGAACGCATGCGGCAGTGAGGTTCAGAACTGAACGCTCTCCGTGCGCAGCAGACCGCCGCTGGTGCGAAAACCCCTGAGCGAGCCCCGCCAAGGCATTCGGCGACCAGGAAACGCAAGTCGATGTCGACCGCTTGCAGCGCGACATCGACAGTGGGAAGGTCAAAGACGTCGAGATCGTCAACCACGATCAGCTGATGGATATACATCAGCAAAACGTCGATGCCGCACAGAGTGCCTACGACGCGAATCCGACCAAAGCGAACTAGAATGCCCTGAAAGACGCAGAGCGCAGTCGGGATTACTCGGCGCGTGACAGCGAGGTGCTGATCAAAGGCACCATCCCCTCTGAGTACGTGACTCGCCCCGGTGCAAAGCCGGGTGACGCCCCTCAGCCGGTGCCGGTCCCCCCGCCCGACAAGGACGACGACCCATGACGACGAATCCAAACATGCCCTCGCCGCTCGAGCAGGAACACTTGCTTTACGACGACGCTGCGGGTGAGCGCGTTGGCCAAAGAGCCGTCAGCGCGATGGATCCAGTGCCGGCGGAGCGTGTCCCCAGGGTGCGCCTCTTGTTGGCGCACCCGAATATCTTGGTGGTGTTTGAAGCAGCGCGTGTCCTCGCCTCTTGGGGGGACCCTGTCG
This sequence comes from uncultured Polyangiaceae bacterium, assembly GCA_964236865.1. Taxonomy (GTDB): domain Bacteria; phylum Myxococcota_A; class Polyangia; order Polyangiales; family Polyangiaceae; genus PMG-095. The sequence goes on from CAXSGJ010000107.1 coordinate 4,911, forward strand.
GTTTGAATAAACTCGAGGAGTTCATCGACATACGGGTCGACCGCTTGGCAGAGCTCTATCCGCATTCTATTTACGGTTACGACAACGTTTACGATGTCATGGCAAACTCGTTGAGCGACCTACACGATCGCTCGAACGATGATCGGAGAGAACAGCGGCAGCGAATCTTCGAGAAGTTGCTCATGCTTTACGGCGAATACGAATTCCGAGATGAGCTAAAGGCCGCTCTGCTCGAGTGCGATTTTCCGCAGCTCGAGGGGCCCATCGACCAAGCGATTACTCGCGCTTTCCACTACCGGCGACCCTACTTGGCGAGTCAGTTGCTGCCGCCGCTCGCACGCTTCAACCCGGCGCGCGCGGTCCGGCGCTTTCCGGAATTTAGCGGCTTTGCGAATCTGTCACCGAATCCGGAGGTAAACGTTGCAGAAGCGCTTGCCTACGTTCCGCCCGAGGTCAGTCGTCCACAGCTCGAAAAGCTCGCGAAGCATCGCGACAAGGTGATCGCGCAACAAGCCAAAACGTCGCTTGCCAAGCTGCCACCGGGCTAACGAGTGAACTGGCCGCTTGGGTCAGAACTGAACGCTCTCCGTGCGCAGCAGGTTGCCGTTGGTGTAGGAAAAGCCC
>CAXSGJ010000108.1:0-5514 GCA_964236865.1 uncultured Polyangiaceae bacterium
AACCCTTTTGACGTAGCTCGATGCAGCCACGGCTCTTTAGGATCCGGACGAGCTCCTTCGAGGTCACGGTAGCCAGTATGCGGGAAGGGCCCGTAAGTGTCAAGTGGTATTGACAGGTACTAGCTTTGTCCCTGTTAGCGGGATTACTCGATTCAGGTTTCGAGGGGGGTTATGCAGCCCGACCGCGCGCGAGCCAGTCGATCCTTTCTTGGAACGTTGCGATTGCAGCACGGCGTTTGGCTTGCGCCTTCTCAAGCCGCCTCTTCAGAACTCAGCATTGCCGCCTCTGGTTACAGCGCCCAGGCATCGCGCGGATTCCATTTCCGCTGCGTCTAACCCCATCGTGTTAGTCGCCATCGGTCTCCTTCGGGGCGTGCGGCGTATCACGCCTTAGCTCGAGCTCCGCCGCGGGGGATAAGGCATCCAAAGCACGGCGGGGTTGACCTAAGAGATATTGCGCGAACAGGCCGTGCTGCGAGCGTCCGCGCCGAGTTGGGACGGGCCGCGTTGGCAGCTTCGAGCTTCTGCGCGCCAGCCTCGGCGAGCTTCTGTAGTCGTTCAATCTCGTCCCGAAGCGCCCAATCTGCCTCTTGCGGCTCGCGTGGAGGAACAACGGGCCGGGGTCGAATTGACGATTGTTGCCGAAGATCCGCTGAAACCAAATCGCAAGCTGATGCGCGATCTTCAGCTGATGCAGCGCTTCGCCCTGTGTGCCGGCGAAGTCATGCACAGCTTCGTTGCCGAGGCGGCGCACCTGGTGAAACAGATCGCGCTGGGTCGCGCCGATTGCACCCCGATCCGACAACGCATCGATGACCCGGCGTTGCTCCTCGCGCGGGTTCACAAGCAGGCCAACCTTGGCGGCCGCACGCTTCGCTAATACCTCGCAGAACTGGCGAAGCTTGATGAGCGTGACGTTCGGATCGGTTGCGAAATGCTCCTCGGCCTGGGTGCCGAGCGCGACTAGTCGCGGGTCGTGATAGGCGAGGAAGGCGAAGTTGGGGGACGGAGTGTGGTTCACGGAGCGCCGCTTGCTGGGCCGCTCAGATCACCCCGATGGTCACCTGCCGCTGCCCGATGCCGGAAACCGCGGGGCGGCTGGCAACTCGTCATTCTACATGTGAAGCCGCCGGGTGAGCCAACGGCCAAACCGCGCGGCTATTTCCGTAGAATTCGAATTCCTTGCGGGAGCCGGAAGGCGGGGGGTGGGGGCCGGAGCGCGTTGCGGTGCGCGCGGGCTCGTGTGCTGCGGTGTGTTCGCGGGGCCCGTGCAGGATGCACTGCGTGCATTGGGTAGCAGATGCAGGCGGCGCTCGGTGGCGTCAGCTCGACTTGCTTTCAACGCAAGGAGCAACACTTCGAATCCACTCGCGCTGATTCTCTAGCCCTCGCTATGGAACGGTGTCCGCAATTGCCCGCGTGAAGTCGTTGCTAAGGGTGCGGCCGCGATTGAAGCCACGGGACTCGACGAGCGCGAGCGCCTCGCGAACCGTGCGGAGCTCACTCTCGGAAGCGTCTGCCAAGAGCGCGCGGAGGTCGTCGAAGTCCTGAGGGCGATTCCGGTCATCTCGTGCCAACACCTTCATCGCAATGAGGTGGGCACGCGTGGCAACACGCACCGTCACCTCTTCGAGGACAGCAAGTTCCTCGGCTGCGGCGACAATCTCTGGTTCGATGCCAGAGGACGCAAACAGAAGGTCGATGTACACGGAGCGTTCGCTTTCTCGAGTGAGGCGTACCGTCGCGATTCGACCTGTCTTCTCCTGCTCGAGCAGCATCCCCACGACATAGCCGCGGCTCTGAAGATGAAACACCAGTTGTTCAGCCGCAGCGTCGCCATCGGCGGAGACGGCCACGTCTACATCCCGGGTCGTTCGCGGCTCTGCGCGGGCCGAAACTGCGAGGCCGCCAATGAGCGCGCAGGGCACACCCGCCTCGTCGAGCTCGGCGAAAATGCGCTTCAACGCGCGCTCGACCGGGTTCAGCGGCGCGGCCACGCTGCCGGGATCCCTACCCCGTCACCGAGCTCGGCACCGGGACGTCGCGCGTACCAGGCACCCACACGCTCTTCCAATTCCTGGTCAGATATCCCGGGAGACTCGCGACGAAGCCGTTGCCGCAGCATACGCTCGGCCATCTCGATCAGCGCGAACGCAATGCGCAGCTTTTCGGTGGGCGTTTCGCGGCCCGGCTCGGACATGGTGTGGAGAGTACCATGACTAAACGCCAGCGTTAGGGCGAGTCTAGAGTTTGCAGGAATTCGCCGCCACGCCGCGAGGATGCGATCTGCAGCTTGCGCGACGCGCGGTTGCACGTCCGAGAGCAGCTGCAGGCCTGCAATCAGTGTCTCCCATCGGTCAATACCGGCACGTCAGCGACGGTACGCCGACGCAACGCTTTGGTCGTGGCGACCGGCCGATGCGGCAGCCATCGCACGCGGCAAAGTATCCATTCTTTCCGACAGAGAACGTGGGGCGACGCTATTCCGAGCTCGTCTCGAGCCTATAGAGGTGGCTTTTGCCCGGGGCCAATCAGATCGCCGAGGTGCCCCCGTCGACGGATAGCTCGACGCCGTTGACGAAGCTTGAATCGTTAGACGCGAGGAACAGAGCCACGCTTGCGATCTCTTCGGGGCGGCCCATTTTTCCGCGCGGGATGAGTGATTCGAACTGACGCTTGGTTGCCTCGTCGAACATCTTCTCCTGGATGGGCGTCTCGATTTGTCCGGGGCTGAGCACGTTGACGCGAATGAGCCGACTCTTCAGCTCGTTGAGCCAGGTGCGCGCGAAGGAGCGCAACGCCGCCTTGCTCGCCGAGTATACGCTGTATTCGGGCCAGCCTTTCACGGATGCGATCGACCCAGTCATGATGATCGAGCCGCCGTCGTTGAACAGTGGCAAGGCTTTCTGAACGGTGAAGAGTGTGCCGCGGGTGTTTAGGCCGAAGATCCTGTCGAAGTCATGTTCGGTGATCTGGCCGAGCTTGCGTGCTTCGCCTCCCATTCCGGCACTAGCGAAGAGCACATCGATGTGGCCCTTCTCGCGCTTTACCGTGTCGAACAGGCGGTCCAGATCATCGAGGTTCGCGGCATCGCCCTCGACCCCGGTCACGTTCCTGCCGATGGCCGCTACGGCCTCATTCAAAGTTTGCTGCCGGCGACCGGTGATGAATACGTAGGCGCCTTCCTCAACGAACAACTTGGCGGCTGCGAGCGCCATGCCGCTTGAGCCACCGGTGACCACTGCAACTTTTCCGTCTAGCTTTCCCATACCTGCTCCTCGAATGTTGAGACTTGCCTGCTCACTTGCGCTCCGTGCCGTGACGACGGCGCGAAAGCGCTATCGGCAAGTGTCTGAGGTCGTGTGTGGCCGCGCTCGTCTCGATGTTTGCTTCCTGCCGAATCGCGACCTAGTATTGGACCAGTGATCCATATAATCGGATCGGTGATCCGTTTGTCAAGGCCGTGATGCGAGCGGACGCGAAAAAGAACTACGACCACCTGCTCACGGTTGCGGGCGGTGTGATTGCCGCAGAAGGCGCAGGTGCTTCGCTGCGCGACATCGCGCGCAAAGCCGATGTGGGGCTCGCCACGTTGCTCCGCCACTTTCCAACACGAGAGGCCCTGCTCGAGGCTCTGCTCCGCGCGCGCCTGGACGAGCTGACCGCGAAGGCAGCGGAGCTTGCGACGTCAGGCGCGCCGGACACTGCCCTCAGGCTCTGGTTTCGTGACGGGGTGAAGTTCGTCAGAACCTATAGTGGCGCCGTGGATCTCATGGCGACCGCTGTCGCGGACTCAAGCTCCGCCCTTCACGAGTCGTGCAGCATGGTTCGATCGGCGGGTGCCCGGCTGCTGGCACGTGCCCAGGCGGAGGGGTCGGCCCGCGCCGACGTCGACGGCAGCGACTTGTTTGCGCTCATGGGCGCGCTCGGATGGGTCGGCGATCAACCGTCGTTTGCGCCGCGCGCCGAACATCTCGTCGATGTCATCGAAAACACGATTTTCGCAGATCGGCAGCCGCGGGCGAGCGCACGGCCCGCGGCGAAAGCCTCCACGCGGGCCGCCCTACGTTCGCGAGCCAAACCGCGCAAGCGGGATATTCGTTGACCGACACGCCGGCAAGCGGCGCTATGGGCCGTGCCCTTCACGTCTCGACCGCGGCTCAGCATTCGTGAGGAGCTGCTGCTCGCTTCGATGCCGACCCTGGTGGTGCTCGGTATGTTGGCTGGCGTGAAGTGTTCAGCCGTCAGCGGCTGTTATTCGCGTCCTCGCTTCAAGTGCGCTCCTCATCTACCTCGACCCTGACCACCCTGCGAATGCCATCCGCGCTGAAGCCGCACCCTGCCGCCGAAGGCTTCGACGAGGCACGCCGTATCGCGTGACCATCAAAAATACTCTCACGGAAAACGCCACTGGCCGCGCAAGGCGGGGGCCTCACTTACATGCGCGCGAAGTACATCGTGCAGGATTGGGCTTCGTGGGGGTCGAGGTCGGGGTCGAAGGGGTGGCTCAGGTCGACCCCGCCGAGGTTGATGCCGACGGCGAGCATGGCGTGACGCCGGTGAGGTTCACGACTCGCGCTTCGGAATCCCAGACCGTGCTTCCGATTGCTCGCGCCGAAGAGCCCGGCATCAGCCCCACGAGCATGAGCAGCACACGCAAAAACAGCGGTGCTCTACGTGCGAAGAGCGAGTCTTGCCCAGCCCGCAGCAATGGCAGGACCAGCACGACCGTGAGTCCGAGCGCAAAGCCGTCCGTAGCCAGGGTGGCGCACAGCGCGACGCCCAGCCACAGCCCCGAAGCGAGCGTCGGGCGCTCCCGATGCCGCAGCGCGAGCCACACGGCGGCGAGGCCGAAGGGCAACGCGCCGATGAAGCTGATGAAGCTGATGAAGCTGATGAAGCCGAAGTAAAAGCCATAGACCCATACCGAGGGGCAGGCCGAGCAGGCCGAGCCAGCGAGCGTGGCCGAGCGTGCGGACGAGCCAAGCGAACGCGGCCCAGTGCCCCACGATCGACAGCCAGACCACGACCTTCAACGCGGGCACCACGCCCAATGGACCGCTCAGCGCGCGCCCGAGCGTGTAGGCGCCGAGGTACGGCGTGCGCAGGTTCAGCTCGAACAGCTGGCTCTCGGCGAAGCGCGGGTCGCCGAGCCGCTGCCAGATACTGATCTGCGCGAGAACAGGAAGACCAAAGCGGTGTGCTCGTTCAGCGGGGCTCGTGAACTTACCCACCACCGCCGGTCGTGAGCGCCTCGTGGGTCCGGCGATTCGATCTAACTATTGGTTAACCTAAGAGATATTGCGCGAACAGGCCGTGCTGCGAGCGTCCGCGCCGAGTTGGGACGGGCCGCGTTGGCTCCAGCGTTTGCCGTTGATTCGTCGAGAGCTCAAGCGCTTGCAGCCGGAGCTCGTAGGGCTGCAGGAGGTGCTGCGTTTTCGCCCCGACGGCGCGGAGGGCGCGCTGCTCAGCGCGAGCAACGATCTGGCGACCGAAATCGGGGAGGGCCTGGGA
>CAXSGJ010000109.1:0-5153 GCA_964236865.1 uncultured Polyangiaceae bacterium
ATGGTCACGAGTGGCGTCGCGACCGTCACAGCCTTCGGCGTCGCGCCGCGGCTCCTCTGCAAAAACGCAGAGCCGCGTCGCCGTCGCTCGTGGCCCACGAAGCAACGGCGTGAATCGCGTTTGCTCCGCGGGAACGCCTTCGGAATCTGCCCTCCGCTGACAACGCCCCAGTCGGTCATATGCATGCTGCGCGGTACCTCGTGCTTGCCAGTTCACTACGCAAAAGAACCTAGCAAGATGCGATTTTTGCGCTGTATTTCCGCCGACTACCTATCAATCGTTGGACTTCGGCATTCGCGGCACCGGCACCCGCCCCGCCGCCCGCGGGTCCCGCCATGGGCAGCCCGCCCGCGCCTGCGCCCGCCAGCGCGCCGAGCGTGCCGCCCGCACCGGACGTGAGCAGCGCGCTGTTGCCTCCAGCGCCGCCCTCTCCCGGCGCGCTGCCTAACCCCTCGGGGTTATTTTCCACGGCGCTGGCGGCCGGACCACAGCTGACGAGCGGCAGGACGAGCAGGACCCGTAAACCCAGCGCCCAACTCCCGAAAAAAGTTCGCCTCACGAGCGGCGTAGTGTCCCGCGTTACCGTCACTGATCACACCTTTGCTGTACACAACGTTCGAACGCAAGCGTCGCTCTGCCGCGCACCGTGCACGACATGCCCTGCAGTTCAGAATCAGGAAAACGCAACGAGCGGCGTGCCTGCTGGACGCGCCATCGGGTTACTTCCTTAAGGACCCAGCTCCATTCTTAGAGAAAAACCCTAAGAAGCGCAGAAATTCGCGCTCGCCATGTTGCCCATGTCCCATACGGGCGCGCTGGCGCTGCGAGCGATTCCAGTGCTCTACTTGCTTTAGATATTGCGCGTGCTCGGACCAGCGGAGCTCGTCCGCGACGCGGAGTGCGTGTGGGTCCGTGTGACCGTCGCGGGCCGATTCACACTCGGTGCCTGACAGGAGCCTCAGCCTGCTAAGTCCGCCACGCCCACCAAAGGACGCTGTAAACGGATACAGGCGGCAACTGGCGGGGCGCGCGTCGTAAACCGTACAGCGTGCATTCTCTCCTAAAAAGCGACAGGCCGCGTCGCGCTGAGCCAGCGTCATGAGGGCCCGGCGCCCGCGCTCGAGCCAAACGAAGCTGCCCGGTTCGCCCGTCATATCGACGGCGTCGGGCAACAGCCACTCGATCACCTCAGAAGCCTCGGAGCCGGTGGCCTCAAGCACCCGCCGCAAATCGGCGGCCGTCAGCGGCACGCGCAGGTCTTTGCAACAGTTGCCGCAACCCGTGCAGCGGAAGCCGAGAAGTGCGAGGCCGCTTGCCATGTGCAGCAAGCGTGCCTCGAATCGTGCACAAGAGGCAGCGGGCCGATGCCACGGCCAACGATGCGGTCAAACCAATGGTTGCAGGGACCGAGATTTCTTGCTGAAAATGCCAACAATGCTTTTTGCCGAGGCCCGGGGACCGGCCTACCGCATCCTCACCGAGCGACTCGTGATTCGTTGCTGGCAGCCGAGCGACGCCGCGCCGCTGAAGCTCGCGGTCGACGGGAGCCTGCCTCACCTTCGGCGCTGGGTGCCATGGGCCGCGAGCGAGCCCACCCCCCTCGATCAAAAAATCGCTTGGCTCCGCAAGTGCCGCGGCGAATTCGATCTGGGGCTCGACTACAGCTACGGCGTGTTCTCCGCCGACGAACTCGAAGTGATCGGCGGGGCGGGGCTGCATCTCCGGCAGGGGCTACACGTCCGCGAGATCGGTTATTGGATCGCGAGTGCCCATTGCCAAAGAGGCTACGCGACGGAGGTGACGCGCGCCCTCACGCGCGTGGCCTTCGACGTCGACGTCGCAGCGCGCATCGAGGTGCGCGCCTGGCCCGAGAACCGCAACAGCCGGCGCATCCCCGAAGCGCTCGGCTTCGTCGCCGAAGGCACCCTGCGCGGGCTATCGCGCGACGCCGAAGGCCGCCCGTGCGACGTGGCCGTGTACTCCCTCCTGCGCGACGACTACGAACGCGGCTCGATTCCGGACCTGCCGCTGCGCGCGCTCGACATCACGGGTCAAGAGCTGCTCTGAGACTGCTCGTCGAGCCCGCCGCCTGCCGGCCCCGCCCGACTCGGTCCCCGGCGCCGACGCCGAGCGACAGAGCGAGTACCAGATGTACATTCACATCAACCAGCCCAGACCGGGACCGATGGCCAGGCCGATCTCGCGGCATGCGCCGCCGATGCCTCGCAATCCGCGCCCGCGAGGCGAATCATCGACTTCTAGGTTGTCGAACCCCACTCCGCGGATTATGTTCCGCCGCCTTAAGCAGGTCCCCATCGTCTAGCCCGGCCCAGGACACGGCCCTTTCAAGGCTGTAACAGGGGTTCGAATCCCCTTGGGGACGCAGTCAGTCGTGCAAAAGGCACCCACGGTCCGCCGCTCCAGTAACTTGGTAGCGGCGACCGTCTTTTGTCTGCACGGGCGCAAAGCGCAGCGGGCCGTCTAACAGCGCCTCGAGCGCCTTGCGGCCCTCGACCACGTGCGCGTGAGCAGCCCTTGGAAGTCTCGCAGGCGCGTGCGCGCTTCCTTCTCGAGGCGGCGCACTTCGAGATCCAAGACGGCGGGCGCAACGGCCAGGACTTCGAGCCGGGCCCTCACCTCGCCCAAGCGCTTATCCCGTTGGCCGACGACGGCCGCGATCGTGGGCGACTCGACCCCGCTGGCCAGCGCCGCGACCAGCCGATCGATCTCCCCTCGCAAGCGCTATGCCTCGGCCTCTAGCTCATCCCGCTCGGTGTTCGGCGCCTCGCTCCGGGCGGCTAAGCGCTTGCGCACTTCGGTAAGCAAGGCTCAAGCCGACTCCGAACTCACCGCCTGACCTGTCAGCTCACCCAGGAACAGGCCACCCGCGGCTTCGCCGCGCGCGGCCTGTTCAGATTTCGACGTAAAGTGCTGCTCGGCAACAACCTCCGCCACGATCTCGACCTGCGCGAACGCGCGCTACGCCTCGGCCTGCGCGGCCTGCTTGCCAACTGGGATGAGGTGAAGGAAGCGGCTTGGCCGCCAGCGGTGATGAGATACGAAGAATCTGAGCGCACGCGCCGCAGCCTTGAGCGCCGCATCAAAGATGCCCTTCTAGGTCGTTTCAAGCCACTGGCCGATTACGGCTGGAAATGGCCGAAGAAAATCGACAAAACGGCAGTTGACGATCTCTTCAAGCTCAGCTTTTTCGAGGATGGCGCCAACTCCGTGTTGCTCGGCCCCAACGGCGTAGGCAAGACAATGCTGCTCAAAAATCTCGCCCATCACTCGGTGATGTGCGGCTACACCGTCCGCTTCACCACGGCCAGCGCGATGCTCAACGAGTTGGCATTGCAGGACAGCAGTGCTGGCCTAAGCCGCCGCATCAAGCATTACACCCACCCGCAGCCGCTCTGCATCGACGAAGTGGGCTACCTCTCCTACGATAGCCGCTACGCCGACTTGCTCTTCGAGGTGGTCACGCGCCGCTATGAAGCGCTCAAGCCAGTCGTGCTCACCACGAACAAGCCCTTCACCGAGTGGCCCGACGTCTTCCCGCACGCCGCCTGCGTCGTCACTCTTGCCGATCGACTGATCCACCGCTGCGAGGTCCTGCACATCGAAGGCCAGAGCTACCGCGCCAAAGAAGCCAAGGAACGCGCCGCGTCCAAAAAGGCGCTCAAGCCCAACGACACGCGCCCAGATTTACGCTCTTCTGAGTGACCGGCAACACGCTAGGGGACATGCCGTCGGCATGAGCCAGGCGCAACCGCTCAAGACTGCCCGGTGCGCACCGAGCGAATGGGCTCGTAGTATTCCGAAGGTAGACCACCGTAAGAGGGACCGCGATAAATCCCACTCGCCGCGGTAAAGCCGTAGCCAGTGATCAGTCGGGTTTTGTCGTCGACGTTGACGAACACCTCGAGCAGATGGCTAAAGCGAAAGCCCCTACGACCAGTGAAATGCCCGGGCCGCGCGGAACGGGGGCGGGTGCTCGTCGACCTCGGGTAGCTTCGTGCGCTTGTCGATTCAACTGGCTGTCCCGATCGAATGCGTGTGCGTTTTGGACGGCAAGGCTTCCCTCTCCCAAGGTCGCGAACACTCCGACCATAGAATGCGCTCCGGACGGGGCTGTTCGTCAACAGTCCTCGTCCGCCGATGTGCGCCGCCCTGGCCCATTGCGAAATCACCTAGGGGGAACTCATATTGTCTCATGCTCAAGAATCGCCCTGGACTGACGTGGCTCTGGCGGGCATGGGCGTTGGCGGCAATAGTCGTGATGCTTGGCTCGCTGGCGATCGGCTACCTCCATTCGAGCAGCGCGCCGGAGCTTCCAGGGACTCGCGACTCACTCGAAGCGCTCGTTGGCCTCGGCTTTTCCGCGCTGGTCTGTCTGCCGCTCGCAATCGGGGCCTACTACCTCGGAGAGCCCTCTGCTTCGTCAGCGAAAGACCCACGGCGCTGGCTCGCTTGGCTGCTTCTGGCGCTGGTGCTGCCGCTCGGCTTTTGGATGTTCTTCACCTACCTCTTTGGCCCGTTGGGTATGTCGATAAGATCGGTGACTATCTGCGTCTTCGCGCCAGCGTGACCTTTGACATGAATCAAGAGCTGCACGCGAGCCCGTCCCTTCCCCGGATCCAGGATCGGCGAAGCCCGACGACGAGGGCGCGACCCGAGCAGGCGAGTAGCTCGACTGTCGCCGGAAGCCGCCGCCCTAGGCAACAACCGCGAGCGCAATTGCCGGCAAATCCGCGATGTTCACTACCGTATGGTTCCCCTTGGGACGCAAAAGCTGCCACACTCCCGACGCTGAGCTGCCGGCTCTCAGCGCCGGGGTGGTGGGAATGACGCTGCGCGGGGCGAGCGCCTTGCGGCCCTCAGTGAGGTTTCGGCCAAGCACCCCCGTAGGTCGCTCAGGCGGTGGACCGAAGCCAACGCGCCTTTGACCCCTTGAGCTAGTGTGATCGACGTCAACTATTCTTGCACTCGAACGACAATTATTTTTGCAGATGGTTGGCAGGATGGATGGAGCGCCACGGCGACCAGCGGGCCTTCCGAGAAGAGTTGGGTAGAAGCGGGGTCGCGTAGTCATGGGTAATTGTCGTCAGGCAGTTGGTTGTGGCGGGTCTTTTCGGTTTCGCTTCTTTGCCTCC
>CAXSGJ010000110.1:0-5150 GCA_964236865.1 uncultured Polyangiaceae bacterium
GCCCGGGTCAATGGTGATGACTCGCTGACGCTGGAGGTAGCCGAGGATGCGGGCGGCTTCGAGTCTTCCGATATGCTGTTACTGTTCACGAACGATGACGGGAAGAGCGCCCTGCTGAAGGGCCCCTTCACCCTCGGAGCTGACGTCTCCGTGGCGGCTGGGCCTCTTGGCGTCGGCAGCACGTCGAACCACAGCACCTCAGTCCTAACGTACACCCGCACGCGGGGCTTGTTCGCGGGAGCCGAGCTGCACGGCGCTTCGCTCCGGCCCGACGAGGCCGCCACCCAGGCGCTGTACGGGTCACCCAAGAGTTCGCTCGCATTCTGAGCCGCGAAGTCAAAGTGCCGCCTCGCGCGAAGGACTTCGTGGACGCGATCGAAGCGGCACTCGAGTACGCAATGGGCCGTTGAGGGCGACCGGACGAAGGCTTCCGTCCGCCCGACGCTTGATTGGCTTGTGCTTCGATACCCACGCCGGCTCGGCTGCTGGCCGGTGGGAACCGAAGCTCCGGGTTTCGAGCGAAGCGAAGACGGCCAGTGAGTCGACGTGAAGGCCATAGTTCCCCGGAGCAGGTTCCTCGAGCCATCGCGAAGGAGGAAGGCGACGGCTGACGGGGCGCCCTACAAAATGCCTAGGCCCTAAAGTACGGCTACGGGTATCGTGGGTGGAGGGGTCTCCTGGTCTGGCGTTTGCCAGCTCGAGGGGAGGGTTCGAGACGCACTGCCACGCCGTGATGACATGAACACCATCGAAGACAGCGCTGCCGCACTTCAGCCGGGCGACTTGGTCGCGGGAAAGTATCGCGTCGAGCGATTGCTCGGTGCGGGTGGCATGGGAATCGTAGTCGCCGCCCGGCACGAACAACTTCACGAACGGGTCGCGATCAAATTTCTCTTGCCGGAAGCTGCGGGCAGTCCAGAGGCTGTCTCGCAATTTCTAGGCGAAGCGCGCAAGGCAGTCCGCATCAAGAGCGACCACGTGACTCGAGTGTTCGATGTCGGTGTGCAATCCAATGGCGCGCCGTACATCGTCATGGAGTACCTGGACGGACAAGACTTAGCTGGCCTGCTGAAACAGCAGGATCGCCTTCCTGTCGAGCAAGCCGTCGACTTCCTGCTGCAGGCCTGCGTAGCCATCGCTCACGCACACAGCGTCGGAATCGTGCATCGCGACATCAAGCCGGCCAACTTGTTCTGTGTGCGTCGGCATGATCGATTCATGCTCAAAGTATTGGATTTCGGCATCTCCAAGATGACGGATACCAGCGAAGCGGCGATGTCAGTGACGAGAACGGGGACGATCATGGGCTCCCCGCTGTACATGTCACCTGAACAGATGCGCTCATCGAAAGACGTCGATGGGCGCACCGATATCTGGTCGCTCGGAATAGTGTTTTTCGAACTGTTGACTGGACGGACGCCGTATACGGGAGCCTCTCTCACGGAAATCGTCTTGAGCGTGGCCACCGACCCGCCGCTGTTGCTCCGCACAGAGTTGCCGGACGCTCCTGCTGCGCTCGAGTTGGCGATCGGGCGATGCCTCGAGAAGGACCGCCGCCTGCGCTACTCGACGGTTGCGGAGCTAGCCCACGCTCTGACGCCGTTCGGCTCTCGCCGAGCGGAGGCGTGGATGGATGAAATTCGGTCGGTCGAGAGCTCCAGCGCGGCGGTCGAGATCGCGAATCCTCCCCCGACCGTGGAGACCGCGCACCCTCGAATTGCCACGATGACGTTTCGCCCCGTCGGCTCAACCATCCCCACGTCGACAAGAAGCGCACGGCCTTGGCGGGCAACGCTCGCTGGCGCAGCGTTCATCTCGCTACTCGCTGCCTTCGCTTGGAAGCGGTCGTTGAGTCAACAATCTCCTCCCCTGCCCGTCTCCGCGCAGGCGGCTTCCTCGGTCGCGCCCGCAGGGGTTGTCACCTCCGCCGCCGCAAGCTTCCACGAAGCACGAGAAGCGTCACAACCTCTTCCGCGAGCGGTCGAGGACGCCGCGGAATTAGCCATCCCCCCTAAGCCTGCGGCGCACCCGGTACCGGTCGTCACGTCGCTCGTCCATCCTCTCAAGGCTCCGCTGCGACCAGGCAAGGTGGCCCCGACCACGGCCGCTCCAGCCACTGCCGAAGCACCTAATTGTTCGCCTCCCTACACCATCGACGCTTCTGGCCATCGCCTCTACAAGCCAGAGTGTCCTTAGGATTCCGATGCGTCTTTCAGTGATCGTCGCGACAGCCCTCGTCCTCCTTCTCAAGGGCACGCCAGGCCTTTGCCAGGAACGGGCGGCGTGCTTCCAGGCCGCGTCCGAGGGGCAAATATTGCGCGATCAACACCGGTTGCTCGAGGCTCGTGACCGCTTTCGCGCGTGCGCGCAGAAGCAATGTCCGGTGAGCATGCAGGCCGATTGCGCCGGTTGGCTCGATGCCGTCGAACACGATACTCCATCCATCGTTCTTTCCGCCAAAGACCATGCTGGGGCGGACGTCATGGATGTCGAGGTCTCGCTCGATCGGGGCCCTACGCATCTAAAACTCGACGGCCGCGACCTGCCTGTCGATCCCGGGCCGCACACCGTTCGCTTCGCTCGCCCTGACGGCCAAGTTGCGGAGCTCAACGTGTTACTGGGCGTAGCGGAGAAACGGCGCACCGTGGTGGCAGTCTTCGAGCAAGCGTCGCGCCCCCCACCGTCGGAGCCCCCCGCGATCAAACCGGAGCGACGCCTTCGAGGACCGCTGATCGGCGCAAGCGGCCTCGTAGTCACCGTGACGGGTCTCGTCTTGGCCCTAGAAGCCCGTTCGAGGCGAACAGATTGCGCTGCGGATGGCGGTTGCGCCGACCTGGAGTCACTCGATCGTTACAATAGCGGGACCACACGGCTAAACATCGGATACGCATTGCTGGGCCTCGGCAGCGCGGCAAGCATTGCCGGTAGCGCGCTCTGGCTTAGCGACTGGTCCGGCCACGAGCCGAGTACCCCCAAACGCTCCTCCCGACTCGGGCTGAGGCCGGGTGGCATCGTCTTCGAAGGCAGTTTTTGATGTCCGCTTGCGTTCGCTACTGGTGGTTCATTGCGGCGCTCTGCCTATCGTGCGCGGAGAACGGCTACCTCATCGGCGCGTCCGACGATTCCAGCGCGGGAGCGAATTCGCAATCTGGCGATGCTGGCGCCCCAGCGCAGCCGGCTGATGATGCTGGTGCGGGCGGTCGCAGCGGGAAACCCACGGACGGCGAAGCTGGGGCTGCTGGCGAAGGTTTCGCGGGAATGGGTCAGGTCGACGACGGGCTAAGTTGTCAGGTGGACCACGGCGGTTGCTCGCCGGACGCCGAGTGCACGACCGTCGATGGCGCTGCGTCATGCAAGTGCAAGTTTGGCTGGACCGGCGACGGCAAGGTGTGTGCGAACGACGGTCCAACTTGCAAAGGAGAGCCCGGCTCGTGCGTCGTGTTCAAACCCTCGGGCGGGCTAACGACGCTCGACCTCGATGGTGAGCACCTCCTCCCTTTCTCCTTGCCGACCGCAGACGATAGTGAGCTCCCAGCCAGAGTGACCGTGCTGGACAGTGATACAGGCGAGATGCTCAGCGAAGGCGAAGTCCTTCGTCCAGCATCCACTGGCGACACGAGCGTGCGAGATGTGCAGTCGGGAATCGGCTATCGGCAGACTGACACGAACATTGGCGTGGTCACGTTTCGCTCGCTGGTGGTGCCGTCCGGAGCGACCTTGCGGGTCGTCGGAACTCGCGCAATCGCGATTGCTTCCGCGAGCACGCTCGCGGTCAACGGCGTGGTCGACGTCCGAGCTTGGAGCAAGAACGGCGAAGAGCTGTGCGAAGGCATTGCCCCGGGCGCCTTCGCCGGCGGCTCGGTCGGCTCGTACAGTCCCGGTAAGGGCGGAATGATCGCTCCAGCTGGCATCGGCAAGGGCCCGGGCGGAGGTGCTGCCGGGAGTGTAGCGGGTGGAGGCGGGGGCCACGCGGCGGCTGGCGGAGCGAGTTGCGTTTCGGACCCTCAGGTTTGCAACGCGGGCGGTGCTGCCTACGACGCAGCCGATCTGGACAAGGACAAGTTCCATGGCGGCTCCGGCGGAGGTGGCGGACAAGTCAAAGCGCCAATATGTACCGGCGGAAAGGGAGGGAACGGTGGCGGCGCGATCCGCCTGACCGCCGCTTCGTCCATCGAGATCAGCGCTGCAACAGGTCGCGCGGGAGTGAACGCGAGCGGCTGTGGTGGAGGAAGGGCTGCCGAAGGCAGCAGCACGTTTTGTTCGGGCGGAGGCGGCGGGGCGGGCGGCAGCATCGTCATCGAGTCACCACGCGTCGAGCTCAAGGCAAACTCGGTGCTGAACGCTGCCGGCGGCGGAGGCGGTTCGGATTCGCGAAGCGGAGATACGCCAGAGCTGGATGCATTTCGTAGCGGTGGTTGCTTCGTGCCGATGTTCATGAACCAAACCGACAAGTCCGGCAATGGCGGCTTCGCCGACATGATTGCAGGCACTCCTGGTAGCAACGGGATTTGCGCTGGTGGAGGCGCGACCGGTTGGATTCGAATCAACAGCGGAGGCGGCAGCCCCGCAATCAGCGGAGGCACGATCTCTCCTTCGCAGCTCTCCGGCGCGACGACATTTGGAACGACTGTGTCCAGTGCAACTCTCTAGTGTCGCCGGCGCGCAAGGTCCGCCGGGTGCTCGACGCCTAAGCACGCGGCACTGTCCCTTTCGCTACGAGCTTAAATCAGACACTGCGCCTCGAGGAGGATGCGAACGATACAGCAACGACTCGCAATGTGTGGACGGCTTGAGGTGCGATTGAGCGGCAACGGCTTCCCTGCCTCGCACAAGCCCGATCAGATGACGCTCGAGGGCTAAAGCGCGGGTCCTGACGCGTCCGTGCGCAGCCCTCCGACCAAGGCGCTCTAACGCCCCCCAACGCAATCGCGCTCGTGCTCGGTCCAGCGATCGCGGCTTTGCCAGCTTCGGCGTCTTGGCGGCCTAAGTGGCTTGCGTTCTCTCGCGGCGTGCCGATGCTGTCGCACGGGGACGAACTGGGCCGCAGCTTGGACGGCAACAACAACGCCTACTGTCACGACAGCGAGCTCAACTGGCGTTGCTCCAGCACGCGCTTGCCCAGCCGGTCATCGGTCTCGATCAGACGAGCT
>CAXSGJ010000111.1:0-4828 GCA_964236865.1 uncultured Polyangiaceae bacterium
GGGATGGCGAGGTCGTCTACCAGTTCACCCGCGTCGCGCGTCACCGGCAATCAAGTGCGCGATCGCTTTCATCGTTCAGGTGACGGCGCCTCCAGCGCCGGCATCGGGCCAGACTTCGCGAGAGGGCGCACGCTGCGCGCCGCGCCCGTCGATGCGTGCATTTCGCGTCGGGGGCGCGTCACGCATCCTGCGCCTGGGTAGGCTGCGTCTGGCCCGATGCCGACGCTGGAGGCGCATATGTGTTGTTCAATCAACTATAAGAAACAAGCTCGGCTCAAGCAGCAGGCTCGTCAGCATCGCTCGTGTCTCACCGAGTCGGAAGCGCGCCTGTAGTCGGCGCTGAAGGCGCGCCAGCTCGGCGTGCAGTTTCGCCCGGAAGTGCTGCTCGGTGGTCGCCTCATCGTAGATTTCTTCGCGTCAGCAGCCGGGCTCGTCGTCGAAGTGGATGGGGGCTATCACGCGCGTCGCGGCGGAGCAGATGCGAGCCGCGATCGCAAGCTCCGTTGCCTCGGCTACCACGTGGTTCGCATCGAAGCGGAGTTCGTGCTTCGCGATCTGCCGACGGCCGTCGCGCTCATCCGCGCAGCGCTCTGAGAGCGTCGTGCATAGACGCGCCACGCCCACTCAGGGGGCGGGCGTCACGCGACGCACAATGACTACCCTCGATCACAGCGAACGCAAAGCCTGAGCTGAACGCGACAACGCGCGCAGGTAACGACCCGAAAAGTGTCCGACAGCACGCACTCCGAACCGCCGATTATTGGACATGGAGCTCAGGCCGTGATGAAGGTGTAGTCCTCCGACGGCAAACCGGAGATCCAGACGGCTCGTGAGTTGTAGCTCCCGGGCCTTCACTAATTTTGGCGGTCGCGCTTCCTAGCCCGGGCCCCCCGATCCGGCCCAGCTACCTGCCGGTCATCGGTAAACAGTGAGTCATGCGGATCGGCGCTCTTCACCGTCTAGCCGCGGATCGCGATGCCCGCTCACAGCTCCAAACTGCGGAATGAGCCGGAACAGGGTGGAACCGCACGGGATTGATCTTCATCAGCAAGTCCGTGGAGATGTCGGTCAAAGTGTTGCCGCGTTTCGCTTTGGGTTTCTCCGCGGAGGGCTGACCGTTTCAATTCCCGGCGCCTCCACAGAAAACCCCGGCAGATGCCGGGGTTTTCGACTTTTTGTGGGCAAGGAAAATCGCGAAATTGCAGCCGTTCTCGGGGCGGGAGGCGCGTTGTACCTGGGCCCGCTACCCCTCTTGCCAGGATGGGCGCCAACCGTCCTTTCGCCCTGGGCCGAACGTCTCTGTCTGGAATTCGCGTGGGTACTTGCTCTCGTTGTCGCCCAAAAGCGCGACTCGTACGCGGAAGCAGTCCGGGTTCCCGGGGGACGGAAGATAGTCCGCTTGCGCGAGTACGCCCGCTTCGCAGAGCGTGCGATAGGCTTCGCTCGTCTCCGCACTGGTAGCGTCGATGTCGCTCGCCAACAGCCTTCGCGAAAGCGAGACGGCATCGACGAATTCGCCGCCGTCGAGCCTGCCCATGATCCAGAGAAGAAGGCGCTGAGCAGTCGGCGCTGGATTATGCCGGAGTAGCCATGCCGCGCAGTTACTTAGCAGACGCGCCTGAATCGAAGGCCGATTCGCGACGTCCGATGGGCTCGGCGGCTTCTCGATGCGCTGTGCGCGATCGTAGGCGATGGCATGTGGCGTTGAAAGACTCGGTCCGACCGAGCTCACGCAGTGGCCAATATCGCGCTCGAGGTCATGCTGGGCGATCCATGCCCGGAGCGCTGGCGTACCGCCTTTCGCGATGGGCTCCCACTTGTGCGGCTCGTTGGAGTCTCGGGGCGATCGCACAGGACTGCGACAACGGGTGCGAGGCGCGCGATCATTGGTAGTGCGCGGCCTCCAACGCTTCGCGGTACCAGGCATTGGTGTCTGGCTCGTTTGCAAGGTCAACCAAACGAGCGGCTTCCCCAAGAGCGATGGCCGTCTTTTCAATGAGCCAGGGCACGGGATTTTGTTGCCCACCACGATTCTGAAGAAAATTCAGGACGGCCTGATAGCTCATGCTGGATTCGGCCATGAGCTGACGAATGCGACGCTTACGATTGCTTGGCATGATCACGTTCCTTTCCGGGTATTCCCTCGCGACTCAACCTCCCCCGCAAGGTCATGACGAGGCACCGAAACGAACGCTTCCGTGGCCTGCTCGCGCGGTGTGACCCGCTTCGTTCCACTCTGGTTGGCCTCGGGGAGGGCCAAGTGGAACCGGCGCCGAACGACGCCATGGCGTTCTAACTACCCCAAGCCGAAGGCACTTGGGAAGGCGCCCCGTCCGCGGTCTTCGTTTTTAGAAACCGAGCACGTCGAGGAGAGCGGATTCCACATGCTGCCATCGCGCTACGGGCAATGCGAGCACGGGGCGCCGCTTTCAGGCGCGCTGAAACGGAACCAGCGATGGCGCCGCGTCCAATGAGGAAGCTCTGGCTCGCCGTCGACCTCGAACGGCCCGCTGGGGCCCGTTGTGACCCACTCATTCCAGGCTTTCGTCTGCTCGCCGGGCGCAAGCTCGATGTCTTCATCCATCAGCGCGATCACAATGCGGACTCGTTGCCCTTCGAGCGGAGGGACTGGCCCATCGAGCCCGACTTGCGGCTTCGTGGAGTCCTTTGGGTGCGGGTCTGGCATCGCCACTAAATCGCCAACATTTAGAGCGAGGCAACATTCCCAAAAACGCTACGAAGCGCCCGCGCCTTGCCAAGCTGGTAGTCGAGCTCGAACCGCACGAGCTCGACTATAACCTCCTCAAGCTCTCGCGCGGCTGCACGTGCGGAGCCGTTGGGGAGTGCGCGGAGAAACGGCTCGACCTCGCAGAAGAGGCCGTAGTCTTCCCAGACCGCGAGCTCGAGCAAATCGCGCAGTAGGCCGGGAACTTGCCGGTGATCGCGAAGAAGCGCGAGGTAGGAGCGCTCATGCTCTCGAAAATGCTCGGCGAGCTCTGTAAGGGAATCATCGACTTGGGCCATGGCCGCGATCGCGGCGGAGAGCATCGCGCGGTGGATCGCCAACCGTTGCAGATCGCTTGTTGAGGACGACATACACCGTGCACCTGCAGCTTCGAGCGAAAGCACGACAATCGCGGTGCCTCGGTAGTCGTAGTACCCCTCCCCGACTGCGGACCTTAGCGCAGCGTAGTAGGGCGCAGGCGACTCGGGAAAGGCACCCCAGTTTCCGAGTAACGCGCGCTCTTCGAGGACCCGTCTCGGGGTCCGCGCCATCGCCCTGGTACGGCGGATTGTGCTGGCTTCCCAGATGCGGTGAGAGGCTTTGCGTTGAAGCCACTTGCTCGCGCGCTCCGGCTCGTTGAGCACGGCGTTAGGTTCGGCCCCGATTTTCGCGAGGCGCGCTCCAAGGTCTTTAAGCTGAGCGAGCATGGCTTCCGCAATCTTGTCGACGCCTCTCTTCGTCTTCGCGCACGCTTGAAACTTCGACGATATCGAATGGAGTCCCTCGGGTTCGTCCAGCGCGAGCCGCAGAAGCCAGCGATCCCAGTGACAAAACAGAACCCCATCAACCTGTTTCCACTCGTCGGTGCCATCGCGCGCGCCCTGATCAAGCGGAACCTCGTCCGGCGGAATCACTCGTGGCTGCCGTTGGCGCTGAGTCTTGCCCATCAACCTAGGTGGGGAGGAGTACCGAAACCGCGATATCAGTGCAGCGCGATAGTGCAGCATCGGCCGTCCAAAACTCCGCGGCTGAGGATTCGAGCGCAGTCGCCAAGTGTATCGCATCCGGCGTCTTGAACCCGTGTCGCGCTCGTAGCTCAGTTGCGCGATCGATGACCTGCTCGCTCACGTCCAACACCGCTACGCGGTCGGCTCCGAACAGCGTGTCATAGCGTTCGAGAAGTGAGCGATTGCCATCTCGCGTTGGCTTCATTCGACATTCGAGTCGCGATAGCTGCGACGTGACCAGTCTCGAAAGTGGTTCGAGCTCGCGCAGACGTCGTTCGACGACAGTCCGCCACTCTGGCTGACCCTCCACGAGGTAAATGAAGCAGCAGGCGTCCAGATAAATATCAGCCACGACCCGACCAGCCCGCTCGGTCTTCCGCGAGTTGGTTGTCGATGTCGCCTTTGCTTCGGGTGCCGACGGGTAGACTCGCGATCACGTCGAGGACATCCGGTGGACGTGGATGGCTGCCCACGGCACGAAGGAAGACCTCGACCTCTCCGTCGAGCTCATCGACTCCCTCGTCCAGCTCGATGTGCCGGCCGCGCAATCTTCCGCGAACCACGACGCCACGTTCCATGCCGATAGCGTAGCTCAAGCGCTGCAAAAGTCGCCGGCCGACGCAGAAAAAAAATCACCTGCTGCCAGCGCATATGGGCTGCTGCGCAACTTCAGTCTGCAATCGGGGTCTAGGCAAAACAAAGCCCTGTCCCACGGGCGCGCCGAACTCGGCTGTCTTGACCACGCCGCCGGGCCGTGTTGCTGTCCGTCGAAGTGGACGGCGGCTATCACGCGCGTCGCGGCGCAGCAGATGCGAGCCGCGATCGCAAGTTCCGTTGCCTCGGCTACCACGTGGTTCGCATCGAAGCGGAGCTCGTGCTTCGCGATCTGCCGACGGCCGTCGCGCTCATCCGCGCAGCGCTCTGAGAGCGTCGTGCATATGCGCGCCACGCCCACTCAGGGGGCGGGCGTCACGCGACGCACAACGACTACCTCCCCCAGCCGCGCGCAGCGGCCGCTGCGGCCGCAAGCACGGACTCGGGGGGAGGTCGGCGCCCCGCAGCCCACGGAGTGGGCGAGGAGCGACGGGTGCCAACG
>CAXSGJ010000112.1:0-4597 GCA_964236865.1 uncultured Polyangiaceae bacterium
GCCGAGCCGCCTGCGCATGACGAGGTCCTGGCGCCATGATCGATCTTCTTGGCATGCAACGGGCCGTATGGCGTTCCGCGCGTACCACGACGGAGAAGATCGTCCTTTTGGCGATCGCTGACTTCTACAGTGACCGTTCGCCAGAACCTTGGCCCTCGGTCCCGACGCTCACCGAACGTTGCAGCCTCGGACGCACGGCGGTGCTTGAGGCCATTGCGGCGTTGGAGCGTGACGGCGTGCTCGTTGTGAGGCGCGTGCCAGGTCGTCCGAATCGCTACGACCTTTCGCACGTAACCCCGGTGCTAGGCCGAATGGCCACGCCAAAGGTTGCGACCACGCACGACTCCGGGCCGGAGCACGCCGTCGCCCGCTCGGTCATGGAGACGCTGCAATGGGACGACGACGCGAACCAGTCCGCGACGCAAACCAATCCGCCTGACCGACGGGACCCGTCCGTTGGGCGAACGGGACCAGTCCGCCTGGCAAACGGGCCACGAGCCCCCACCAGTCCGCCTGGCGCACGGGACCAGTCCGCCTGGCGCACGGGACCAGTCCGCCTGGCGGACCCGAAGGATCCAAAGAAGGATCCAACGAAGGAAGCCACTGTTGCGCATGCCGAGCCCGGCAAACTCATCCCGCTCGAACTGCCCATTGCCGAGCGCGCCAAGCTCGTGCTCGAGGAGCCGCGGGAAGCCCAACGGCTACCAGGAGGTCCCGTCGGTGTGTTTGACATCGGCGGCACGCACGCGGTCCCACGCCTCGTCGACACAGGGCTGTACGGCGCAGCTCACGCGCTGCTCCACGGCGCTGAGCGCGCCGAACGACACGCGCACGCCGACGATGTCCGAGAGCAGCTCCACCGCTCGGCGCCGGCCGAGATGATAAACGCCAGTCAGTAGCGCCATGATCGCCATCAGGCGTGGGCCGAAGGGTGATGCCGGGATCTGATCGCCATCGTAGGCGGCGCGCGTCTTGTAACCGCAGCACGGGCAAGTGACCTGGTGTCGTCGCCACTCCGTGGTGCGCGGCTCAATCGGCGGCACCTCGGTCTGTTGGTAGCGCGTCGCTAACGCATCGGGCACCGCTGGCAGTGACTTCCAGCAGCTTTCGCACTCGGCGGGGAACAGGTCGACGAACTTGGTCACCTTCTCGGGCGGGACCAGCTCGCGGTGGGCGCCTGGATGCCCCACCTGTCCGCCGCGCTTGCGCGCCTGCCGCGCCTTCTTTTCTTGATTTTTACGCTTCCGTCGCTCTTCTGGAGTGTCACTCGACGGCGGCCGATGAGAGTTGCGCGAGTTTTGTCCGAGTTGCTCGGCGAGCTGGGCCAACCGCTTTTCTAACTCGCCGATGCGGCGATCCTGATCCGCGATGCGAGCCGCCTGCGCGGCGATGACCGCATCTTTCGCCGCAAGCTCTGCCTCGAGCTCCGCGATCCGATCGTCTCGCCAGTCGCGCTGCACGAGCTACGCAATGATCGATCTGCCTGCGGATGGAAAGAACTTTCGAATTTATGGAGCAAAGTGGATCACTTACGCCGCTACCAGAACCGCACGCACGCTCCCGGCGCAGGGGGGCTGAACGGTTACATTTTTAGGGCGTTGCTATCCACCAGCCCCCCCGCGCCTGCTGCACTGGCACTGCCCGGCGCGCCACCCTCGCAGACATCGCCGACGCCATTGTCGTTCGTGTCGGCTTGGTCTGGGTTGTAGACGGACGGGCAGTTGTCGCAAGCGTCGCCGATACCGTCGCCGTCCTTGTCGCTTTGAAGATTGGACAGCGTGGGGCAGTCGTCGACGATATCGGGCGTGAAGTCACCGTCGGTGTCGGCCAAGACGCCCGCCGATACGGTGCCGCCTGACTGCGCGGTGGCGCAGAGGGGATCTATGCGCTCATCAATTGGCCCGTACACTTGTCCAGGTGTCAAACTGAGTGCCGAACAACACTTTCCCCCATAAATTCCTTGTATCCGGTGCCGCAGCGTCCCGCTGGACGGTGCCACGCATTCAACAATGGAACCCAGAAGATGCTTCGGGTTGGGGTAACAGACTTCGACACTGCCCGGCCGGTCGCTCGCTTCGGTCATTCGCAGGCACGGATCGAACTGACTTTCGAACGCCGCAGCTGGGATCGGCGCAGTCCGTTCCGATCATGACTTCGCTGTTCGTCGTGATAGTAGTCCCTCCGGGTCCGGTTACCACGGTGGCGGCTCCTCCGGTGCCTGCCTCGCCGCCTGCTCCGGCAAAGTCAACGACTGCACCGGTCCCGGCATCAGCGCCAGAGCCTCCGAGCGCGCCGCCGCCACTTTCACCACCCACGGTCGGCGCAGAACCTGCTTGGCCAGCGTGACCCGTCCGAATCCGGCGCGGACCCTCGCGACACGACCAGTGCGCGTAGGACCAGTTAGGTCAACCCCGCCGTGCTTGTCGGGTGGCCCCAGGGGATCGCTCCCCCAGGGCTCCCACAGATCCGGACATGCGCAATTGACGCATCCGGCTCCTCGAGTCACGGGTTCACTGCAGTTCGGAAAACGGAGTGCACGACGCGCGGCCTTGGAAGTGAAAACACTTTCAGGACTGCGTTCATGCGGCCCCAGTCGAGCCCCCGGTTGTTCCGGCGGCTCAACCATTTCTTCCAGATGCGCCGCACTTCGTCGAAGTACTGCAAGAGGGCCCGGAAGTTCCCGGTCACGCCATAGTAGGCGTAGTGCCCCTGCAGTTTCCGACTTAGCGCGACCTGCTGCTCTTTCATCGCGTCATGCCGATGGTCCTGACACCAAAGGCTGACGCGGCGCAGACTGCGACGAAAGCGATCCCTCGCCGTCTTCTGCATCACGACCCAGCGGCCTTTCCTCGACCGTCCCCAGTAGAGCGTGAAACCCAGCAAGTCGAAGCTGCGACCTCGCTGCGTTTCCGTCGCTGGTGACGGTGGACTTGACGGCGGCGGTGCAAAGCGCACCAGCCGTGTCTTGTCCGGGTGAAGACGCAGACCGTACTTGCCAAATCGCTTCGGCAGCACTTCCTGCACGCGGTGGGCATCCTCCTCCTTCTCGAAGACCAGCACGAAGTCGTCAGCAAATCGCGTCAGGTAGGCACGGCCTTTCAGCCGTGGTTTCACCTGGTTCGCAAACCACTGATCGAGTACCTCGTGCAGGTAAATATTCGAGAGTATCGGAGAAATCACGCCGCCTTGGGGCACACCGGTTTCAGGGCGATAGACGCGCCCCTCCTCCATCACGCCCGCCTTCAACCACTTGCCGATGAGCCGTAAGAGCACGCCATCCTGCACCCGCTGACCAAGTATCTCTCGCAGCTGAGCCGGGTCGACAGAGCCGAAGAAATCTTCGATGTCTGCCTCCAGCACCCAGCAATTCCCGAGGTCCATCGCCTGCTTCCAAATCGCCTGCACTGCTTGGTGCGCTGAGCGCCCCCGTCGAAAGCCGTACGAGCAATCCAAGAACGATTGCTCGTACACCGCTTCCAAAACCATAGCGACAGCGCGCTGCAGTACCTTGTCTTCGAAAGCAGGGATCCCGATCGGCCGCGTCTTCTTGCCGTCTCCCTTCGGGATGTGCACACGGCGCACGGGCGGCGCGCGGTAGTGATCGCCAGACTTTGCTCGGTCGAGCAATGATTGGAGGTTGCCCTCCAGATTCACCGCGTACTCCGCCGCCGTTTGGCCGTCCACTCCCACAGCACCGTCTTTGCGCATGCGCCGATAAGCCTCGCGGAGCCATTCACGATCGATGTGATGCGCGAGCGTGCTTAGCGCCACGCCCGGCATCTGCTTGGCCAGTTTCGCTATCCGTTCGAGTTTCGTTGAGACTTTTGCAGAGCTCGATGTCTCCGTCATCTTTCCTCCAAACGATTCCATGACTCGGCACCGCCTTCCCTCCGCAGGGTCGCTCGGGTGGCTGTCCCTGCTTCAGCGGTACTATGAAGTGCTCCGACTTCCCGCCGCCCGTTCCGCGTCGCTCCGTTTTGCGTTGCTTCGCGGTACCGCCGCCGATGCGACGGAGACGTCGGGATCTCCCAGGTTCCTGGGGGACCCTTGCGCTCATGCCCTGCTCTCAGACCCCGGTGGAACCGGCGCGCCCTAACCTTTGAGGACGACTGTAGCGCGAGGGGAGTAGCTGTTGCCGGCCGCTTTCGCTCGTGCCGGTGCCTCAGTCCTCTGCATGGTCGCTGGTCTCGCTGCCTCGCGGGCACGTCGGTATTGCCTTCCGCGCAACCAAAGGCGTCGGCTTCCACGTTGCATAAATTTCGGGGCTCAATCACACGGCCTGTTCGCTCGCTGTCTACGCTTCGCAGCTTTCCTTCCCGGTTGCCCGGTCGTACGACCACGCAAGACTCGCTTCCGGCTGGTGGTCAGTCTTTGCCGCACGGGCTCGCGCCCGCTTGGGTCCCTGGTGAAGTTTCTGCTTCGTCTACATTGCTTCCTCCTCACCCAGGCTTTGCCTGGCGCACTGGATGCCTTGTCCCCTCGAACTAGCGATGGCAGACATCGCACTCGCGAAAATATTGCTCGGACATGGCCGGACGGCACTCAGGCGGTTCGCCGTGGAGCTCTCATGTGTGCAGGGCGTCGATTGTCGATCGCC
>CAXSGJ010000113.1:0-4539 GCA_964236865.1 uncultured Polyangiaceae bacterium
CTAGAAGTCTCTGTGTCACCCGCAGCAGGAATACCGAAAGCGGAAACCCCACTCCGACCAGGCCATTCATGACCGGTGCGGCCGCCTGCGCGAGGGCGAGCGTGCTGACCTGCGAGCACGTCTCCGTCAGGCCATAGCTCGTGAGCACCGGCACGGCGCACGCCCGAGCGTCCTCGAACAACTGCTCGGAACAGGCCTGCCCGCCGAGCAGCACCGCCCTCAACGGGGCTCGCTGGGCGATCTCCGGCAGCGCCCGGAGCAAGCGCGCGAGGATCGGCGGCACCAGGGAGAGCAGGCTGATGCGTTCGTTCACGAGCAGCTGACCGAGCTCGGGAACGGCGTCGAGCAAACCGCCGCGACCGGCACGAAAGACCACGCAGCAGCGCCGCGCGAAGAGACTGCGGATGACGACGGACAGCCCGCCGACGTGCGATAGGGGGAGGCACAGCAGCGCTCGGTCCGCTGCTTGCGGAGGAACGCGCTCGGCGTCCGCGCACGCCAGTGCCGAGAACGCACGACGAGTCAGCCGGGCCAGCTTCGGCGAACCCGTCGAGCCCGAGGTGGCCACGAGCGCCAGCAGCCGGTTGTCGGGGATCGGCGGAAACGATGCGGGCGACGGCGCGGGCGACGGCGCCGGCGCGACCTCACGCGGGTCGAGCAAGATCTCGACTTCTGCTGACTTCAGCAGGACCTCGCGCTCGGGCAGGGTGAGGCCAGGGTGGAGCGGCAGCACCGGCACGCCGAGCGCAAACAGCGCGTATAGGATTTCGAACATAGCTAAGCTGCCCTCTGCGATCAGGCCCACCGCTCGCGCGTCCAACACGCCGAGCCCGGTGAGCGCGTGGCAGCGCGCTTGCACGCGGTCCGCGAGCGCACGGAAGGTCAATCGCTGCCCATCGCAGACCAGCGCCTCTGACCGCGGCGCGTCGCGCGCCGCGTCGAACACGGAGAACGTCACGGCCGCCCCGCGTGATCCCCGAAGCCGGGCGCCGACCACGGAGAAACGTGAGCTCCGGAAAAAAAAGGCAGCCCCTCCAGGCGGGCACCCTCGAGATCGAGTCCCTGCGCGGCGCGCTCGCTGCCGATGCTGAGCGCGAGGGCCGCGCTCAGCCCAAGGCCCAGCGGACCTTCGAAGGCGTGCGAGACGATCACCTCCGCTCCGATCCTTGCAGCGAGCCTCGACCAGCGCACACAGCCGGAGATGCCACCTAATAAGGTCGGTTTCAGGACCAGCGCGCGCGCACCCTGGAGCTGCAGCTCGACACGTTCTTCATCCTGCGCCGTGAGCGCGTACAAGGATTCATCGAACGCGAGGGGCACGCCAAAGTCCGCCGGAGAGAGCTCTCCGAGTGCACAGGGCTCCTCTACGAATTCGAGGCCTTGCGCCGCGAAGCGCGGCAAGCAGGCAGACGCTTCTGCGGGGCTGAAACTGCGGTTTGCGTCCAGACGCAGTTGGGCGCTCACGCCAAGCTCGGCGCGCAACTGCTGCACCGCGCTGAGTTCTCGCGCGAGCGCGCCAGGGCGGCCTATCTTGAGCTTGAAGGTACGGATGCCCCGCGCGTACGCCCGCTGGGCGTGCTCCACCGCTTGTTCGGCATCGTCCATCAGCAAGGCAGCAACGGCGCGCGGCGCGGGTTTCTCGGTGCCGCCTGGCAACAGCGCCCAGGCAGGCTTCCCCGCGGCGCGCGCCCACAGATCCAGGAGCGCCGCTTCGAGCGCGCAGCGCGCCGCGGGCGTGTTCCCCGGCAGGCGCTCGCTGGCGCGGCCCAGCGCACTGACGAGCGACTCGCCGGCGTGGGGCCGAGCCGGAACTCCGCTCGGGTCGAGGGCCGCCAGAGCGCTTTGGCATTCGGCCAATGAATCGGGACTGAAACCGGGCAGCGGCGACGCCTCGCCGTAGCCGCACACGCCTTCCCCGTTGTCGAGCCGGACGATGCAGGACGCTCGTGTCGACCAGGCTTGAAGCGCGCCGCGGACCGGTCGGGTCAGCGTCCGCTCGCTGCTGAGCAGAGACAACGCTAGCGTCACGACGCTCCGCGCAACCCCAAGCGCTGAAGCACGCTAGGTGCCGCCAGACCGAGCGCAAAGAGCAGGCCGAAGACCAGCAGTAACTTCGCGGTCGCCGCGAGCAGGGCGTTCAGGGCGCGGCCTTCCGTGGCGGCCACTGCGCGCTCGATTTTTAGCGCCAGCGGCAAGGACAGGAGTGCCAAGAGAACCTCGGGGCCAGTCACGCGCGTCACCACCAACGCGACGGGCACCACGTAACTGAGCAGCAGCAGCGCCCGGTATTGATTGACGGCAAAACTGCGCCCGAAGCGCACGGCAAGCGTGCGCTTCCCGGCGCTCAGATCGGTGATCCGGTCGCGCAAATTGTTGACAACCAAGATCGCAGTGGCCAGCGCGCCGACCGGCACCGCGCAGGGCCACGCCAAACCGGGGACGCGACCGATCTCGACGTACACGGTGCCGCAGACCGCGACCAATCCAAAAAATAAGAAGACGAAAACATCCCCGAGCCCATGATAGCCGAGCGGATACGGACCGCCCGTGTACGCGATCGCGGAGGCAATGGAGGCGAGGCCAATCAGCAGAATCACCGGACCCGCGACGCGGGTCAGGTACAGGCCTAGGACCAACGCCAGGCCGAAGACCACGCTCATGCCGAGCCGCATGCTCTTTGCGCTGAGCAGGCCCGCCTGTACCGCGCGCGTCGGTCCGAGGCGTTCGGCGGTGTCTGCGCCTTTCTCGTAGTCGAAGACATCGTTCGCAAAGTTGGCGCCAATTTGCAGGAACAGTGCGCCAAACAGGGCCGCGGAGGCCGGCCCCCAGCGCACCTCGCCGCGCGCCGCCGAGCAGGCAGTGCCGACGATCACGGGTACCGCCGCGGCGCTCAGCGTCTTCGGTCGGCTGGCGAGCAGCCACGCACCGAGCGAGCCCGGCCGAACGCGTTCGGTCGGCGCCGTGGAGCTAGGCGATGAAGCGGCGCGGGTACTCATGGCAGCTTGCGCTCAAGGCAGCCGTTTGAACTGTTTGAAGTTCGGCTTGCGCTTTTCCAGGAATGCGGTCTTACCCTCCTGACCTTCCTCCGTCATGTAGTAGAGCAGCGTCGCGTTTCCGGCGAGCTCTTGCAGGCCGGCCTGGCCGTCGCAGTCTGCATTCAGCGCAGACTTCAGGCAACGCAGCGCCAACGGGCTGTGCTGCAAAATTTCCCGGCACCAGGCCACTGTCTCGCGCTCGAGCTCTTCATACGGCACGACCTTGTTGACCAAGCCCATGTCGAGCGCCTGCTGGGCGTCGTATTGGCGGCACAAGAACCAAATCTCACGTGCCTTTTTCTGACCGACGACGCGCGCCAAATAAGACGAACCATAGCCTCCGTCGAAGCTCCCGACCTTGGGCCCAGTTTGACCGAAACGCGCATTTGCCGCGGCGATGGTCAGGTCACACACCAAATGCAAAATATGGCCGCCGCCGATCGCGTAGCCGGCGACCATGGCAATGACGGGCTTGGGCAGCGTACGGATCTGACGCTGCAAATCGAGCACATTCAGGCGCGCGATGCCGTCCTTGCCGACGTAACCGCCGTGTCCGCGCACTTTTTGATCACCGCCGGAGCAGAAGGCGTCTTTGCCGGCACCGGTGAGGATGATCACGCCGACGTCACTGTCGTCGCGGGCATCGGCAAAGGCGTGCTCCATCTCCTGGATCGTCTGCGGCCGGAACGCGTTCCGCACCTCGGGACGATTGATGGTGATCTTGGCTATGCCGTCGTTGGTCTTTTCGTAGATGATATCTTCGAAGCCGTCGCTCTTGAACCATTCGGTGTCGGTCATGTGAGGTTTCCTCTTCGGATCGCTGCGCTAATGAGCGCGGGTCGCTCGAGCAATAAGTCGTGGCCGGCTCCTTCTACGATTTCCAGCTCGGCGTTGGGCAAGCGCTCGGCCATCTGCCGGGCGAGCGCGCTGAATTTCTCATCCAATGCGCCCGCCAACAACGTGACCGGGACGCGCAGCTCGGGTAGCTGCGGCAAATAGTTCGGCATCTCGCCGAGGCCCGTCGTTTCGAGGGAGCGGGCGAGGCCCTGGGCGGTGTGACTCAGCCGTTCACTTTGGCGTTTTTGTCGCACGGCGTGGGGTAGTTGAATTTGGGTCGCCCAGAGCGGCTGAGCCTGCCAAGCGTCGACGAACGCGGAAAGTCCGCGCGTCAACAGCACCTCGCACCAGGCGCGATCGGCGTCGCGGCGCGCGGCGCGCTCCGCGGCGCACAACCCAGGATGACCGCTGATGAGCGTGAGTCGCGTCACGCGCTCAGGGCTCTTCAACGCAACGCCCAGGGCGAGGCGCGCGCCCAACGAATAGCCGATCACGTGCGCGCCAGACTCGGGCGCTAATCCCGCCAAGCGGTCGACCTCGTCCTGGAAGCAGCTCACGCTGGGCCCGGCGTCGGAACCAGAATGCCCGACCAGAGCAGGCAGCGCACGCGATGCAGCCTCGTCATCGGTCAAGAAGTCCCAGCTGTGCGGGCTGCCGGTGAAGCCGT
>CAXSGJ010000114.1:0-4436 GCA_964236865.1 uncultured Polyangiaceae bacterium
GAGTACGAGGCTTTGGGCGCGCGGGTGAGCGCGGAATGGATTGGGCGGTGATGCGGCTTCGGGGTGAGCAGATGGCGGCGGTGGGTAAGCTAAAAGCCCCGGGGGTGCCGTGACGTTCCAGATGCGCGCCGCACAGCAGTCGCTCTTGGCACAGTCCGCTGCCGCCGACCTGCTGGCGGCGTCGCTTGTGGCAAAGGGTTTCGTTGCGGCGAGAGGAAAGGCGCTTGGGCAGCTACTAGTCGATGACAAGCGCGGCAGACGTTCCCAGATCTTCATCGACGGCCACGGTCAGCTGACTCAGATCGTCTCCCCGCTCGGGCGATCGCATCGCCTGTTCTATGACGAACAGCAACGTATCACGGGATTGGTCGACGCGAACGGATTGGCCACATCGTTGAGCTTCACGCCAGCCGGTCTGCTCGCGGCGCTGACTCGGGGTGAGGAGCAACGCTGGACCTTCGAATGGGACGACGACTCAAACCTGATCAGGGTCACGCTGCCGGATGGCACTCCACTGTACAGCCACGCATCAAGGCGCAAGACAACTTGCTAGCACGGCGCGGGGCGCGCAACCGCCGATTCGAATCGAACGCTCCGCGCAAGGGCTGCCAACGACTCTGGTCGAGGCTACCGGTGCTCGCACAAATTTCGAGTACGGCACCTGGGGCCAACCTGACCGCACAACGCGTGCAGACGGCAACTTCGAAGAGGTGGTTCGAAGCGGGACGGGCAAGACGATACGCGCGTCTGTCAACGGCGAACCCTGGTACGAAGCGGAGTACGACGACCAGCAACGGCTGAGCGCGATTCGTTATGCAGACGGGCATTTCGTCGAGCTGAAATACAACGATGCCGGCCAAGTCGTGGAAGCGAGAACTCCCGCTAGCTTCGTCGCTCTAACATACGACGAAGAAGGCCGTCTACTTACAGAACAGCAGGACGACCTTGTCGTTTGCTATGCCTATGACGCTGCAGGCCTGCCGGTAAGGATTACGGCACCGACGGGAGATCGTGTCGAGTTCGACTACGATGACGATGCTCGCTTGAGCGGGGTGCGTGACTGGAAAGGCGCATTTCACGAAATCTCTTACGACTTGGAAGGGAAGCGAGTGAGTCATCGATTCCCCAACGGGATCGTGACCCATCGATACCTGTTGCCCAACACGCTTCCCCGAGAAATCACGACCCTCTCGCCAGACGGCGCAGCACGGATGCGTCTCAGGCTCAGCTACACACCCAACGATCAGGTCTATGGCTGTAAAGATAGCGAGATTGGTGTCCGTCATCACCGCTACGACGATGCGGGCCGCCTCGTTCGTATTCAGTCACCAGACGCGCAGCACGACGAGAGCTACGGGTACGACGGCAGCGGAAACCGCACGATTGCCGATGGCGTTCAGGTCACGAGCAACGCCGTAAACCAAGTGCTGAAGGCCGGCGACGCCTTGTACGAGTACGACGCTCGCGGTAACCTCTGCGCGGAATCGAGCCAGGGCGGTGTCACGCGCTACAGTTACAACGGGCAAAACTTGCTGGTTGAGGTGCAAACGCCGGATGGCCGCGTAATCACCTATCGGTATGACGCTTTTGGACGCCGCACGCATAAAATAATCGCTAGCGTCGAGACGCGATTACATCTGGAGCCAAGACCAGCTCCTGCGAGAGGTAGTGACAGGCAAGGGCTGGGTCGAACAGCGCGATTATCTGTTTGTTCCGGGCACACACCTCCCGCTTTCAATGCGCGTTGACGGGCGCACGTATCAGTTCCACAACGATCACAAGGGGTCCCCGCGGTGGCTGACGGGACCGCTGGGGGAGATCGCTTGGTCGGGGGTGACTAGTGGGTTCGGAGCCGTGGACGTGCGCCACGGTAGCGTGCGCCAACCCTTTCGTTTTCCTGGTCAGTACTGCGACGAGGAGACCGGACTTCATTGCAATCGCGCACGCTTCTACTCACCCGTGCTCGGTCGCTACCTCTCGCGAGATCCTGCTGACCTCGTCGGCGGCATCAACTTGTACGCCTATGTCAACAATGACCCGATTAACGGGGCAGACCCGCTCGGCCTATTCGATTGGGGAGCGGCCGCGCTGCTGACGGGTGGGATTGTCCTAGGCGCCGTTGTGACGGCGGTCCTTTTGCCAGAGATTGCGCTAACAGCAGCCGGTCTATTGGCGGCCGCAGCGGTAGTGACCGCCGCGGCCCTCGTCGCCGGCAGCGTTGCGGCTCTCGCCACCGACGTCATGACGGACGGATGCGTCCCGTGCATGAAGGCCGCTTTCGAGAAGGGCGCGCTTGCGGGGCTTCGAGTTGGGAGCGAGGTGGTTCTGATCTTGCTCACGGCCGGAGCCGCTGCGCCCCCATTGCTTCTTGCCGAAGGCGGCGCATTTGCGATAACCGGGCAAGGCCTGGGTGCCGCCGCTGTGGCTGTGGCGGCCGCCGCTGGCGTGATGACTTCGGGATCAGACAACGGCGGCGGCAGCGACGAATCGCGAAAGGCTGACGCTCAAAGGAACGCTGACAAGCGCGACGCTCGCGACCTTCAGAAAAGATCATCGAACGGCGACAAGGACGCGACGACCCAACTCAATGACAAGAAGGCGGCAGACGCCCGGGCGAACGGCGATGCGAGTAGCGCAGAGGGGTATGACGCAGAGAACAAGGTCATTCGCGATCCTGACAACAAAGTCGTCAAGGCCGGTGAGCAAGTCAAGTACTCCGATCCCAACAATCCTGGGCACACCGTCGCGACAGACATCGATGCCGAAAGCGACACGCAAGTGATACAGGTGAAGTCGGGCGGAGACCCCCCGTCATACAACCAGGCTCAGGCGACGCGGTTGCATGCCGCTGAAACTGGGAAACAGCCGCGTTTGATCTACGATCCAGCGAAGATGGATCCGGATAAACTTGCACAGTTTCCAGCAACAAAACCCCGACTTCGTCACAACCCCGCAGAACCTGCGCTAAAGCGTCACGAGAAAATCATGAGTTTCGATTTCACCGCCTGCTTCACTCTGGGCACCGTCGATCCCTCGCTCCTGAAGGCGACGCTGGGGTCGTTTGGAATTCAGTTTGGCGGCTGCCACTCCCGACTCGTCTTCAATGGAAAATGGGTTGA
This sequence comes from uncultured Polyangiaceae bacterium, assembly GCA_964236865.1. Taxonomy (GTDB): domain Bacteria; phylum Myxococcota_A; class Polyangia; order Polyangiales; family Polyangiaceae; genus PMG-095. Next base: position 3,120 of record CAXSGJ010000114.1, read on the forward strand.
AGAACAACAGACGGAAGGCTGCAGTTGGACGGCCTTCGCCGACAACGCCGTCAGTTCTCAACCATCGGCGTTTGCGCAGTTTGAAGCCGACGAGTTTCGGTTCATGTTCGGATTCGTGACGTTACCCACCGTCGCGGGACCGTCAGCCGCCGACATTCGAGCGGCGTGGCTCGTTATCTCGGACGGTGACCTCGACCGCATGACCTACGCCCTGGAGGATCGAGGGACAGACGGGCTGAAGCTGTTCGTTGGGATTTTTCGGGCGTTGGGTGCCAAAGCGATGGCGATGGGGGTAGAACCGAGCGCGCGCCAGTTCCTGCAGTTCTTTGCTGGGGGGTTGCCGGTAGATCAGATAGACGCACTCATCCACCTGGCGATTGCCCCACCGGCCCAAATCGCGAATGTGATGCGCGGGAATCCCGGCATTCGTGAGTTGAATCTTGATGGACGGCCCGTTCTGACGCGCAATTTCATGGGCTTAGACGACTACTTTACGTCTTGACCGCTGCCCTGAGTCATTCGCTAACCCAGCTTACGTTCAATGTAATCAGTTACGTAGACTTCCTCGATCACCATAGGGCGACGCGGCGTAGTTGTCGTTTGATTTGCTTGGCATCCAATCTTCGAAGTTCAACTCCCCGAATTCCGAGCTGATGAGTATCGCGGAGCCGTCGAGGTGGCCGAGTACCGGAACAAGGCCAGCAGGGCGATGCTCATCAGCGAGGCTCACGTTCGAAGGCTTCGCGGAATTCCCCAGCCGAATGCACCAGTCCCCCTCGCGAACGGTACCCCGACCCCTACTGACGCTATAAGACTCGGCATGACCCACGAGCCCGCTGTCTACCCCCACGACAAGGCAAAGCGCGAGCTCTTCTTCACCGTCTTCGCGACGGGCGCCGCGGTGATGGTGATCGAGATCCTGGGCACGCGGATCATCGGACCGGTGTTCGGCATTGGCCTATTCGTGTGGTCCGCACTACTCACCGTGACCCTCGGAGCGCTCGCCGTCGGCTACTACGCCGGTGGGATTCTTGCCGATCGCGTACCCAGCGCCCGGTTGATGGGCGGCTTTGTTTTGGCTTCGGGCGTACTTCTCGGGATCGTTCGTCTGTTGTGTCATCCGGTGCTGAGCTCGACAGAAGCTCTGGGACCGCGTTGGGGCGCTTTTAGCAGCGCGGCGCTGCTATTCGCTCCTACCCTGATAAGTCTGGGCATGGTCGGCCCTCGCCGTGAGACAAGCGACGACCACGTTGCGTCTTGCTCAAATCGCGCGCGCTCGCATCCTCGGCTACCTGAAGCGTCAGCGAGTCATCACCG
>CAXSGJ010000115.1:0-4430 GCA_964236865.1 uncultured Polyangiaceae bacterium
GCCCGGGTCAATGGTGATGACTCGCTGACGCTGGAGGTAGCCGAGGATGCGGGCGCGTCCGTGAGCGAGGGTCGCCCTGCACCCACTCGCCGCACTCGCTGCGCTCTCGCTGGGACCACGGGCGGATTGGTTGCTTGTTCAGCAAGGTCGCGAATGCCAGCGCGGATTCGTGACTTGCTGATGCCGGTGGCTACGACCACCGCAGCAATACCGCCATGCCCCAGCGCCTCGGCCTCCGAAGCTGCCCAAAGTCGCGTTACCCGCTCGTCCATCACACCGCGCAGCTGCGCGTACTTCGCTCGAATCCGGTCCACACTGAACATGCTGACGGAACAACCACCCGATGGCGCTCACTATTTCCATTCAGGGATCGATAATTGCGACCGGGGCGCCTAAGTGAACGAATCAGTCTTCCGGCGAGCCCTTGATGTAGCGCTCGGTGTGATTGTGCTCGACGAATTCGCGTAAGAGATAGCGGAGGTTCCGTTCGCCTAAGATCATGAAGTGCTCGAGGCATTCTGAACGGATCGGTCTGACAAACCGTTCAGCGTGGGGATTGCAGTTCGGGCTGCTCGCAGGAATCGGCACGCTTTGCACGCCGCCGGACTCGAGCACCTGCGTCCACGACTGGGTGAACAACGGATCTCGGTCGTGAATTTGATGGGTCGCGTGGCGCAAAAAGCCGTCGTTGGGATCGAGTAGGTTTCGGGCTATCTGCGTCATCCACTCGCCATCCGGCGCTACCCGGGTGCCCGCGATGTGCACGGAACTGCGCGAGCCCGTGTCCGAAGACACATCACCGCTGCTCACGCCGCACCGCGATGATGGTGGTTCAGGAGCGCTCGCGCGCTCGGACGCGGCCTTCTTCACGGGCGCTACCGCCAGCGGTACAACCCGCCATCATTGGCGGGGCACGGGCGCCTGCGAAATCTCGATGCTGGCGACGGGGTTTGCCATCTTGGCGAGAGCCTCGCTGGGCACTTTGGCGATGCGCACGGGGTTTTGATCTTGGTCGGCGTAGGAGGCCGCTAGCAAGACTTTGGGATCGTGGTCGTTCTTGAGTTGCACTTGGAAGACGTCGTGACCGTAGTCATCACAGCCCACGAAGCATTTGCGACCTGCCGCGAAGGTGAGCGTGCCGCTGTATTGGCCAGCCGCGACGCGGATGCGGGCGCGTGTGCTCGTTATGTACGCGAACAATTCGGCCGAGAAGGGGCGCCTCTGGTCCTTGGGGTCGTTCCAGAGCCCTTTCACCGCAATACCGGGCGCCGGGGTGCCCATGCGATCCGTGAAGTCGACCGGCCCCGCTTGCACGGGCTTGTGCTCGTAGTCCCAAAAGTACTTGTTGAGGGTTTGCAACAGCGGTTTGGGGTCTAGCGTCCAGGTGACAGGCACCAGGATGTCGCTTGTGCCGTCGCCGTTGTCCTTCACGTCAGGCTCGCCGAGGGTTACTCGAGTGGTGCGCTGCACGGTTTGCCACAGCTCGTCGATATCCCGACGAGCCTGCGCGGCGTCGAGCGAGGCACGCCGCGCCTTGGCGGCGAGAGGGCCCTCGGTGGCGGCGGAAGCAGCGCTTGCTGGGGCCTCCACGAGCGCGGCGGCGCTTTCGACCGCAGACGGAGCCCGTTCGCCCACTGGCGTATGACTGAGGAGCGCCGTGAGAAAAAAGTAGAATCCTCCGATGACGAGGGCCGCGACCGCCAGGATGGGAGCTGGGCTGCTGCGTCTTTGCGGCGCGCGCTTGCCAGCAGGCGCCGCCTCAGGCCGCTCCTCCTCCTCCTCTTCATCATCGTCGTCCGCAGGAAGCGACTCGAGCTGCTGGCGTGACGTGGCCACTGCGCGTTCGAAGTCAGCCAGGTCTTTGATCGCCGCGCCTTCGTGCACGACCCGGTTGCGCAGCGAGGCGATCCAGCGCACCTGCTTTACGACCCGCAGCGGGATCCGATGCTCCACGCTCGACAACTTTTCGTGCAGGCCCCGCCCCTCCGCTCCGAACCGCTCCTCCAACACGGCCTCAAGCTGCTGCGCCCCTCGAACCGCCGAGTCGATGTCACCCATGCGCCGGATATTAGCTCCAACTCAGAGATTCTGAGAAGGACTCGTGGCGCCGTTTGCGCCCTTTTAATGCGATTGGTGTGCGATCGAAAGCGCGTTCTCACCGCCGGGAACTTGCTCGCATTTGGCGCCTCAACGTTGAGTTTGATTCGACCGTGCTTGTCGTCGGCGGGCGCACCGCGCGCTATGGTCTACTCCGTTGGGCCCGCTGGCCCGCCGGCCCCTACGCGCACAGTGTGCGGCGGATAACGCCACGTGATCCGCGTCGCTGTGGCGTCTCCTTCCGTTCGGGAAGCGATCACTCAAATCCGCGGGTCAGCGGGCACCGAAGCCGCGGCGCGGCGAGCCCGGTCGGTGCGGTGAAAGAGTGGGGCTTGCGTTAAACACTCCGCGCCGATGCTTGGCAACCGCTCTCGCTTCCAGTCGCGCGATGCGCGGCAGAGAAGTCGCGGATTTCGATCATCGCTTCCAGTCTTCACCCCGCGCGTGGCGCTTTGCAGTAGTTGCATACTTGAGCCAGACGCGGCGACACTCGAGCTCGTTGGGTGTCGACGCTCGTCAACTCGGTGAAGAACGACGACGCGCGACTCGCCGAGCCGATCGGAAACCCACTCCCTTACGTCGGTCGAGCGCTGCTGCCTCGACGATGCCTCTCCGGAGGCCCACACAGAACGTCGGTCGGCAGACGCGGAGCGCTCAACCTTCGAATGGACCAGCCTGCTGACGCCGGCTAACGTAGCTCGAGTGCCCAAGCCCCGGACCTTTCTGAGTTCAGAGTTCAACGCGCTCGTGCCCCTGAACGGCATGTTGCTCGCCATGATGATAATCGCGTGCAGCGCGAGCGCAGGAAAAGGGCAGCATCTTAGTTCCACAGCCCAGCCGAGCTCAAGTCAGCGGCCGACGTCTTCGACCGCCAAGGCGCCCCCTGCAAATTCCGAGCAAGACCCTGTCTTTGCCTCACTAGTGCCCGATGCCGGCGCACCGGGGGGCCAAGCGCAAGCGGCACCCCGCATCGGGATTAACGCTGAGCTCGACAACCCAAGCAGCGCCGATCTCGTAGCCAGACGCGTCGAGGAGGCAGGGGGTATCGCTATCCGCTTAAACCTAGATGCCGACCTTGCACATTTCGGCATCGACGGCCTCGTGCTAACGGGTGGCAAGGACATTAACCCGTCTCGCTACGGTGAGGCGCGGGATGCAAGCACGACTCTAATTAGTGCCGCACGCGACTCGTTTGATTTCAAGATTCTCGACGAGGTCCTCAAAGCAAAAGCCCCCATTCTTGGGATCTGCTTGGGTGGTCAAGAGCTCTGGGTTGCGGCAGGTGGCAGGCTCATCCAGGACATCCCCTCCGAGATCGGAAAAGCCGTCAACCACCGGGCCCGAGAGTCCGGGCACTGGATCGAGTTGAAGCAAGGCAGTTAGCTTGAACAAATCTATGGGAAGGAGCGACTTCGAGTCTTCTCCAACCATCACCAAGCTGTAGACGCAAAACGGCGCGGCCGCTGGATTTGTCACTGACGCCGCAAGCGCCGACGGCGTAACGGAAGGTTTCGAGAGCACTGCGCCGGACCGATTCATCGTTGGGGTCGAGTGGCACCCGGAACACTCTCCAGAGGAGCTAGTCCTCTTCAAGGCACTAGTGCTTGAGGCTCGGAAATATCGCGCCGGACACGCGCTGTAGGTAACCGTTCAGGGGTGGGGTTGCGGCAGACGTCGTCAGGGTGCGATTGGGTGGTGCATGACGAACACTACGGCAGAATTGGAGACGCGAATCGAGCAGATGGTGGCAGAGCACGTGGCGGCGGTGCGAAAGGCAGCGCAGGGCGCAATTGAGCGTGCACTCTTCGTTGAGCGCAACGCGCGCACATCCACGCTCGTCACTAGTAACCGCGACACCAACGAATGGCTCGCCATGTTCGATGACATGCTGCTCGCTCAAAGCGCTGTCGATCGCTTCGCCAACAATGACTACGATCTAGTGATCGAAGGAGAATCCTACCGACCGAGACTCAAGCCCAATATCGAGACCAGCGGCCCTCCGCCCCAGACGCCGATCCAAAAACAACACACCCATCCAAGAAAGCGGCCAAAGCCTAAAGCAACCTGACCGAGAGCCTCCGGGCGCTGCCGCGCCCTTCGGTCGACTCGACCCGCGTCGTCACCTCGTGCATTCTTGGTGGCGGTCGTTCGAGCTCTCCACCTGGCCCCATGACCCTGGCGACGAGGTGGCCCCATCAGGGTGGTCGGTGACAGAAATGTGTCCCGGTGCCGTAGGTGTTCGCGAGTCGACCGTCGTTCTGGATTCGCGAATTCGTCTGTTACATCTCGCCCTGTCCCGTCGTGACTCCCGCTTTCAGGCGGGGTAGCCGCGC
>CAXSGJ010000116.1:0-4058 GCA_964236865.1 uncultured Polyangiaceae bacterium
GGGACCCTCAACGCCGGACGCGGCGCCAAGGCGCGCCGCGCGCGGCGGAGGGTCCAAAGGCCGCGTGTTCGCGAACTGCTACTTCTTCCCGGGCTGCGTACACCGCGAGCACCGCAAACGGCTCGTTCGTCGTCTCGGGCTTGTTGTTGGTTCGAGTCGTGAGGGGCGCGCGCGCCGCGCCAGTTCCAGCACATGCGTCGCGGCAGTCTAGGACGTCACGGCGCCGGCGGCTGTCGGGGCATGACTCGAAGCAATAAAAACAAGGCCTCGCTTCATTCTCGAAGCAGGCAATGCGCAGCGATCCTCGCTGCGCGTGCGACCGCGGCTCGCTCATCGCAACACCGCAGCTCTTGTGGTACTATCTCCAAGCCCGGCGGCTCGCCATGGTCGTTTCGCCGGCAAGGCCGTTGCTGGAGTGCTACATCGCGGATGTCGTGGCTCCCGCGCAGCGGCTCGTGATCGAGGTCGAGTTTGCAAACGGCGTTTAGCGCCGTCGACTGCTTCCAATGGCAGCCGCGACGCGCTCGCGAAAGCCGTCCCAAGTTTGAACGTGCAAGCGCTCGCCAGACTCCAGATATTGGTCACGTCGCGCTTGGATGGTGCGTCCGTCAGTGTCGCGTCCCGTGATGACCCAAGCCTTGAAAGTTTGCTCGATGTCGACGAGGCCGAGGCCGCCCTGGTGTCGCGGTGCCCGCGCCATTGCGATATTTTCACGAACAAAACGGCGCCAATCGCGAATCTGATCGATAGCGTGGTTCGTGGTCGCCCTAAAGTGCTCGTCTGATTTGACGACATCATGTCGTGGGCTCTCGATTTCGACACCAGTCCAGAAACAGCCCATTGAATTCTTCGCTCCGATCATGAAGTCCGCCACGAACTGGCCACCGAACCGCACCTGAGGCATGACGTATGTTCCATGGTGTCCGAGGTTCACAGCTACGAGCAGCATTTGTGGGTTCTGCTCCAGGAAGCGTTGAAAGTGTTCTTCTAGGTGCTCAGTTGCCAATAGTACATCGAGCTCGTTTAGCTGCTCTATCGTCGGTGAGCCAGTTACTAGAACATCCTCTAGTGGATCCTGGCCCTTGCCGGAAACGATCCGCTGGCGCGATGTTGTCGGTCCGCATATGTCGACTTCCGAGCCGGTCTCGACAATGTGGTCGAACGCGCCGTCGCAAATTTCGCAACCTCGAAAGACAGCGTTGACGACCGTTTCGTTGAAGCTGGTTAGCGTCAACGTACAATGATCGAAGCAGGACAACATGATGGACGCACCGTGGTTCCACGCTACGCTAGTAAAGGTGCTGCCAGAAAATATCGAGAGTTCGACGTCGACGTCGGAAAAGGTGCAGCCTGTGAAGGTGCTCTCCCAGAGCGCAACGTTGCTCCAGAAGCCTCGCTTAAAATGACAATCGATGAGCTCGCAATGCTGAAGGTGCACGCTGTGCAAGTCGGTCTCTTCGAACTGGCACGAGCGCAATGTGCAGTCTCTAAATGTGACTCCAGCGAGCTCGCCTTCGAATGCGCACTTGATGAATTGGTAGTTTTCTACGGCATGCATCGCCCCTGGTCCGTAGACATGCTTGTCAGAGATGATTATTGGCGGTCGTTCCCTAAAAAACACGCCGTGTGGAGTGCAGTCTTCGAGGTAAACGCGGCGATCTTCGGACGGCTCTTCGTGATCGAACATGGCTCTCAGCGGCGGTATTAGTATCGTGGACCTAAAGTGACATGACGACAGCAGTCGGCTCAGCCCACGATGAGCGAAGGACGCATCAACGCGTGGGCTTTCAGTACGGTTGAGTCGTTCGCTTTGAGTAACTTGATCAAAGCCTGGTATTGGCCGACCCGGCGTAAGAGCAGGTCTTGCGCACGGGTATTTTCGCGTTCACTGTAGTGCACACAAATTGCAGTGAGTTGCGTCAGGTAGAAGTGTGCGTGCCCTACCAAATCCCGGATTCGGTCCGGCGATGACCCAACATGGGCGATTCGATTTCGCGCGCGGTAGATACGGGCCACCTGCCGGGCGACTCGCTCCCTCGATTGTTCGAGATAGTCAGCCATGTGAGCTCCTGCGCTCTCGGGCTTCCCCGCGCCGAGTGCCTTCCACAGGCCATGGCAACGAAACGCAAGTAATGGTGACGCTTCGTAGACGACGCTTGTCAATGGTCGCAGCTTGGCCTCGTCACCCATGAAGTGCTCAAGGAATCGCTCTCGATCGATTCGCACGCTGCCTGCGATGCTGGCCCCGGTCATCGCGAGGATGGCCTTGCGTCGAGCTTCATCTTTGGCGACATTCTGCGTGATGCAGGCTACGAGATCGCCAACGTCTCGACGTAACTTCCCGAACGCCACGGCATGCGATGCTAGCTCGCGAGCTGCGGATAGCGCCGAGTCAAAGCCGCGCGCCCCGGCTGTCATGCGCTCGATTCCGCTCCACAGCAATAACAGTCTGCTTTCCGGATCGGAGGCTAGAAGCGCGCGGTGACGCAGTCGGATAGCGTCGTGCAAGGGATCCGCTGCTCGCAGTTCGTGCACTCGCCACGAAGAGACTAGGATTCGCGCGATATCCTCTTGGCTGGCCACTCGGTGCTCTTCGAGCAAGCGCTCTTGCACCTCCAACGTCTTCAGCCCGTTCGGGACGACGACAGCAACCACGTCGCTAGATACGTCAGTCGGGCTTCCGGGAAGAAATACCTTGAGAGCGCCAAGTGTAGAGATGCTCCTTTGGTGGGCGAGCGACGCGGCTGCAGCGGCATCAAAGGCGCTCACGCGAGCCCGCAGGTAGGGGCCGCCCTTCATCGGCCGACCGAACCGCGCGCCCTCGGGTAGCTCGTCAACAATCGCGAAGCTCGGCTCGTCGCTTGGAAACGGGGGCCGCTTCGGCGGCAAGCTGATCCCGATGTAGCACTCGAATTGAGACAAAGGCGCGACCACTTGATCCTTTAGAACTGCAACAGCCAATTGCAGATCGGCACTATGATCTGCCATCGCGATCTTGCCAGCCTCGTTGAGCCCTTCGTCGCTCCATCCGCGACTTCGCAGCTCAGACACGAGCGAGTCCACGAGCGCAACAATGGCGCCGCTCGATTTCGGCGAGTCCGCGACCGTCGAGTTCAGAGTTCGGAAGGCCGCGTGAATGTAGTCGTTTCGCAGAACGGACAGGAGCGCCTTGACCTGCTCAATCAGGCCCTGTGACACGTTCTCCACCGATTCAAGGGTGCTTGATAAGCCCTGAAGCACTTGCTTGCGCGCCGGGTATTCGCTTCTGAGAACCTCGTCGGCCGAGACAAGCTGCGCCGCCTCTTTTGCAACGTCAGGCAGCATCAGCACGCCGTGACCAGCGTCATCCGGATCCACTGCAGGTCGGGTCCGCCCGCCCGAGCGCACATGCCCTTCCGCCAGAGCGACCAGCTCATTTAATGCTGACAAGGCGCTGAGCGTCCGTGCCCGCCTGGGGGTGAAGTTGGTCTCAAGCTGCTCAAACCAACGCTCGAAAAACAACTGGAGTGCCCGTCGCTTTTGTCTTTCGATGTCCCCGCAGTCAGTCATCCCCGCCTCGCTTCACAAAAACAGCAGGCCGCGCGAGCAGGAAGCCGAAGCGACCTGCAAGGCGGCCTTGCTAGAGGGCGGACCGAAGTCCTAAGTGGAGGGTAGCCATATCTGCTCGCCCGTCAAGCGGTCGGAGCACTGGATCTCAGATATCGGCAGCCCATTTTCGCGAGCTGTCATCGCGTGGTTCTCGTCGAAGTATCGCCCGGCGAGAGAAGTGCTCAAACGAGTCCGGAATCAACGCTCAGGGTGCCGTCGGAATCAGTGTTCAAGATCCGTCGGAAAGGCTGTTCAAGTGCTCCCGGAAAACGCAAGTCGCAGCGCGCCCCAGTGAATCCGAACCACTGACCTACGGCTCCGGAGGCCGTCGCTCTAGGGGGTGCTCCTTGCCGAAGGCGTCGGAGCGCGGCCGGTCGTGCTCGCGCCTTAGGCGCCGCGCGCGCCTGGGACCCTCAACGCCGGACGCGGCGCCAAGGCGCGCCGCGCGCGGCGGGGGGTCCAACGGCTGC
>CAXSGJ010000117.1:0-4053 GCA_964236865.1 uncultured Polyangiaceae bacterium
ACGCGCCCGACCTGGGGCGCTACATCTCGCGGGACCCGCTCGATCTCGCGGCCGGGCCGAACGCCTACGTTTATTGTTACAACGATCCAATCGGCGGCAGGGATCCTACCGGCCTACTGAGCGGGTTCTGGAAAGTTGCGGCTGCCGTCGCCATCTGCGCGGTCGGCGTCGCGGTGATCATCGTCGCTGCACCGGTAGTCGCCGCCGCCGTCGCAGGGGCGGCGGTCACGGCCTCGGCGATCGGCGCCGCTGGCGCAGTTGTGGGCGGCGCTGCGCTCGTTGGCGCTGGTCTCGGGCTCGGAATGGCTCCTGACGGCTGCGTTGCTTGTCAAAGGAAAGCCATGTTTGACGGCGCAATTGCCTTCGCTGGCGCCGCGATCACGGCGATGTCGATTGCGCTGTGCCCGCCGTTGGCTGGCGCTGGATTGGCGCTCGCCGGAGGAGGCGCGGTAGGCGGAGGGAGCGCACTCGGCCTCGCGGGCGTAGCTGTGGGTGTGGCGGGCGTGCTTGGTGCGGCGCAGCACGCGAGGAGTGGGAGATCGGATAGGGGTGGGTCGGAAGATGGTTCCAGCGAAGACACTCAGAAACAACGTGAGAAAGATCTGCAAGCAAAATCCGCGCGAGGTGACAAACAGGCGACTCGCGAGCTCAATGATCTGAAAGAACAGAAGGCGTTGAATCGCGGTGACGAACAAGGGGCCAAAGGGCCCCGAGCCGAGAACAAGGTGCTCGACGAGGACGGAGATGCCATTCAGGAGGCCGGTAGGGAGGTGGAGTATCCTGATCCCAACAACCCAGGGCAGACCGTTTCCAGCGAGATTGACAACGAGACGGCTACACACGTTAACCAAGTGAAAGCAGGCAAGAGCATGCCTGATCCCAACCAGACGCAGGCGACACGACTACGCGCACAGGAGGTTGGGAAGAAGCCAGCAGTGATCTATGATCCCAAGACGATGCCTAGCGGCGCGGTGAGGCAGTTTCAGAAAACGAACCCCGACTTCGATCTATTTCCCCGTGACCTGAACTGAGCAGCAAGGCAGAGCCGAGATGAGCTTCGAATACCACGCGTCATTCGAGATGGGTCCGCAACGGCCTGATGGGCCGTCCTTGAATGGCTTCCTCTGCGCGCTAGGAATAGCGTTCAGCATGGCGGCGTCGAGATTTGTCTGTGAAGAAGACGGGTTCGTGGCTGAGGAACCATGTCCGGGACGTGATTGGCAGGAGTTCGTTGCCAATCTAGAAGCACCGACGTGTCTGAATGGAACGTTTAACGGTGGTAATTATCGTTTCACTTTGGGCTTCGTCTTTGACAAAGCCGGCTCTCGTCGCTGTCTCATGGCCGTTTCGGACCGCAATTTCGAAAAAATCGCAGAAGCTTTGGCGGCGCGCGGCACGGACTTTCTTCGATTTCTAGTCGGACTTTGCGATTGTCTTGGAGCAACGTCCGGTGCCGTCGGGATTCTCGCCGACTATCGAACGGTCATCTCATTTTTGGCCGGCAATCTGCCGATGCCAGACGTCGATAAGGCAATTCGAGTCGCAATTGATGTTTCTCCGCCAAACGATTCGTTGCTTCGCAGCAATCCACTAACGCGCGAGTTTCATATGGGGCGAAGACTAGTGCAAGCTCGCTGGATGCCTGGACTCGACCAATATTTCCCTCGAGTCCAATAGCGCGGGGCGGCGCTGACGCATCGCCAGAGCCGGCTCATGGTGGCGGTGCGGTGGGAGGTGGGAGTGCGCTCGGCTTAGCGGGCGATCATGGCGGGGGTGCTCGGTGCGGCGCAGCACGCGATGAGTGGAAACTCCGACAGCGGCGGCTCAAGCAGCAACGAAACTGGGCAGCGCCAGGTCGCAGGTCGTGCAGAGTTGCCGCCCGAAGTAGATTCAAGGATCCAACAGGCTGCCGGCGAGGTTGATTCAGCTCTTTCCGACCCAGCCCTATCGCCCTATCCGAGACGGTCAACAAAGGCCCAACGCCAGCCGGAGGAGACGCGCAGTCGCAAGCCTTCGGGAAAGCACTACAGGAGCAACGAGCAACGGACGGCGAACGAAGAATTCTTGAAGGCGGCGGAGGACGCGGCGACGGCGCCACCGAGCGAGCAGGCGACAGCGCACGACGCTCTAAAGCAGGCCGGAGAGCGCCTCAACAGAGCCAATGAGAACGTATTGAACAACGTGGAGGACACCGATGCTAGTTCGATGTCGGGCAACAAGTCGTCCATCGATCAAGGGCGCGCGGCGCTACAAAAGGCAGGCGCGGCGCAAAAGTCTATGGTCGACGACGTTGTCAAGATGTTGAAGCCGAAGCAGTAGGTCATGAATTTCGAGCCCGTCTACTTTCGAGAGCGAAGCCGTGACACGCCGTGGTTACAAACGGGGATTTAGTACGCGCCGGACCTGCGCTACTCAATTCTCGACATCGCTCACGGTCATGATGACGGAGACGCCGTCTTCATGGCTCACAACGCCGTGCGCGAGCTGGCCGAGGTGACGGTTTTTGACTCGGTGCCCGTACTCAAGCAAGGGCGTCTCTCTGAGCTGGGTGACTTGCCCGTGCGCTTTCTTTCACGGGTGCCCGGAATGCTGCGGCTCCCACCGCTATCGGGGAACTACGCGGAGGGCTACGTATTGAAGCTATCCGAACGAACGCTCGTGTCGCAACGACAAGCCGTAAAAAAGAAGATCGCCGAGTTCGACGAACAGCGCTTCGATGAAAGCAGCGCGTTCGACAACTCCGCTTACCTCGACTTGGCGGCTCTGCTGTCGCTCGCTGCACGGTTCGTAAACCCTGCGCGCCTCGCGAGCGCGCGATCCAAGGTGGGGACTGAGCCCGAGCGAGTCGCCGAGGAAGCCGTGCTCGACGCACTGATCGACCTCCGAGACATGTTGCCTCGGCGCGTAGAGACACTAAGTGCCGATGAGGAACGCGCGCTGGTCGAGCGTCTCAGAGCGGAAGCGCGACAGCAGATGGAGCGCGAGTAGTTCGCCGACAATGCAAGATACCAGCGAGGCCCGCGCCAGGACAATCTCCGCATCGGAGTCCTTCAGAACCGACCAGAATAATCTGAGTAGTTATTGCGCACGGAGTACCACTGCAAGGCCGCGAAATGACGTCGTATCGAAAGCCTACGGAGACCAGAACGAGATCGACCCAACCCAGGATAGTCTCTGTAGTTGCGGTGGAAGAGGACAAATTGCCGTGCGGTACGGCGGAGCGGCAAGAGCGCGGTCTTCAGCAAGCGGGAGTGGCGAGTGTCCGATGCTCTTCGGTGACCGCTCCGCGACAAATCATTCCCGGGCATTTCTACCTAGTCATCCGACGGTGCACGCAGCGACAATTTTTACTGCGTCCATCGCGTATCACCAACGAAATCGTTAGTTGCGCATTGGCGCTGGCGGCATGTCAAACGGGTGTCTTGCTGCATGCAGCGTGCTTCATGTCCAACCGTTGGCGCGGCGTGGTGTCGGACCCCGAGGGGCGATTGCCTGATTTGGAGAGATTTCATCGACTCGTCGCGCGGGCCCAGAACGCCTCGTTGGGCCGTTGGGAAGACTTTTGGTTCTCGGACAAGGCGAGTGTGGTCTCACTTGCCCGTTTCCGAGGCAGACGTAGTGGAAAAGATGGCTTACACATTGGCAAATCCGACCGCCGCGGGCCTCGTGCATTCGTCGTTTGACGTGGCCCGGCGTTATCTTGCGGTCCACTAGGAGCCGCGCCCCGTCTAGGTGCCCACGGTTTTTTCGATTAGGAAGGCGACTTACCAGACGAAGTCGAGCTCGCTTTCCAACGGCCGCAGACCTTCCGCGGCTCAGCGACGCTGCGTTGTTCGCGCAGGTGCAAGACGCGGTCGCGAAGCGTGTGCAGGCGGCGCGCAGAGAGATGGCGGCCCGAGGAATGAAGGTTATCGGTCGGGTGTCCGACGGTGTTAATTGGGGATGCTGGTTCTGCTCAGAGCAGCGCGTTGAAGAGCGCCGCAGCGAGCGGCGCGGCGCTCGCCGAGCATTGTCCGCTGGCCTGAGCGCGCTCATGCAGGCCAGACTCACGAC
>CAXSGJ010000118.1:0-4004 GCA_964236865.1 uncultured Polyangiaceae bacterium
GCGAGGTGCTCGAGCGCCGCCCGGCTTCGTGCGTCGTCGTGGCGATCACCTACAAGAAGTTCGTGCGTGCGCCATCGGGATGTACGTTATGTCGGTCGCCCACACTTGATTCGGCTGTGAAATGGCTAGATTTCTTAGCAAGTACGGGAAAACTGGGTGCTCGGGGTGAGGCTTGCTCGTGTCCGGCTTCGGCGCCACTGATTCGAGACCCATCAGGCGCATCAGCCGTTGCATGTGCTTGCGGTTGACGACAGTCCCCTCGTGGCGCAGTGATTCGCACAGCTTGCGGCTTCCGTAGAACGGCCACTCCAAATGGATCTCGTCGATGCGCCGCATCAACACCAACTCCTCGGCGCTGGTGCCTACCGGCTCGTAGTATAGCCCCGAGCGACCGACAGCGAGCAGCTCGCATTGGCGTCGGAGCGAAATCTGTTCATGAACCTGAATCATGGCTCGGCGCTGCTTCAGCGGGGTCGCGCGAGCCCGCGTGCTAAAAAATCGCGCTCGACCGTGAGCTCGCCGATTTTCTCGAGCAGCTCCTTCTCGCGCTCCGAATCGCTCGCGGGCTCACCCGGCTGCTCAAACACCGAGGCCGCCCGGTCCATGAACTCCTTCTTCCACTTGTAAATCTGGTTGGCGTGAACGCCGTGCCGTCGGGCCAGAACGGGGACCGTCTCTTGCTCGCGGATGGCCGCCAGAGCGACCTTGGCCTTGAACGCTGCGCTGTGTCGGGTGCGGGTGCTTTTCATCGTTTTGCTGCTCCTTCCTCGAGAAGCAGGCGCCGTTTACACCACCTTAGCCGCTGGTCCGAATTTTGGGATCCTCTTCATAGCTCGTGCAGGTGCCACCGTAAGTAGAGGTGACGGTCGCAAACTGGGGCGGGCTGACATTCAGGTTAAACACACCGGTCGCCGTCGTCGTGCTGGGATTTGCCAACACGACCTTGTAAACGACGGTGTCACCCGGCAGCGCGGGATCAGGGGTTCCCCAAAAAGAAACGGAGAGTGGCGGGGCGGCCTGCGCTTGCGCCGGCGCCGTCCAGCCACACACGAGTACCCATAGAAGCCCAGACATCAGACGCATCCAGGGAAGCATTCGATTCGTCATTGCTCAACTCTCTCTCTTCATTGGCGCAGCATCGCTTACGTCACGAAACTTGAATTCTTTGTAAATCTGTTTGGAGTCCGTTGATGACGACCACGTCACGTTACGGTATCGTGTACGTCGTGGAATAAGTGCCACCTTGCTTCATGCATTCCGCCGCCGCGTCTGCCTCAGCTGGCCCGTACTCGACAGCCATGACATGAGTCGCGCCCGATGACGTGGCTTTGCGAATATCGCAAGTGCCGCTCACCGTGCCATCATCTGGGCAAGGACTGCGAACGCCGTTGACGGCTCTCACGGTCGCATCGCTGAAGTCGCCGAAGTAGTTGGTGCAACCGACATACTTGTTATTCACGGTGAGCTGAACGCTAAAACCCGCGAAAGTGCCCGAGTTTTGGCTTGGATCGGCGGCGCTACAGCCTGTATGCGTGGCGCTCGTTTCTCCACCAGCCAGCGACGCGGCGCCCGTTGGCCCCTCATAAGTGCTGCCATCACGCTGACAACTGTCAGCGTATGAAGCGGGCGTTTTGGAACCGCCGGCGGGCGTGTAACGGAAAATCTTTTGGTAGACGGTCCCGCTGCCGCTAGTCACAATGTTGGTGCAACTGCCGAGCGAGCCGGCACTTGGGCATGGTTTGTTAGAGATGGTGCCTTTAGACGCGGTACAAAACGCTGATAGAGAGCTGGTCGGAACGTTGCCATAGTACTCGGTGCACAGTTCGACACCGACGACGAATGCGTCGCATGTAATGAGGTAGGCAGCGCCATTGGGACCCGGCGCGCAACTGCCCGCCGCGCCATCTGCGTGGCTCGATGAGCAGGATATTAACAAGCCAAACGCCGCTAAGAGTCTAATTGAGTTACGCAAGATCAACCCCACCTGCACACGAGTGCGCCCAATAGAGGACCGACGCCGCCTTCCCGGCAGCTCAGCCGGTGCCCTTTTATGCCGTAATCGCCCGTCAACCGTTCGTTTCCCTGCTCGCCGAAAGCACGTGCACGGTCAGTCACTTCGACGAGGATTCGCTGCGATGTATTCTAAATATTTGCGACGGACGATAGAGAAGCTGTGATTTTAGCGCACCACACTAGCCCTGTATCAAAACCAACCCGCTTGCCTGCACCCTGTCGCGATCTCCAATAAGAGTGAGAGTTCGAGAACCCGAACTCTCACATTTCAGGCGCATCTCTGTCAACGGATAAAAAGCTTTCGGAATCGAGCGAGGGAGCGCCAGCACGTCTTTTTTCCTCATTGGGTCCTGTCAGGCTTCATCCCGTGCCGCTTCATCTCGTGCCGCTTCATCTCGTGCTTTAGCTCGCGAGAAGCTCATGGCGGCGCGAGCGTTCTCGGTTTGAGGCATGCGCGTCGTACTGGATCCGTAGCGGGAACGCCGCCGCAACGGCCGCATGGTCGCTCACCACGCCGTGAAGAACGCGCCTCGTGACCGGCGCCATGGGTTATCGGCTGAGTTTCGTAGCGGCGCGTGAGCTGCAACCTCGTTGCACGTTCAGTTCATCGCCCTCTTAGTTACCCCGCGTCGCATGAGCCTCGTTCGTATCGTGTGCGGTGAGCGCGCCTGCCGCGGGCGCCGATGTATTCGAATTTGCTCGAGTTCGGGTACTCGAACCCGGGTCCGGGTGCCCGCCGTTAGGCTCGCGGTTCGATATGGCCGGACCGCGTACGCGCAAGGAGGCACCGCGTCACCGTCGCGAGCCTGATGCGCTGGCGCGAGCCGTCGGGTCACGCATTCGTCATATTCGTAAGCAGGCGGGCTTCACCTTCGATGCCTTCGTCGAGGAGACGGGCTTGGGACGCGGCTACATTTCCGAGCTGGAACGCGGCTTGGTGGTCCCGACCATCACCACGCTCAATAAGGTTGCGGCCGCGCTCGAATTGACGATGGCAGATTTGCTCCTGGGGGACACGCCACGTGAGCGCCCGTTCGACCAACTTCGGGGCGCATCAACCGTCGAGGTCGCGCGCGCCATCAACCTCACCGCGCCGCCGTTGAGCAAGACCCGTCAATCGCCGGCGACCGTCGCGCCGGCAGTCGTCCTTCGTGTGTCAGACCGCAAGCGACCGCCAAAGGCGGGCAGAACTGATTAAATGACTACAGACGTGCGCACTTGGTCGCGCGGCGCCGCTCGGACCGAACAGTCGCTGTCGTGCACCCCGTAGCGCTGGGCGCCGAAGCTTGCGCCGCCGTGCCACTGCCGTCTATTCTTCAATTACAATCGTACGCGAACTCGTTGGATGCCCGCAGACCGCCGTAATCGATCACCTGAGCCATGCGGCAAACTAGACCAAGGAAGCCAACCGCCGACGGCGATCCGCGGGGTCCGACTACCGCCCGATCCTCGACGCCGAAGGCCACGCCGAAACCAGAAGTATTGGGTGACCATCAACATCCTTCACCTTGCTCAGGCAACGTAAGAGACTCCAAGGCTTGTTGAGGTCGACGCGCATTTCAGGTTCGTCGCCCAATGCGTCGGAAACCGAGACGCCGGTCTACGGCGATGCGGTCGGGGCGCTCCACCGGCGCGCCGCAAACGTGGACTGGTCGCTGCGCGCGAGCATCTGGGGAAGACGCCCGAGGAGCGCGTTCTTGCGCTCTGACAACCTCAGCGTCTGGCGCGGGAAGCGCGGGAAGCGCGCAGGCCCTCAGGAACTGGCTTCCCGACGTGATCTGTGTGCCAGTTGTGCCACGACGAGCGGGTCGTCTTGTTCCGCCGCGGGGGAACCCCGCGTTTTTTCTGCTGATTCAGCAACACTTGAATCGCGCGGCGTTGGCGCGAAACCTGCTCAGCTCTTTTGCATGAGGATGATTGCCGGCTCGCTCGGCTTGGGTCTAAGTCATCCAAAGCCAGCTCGGTCAGTGACCGGCAGCCGCCCCACTTGA
>CAXSGJ010000119.1:0-3934 GCA_964236865.1 uncultured Polyangiaceae bacterium
GCTCATGGTGATCAGATCCACGCCCATGTGCCATTCCAGAATGCGAATGTTCGGCGACTGCCGCGCGGCTTCCAACAGCGCGCGTTGAATCTCGCGGCCGGTGATGTCACCGGCGTGCACGATGCGCCGCTCGGTGTGCGCGGCCTCTCGCCCCAGGTCGAACTCGCCGCTCTTCGAGCGGGAGAACTGCGCTCCGATCTCACTCAGCCAGCGGATGCTGTCGGGGGCCTCACGGACGCAAATGTCGACGACCACGTCGTGGCACAGGCCGGCACCCGCGACGCGCGTGTCTTCTGCGTGCTTCTCGAATGAGTCGTCCGGCGCCAATACCGCAGCCACGCCGCCCTGGGCCCAGTTCGTGGCTGCGTCGTCGCACTCACGCTTGGTGACCAGCAGCACTTCACCGAATTCCGCCGCACGCAGCGCGAAAGTGAGCCCAGCGATGCCGCTACCGAGCACTAGATAGTCGGTGGTGAGTTGCATGCTTTTTTCCGTGGGTTTATGTCGTACAAAAGCGCCATGACAGCAAGGGCCGCGCCGCGAAACAGCGCACGAATTACCGGGCGTCAACGTTGACGCATCGCCGCCATGGCTTATCGTTGAAGCCAGGAAGACACGCAAATCTCGGCCAAATGGCCGAGCGCGGAGTCAGGAGTCCCAATTGAAAGTTCTGGTTGCACTCAAGCGCGTTGCCGATCCGGACAACGCCAACAAGGTCAAAGTCAGCGCCGCCGGCGACGCGATCGATACGACCGGGCTCGAGTGGAAGACAAACCCGTTCGACGAGTACGCGCTGGAGGCCGCGCTGCGGCTGACCGAAAACGGCAAAACGCCCAAGAAGCGCGAGGGCGAGGTCGTGGTCGTCACGCTCGGCCCCAAGGAGAGCGAGACTATGCTGCGCGCGGCGCTGGCCACGGGCGCAGACCGCGCCATCCGCATCGAGGCCACCGACGCTGAGCTCGACGGGCGGCTCGTGGCACTGGCGCTGAAAACGGTCGCCGCCGCAGAAAAGCCGGATCTGATCTTACTCGGCAAGCAAGCCGTAGACGGCGACACGAACCAAGTGGGCCAGCGTTTGGCGGAGCTGCTCGACTTTCCGATGGCCACGTTCGCCGCCACCATTCATGAAGAGCCCGGCGCCCTGCTCGTGGGGCGTGAGGTCGATGGCGGGGTGCTCACGCTGCGGGTGACCTTGCCGGCAGTGGTCACGGTCGATTTGCGCATCGTGGCCCCCACGAGCGTGTTTTCGAAGCTGACGGCGATGGAGGCTGGCTTCAAGCATGGGGACGGGGTGCGCTTCGCGCCGCTGCCCGCGATCATGGCTGCCAAGAAAAAGCCGCTCGATGTCAAGCCTCTGGCCGAGGTCGTGGGCGGCGCCGCGCTCGCGACCAAGTACGTCAAGTTCGAGCGTCCCGCTCAGCGCACGGGCGGCGCCAAGGTCAAAGATGTCGCAGAGCTCGTCGAAAAGCTTGCCTCAGTCTCGAAGGTGATTTGAACCATGTCCGACGCACTCGTGATTGCCGAGCTCTCCGAAGACGGCAAGCTCAAGAAATCAACGCTGTCTGCGATAACCTTCGCGCAGCGCACTCTGCCGGCCTTGGGCGGCACCTTTTCGATCTTGGTATTGGGCGCGAACGTCGGCCCCATTGCCGGCGAGCTCACCGCCTACGGCGCTGCCAAAGTGCTCACCTGCGAGGACGCCGGCTTCGAGAAGTACACCGCCGAACAGTTCACGCCGACGGTAGCTGAAGTCGGTAAAAGTTTCGGTCTCATCGTCGCGACCGCGACCAGCTTCGGCAAAGATCTCTTGCCGCGCGTGGCCGCCCGCTTAGACGCGGCCTATGCGGGGGACTGCTCCGGGGTCAGCAGTGAGGGCGGTAAAATCATTTACAAACGCCCCATGTTTGCCGGCAACGCCTTTGGTTACTGCACCCTGTCCACGCCGGTTCAGGTCGCCACTGCGCGCCAAAGCGAGTTCGAAGCCGCGCCGGCCAGCGGCGGCGCGTCGCCGATCGAACGCGTTGCCAAGGTAGCGCCCTCGGCGGCGGCGGCGCGCGTGCAATTCGTCTCACTCGAGGCGGTGAAGAGCGCACGCCCGGAGCTCGCGGAGGCCAGCGTCGTCGTCAGTGGCGGCCGCGCCCTGAAAGAGAAATTCATGGTCGTGCTCGAGCCACTGGCCGACGCACTCGGTGCCGCGCTCGGCGCGAGCCGCGCCGCCGTGGACGCCGGCTACGCACCCGGCGATTTTCAAGTTGGGCAGACCGGAAAAATCGTCGCGCCCAAACTCTACGTCGCGGTCGGCATCTCCGGCGCCATCCAACACATCGCCGGCATGAAGGGCTCGAAAGTGATTGTCGCCATCAACAAAGACGCCGACGCCCCCATCTTCCAACTCGCCGACTACGGCCTCGTGGCCGATCTATTCACCGCCGTTCCAGCGCTCGTGAGCGAGCTCCAAAAGCGGACGTGACCACGCGCAGCCCACGGCGCGCTCACTTGGCGACGCTCGCTGGCCGAGAGCGCTCGCTGGCCGAGAGCGCGCGCTAGCCGCGGGCGCTTGCTAGCCGAGGGCGCGCGCTGGACGCGCGAACGCACACCGCGCCGCGACGCACCGAATCTCAGCTCGGGCCACGGTGAGCGCGGAACGGCGGCCCGCTCGGAGGTGCACGGTGGGCCGTGCGTTCGCGCCCATCCCGCCCGCCCGGATCGGCGCATCAAAAATGATGCAAAGCCGCAGCCGAACCTTGACAGACCCCTGCCCTCGGACCATTGTCCGCCGCCTCCGTTTCGGGGCGTAGCGCAGTTTGGTAGCGCGCTCGGTTCGGGTCCGAGAGGTCGGCAGTTCGAATCTGCCCGCCCCGACTAAAGAGACAAGAGACAGACTGAGAGCCCGGCACCCGAAGCCGGGTTTTCGCTTTTGTAGGTTCGTGACTAGTTGCCCGGACGCGAGTCGTTTCCCACGAGTTACCCAAACGCTTCGAGGTTTGCCCCACCGCGCACCAGCGCCGTCAGGAAGTAGTGACGGAGCGAGTGGAAGCTGCGCGGCGGGAGCGGCGGGAGCGAGTGGCGCCGCTGGATCTCCTTGAGTGCACTCAGGACCGCCCGCCGTGAGGGCGTCCGGCCCCTCGTGTTCAGCACGACGCGGGCCGCCGGAAGCTTCCCGCGCATCGCCTGGGAGAAGACTTCGGCCAGCGGAGCACCAATCGGAACCACCCGCTCATCGCCTGATTTTGGGGCGACTGGCTCGTTTTCTGAAAGCGCCCAGCGAACCGTGATGAAGCCTTGCTTGAGGTCGACGCCTCGAACCTCGAGCGCTCGCACCTCGCCCTGCCTCAACCCGGCAAGCGCCCCCAACGCTACGGCCACGCTCAGCCATCCGGTGGCTTACGCGAGCATGGCATTGACCTCCTCAGTCGATGGCGCGTCGGGTTCTTGTCCGGCTGCGGTGGCTTCGGCAGGTCGGGCATCGCTTCGAGCGCGCCCGTCTCGACGGCAGTAGTCAAAAGCGTGCGCAGCAAGTTCACGGGCCCGCGCGACTGAATGCCGCGCTTTCCGAGAACCGCCATGAACGCTCCAACCGTTGGGGCCGTGATCTCGTCTACGTGCTTGTCGCCAAGGTCGTCGAGCAGACCTTGACCGAGGATGCCCTCGTAGCGCTTTAAAGTGCCAGGGCTAAACTTCTTCCGGAAGAGCGGCCTGAAAGTATCGTCGACGAAGGCGCGTAGCGTTGGCGCATCGGGCCGGAGCTCGAGAGTTCCGGTCGTGTGCGCGATCTCCATCAGCCGCCGCGCTTCGGCCTCTCATCAGGTCGCGCATGCGCGCCTGAGTTTGTGCAAGAACCATCGCCGCACCGCCATTCGCAAACCATGGGGCAATGAAACTCACCGCGTGATGTCGCCACTGCAGTTCCTTGCCCGCCTGGCGGCGCTCATCC
>CAXSGJ010000120.1:0-3756 GCA_964236865.1 uncultured Polyangiaceae bacterium
ATCAAGGCGGGGCCATCGTTCGCGCTCAGCTATCGGGTCGTATGCGGCGCCATCACATTCGAGTGCTCCCTGGAGATCGCGTTCGCGTTGCCGTCTCTCCCTATGATCTGTCGCACGGCTTGATCGTCTATCGCGGCAAGTGAAGCGCTCGGCAGCGGGGTTGGCGCTTTGCCTGCTTTCGCTGCTCGCCTGCTCGCGCCCGCCCGACACGAAGGATCGAGAGCGACCTAGCTCGTCGGCCGCGGGCCTCGCCGACGCGCGCGCGCCGCTCGGCCCGAGCGGTGGTCCGCCCGCGTTGCTCTATCTGCCCGACGGCGGCGACACCGTGCAGTTTGGCGTGGCGCCCGCGTTCCTTCCAGCCCTTCCGCCAAGCAGCCAGCGATGCCCGGTCGAGATGGTCGATGTACGCGGGCGCTTTTGCATCGATCGCTACGAGGTCGCGCTGGTCGATCAGCGACAGGGCCGGCGGCTATCCCCGTATTACCATCCGACGCGGGCCCAAACTGCTGCGTCCTTCAAGCACTGGTCACGCGCCGCGCAGGGCGAGCAGCTGTTGATACCGCCGCCGGCAGACTTTCAACTCTCGGAGGACTTCGAACCGCGCGCCGAGTCGCATGCGGGTGTGACACCGAGCGCGTACCTGAGCGGTGACCTGGCGGCGCTTGCCTGTCAGAACGCAGGTAAGCGCCTGTGCACCGAGAATGAATGGGTGCTCGCCTGCCGTGGCGAATCCGCGCGCAAGTTCCCGTACGGCACGCAGTACGAAGAAGGCGCGTGCAATGTGTTCCGCGAAGCGCACCCCGGGCAGATCTTGCACGGGGATATGTCAATCGGTCACTTGGATCCGCGCTTGAACTTGGTCGAGGGTGCAGCGGGCCCTCTGCTGCGCAAGACCGGCGCGACCACCGCTTGCCGGAGCGCGTGGGGTAGCGACGGCGCGTATGACATGGTCGGCAACCTCGATGAGTGGGTCACGGCCGATCGCGGCGCCTTCCTGGGCGGCTTTTATTCGCGCAGTACACGCGAGGGCTGCGACGCCAAGGTGAGCAGTCACCCGCGCGCGTACTTCGATTACAGCTTGGGCACGCGCTGCTGCAGGTGAACGCTCAGGAGCCCCGCCCGCGGCGCGCCCGTGGCCGTCGCGGCGCGTTCAGGTCCGCGGGCCGACTGCGCGCCGAATTGTAGGCTTTTGTAGGCAGGTGTCGGTAAACTTCGAGGACCCTGATGAAGAACCGATCCTCGAAAGTGCCTCGAAATCTCGACTATGTCAGTGTGTCAGACCTGCCTCGGCTGCAACTGGCTCTAGGCGTCGCTTCGATCTGCCTACTGAACGGCTGCGGCAACGCGGTCCAGCAGAAGCTCGAGGGGCGCTGGCTTGGTGAAAGCGTCGAAAACTTCGAGGCCAAGGACATGGCGGTGGCGACCGGATGGGCGCGCGGTCTGAGCCTCGAATTTTCCGGAAACCGCCTGACGGTCGCCGTGCCCGCGGAGGAGCCGCGCACCGGGAAATACAAGGTCGCCAGTGCTCGAGACAACGACGTAGAGCTCGCGGTCACGCGCAGCGACGGTGCCGTCGACACCGCCAACTTCAAGCTGGACAACGAGCGCAGCCTGCGCTTTTTGATCGGTGACAATCGGGCCGTGGTGTTGCGCCGCGAGCCGTGAGCGCTGGTTGCGTCAGCGCGTCAATTCTAAAATGCGCGTGAAGCTCACGCCTTCGAGCGAGCGGGTGAAGGTGAGCTGGCGCAGGCCAATCACCGCGCAGTCTTCGACGGTGGGCCCAAGTGGCGGGCTGAAGGTGACGCTTTGCACCGAGCCGTCCGGCGCGATGCTGAGGTTCATGCCGGTGCTCACGCTGACGCGGTTGTTCGCTGATTGCGTCTTGCCGCGGAAGCAGCTGTTCAGGAGCTCGATCGCGGAGGTCACGCCGTTTTCGATGTCGGAGATGGACGGCTGCACGGGCAACCGCGTGTCCGTTTGCGCGCGCGCAGGCGCCGCCGGGCCAGTTGCGGCGGTCGCCGCGGCCACGGGGGCGCTGGCTTCCGGGCTGGCCGCCGGGTGAGCCGCCAGCCGAGGCATGACGAACGGCGCGCCGCTCAAGGGCTTGATCTCCCGGCGGGATTGCGCGCGCGTGTCGCGCAGGATCACCGAGGCATTGCCCTCGACGCTGCCGCTTCGCCCGTCCAGGGCGAAGTTGCCGCGCGAATCACGGCGCAGCAGGAAGGAGGGGTCCGCGTGGCTCCCCGTAGGCTCGACGGCTACGGTGCCTTCGCTCACCTGCACGAGCACGCGGTCGCCGGCGCGCTCGACGCGAAATGCCGTGCCGTGAACGGCGATGCGCGTGTTACCCACCTCAATCGCGAAAGTCTCGGGCTTTTTCTTCGGAACAACGGCGGCGGACAGCGCCCCGCTCTCCAGCCCTAGCGTCAAAAACTCACCGGCTTCGGAGACGAACGCGGTGGCGTGTGGCTCGAGCGTCCAGCGCGCGCGGCCCGTGTGCTCGACCACGACGTTCTGATTGCCCGCGGTGACGCGTGTGCCGAGCGCGAGCTGGTCCCCGTTGAGTGGGCCAGTCGCCACCCGGGCGGTGAGCGGTGCGCTCGCAGGAGCCGGAGAGTGGCGTCCCACCACGAACGCCAGCGCGGCCGCCGCGACCAGCGCCATCGCCGGCACACGCAAGCGACGGAGAGTGCGCTGACCCGGCGAGGGCGCGTCCGCACGCGGCTCACGCAATAGCCGCGCCTCCACGCGATCCCAATCGAGCTCGGGCGCGGATTCCGCGCGCAGCTCCGAGAGCAGGCGATCGAGCGCGGCCTCTTCCGGTTCGAGTTCGCCGTTCACGTCGACTCCGTCTCGGTCAGCGGCTCTGCGCCTGCTTCTGCCATCATTTCCTTGGCCACCACTTTCAACGCGGGCTCTTCACGTAGCATTTCCAAGAGCTCGCGCCGCGCGTAGAAGAGCCGCGTGCGTACGGTGAGCACCGGCGCGCTCACGACCTTCGCGACCTCCGCGGGCGAAAGGCCTTCGAGCTCGTGCAACACGAACACGGCGCGCTTCTTGTCACTCAGCCGATCGAGAAGGCGATAAAACGCCGCGACGCGACGCCCGCGCGCTACCTGATCATCAGGCAAGTCCCGGCCATCTTTGCCGAAGCCTTCATCAGGCATCTCCTGCAGCACGGGGCGGCTTTTAGCGGCGCGCCGTTGCATCAAGACCACATTGACCGTCACGCGGTAGAGCCAAGTGGAGAAGCGTGACTGGCCGCGAAAGTCTTTGATACTGCGGTAGACCTGCAAGAAAACTTCCTGCACCAGATCTTCCAAATCACCGGGGCGGCCGGTCATGCGCAACGCGAGGCGTGCCACGTCGGCGCGGTGATTCCGGAACACCTCGCGGAACGCCAAGCCGTCTCCCGCTTTGCAGCGTTCGATCAGTTCCGTGAGCTCCGTCACGAGTGGCAGCTTAGCCGCTGCCGGGCGCGCCTGCCGACCGTCAGCGTCGGGATTCATCGACCACGAAAACCGACCGATGTAAGGAGCGGAGACCACGGCTAGTCAGATGCGCCACACTCTGACTTTCTTCATCTTCGTCCACCGGAGCTGTCTCTTTTAGACCGCTCTGGGTACTAACGCCGCTCGCTTCCCTACATGAGAACAGAAACTCAGAACAATGCTTTGAGCTCGACTGCCGTCTTCTTCTTGGTAACGAGCACGGCATTGAGCGCGCGGAGGAGGCGCGTCTTGGCCGGGCCTGACA
>CAXSGJ010000121.1:0-3719 GCA_964236865.1 uncultured Polyangiaceae bacterium
GGTCGAGCGTCGCGCGCACGAAGTCGCGGTACGGGTCGAGCATCTGAGCCTTGGTGCGAAATCGCACCGTCGCGAACCGCGAGGTATCGACAGCGCGCGCGACCGTCTCTCGGTGCACGTCGAGCTCGACTGCGATCGTGCCGATCTTCCAGTGCTCGGCAAAGAACAGCCGTCGGATGCGCGCCCGGACGTCGTCGGAGATCATCGCGCCACCGTTTCGAGCACGAGCCGCTCGAGATCTTGAAAGCTACCGAGGCCGTGCAGGCGACGACGGCGCTGGCGGTGCGCGCCCGCGGGCACCCAGACGAGATTGTTCAGCGCCCCGCCGTCGTCCAAGAACGCTTCGCGACAGAGATTGGAGTCGCACGAAAACCCCGCGGCGTCCGCACAGAGCGCAGCGCGGACCGGCTGTCCCTGCCACAACGCAAGTGCTTCGAGCAGCGTCCCGAGCGCACGCGGATGCACCGGATCCCTCGACAAATGTGCCTTCAATATCGTTTCGCTCGGCCCCGCCATCGCGACCACGCGCGTCGTCGTCAAGCCCGGGGCGATGCCCATCCAGATAGATTTCATTGCGGCTCTCATCGCGCAGCGACTCGGCCGCCGACGTGACGACGGAGCGCTCCGCGGTGGAGACAATCGGCGCAGGGCCAACTTCTTGGCGACCCTGGTCCGTTTCTATTTTGCGTTGCGCGTGCCAACCGCGTGTCCGCGCTGACGTAGCTGTCCGCCCCTTGTGGCTCAGCCAGTGGCGCCGCTTGACCTCGCGACGTTGTGCCGCGCGCTCCGCAACATGCCGCGGGTCCGAACAACAGATCTGGCCATGATCACAGAACCGGCACAGGTGAAAGAACTCGCGACAGTCATCGACGACGCATTGAATTTGCCTGAGATCGTCCACCCGCTCGTGCCACCGCCGGGAATTCGTCCACCCAGGCAGACTCGTGCGACAAGGTCGTGTCGAACGCGTCCACCCGCGGCGACGCAGGGCTCGGAGTTGGTACCTCCGGGCCCTTCCTATTGGCGGTGCTCGCCGCGATCATCTCCAATCTTGCGTCTCACGGCCAACTACACGGCTCGCCGGCTTCGCTCAGATTTCCGCGCTTTTCGGAGCCCGTCGACACCGGTATTCGGGTACCGAGCGTCGTCGCAGCCCCGCCGCTACGCGCCCCGCTGCCGCCCGCGCGCGACAAGGACCACACGCTGCATGGTCTGGGTGGGCCGACGCCGCAGCGTGGGGCTGAGGAGGCGGACGAGCGCGAACGCGACTCGGGGCTAATCGCGGCCGACGGCTACTTCCAGCGATACGAAGCGGAGCACCGCAGGGCTGAGCGGCTTGCCGCCGAGCTGGCCAAAACCAAAGACACGCCGCCACCTGTTCCACAGCCAGCCATCCAAGGCCCGACATTAGACCAGGTCGAGAAAGCTGCTCGCTCGTCCGCGCTGCATGCGCTGCTGCTCAAAGTTGGCGGCGGCCTTGCCCCGGTCACGAAAGTGATTTGGGGGCTTTCGTGCGTCTGTCGGTCGGTCTGCCAATTCGGCCTCGAGCATTGTCGGCGATGAGCGCCCCCAGCTCCGGAACTGAATCGCGCCATAGGTACAGCGTTCGAGGCGATATCAGTAGCGCCTTCGCCGTTGCCTCCATGTTGCCGCCCTGCCGCTTCAGTTCAGCCACCACGCGTTTGATCGATTTGGCGTCGCCGGCGCGAACCAAAGCCGCCAGTAGACGTGCTTCAGGAACCGCAGCCGGTCGCGCCATCGTAGTCCTTCGCGAGCTCGCGAAGCAGTTCGGCAGTCGTAAGACGAACGCCATCGGCGAGCCCGCGCGCGATCGCCTCGCGTTCAGCTGCCGTAAGCGGTTCGGAATCGAAAGCGATGTCGGGCTCAGGGGACATGCGGGTTAGTCTGCATTGTGGTTCACACTTGGTCAAGGCCCGCTCAGTAGGCGTCGCCCCGCTTGATTACCGCCGTGACAAGGAGGGTCTGCGCCGTCCAGGAGATGACCAGAAACGCCCGGCGGGAGCGAACAGGCAGACGGTAGCCGTCCTGCCCCTGGAGCTTCTTGCAATCCCCCACGCCGGTCGCCGCATAGGCCTCGACCGCTCCGATGATCTGGATCTGATCCTTGCTCGTGAGGCCGCGAAGATTCTTCAGCGATTCTCCTGACCAAGTCACAGTAAGCGCTGCCCAAACCATGATTATAGTCTGCACTATTATGCAGACTAGGGCAAGGGATTTTTTTTACTGTTGCTTCGAAGCCCGCCCGTCCGAAAGGATAGGCGGGCTTTTTTTGCGCTTGTCAATCCAGACGGGATCCAACAGGGGTAACTACGGCAAGGGCACGCTACGTCGACCACTTTACCCAGCACCACTCGCCGGCGTACCCCACATCGCCCTGCGCGGCGGAGCCGAAAAGGCCCTGACATCTGGCCGCCCCTCGCCACACCAACGCCCCTGGCCGAAAGGCTTGGGGGGCGCTAGTCATTTTGTCGGCGTCAGCCGCGAGGC
Organism: uncultured Polyangiaceae bacterium; assembly: GCA_964236865.1. Lineage (GTDB taxonomy): Bacteria > Myxococcota_A > Polyangia > Polyangiales > Polyangiaceae > PMG-095. The sequence goes on from CAXSGJ010000121.1 coordinate 2,509, forward strand.
CAAAATCTGAGGTCGACGGCGCGATTCACCCACGCACGCTCCCGTCCTTGAGCTATCACGTCGCCGACGCCGTTGCCTTTAGGAAAAGATCGCCGCTGTTTGAGTACGCGCACAGTTGGAGAAGCCAGGATGTCCTAAAGGATGTCCCGGGCTTTTACCTTTTTGGAGCCTCGCCGGCGCCCAACAGCTGATTGAACGGAGCCGCAAGCAGGATGCCGATAAAATGACTATTCCTACGCGCCCGCGAGGAGCGTACCCACTTCCTCGAATCAATATGTGGAGCACCCTTTTCCACTTGCGTAGTACCTATCTGATCGTGGCAATTGCGACGTTGTTCCTGGGGTGCCATCAGGAACGCGACCCAGTGGTCGTATACGACGTCTACCCTCCTGCGCAGAATCAATACCCGCAACAAGCACAAGCTGACCAGTACCAGCCGCAGCCACCACAGTCCGATTACATCCCCGCTCCCACCCCGCCGGTTCAAGAGCCAACTCCAGAACAGCAAACCGCTCCTGCGCCGGACGACCAGGCGGACACTTCGGTGACGTCGAGTATGAGGATGGGCATCGCGAAGCTCGCTGCGAACGTTCAAAAGTTCACTATGTTTTTGTATGGAAGCGACGCAACGGTCGATCAGTGCCAAGAGCTCGTCAAAAACTCCTACGACTTGGCCGCTTGGATCGCGAAGAACTCTTCAGACTCCTCGGACGAGGAGCAGCGCTGGTTCGTGAAAATCTTGAAAGACGCTACGAGCGATGCCGCAAAAGATATGCTTGCCCGAGGTCTGTGCGATCCCAGCGTAGCGCGTGCGGCGCGGCAGTAAATGGCGGAGTGCTCTCTCGCCCCCGGAGCCACGCGTTCCCGTCAACACAACGCCCGCTGACCTGACTAGCGACGGGTTGGCGGGCGTCACTTCGCTTGTGGCTGACCAGCTCCGCACACTAACGATTGATTCGTCGGTACCTAATCACAGACGTACCCCAGCCAACGCAATGGCTGGCGTGGCACTTGTAGCGTGTTGCCCGCGCAAATTTTTGCCCTGTACAATCCCGCGTCGCCCGTTAGGTCTCGCGCGGCCCCGTCGTGACACGGTGGGGTGGTGCTGCTGGGCTGGAGCGCGGAGGCGACCGAGATGTCCCAGCGTATGGCGGAAAAATTGCGACGAGAGCTCGATGGCGTGAAAGGGCGGCGGGGTCCGTGCTTTCCGC
>CAXSGJ010000122.1:0-3433 GCA_964236865.1 uncultured Polyangiaceae bacterium
AACCCGTGGGGGTTCAAGTCCCTCCTCGAGCACAACGGCGAAAGCTAAAGGGAAAATGGAGCCACCGGAATTAGTGGACGAAACGAGCTCCCCTCTGGTGGACGATTCGTTGGACGATTCAGCCCGATCGAGGCTGATCACGGTGCTCACAGACTCACTTCGCGACCTGATGTTGGAGGGCGATCATGAGGGAGCAGGAGTCGTCGTCAGAGCTCTCGATGAGCTTGTGCAGGTCGTCGGACGTGCCGGGGGCGTGCGTACCGGGGGCGCCGACCCAAACGTGCCGAGCAACGTCGTCTCCATCCGGCGCGTCATCGAGCGTCGCGGTTGAGGAGCCGCTCGCCCAAGACGGCCCGGACCCAGCGACTGAAACGCTAGACCAGTCCTTCAGTCCGAATTGGCTGGACGGTATGGCTGGGACCCGCTGTTCGCTGCGGTCAACTTCTTGGCCATTGCGTTGGACGTCAGAAGCCTCGGGTGGCTCTCGAGCGCTGATCGCGCGGAGAGCAAGCGGTACCAAGGGTTCGTGCACACGATTCGGGCCGCCGTTCAGGTTTATCTCTTGCCCGAATTCCCAAACCCAGCGCTGGCGAGCGAGGCCGAGAGGTACTTAGCGCGCGGACCCACGGACAGGCTGATATTCGCGCCTTCGACTGACGTGGCAGAGGGAGAAGAGCGCCCTGTCCTGGCATCCGGATTCATTGCGACGGGTCTATCGGGACAGGGCCACAGTAGTCGAATCAGCTCGGTTCGTACATTACTGACACGCATCAAGCGGCTCTTAGCGCCGCTCTCACAAGACGCACTCGATCAAGACTTAGAGCTGACACGTCTCGGGCGCAAAGGGCCTGCTCAGGCGAGCGGAGGCCCTACAAAGTCCGAGCAAATAGCGGAGCTTGTTCTGCATTCGTTCATGTGCGGATTCTGCATCGACGCCCTACGAGAGCGGGGTTTCAAAGGAAACCTGTACACGTATCTACCAGACTTTTATCGCGAAACCAGCGCTGCACTGCACAGCGAACGCTTGGGTGAGCTCGACGACGAGCTGCGAACAGAGCGAGTCCAGCAAATTGCAGAGAACGTTGTTCGCGGGGCGTTCAAGGCACTCGGGTGCAAGCTTCCGCTGGACCTTCTCGTGATAGGCGCTCAGGGAGAACCTCGTAGTTAAGTGTGTGGTCTGCCTTTGAGCGATGGACGACGATCATCATCGTCTCCTTGGAACGTACCTGTGCCCCGTTACGACCGAGCCTGCTGTGAGTTGTCACCGGCGACAGGTCGGCGACACGGTCTCGTTCGCCGCATGAATTAAGCGAGCGTCCGCGATTTGTCGCCAGCGACAGATATGGCGACACGGTCTGCCCGGCCTTGATAGGGGGCAGGGTTGGCACGTGCTCGTGCCTGTCCGGCGCAGACTGCAACTTCGACTCGGAGGGCTAAATCACGGACAGCTACCCGCTGTCCGTGCTCGATGCTCCGTCGCCCACCACGCCGCATAATGCGCCCTCATGAACCTTGCTGTTGATGAGCGACTAGCGCGTGAGGTTGCGACATTGGTGTCGGCCGATGTGCGCACGGTCCGCCGCGTGATGCGTAACGAACCGGTGCGCGGGCTCGTGGGCCAGAGGATTCAAGCCGAACTCGAGAAGCGCGGGTACCACAACCCGCGCCCGACCGATCTATCTAAGTAACGAAGGGCGGGCGCTGCGAAGCGTCCGGAGGTCATCACTATGTCCGAAGCTAGCAGTGGCTCTACTGCTCGCACGGGCGATGTTCTGCGCTTCTTGGCTGAGGCGTTGGCACCGTACCTGCGCGAGCAACTCAAAAACACCGTCGAGCACCAGGCCGGTTTTTACAGCCAGCGCAACAGTCCACTCGGGCGACGCAAACACTTGGCCATGGTGCGGCGTGGAGCTCTTCCGGGACATCGAGTCGGGCGAGACGTCCTTGTCCGTCGTGAACTGGTGGACGCGTTCATCGAGACTCGCGAAGCTGGGAGGCGAGCAGCGCCGCTCTCGCAGGACGCCCTAGTCGGCTGGGGCGTAAAGCCGAAAAGGACTCCGTGACGGCCAGGAGTCAGACGCGCACTCCGCAGCTATGCCGGAGAACACGCCGATCAAAAGCGGCAAGCTGGCGCCGGGGCTCGACGTGAAAGCTGACTGGAGTTTCCCGGAATTTCCGGACAGATTGTTAGTGACTATGCCGCGAGCTGACCGGAATTGGCCAGCTCGAAGTTGATGGGTGATTGGTTTCCGGCAGCCGAGTGGCGGCGTTTCGCGTTGTAGTAATTTTCGATGTAGTTGCTGATGGCGTCGTACGCTTCCGATCGCGTTTCAAAAGCGCAGCCGTGCACTAGCTCTTTCTTCAGTGTCGCGAAGAAGCTCTCTGCGACGGCGTTGTCGTAGCAGTTGCCGGCGGCGCTCATGCTGGCGACCACACCGTGGCGCTCAAGCACGCGCCGGTACGCCCTGCTCGCGTATTGGCTACCGCGGTCGGTGTGATGGCAAAGCCCCAAGGGCGGCTGGCGGCACGTCAGGGCGCGGTCGAGTGCGGCCAAGGCTAGCTCGCAGCTGAGCGACTTGCGCATTGCCCAGCCGACTACTCGACGCGAGTAGAGGTCAAGCAAGACGGCCAAGTATGACCAACCTTCGGCCGTCCAGATGTACGTGATGTCGCCGACCCAAACCTGATTCGGCGCTGTTGCGGTGAAGTTCTGCGCGAGCAGATTGGGCGCGACTGGCAGCTGGTGCCGCGAGTCAGTCGTGTGCCGAAAGCGTCGACGGACACGCGCCCAGATACCGTTTTCCTGCATCAAACGCGCGACACGGTGCTTGCCCACCTCGTGGCCCCGACCGCGGAGCTCGTCGACCATGCGGGGGCTGCCATAACGCGCTTCGTGTTCGGAGTGGATGGCCCTAATCTCGGCCAGCACGCGCTCGTTCGCCACCTGGCGCTTCGACGGCGTGCTCTTCGACCATGCGTAAAATGCGCTGCGGGAGACGCCGACTGCTTCGCACAACGCGTCGACCGGGAATTGCGCCTTCTCCGACTGGACCAGCTCGTACGGGCTCACGAGCGGTCCCTCGCGAAGAAGGCGACTGATTTTTTTAGGATGTCGCGCTCCTGCTTGATCTGCGTTATCTCGCGGCGGAGGCGCTTCAGCTCTTCCTCCGCTGTCTCGCCTCCGCGTTCCTTCCGCACCTGCGCGGCTGCACTGCCGTACTTCTTCTTCCAGGAGTGCAGCAGGCTCTCTGCCACGCCTAGGCCACTTGCAACGTCGGCGACGGTTCTCTCGCCTCGTGTCTCGAGCAGCCGAACGGCTTCAAGCTTGAACTGCTCTGGGTGCTTCTTGCGCTTCGATTTGGTCTTTGGTTCCATGACCTCTCCCCGAGGATACTCTCCTCGCTGGGTGTCTTGGAAATCCGGGGAACCTCAG
>CAXSGJ010000123.1:0-3340 GCA_964236865.1 uncultured Polyangiaceae bacterium
CAGCGGAGAGGGAGGGATTCGAACCCTCGGTACGGTTGCCCGTACACTTGATTTCCAGTCAAGCACCTTCGACCACTCGGTCACCTCTCCAGGGGCGTCTATTTGGCGCGAAGCGGGCGGAATCTGGCAGTCGGGGGCGGGGGTGTCAACGGTTCAGGAGGGGTGAGGGCGGCGAGCGGTCGGGGCGGCGCAAATGGCTTGGATTTCGAGCATGCGTCTGGGAATTCGGAACGGAGGCTTGTCGGAGTGAGCGAGTTTCCCGGGCTTCGAAAGCGGGCGAGACCGCGCGTGAGATGCGGCGTCTTTGACGCTTGCGGAGGGCCGGGTGGCGCGCTTTGAATGATGGCATGTTGAAATCGGTGGAGCTGGGGCGGGCGCTGGGCAAGCCAGAGTATGAGGCTGCGGTCTCGGAGCTCCGCACTTCGCTCTTGAAGGCGCAGGCGGAGTTGGCGCACGCCAAGTTTCCGGTCGTGGTGCTGATCCACGGCGCGGACGGTGCAGGCAAGAACGAGACGCTGAATACGCTGAGTGAGTGGTTCGACGCGCGCTTCCTGCGCACTGAGGCGTATGAGGCGCCGTCGCAGGAAGACCGCGCGCGACCCGAATTTTGGCGCTATTGGATGTGGCTGCCGAAGGCCGGACAGATCGGCGTGTTTTTGGGCTCTTGGTACACGCAACCCATCCTCGACCGTGCGCTCGGGGGGGCAAAGAGCGAGCACTTCGATCGAGCGCTCGCGCGTATCAATGACTTCGAGCGGACGCTGGCCGACGATGGCACTCTCTTCATCAAGCTCTGGCTTCACGTCAGTAAAAAAACGCAGAAGAAGCGCCTGAAGGCTGAAGAGCACACGAAGAGCACCCGGCTCTTGGTGACGCGGGCCAATTGGCTTCACCACGATCACTATGCCGAATTCGTGGCGGCGACGGAGCGCGTCCTTCGTGAGACAAGCACGGGCTATGCGCCCTGGACCGTGATCGAGTCGGGCGATGACCATTATCGAAATGTCACGGCGGGTCTCACCATTCTCGAGCAAATGCAGCGGCACTTGGCCACGCGCCGTGCCTCCGACGCGCCGCACGCGCAGCCGGTGATCGCGGATCCGACGACCGTGCTCGACGGGCTCGATCTATCGCTTACCCTGGACAAGCCAGAATACGAAGCACGCTTGGCGGAGCTGCAAGGCAAGCTAGGCCTGCTGGCCCGCAAGCTCAGAAAACGCAAGCGCGGCGCAATCTTCGTGTTCGAGGGTTCGGATGCGGCCGGCAAGGGCGGCGCTATCCGCCGCCTGGTGTGGTCGCTGGACGCACGACAATACCGCATTATACCCGTTGCCGCGCCCACCGAGGAGGAGCGCGCGCACCACTATTTGTGGCGTTTCTTCCGGCATTTGCCGCCGCGCGGTCGGATCACTATCTACGACAGGAGCTGGTACGGCCGCGTGCTCGTGGAGCGAGTCGAAGGCTTCGCGAGCGAGGTCGAGTGGAGACGCGCGTACAAGGAGATCAACGACTTTGAACAGGAGCTCACGCGGGACGGCATCGTGCTGGTCAAGCTCTGGTTACAGATCAGCCCCGTTGAGCAGCTGCGCCGCTTTCAAGAGCGTGAACGACAGCCCTGGAAACAACACAAAATCACCGCCGAAGATTACCGCAACCGCGGCAAGAGCTTTCAATATGAAGCCGCGGTCGCGGAGATGATTGCGCGGAACAGCACCGAGTACGCGCCGTTTACCCTCGTGCCGGCGGAAGACAAACGTTACGCGCGCATCAAAGTGCTCGAGACGGTGTGCGAGCGCTTGGCCGCTTCGCTCAGCTAACCGGTGTAGCCGGCGTCGTCTATCGGCGATGGCTCCGGTGGCTCGCCGGGGTATTCCGGCGAGTCCGGCGTGGGCTCACCGGGCCCGGGGCTCGGCTGCAGCGGCGGGTCTTCGATGGGAGGCCGCGGCAGCGGGGTCACTCGTTCGACTTCGTCAGCGAAATGGGGAAACCAAGTAGGCATGGTCCTAGAAAAGCAACAACCGTTCCGACAACCGCCAGTACCCCCAGTGCCGCCAGACAGCGAAATTTTGCCGGCTTACGACGTCGTGAAACAATCCCACGTCGGTGCACAGAAGCCGCACTGAGGCGTAGCGGCGCCGTTCCGGCCTGGCTATTCCAGCCCGATCGCCCGCCGCCACTCGGGCGTCGGCAAGATGAGTTTGCGCTCGTGCGTGTTCCACTGCGCAATCACGAACTTGCCCTCGCAACACACCTGCTCCGCATCGTCGATCAAAAGCTGAGTCATTCGTCCGATTTTGCCCTCATAGCTATCCAAATAGCTTCGGACTAGCACGTGTTGTCGATTCCTGACTTCACGCAAGAAGCGCAACGAGACTTCCAAGATCACCGGCCCGTCCCCGACGCCTTCACTTGCTCGAGGCCAAAGCCATTGTCGGTAATGAAATCCCACCGCGCCTGTTCGAACAGCTCCAAATAACGGGCATTATTCACGTGCCCAAACGTATCCAGGTGTTGCTCGCGAATCACAGTCGCCTGCTCGAAGACGCGGTTGGCCATCGTTCGATGGTGCGGGTTGTCTTCGTTTTTCGCCAGCGCAAAGAACGCAGTATGTGACCACCGCGCTTCGCGATCCACTAGGAGTGACGCCAACACTGAAAGCGCCAGCGTGATCGGGTTCAAGAATCGGGCGTGCGTCAGCCCTCGCCCAGCGATCGACGACGTTGAGCCACGCCGAGCGCGATCTTGGCTCGACGGTCGGTGTCGCGCGCTCCGCGCGCAGACCCTCTCATCACGGCAATCGCGGGCGCGATCCGGGTCCGGCTTTCCCGCCAGTGACGAGGTCGCCGCGCCCGGCCGTGGCCAGCGACCCGGATCGCAGCCGTGGCGTGAAGCAGCTACGCCGTATGCCGTTGCCTCCGCAGAGGGTTGGTGGTCGCGCGCGACTTCGCGGCCAACGCAGCCTTCGGCGGCCCGGAGCGACCACGCGGGCACCGTCCCGCGCCGCCGAAGGTAACGACTCCACACGCCAAGCACTGTGATCATCAACCCAAGTCAGAGAGCATCGCCGCTCTCGATTAAACCTGACGACTTGAGGATTCCTCAGGCCTTTTCTCAAACCGGTTCGAGGATCATTCGACGACCTGCGCGCCTCACGAGGATTTCGGATTCGCCTTTGGGCAATCGGCAATCCCGCGGGAGCCTGAACGCCTGGCTTCCCGCATCTGCGACCGGCGCAGCGTTGCCCGTTGGCCACGCCAGCACCAGCGCGTGCGCGCAGCTACGGCAGCGGAGAGAAAGGGATTCGAACCCTTGGTACCCTTACGGGTACGCCTGATTTCGA
>CAXSGJ010000124.1:0-3273 GCA_964236865.1 uncultured Polyangiaceae bacterium
GCTCTTACTCGCGACAACCGATCTCGTCTGTAACGGGGCTGACCGGACGGATACGCAGAACCGGCGGCCGCGATCGCACCCACTGCACACGGCAAAAGGCCGATTGCAGCTCCGTTCAGCGCAGGTGGTCAGACGGTTGCTGGGCGGCTTCCTGCGAACTCTCGAGGTCGTCGTCATCGCACCGACTGTCGATCGCCGAGCGCACGGATGGAAGCTGCGCGGGTGCTCAGAAGATGAGATCGAGATCCGCGCTCCGCCGGTGAACGGTGAACAGGCCGCCAGGTCGCATGGCTCTCTTCACCGACTATACGCGGGTTCGCATGCACGCTCACAAGGAGCACACGCCACGACGGACCTACTCGAATCGGGGGCACGGAAGCATTGCGATTTCGACGATCAGGAGCTCGACGCGCCAGCGCCTGCATCTGCTTTTCATCGATGCAAAGCACCACTGCTGAGACTGGGAGGACCCGCGATGGGTGCACTCGTTCTAAGTTGTGGCTGAAACGGCGCGATGTTAGCTCAAGCCAATGTTATCGGGGCAAACCACTAAGGCGATTGTAGCAGCTATATATCGAATCCCTGAGCTGCGCGGCGCTGTCGTGGGCCTATATGACGGGGAGCAGTGCATGGCGATTAGCTCTGGATACCCCGGCGCCATGTATTCGAGCCGCCTTTCAGTGATCGTCGAAATCATCGGTTCGGACAACGACACTGAGATTGATGAACTAGAGGGCCGTGCTGAAGCGCCGGGCGCAATCGCGAGTGTTGCACCTCCGCCTGCCATCGTGCGTAACAAAAGTCGGATGGGTGCTGAGTTGCTCGGTGCCGGGTGGAATTGCCTCCTCACAGGCGTCGCGGCCGCGGGAGTCGCTGCCGGAGTCGCTGCAGAGGTACCAACTGGCGGCGTATCCTCGTTCCTAGTGGTCGCATCTTGGTGAGTCTTGGGGCTAGCGCCTTGCAGTGCGGGAACGGCCTCGTGCGAGTTACCGAGGTCATCCAAACCCCCAAGTCTAGTTCGCTTCAAGATTGGGACGACGACAGTGCGTACTCGACGATCTTTCTCGTTGTCGACGCAATCGGCGTGGTCAGCGCGCTCGCCAGCTTGCCGTTCGCCTTGCGAAACTTTTGGAACGTGCTCAGTCGTCAGCGCGCTTTCACTGCCCGAGCGATCACGCTCGCCAAGTTGAAGCAAATGAACCGCTTCGACCGGCTCAAGGTCATCCGCGAGGTTTTCGAGGAGGCGGCCAAGACCCCCGAAGGCCGCGCTGCCCTAAAAAAGGCCGCCGCAGAAGCGAAAGTCGCAACTGCCAGCCTAGAGAACGGCGTCACGATGTCCGTGCGTCGCGCGGCAAGCATGACGCATGTCATCTCGAAGGAAACGCAAAAACGCTTAGTTTACGGCATCCTCGGGCTGTTGAACAGTTTTGGTGGGATCGGAGGGAGCTCTACGCCTTCGCGCTTTAGCGGTAGCGCCAGTGGTTCAGTCAACTGGGTCATCAACTTGGTCGATTCCGGCTAATCGTCGCGCGTTGGCAACGACGAGGGATCGCACACCTTACCCGAAAGCGTCGCAAACACCGCCAACGCGACGATCACTACTCCCACTGCGAGTGTTAGGTAGACCAGCCGGTAGTGAACACCCACCCCGAGCAAAAGCAGCCCTAGCGCCGCGACCACGACCGCAGCTATGCGTGCAGCCAATGACCCCCGATGCGTGTAGAGCAGAGGGTCGCCAAGCGTGGCATGCAACTGACTCCTCAACACGTCGCCCCGCGTCGAAGCGCGGGGCTTGACGACTACGTTGCCGGCGGCGAGAAAAAGTGTGGCGTGCCGCCCATGCCAACGCCACGATGTGGGCTCAGCCAGTCGGACGGTGGTCGCGCCCACCTTGATGCGATCCGGGAATGTTCGTAACAGCACGCTTTCGCTCGACTGCGCCCGCAGGAGCGTGCGAACGATCAACGCGCACAATATTGCCGCAGGGACGACGAGCCACGCTCCGCCGAAGCGGCGCGCCAGCGGCACGAAAATGAAGCAGAGCGGGAGCAGAACCTGTACCAAACGGATTTTCCGCAGGTCATAACGCGTCACGCGAACTTCGAGCGGCTCTGCGTCGGCCGCAAGATTGAAGTTTCCGTGATGCTTGGCTTCCATGTTGGCACCGACACGTCGCCCGCACTCTACGACAAAATTGGGCGATGGCGCGTTGCTCATGCGGTCGCTCAGAGGTAGGGTCACCACCGCGGTCGGGGCGTCGACGCCAAATGGTCTGCGACCGACGGTGCGATGGGACATATGAGGGACGCAATGAAAACGCGACGCAATTTCTCCGCTTCATAGCTTGGCTTGGGTTTGTTCGCGGGGAGCCTGTTCGGCTGCGCCTTGTGCGTCTCCGGTTGCTCATCGAAACCCCGCCGTGTGAGCCAGCACGGCCCGTCCGAAACAGGCCCGAACCGCCGCGGACAGACGACTGCGCGTAAAAACCGTTAGGTAAACCAACACTTCGCTCGTGTTGCCCGTGGAAGAGCCTCGCACGCCACGAGCGTCGGATTTAAGTGAGGCGGCTGCCGGTCGCTGACCGAGCTGGCTTTGGATGACTTAGACCCTGACTTGACCCGAATAAGTAATGAAAATATTGGACGGGGACACGTCGCGATGCACGAGGCCCATCGGGCGACCGGCGATATCGGCTAGCTGATGCACGTATTCCAGCCCGCTCAGAGCATTAATCAGCACCTGCAACGTGAAGCGCAGGTCGAGCGCCTCGTAGCCCGCCACTTCGATGACTTGGGCCAACGTTTGCCCGCTCAGATACTCCATTGCCAAAAACAGGCCGCTTTGATCCTGCCCCACCTCATAGGCATGGATCAGATTTGGATGGTTGAGCCGCGCGGCGATTCGCGACTCTTCCAAAAACATGGCCTCGAAGTCGCTATCGGACAACTCCGGCTTGACGCGCTCGAGAGCCACGAGCCGTCACGCGGCTGTTCGTCGACTCCATCCTCGGTTGGTACCACCGCCGCCTGCGCACGAGCACCCGCGAGCGCGCGCAGAGCGGCGCGGTCGTTGCCGTGCAGCGTGCCTCTTCGGACTTGAAACTCAATCCGCACCTTCATGCGGTGTTCCTGGACGGGGTGTACGCGGCCGGTTCCGACGGCAAGCTCGAGTTCCGAGCACTGCCTCGGCTTTCAACGAGCGATGTTGTGGACGCCCTACAAATCGCGCGCGCTCGCATCCTCGGCTACCTGAAGCGTCAGCGAGTCATCACCG
>CAXSGJ010000125.1:0-964 GCA_964236865.1 uncultured Polyangiaceae bacterium
GCCCGAAGGCTCTATCGAGGTCGTCGAGTTGATACCCATTCCCGGCATGTGACTCACTCTTCCGGCGCTGGGTATTGGGGGGGCGCCCGCAACCCTGCGTCGCAGCCCCCGGCTCGCCACCGTTCCTATCCGAGCGCGGCCGGCAAAGTCAGCCCGTTTCGTGGCAATTCACCGCCCACTGCACCCCAAACTGATCGGTTAAGTTACCGTAGTGGTCGCCCCAGAACTGTTTTTCAAAGAGCACAGTGATGCGGCCGCCGCTCGCTAGAGCGCCGATCAGTTTGAGGCCGCGGAATTCCTAAAGGAATTCCGTGGATGCCCTATGTGATCATAGGTGATCCCACGTGAATGTCTTTGCGCTGGCAGTGGGAGGCGTGATCGTGTTCGTCGCGGAGGCGCACGATGGCGATGACGCGATGGACCCCGGCGGCAAAGGTGACCAAGCAAGAAGGCTTCCTGTTGAAGCGACTCGCTCGCACCAAGAAGCTTTTCGGATTTCTCCGTGAGGTCCGGCATGAACTGTTCGACGAGGCATTTCAAGCTGAGCTCGAAGGCATGTATCGAGATACGGGTGCTGGAAAAGTGCCTGTTCCGCCAGCTTTGATGGCGATGGCCGTGTTGCTGCAAGCGTACGCCGGCGCGTCCGACGCAGAGGCCGTCGAACTCACGGTCGTCGACCTGCGCTGGCAACTGGTATTGGATCGCCTCGGCTCAGACCAACCGGCGTTCTCCCAGGGGGCTCTGCACGATTTCCGCGCACGCCTGATCCGTACGGACATGGATCGGCGACTACTCGAGAGAACCGTACAATTCGCAAGCGAGCATGGCGGTTTCGATCCGAAGAAGCTGCCGAAAGACCTGCGCGTGGCGATGGACTCGATGCCGTTGGAAGGCGCGGGGCGAGTGGAGGACACGTTGAACTTGCTCGGCCATGCTGCTCGCAAGTTGGTCGAGTGCGTGGCTG
>CAXSGJ010000125.1:983-2296 GCA_964236865.1 uncultured Polyangiaceae bacterium
AAGCCATATCGACAGATCTGTGTTTTAGCCGGAATTCCAGTGCTTCTATCGACGAGCATCAAAAAGGGGCTCGACTGCGAGTGGAGTGATCCGACGCAAAAAGCCGACGCCCTGCAGCGACTGCTCGAACAGCTTGAGTCGCTCCAGGACTGGATTGCTCGGCGGTTGCCCAAGCAAATCAAGGAGCCTCCGCTGGATGAGCACGTCCGACTGCTTCGAGAGCTGATTGCCCAAGATCTTGAGCCGGACCCCAATGACCCGAACGGCGGGCGCCTACGGATTCGCGATGGCGTCGCAGCCGAGCGAATCATTTCGATCGAGGATCAGCAGATGCGCCACGGGCGAAAAAGTAAGAGCAAGCGCTTCAACGGTTACAAGCGTCACCTCGCCGCCGATCTCGATACGAGGCTCATCCTCGCGTGCGCGATCACGCCCGCCAATCGCCCAGAGGAGGAAGCCGCGCCAGAACTCGAGCAGGATATCGGGCGCCAAGGCCTGAAAATCAGCGAACTCCACGTCGATCGCGGCTACATCAACGCCAGCACGGTGCCGCTGGTGTTGGCGCGCGGTGGTCAGGTCTTATGCAAGCCATGGGTCGCTCGCAACTCGAATCCGGAACTCTTTACCAAGCAAGATTTTCACGTCGACATGCGCAGCCTGACAATCACCTGTCCGGCAGGGCAGACCGAACACTTCACGCCCGGAACCACTGTCGAGTTTGAACCGGAAGCTTGCGGCCGCTGCCGGTTGCGCGCGCGATGCACGATGGCAACCGCGTCGGGGCGCACGGTGGCCGTTGCGGAAGACGAGCGCTTACAGCATCGCCTTCGAAAGCTGGTCGCTACGCCCAATGGCCGACAACAATTGCGACAACGAGTGGGTATCGAACATCGTCTCGCCCACGTGGCGCAACGCCAGGGCCGCCGCGCCCGATACTGCGGCACTCGCGCCAATCTTTTCGATCTGCGCCGCTGCTGCGCCATCCAAAATCTTGAGACCACACAGGCCGTCGCGCCGGCGCAGGCCGCGTGACTGCCGATCTCAAACCGTTTGTCGCTCTAGGCGCTCACTTCACACCGCGCGCCTACGTCGAGCGCTTAGTGCGACCGACTATCGAGGAGCCCGTGCGCGAAGACTGGTCCGCGACCCAGGCCAAGATCCGTAGCCTCGCCTCGAACAACAAGATCAAAGACGCAAAGGTTGAGGCCCGCGCCTTTATGAAGCGCCTTGCGGAGATCCGTGTGCTCGATCCCGCGTGTGGTAGCGGCAATTTCCTCTATGTCGCGCTCGACTTGCTAAAAGGTGTCGAAGAC
>CAXSGJ010000126.1:0-2059 GCA_964236865.1 uncultured Polyangiaceae bacterium
AAGCGGCCAATGTAGCCTTTCGACGGGCTGCCGAAGCGGTCGACGCCGTCCGCTGATCGCCCTTGGCCCTTCAGCTCTTCGAGGCGAATGATTTCCTGACCGATCCGGAACAAATCGCCGAACTCCAAGAGACACGGCTCGTTCGGACGTAGCTTCAGGTACACGCCATTGAGCGAATCTTCGTCTTTGATGGACAGCTGTGGGCCGCGCCGCGCAAAGGTGGCGTGGCGCGGTGAAAGGTAACTGTCGCCCGCGAAAATCGAGCCCGTATCGCGGCCGAGTGTGACTTGCGGCGCGTCGGGCAAGCGGTAAGTACCGGCTTCGCTTCCGTCGGCCCGCAGCGCGGTGAGCACGATGGAGGGGCCCGCGTTCGTCGTCGGTGCCGCGGCTGGTGCCGCGGATGGGCTCGCCCCGGACAGCGCACCCAGGTTGTAACCACACGAGGCGCAGAACCGGTTCCCGGTGCCGTTGACGTGCCCGCACTGCGGGCAAACGACGGTTCCAGCCGCTGCGGGCGCTGGCGCCGATGGCGACGCGACCGGCGCTGGCGGCGCGTTCGGCATGGGCGGCCGCTGAGAACCGATCGGCGCTGGCGCTGGCGCGGCCTGCGGTGTGAGCACTGGGATGGGGGGCGCCGGCATTTGCATCGGCGCCGCCATCGCGGGCACGCCCTGCGGCGGCGTCGCAGTGGTGAACGGTTTCGCTGCGACTGCACGTGGGAGTTCAGCCCCGCAGCCCAAGCAAAACTTATAGTGGTCCTGATTCTCCTTGCCGCACTTCAAACACGTGATCACAGGTGTCCTCCAGGGGAGCGGACCGAGCTGACGAGGGATACTAGATTCCCTCGTAAGCGCGCGATTATCCACGACCCTTTGCCCCGGTCAAGGAACCGTTTGGGCGCCACGCAAACTCTGGGCTCGGGTCCGCGCCGCTGCCTCATGGGGTGAGATGCGCGAGGGCCTCGCGCAGCAGATCGGCAAGCGGTTCCGTGGCAAGCTTCGGACCAAGGGCCGATACCGCGCGTTCCGCCTCACCGGGTCGATAGCCCATGTTCACCAAGGCGCTGAGCACCCGCTCCCCGCCATTGGCCGAACTTTCAGGGGCCGGGGCTGGCAACGCGTGCCGCAGGCCGCGGAGTTTTTCTTTCAATTCGAGCACCAGCCGCTCGGCCGTCTTCTTGCCGATGCCGGGGACTTTCCCCAATCGCCCGTGGTCTCCGCGCTCGACCGCATGGGACAGGTCTTCGACTGGCATTGCGCTCAACACGCCGAGCGCGGTCTTTGGGCCCACGTTGGGAACGCCCAGTAATAGCCGAAACACTCGGCGATCGGTCTCGGTGGCGAAGCCGAACAAATCGAGCGCCTCCTCGCGGACGTGTGTGTGAATCCAGAGCTCGACGTCACCGTTGGCATCGACGCGCGCCCTGCCCACCGTGCCGACGGGCGCGTGCACGTCGTATCCAACGCCACGGACATCGAGCACCACGCCGCCAGTGTCGTCGTCTGCGAGCACGTGCCCGCGCAGCCGACCGATCACGACCGCCTCGACGAAACACGGGCTGCGTAAGCGCTCAAGTGCCCGCGACGGTAGTGGCTTTTGGTGCTTCGGGCAATCGTGCTAGAGCCGGCCCATGCCGTGCCAGCGCTCGCTGTTTGTAGCCTTGCTCGCCGTTCTGTCGGGGGCCGGTCCGGCTGCGTGTGGCGGCTCGTCCAGCGAAACCCCGCCGCCGCTCGAGCCCGATCCACGAGGCTTTCACTACGCCCCGACCCAGTTCAGTGCGTCGGACAGGGACGCGGGGGACGTGCAGGGCACTGGCGATGACAATGACGACAAAGCGCGCCCGAACGCGCCGCCGACCGTAGGCGAGCAGAGCCCGAATCCGCGCTAGCCCAGGCGCCGTTAGAACGCGCCGTTCAGAGAAACGCCGGCAAAGCCTGGAGTCAGAGCGGTGCTGACGCGCGGGCGGAGCAGTGAGCCCGTCGCTTCCGCCGAGCGTGGCTGCACGAAGTACCAAACGAGGCCCCCGACCAAGCCGACCGCGCCGATGCCAGTGACGATG